>CALMFT010000025.1 GCA_937862565.1 uncultured bacterium
TTTTCAGACCTTTTAAAGGAGTGGCATGACGCTGATTTGCCCCCATTTATAGCAAGAGATAATTATGATTATCTCCATCAAAACTATGCAAATATATTTGCTATTATTTGACCAAGACGTGCTGGTAAGACATTTTTTCTCTACCAAATCATCCAACATCTATTGGACAGTAATGCGTGTAAAAAAGAGGACATTCTGTTTATTGATTTTGAAGATTATAGACTGAGTGGTTTGAAAATAGCAGATATTGATTCTATGTTTAAAGCATACTATGCATTGTATAAAAAAGATCCAAAGTATCTTATTTTTGATGAAATTCAAAATATACCTGAACGATCGAGAGTACTTAGAACTTTCCATAATAAGAGATATAAAATTATTGTAACAGGAAGTTCATCAAAACTACTACTTACGGAAGTAAGTACAGAGCTTAGATGAAGATATACTCATAATCTAATGCTTCCTTTTTCGTTTGGAGAATATCTCAAGCATAAAGATATTGATCCTAAACGTCTTGAGCGTACAAATAAAGAATGACTTGTTTACGATGCCTTCCAACAATATATGCAATATGGTTGATATCCTGAAGTTATTGATGCAAATGATCTCCAAAAGAGAAAGCTTTTGAATGAATACTATGCAACTACTTACTATAAAGATGTTATTGATAGATATAATGTAAGAGACAAAAAACTTCTTGAAGGCTTTATGAGCTATGTTCTTAATATTTATAGCTCATTACTTTCATTAACGAAACTTGAAAAACATCTCAAAGATGAATGATTAACAGGAACTAAATCAACACTTGGAAGATACCTCTCCCACCTCAAGGAGGCATTCTTTATCATCGAATGTCCAAAGTTTGGTTATTCTCCAAAAGTAGAAATGACACAACCGAAAAAAGTTTATATGATAGATCCTGGATTTATTAAAATAGGTAACAATTATTCTGAAAATAAATGAAGAATTCTTGAGAATATTGTTGCGATTGAGCTGTATAGAAGATGAAAACAGTTGTATTATTTTAATGATGGCAGAGAGTGTGATTTTGTTATTAAAGAGCCGTTATCACTCAAGATTGAACAAGCTATACAGGTTACACGAACACTCGATTTCCATAATAAGGAAAGAGAGATACAGTGATTACTTCAGGCAATGAAAAAATGTAAACTCTCAGAAGGGTATATATTTACCTATGATGAGAAAAAGATTATAGAAGAAGATGGATATACTATTCATGTGGTTCCAGTTTGGGAACGATTACTAGACAATGAAGAAGTTGTTGCATAAATTATTTACTATAAAACACTAATTGTTTATAGTGTTTCATACCAAAGTTTTCATAAAACAAATTACTGACCATGCTTCACCGAGCATGGTTTTTAGATTGAGTTTTTACCGTTCCAAGTATACTCCTTGCAGTTTACTTCACTACCTTCTCATGATCTGAAAACAATTCTTCCGAGATTGAAATAATCTGATGTATAGTACTGCGAACTTCAGGATAGCTCTTGGTGATGTGCAATGGAGAAAACTCAAAGTATCTGATGATAAGCAGGATATTGTTGGGTATCATGGAACTCTGACTTGACCAACCTATGCAAGAGGGAGAACAATTATCATTGAAGGATTAATAATTGCACCTACAAGATCCAAATGCTCAATGGGTATGGATTGGTTGGATGCTGTTTTTGCACTTCAGTGAATACCGTCTAGTGTGGAAACCAAAGAACTCAAAATAATTGATGAGCAAGATAGGGAATGGATCATTCAATGTAAAATAGAACAACCAGTGGATTATGAAATTGAGGAAGACAACGATCATAATGATGGATCTATGAGAAGATGGAGAGTTTCATTGTTCGCATCGGATCCTAAGTTTTACTCCATTATCGATTCAGTATTTTATGGTCAGGAAGGAAGTTATGGAGGCTTTTCCTTACCAAACTCTATGAGCAATCAACGAAATATGACCTATAATGAGATCAGCTGTGCTACAACATCTAATGCTGATCAACCTGTTAGGATCACCGTCACGATCAATGGTACGGTGAATACGCCATTAACGGTCTACAACATCACCGCACAAAAATGGTTTATGCTTGATATTAATGCCATAGCTGGAGATGTAATCGTCATTGATGGAAAAGAACAGACAGCAACAAAAAACTGATCAAATATCTTATGAACAAGAGTTCCTGGATCTCAACGACCGACCGTCAAGGCAATTACAAAATATGTCATCTATGACAAAGATGGAGGCATGACAACTAGTGATTTTTCTATCGCACTATCTTTCAAAAACTCTCTTTTGTAATTCTTAAACATTAATCACTATGGCACTTATAGGATATATCTATGATAGAAATAATAGTCTTATTGGACAGCTCTTTGGAGTGGTAGGATTTCAGTGCACTATGAAACTAAATGATATCTCTACAGGAGAACTGAGTATCAGTAACGAATCATTACAGGATGCATTGATTTTGCTGAAGGAAAACAATCGCATCAAAGTGACCTTGGGGAATGATGATGGCACTGAACAAGAATTAATAAGCTGATATATCAGAGGTATTGAAGCTTCACTGACGACAACGATGATCAAAATAGAAGATCTGATTAGTATGTTTGATGATAAAATTATCTATAGTCAGATCAGTTTTACTGGCACCATCACCCAACTGTTGCAAAATATCCTAGATGGATTAAATCAAAGAGAAAATACAGGAATAACCCTGAGTTGTGATGTGACTGAAGTAGTGAGTAAAGAATATCCTAGGGGAGAGGCCATCGGTAATATTCTCAAAGATTTGAGACAAAATACCTATGAATATTGCGTCAAAAGCAATATTCTCTATTTCCAAACGACAATCGGTATTGATAGATCATTAATTTGAAATGATTATAGAGAGCTCGTCTGGGATCTTAACTCCCCATTAGATAGAAGCATCAGAGATGCAAAGCTTGTGATGGATATCAAACAAATGTGTAACGCTTGTCTTGGAAAAGATGCAACTAACTTGATCATTGCTGAGGATGTTGCCAGTATTGGAAAATTTGGAAGAATTGAGAGAAGTATCAGCAATAATGGAAATATCCAAGAGGCAGTCAATAACTATATACAAGAGAGAAAAGATAGTATCAAGGAGTTTGATATTGCTCCAAATATTTCTGACTTCTTTTTTTGTGATGTAGGAGATATGGTAAGAGTATATATCAACTCAGGTAACGATATCATGTTTTATGATTGACCATTGAAGGTAATAGAAAAATCCTACACTGCCTGAGAGATGCCAAAAGTAACCTTCAAACTCGCAAAAAATAAAGTCAAAACGATTGAACTTAATGAGAAAATTAAGGAGATTAATAGAAGAGTGCAAAAACTAGAATTGAAGTAATAACAAATTATTAATCAAGATCTATCAATAGATTTACTTTCTTGTTCCTTGGATATAGTAGTGGCATATTTTACCAGCCATATCTATAGGAATTCATGGAAAGATGCTCACTACTCAATGGAAATATAGCAAACCAAGATGCAGATTATTCTGCACCATTATTGGCATTAACCAATGGTGGGGTTATTGAGTGATTGCAAGTTAGTCATGTGACATGAAATAACTTTCAGATTGCGGTTGGCGGAGGTCTGATCAAGTGTCTCAAAAGTAATGGAGATAAAGTAATGGTCTATTTCCAAAACACTGCTATCAAAAATCTCTCCTTCGCATGACCTAAGAAAGTATGGATTGAGATTTTTCAAAACAACCTCGATAATCCATTACTCAATCCTATTACAGGACTTGGTATTGGTCAGATAACTTTTGGTGCAAGTTATCCTGTAAGTAATTATATCGCACTTGCTAGTATTGATATTACTAATACCGTTACTGATGAACGTAGTGTTATCAAAACCATTGATGATGCTGTTACAAGTGCAATCAGCCAAATCCAATCAGGAGCTACGACCTTTTCTGCTCCATCGATCTGACCTGCAAACACCTACAATGTCAGTTACTCAAGTCCTATAGTAGCGAGTATTGTTGCTGATCCAACATCTATTCCTCAAGGGATTCTCTATTTTTTCAAAGCACATCAGGATAATACTGGAAATGTGACTGCCTCAGTAAATACCACTCAAGGAAGCCTTACTGCACCAGTTAAGAAAATGCATGATCGTGATCTAACCGCATGAGATATTGAAACTAATCAACGGGTAGCAGTCCAACGAGATGGTGTCAATTTTCAAATGCAATCACAACTTGCTCAAGTACCAGTCGGATCAATTCAAAATAGCACCGTTGTACAAGTGGCTGGAGAAGCAGTAAAATGAGGACAACCAGGATTTGCAGGAAGATGAGTGATTGATAAACTGATCATCAAACAAACCAATGGAGGATGAGCATGTAAAATGGGAGATGGAACTTCTATCAGGCATCAATTCCAATTCTTGATCGGTACCGACAATATTCTCAGAAGCGTGAGAGTGCAGATCAGAAAAGTGGGATCACCAACAGATAATGTAGAATGTCGTGTTATGGATATGGACAGAACCACAGTGATTGCTGTTTCGACCACCTCCATTCTATCGTCCAATCTCTCTGCAAACTTTCAAGAGAGTGTTTTTGTATTTAATGATGTTATACTTACTCCCAATCAAAGGTATATCATTGATATCAGAAGATCATCCTCAAACTCAGCAACCAATCACTATGAAATAGAGGCAAATGGTACGAACTTCTACCCTTATGGACAATTGCATTATTTTGATGGTACCAATTGGATTGCTTATAGTGGCTGTTTGAGATTTGCAATTCAAATGGGCTTCAACCATGAGATGGGGAAGTGGCGGTTGTCTGATAATGACTATGAAAGCACATCGCAGGTTGATGGATTTTTTGCACAAACCAAAACCGCCAATCAGCAAGTAGAAATAACAGTTTGATGAGTAAATACGAATCAAATCTGACTCTCGGCTGGTCAGGAGTATTTTTTGAGTAATCAATTGGAAGGAGCAAGTAACATCGTACGAGATACCAATACACACTTTGGGTATCAAACAACAAACCAAGAAAAGATAGCTCAAAGCTTCATACTCAACAGATCACTTACAATTGATAAGATCTTGTTGTCGCTATGGAAACAAGGAAATCCAACAGATAATCTCATTGTTAGAATTGAGACCGATACTACCGATAGTCCAAGTGGAGTACTCGCTCATGCAAACGCTCAATGTACGATTAATTATACCGCCTTATCAACTGGATCCTTCAATACTATTTTTCAGTTTTTATGATCATTTACCCTTAGCGGTGCCACCAAATATCGAATCGTCCTTAGTAGAAGTGGTGCGTTGGATACTACAAATTATTACAGAACCAAAATCAAAGGATCCAATGTCTTTGATCAAGGAAATATGGAAGTCTATCAAAACGCCCTATGGACTGCAAATACTCGAGACCTATTTTTTGATTTTCTCCAACAGTTTAATGGACTAGAACAGAATAGTCAGAATACTGAAACCTATCTATGATATTCTATTGCTGATAGAAGAAAACAAACACAAAAAGTTATCTTTGATAGTGATACCACGATCAAACAAATATGCCTATCACTCAGGAAAGATGGGACTCCAACAGATGCAGTGAGGGTTAGAATTGAGACCGATGGTACTCAGGATATTTTGAATGCATACAATATAAGCTGATGAAGTGCTGTGCAATTTGGATTGAATTCCCCAAACTATGTGAAAGTTGCTGGTAAATTCAGACTGGGTTCATCGCTGACGACGAGTAAGCTTTCTGTATGGTTATACAAACAAAATCTCCCGACTGATAATGTGACCGTTAGAATAGAAACCGATAACAGCTGAGCTCCAAGTGGTGCTTTGGTACATCCCAATGCAGTATTCACTGTTCCTGCAAGTTCCTTGACTACAACACTGACTTTGTATGAACTCACAGGAGTGGGTAATTTTTCTCTATCTGCAAATACGGATTACTGGATCGTGTGTCAAAGATCATGAACTACTGATAATAGTAACTATTATTTTATCGGACTTCAACGATCATGACCCACTAATAACATGGGGTATTTTACGACCACTTGGAACTATTGGAGTGCGACGATTATGTATATCTTTCCTGACGGAGTCTGATGACCATCTGGTAATCTCGTGAATGCTAATGCTGAACTGACCATCTCTGCGACCGCACTGACAAACTCACTACAAAATCTTTATCTCGCTTTTCCTGCAACTTTTACATTAAGCAAAAATACCGTCTATCGAATTGTTGTCGAGAGAACAGGAACGCTCAGTACTACGAACTTCTATCGTATCGGAATTCATAACGGATCCTTGTACCACTATGGGCATAGCAAAAGACACTCTACAGGAATACGAATAGATAGTACGGATACTGAAGATTTCTTTTTCAATTTCGTAAGTCTGTATAAAAGACAACCAGGAAATATCTGAATTCTCTCACGCTTCAATTATTTCTATAAAGTCTGAAAAGCAATAGATGATAGTAAAATATCGTTAGATTTCGATGATACCTATATAGTATCTAGTAGCTCCAATTATAGAGAATTTAGAAACCTTGCTATCACAGAAACCATCAGTGGAGATCTATGATGATGAACAATTAAAACATATTATTTCTGACCAAGAAAATTCATCTCGATCGGCTTCAATGGATATATTAGCATCAGGGCTGAGTGAAACTGGACTGATTTCTCAACTGGATGAGCTGATACTCAGAATTTTGATCATTATGATTTTGGAAATAGAAGAGCTGTAAGAGCGAATGGCTATGCTGCATTTTGACTTTACTCTGATGGATATGGCTGGAATGGGTGGTTTTGTACACTCAATGGAGTGACCGTATCAGCTGATAATTTACGAGTGAAAAAATGAGATATCATCGGAATCGGATTTACAATGTCGGGGTATAGAAATTATACTGCACCAGCAGTGGTGTCATTAGCTGTTCAACTCAATGCAATTATCATCAAAGCCAGTCTTGTAAAAAATGCATCTCTTTTAGTTTCTTAATATAAACCCATGTTATATCGTAATATCACAGATCAAATCTTACAGTGAGTCAAACCGCTCGGTGTTATTAATATCCCCGATGATCAAGAGGATTTTTGAGTAATGATAATTGCAGGCAATCGCATCCAAACATTTATACCGATTGAAGGAGATATTATAACGTCACCACTAGATATCAAACTCCCTATTAATCAAGAAAAAATGAAGGATATCCTGACTTGAATCGGTGTACAGCTAGAAAGTGGACATCCTGATTATCTCATACAACAATGGATCGAATATGCTGTCACTGAACCACTACCGTACGACGCAGATCATCTTCCTGAAGATGCAAAACCATCAGAAATAAGAGATGCTTTACCTAATAATTCCAACTAAATATGAACTTTAGTTTCAAAGACAATGCGATCACGATTACCTTCACTGCACTCATTGGCTTGCTGTGTTTTACCATCTCACGAACCTGGCAAATTGCTCAGCATTATAATCAGCTTGCTGACTCCATCAGTTATATCGAAAAGACCTACGTCAATAAAACGGAATTTGAAAAACTCCAAGTCAAAATGGACTATATCTCTGAAAATATCTGAGAGATCAAACAAGATCTCAAAGAACTCAAACAATCTTTTATTCCTCATAAATAATTCATGAACTATCCATCATTCTTCCAAAGCATCATCAAACTTACTGTATTTATCCTCGTAATCGGAGCAGTTCTCGGAATGTCACTAGGTAAGATTACAGGTGAGCAATATATCCAAATCATGATGGCGTTTATTACTGGTTACTTCTCAGGAAGAATCCCGACCAAAACAGACCCTAACCAACCAAAATAGTCAGATTATTTATTATTTTCCCAAACCTCATGAAAGAACCACCAAGACAATCAGATATCAATCTCTTAGAACCAGGATTCAAAAAAAAGTTTGATCTCTGGCGATCTGAAGTTCTCAAACATTATCCCAATGCAAGAGTTTTTGAATCCAAAAGATCCAAAGAAAGGCAAGAACGACTGTACAGCCAGTGAAGAACTAGACCAGGTAAGATCGTAACTAATATCAAACATATCGGTATGCACTGACAGGGTAAAGCAGTAGATATTGTTTTCCTTAATAATCAAAATCAACCTACTCGAATCTGACCATATGACGACCTCATTGCCCTCGCAAAACAATACAATATCAAAAATCTCAAGCCATTTGAAACTTGTCATTTTGAAGACAATGGCAAACCTTTATCACTTCTTCAAACCATCATGCTTGTATTTGAAACAGTCTACAAAGACAAATTCTGACCAATCTCACAAGATAAGAAAATCACCACTCAAGTCGATAAACGATATGCTATGATCAAGGATAAAACACCATCAGAACAGATCCAGGAGTTGTGTTGGTTGATAGGGATTAAAGTGGAGGAAATTAATCAGAAGATCATTAAGATCAGTCAATTTCCTGAAACAAACTAAGTAGTGCTGATAATGCTTCACCAAGACTAGATATGTTTTGGTGATTTTTGTGTTGTTTTTTCTTTGTCATTGCATCATGCTTATATAAAAGATTGTTTTTACTTTTATATGTTGTAAATCACCATGAAAACCACTAAACTTGTTCTAAAAGAATGATGCGATTATGAATTCCAACTCAATGATGAATCAGTAGAAAAAGTTATTATTACTTATCCAAAACCTCCTCAACCTCCTCAAGAGTCCAATCGCTAGAAGTACAGATTGAAATTACTCCAATGTCAGAAGCAGAATCACAATATTTTATGAGCTTTTTATTGTGAATTGTCAATCCGTAATATCTATTGATAGAGTGGATAAATAAGGCTTTGGTATACTTGTTTCCTTACTTTTGACTGGATTGTTGATGGGAATTTCGTATAGTATTGGATATAAGAAATGCAGTATGCCTTTATTTAATAATGAATTAAAATGACATTAACTAATACTGGAAATAACTCATCCATCGTAAGTTTCATCTGGCAAGTTGCAGATGATATTCTTAGAGACATCTATGTTAAAGGTAAATATAGGGATGTAATATTACCTATGGTGGTTCTTACTCGTATTGACAGTGAGCTTATAGAGACCAAAGAAAAGGTATTATTGGAATATGAGAAATTCAAAGAAAGACTCACCAATATAGAACCAATCTTGCAAAAGGCTACTGGATATGATTTTTATAATACTTCTCCATTTACGCTTACTAGTCTTCTCAAAGATCCAGTAAATCTTAAAACAAATTTTAGACAATATCTCAATGGATATAGTAACAATATCCAAGACATTCTCCAAAAATTCAAATTTGAAAACCAAATCCAAACACTTGAGGAAGCTGATATTCTCTTCGCTCTTATCCAAAAATTTAGTGATGCTATAGGTTTTCTTTCACCAAATAATCTTTCCAATCATGACATGTGATATGTTTTTGAAGAATTAATCAGAAAATTTAATGAAGAAAATAACGAGGAAGCAGGAGAACATTTCACCCCTCGTGAGGTAATTCGTTTGATGACTAATATCTTATTTTTGCCAGTATCAGAGCAAATCAAAGATAGATCATTATCGATTTATGATCCTTGTGTGGGTAGTGGAGGTATGTTATCGGTCGCTAAAGACTTTATCCAATGAGATGAAAGTAGTATACATGGTACGGGTAATATCTTCACGTTTGGTCAAGAAATAAACCCTGAGACTTACGCACTCTGTAAGGCTGATATGCTCCTCAAAGGAGAAAAAGATAATCATGTGGCATTTGGATCAACGCTTTCCAACGACTGATTTACAAACGATAAGTTTGATTTCATCCTGACAAATCCTCCTTATGGAAAATCACGAAAAACAGATCAAGATAAACTCGCCACTGGCAAGAAAAAAGAAATCTTTGATCCAAGGTTTGCAGTAGGTACTCCTCGTATCAATGATGGACAGCTCTTATTCACTCTCCATATGCTTTCCAAGATGAAGCATGATACACCACTCGGGACTCGTATTGCATCAGTACATAATGGGTCAGCACTCTTTACTTGAGACGCTGGAGGATGAGAAAGTGAAATCAGAAAACATATCATCGAAAATGACTATCTTGAAGCTATTATAGCTTTGCCCAAAGACCTGTTTTATAATACAGGTATCGGGACGTATATTTGGATTATGACTAATAGAAAATCAAAACACAAACAAGGGAAAATACAACTCATTAATGCAACTAGCGATCAGTTCTATAGTAAGATGACTAAGAGTCTTTGAAGTAAAAGAGCTGAACTCAAACCAGAACATATTAACAAAATCTATAAGCTCTTTGATGCATTTGAAGATAGTGAATTTTCGAAGATATTTGATAATGAAGATTTTGGATATATACAGGTTATCATCGAGAGACCAAAATGTGATGAGTCATGAAATATTATATCAAAAAAATGAAAGCTTGAAACGGATAGCGACCTTAGAGACAAAGAGAATATTCCTCTCAAACAAGATATCCAAGTCTATTTTGAAAAAGAAGTATTACCCTTTGCTCCTGATGCATGGATCAGTGACAAAGAACAAAAGGTTGGTTATGAGATCAACTTTAATAAATACTTCTATGAATATACGCCACCTCGTAGTCTACAAGATATTGCAAAAGATATTCTCAAATTAGATGAAGAGACTGATGGAGTTTTACACGATATTATCAAATAAATGCCATCTATTCCTATCACTCTTCCATTTCCCGACTTTCATCCTGAAGTAAATAGCGTATCAAGATCATTATATGAATCTGGACATTTTACTCAGGCATTAAAAGAGGCGAGTATTAGATTGGAAGAATGTTGTAAATCAGAATTATTAGGAATGAAATGAGTGGAGATGACATGAGTCCCTCTTATGCAAAAACTATTCTCTTCTAAAAATTGTTTAATCCCATTTGTTAATCTTTCTTTGCAAAGTAATATAGCAAAACAAGATGCATATCGTGATTTATTTGCTTGATTTATGTGAGCTGTAAGAAACTCAGTCCAACATAGTACTGAAATATTAGATGATATAGAAGCACTGTACTGACTGAATATGGTAAGTTACCTCTTCTACAAGCTCGATAGAGCAAAAGAGATGAATACAGTACAGGAAACTATAGAACAAGAACCACTACAAATAGTACAAACGGACGATTCCATTGAGTCATCTATCACAACATTGCTCCTAACAGATTGAAGAATAACTGAAATATCATCGCAAACACAAGATCAATCAATAGCAAAACTAACTCTCCAAAAAGTATCAGAAGATATTATCACAGAACAACTAGAAGTTTACTGAAAAATAGATGAGTATAACTATTACTTTGCACATCAAGAATTATTCATTTTATCTCTCCTCTCATTGCTCTATGACCACAACTAATGCATCATACAAAGATAGCGGTATCGCATGGATCGGACAGATTCCTGAGGCGTGGAAAGTAAAAAGATTGAAATATATTGCTCATATTGAAACTGGTTATACCCCACCAAAAGCAGATCCAGAAAATTATTCTGAAACTTGAATACCTCGAATTAAGCCAGATAATTTAAATGAATTAGAATATCTAATTGATTCATCGGAAAAAATTTCAGAAAAGTGATTAGAGAGGAATTCTATAATACAGAAAGATGATATTATGGTTTGTTGTATTGGGTCTGTTGGTAAAATGTGAGTTGCTTGATGTGCATTAACTTTTAATCAGCAAATAAATGGAGTTATATTTAATTCTGAAGTCAGTAAATGATTTTGAAAATTTTTAATCCTGGCATCACAAGAAGAGCATTTACAATCTTCTCAATCTGTTGTATTGCCAATACTCAATAAAACAAAACAATCAAACATATCTTTCCCTCTCCCCCCACTCCCAACACAAACCGCAATCGCCAGCTATCTCGATACCAAAACCACACAGATTAGCGAGTTTATTACCAAGAAGAAACAACTTATCTCATTCTTACAAGAACAAAAACAAGCCATCATCCACCAAGCCGTCACCAAAGGCATCGATCTATCAGCCAAGATGAAAGATAGTGGGATTGTATGGATTGGACAGATACCTGAGGGGTGGGAGGTTAGAAGATTAAAAATGTTATCAAATATAAAAAGATGAGCATCACCCAGACCGATTGATGATAAAAAATATTTTGATGAAAACGGAGAATTTGCATGGGTGAGAATTTCTGACGTAACCGCAAGTGATATGTATTTACTAGAAACAGAACAACAACTATCAGAATTGTGAGCATCATTGAGTGTGAAACAGTATCCATGAGATTTATTTCTAAGTATTGCTTGATCTGTATGAAAACCCATTATTACAAAGATCAAATGTTGTATTCATGATGGTTTTGTTACTTTCTGACACATTAGCAAAAAAGTTGATAAGATGTTTTTATATTATATATTGGCATCTTGATTGGCTTATGTTTGATTAGGCAAAGAGTGAACACAATTAAATCTTAATATTGATACCGTTTGAAATATCACAATACCATTACCTTCTATTGATATTCAAAAAAAACTTATACAATATATAGTTGATAAAAATACCAAAATAGACCAAGCGATCGACAAGATCGAACAAGAAATCGCTCTTATTGAAGAATACCGCACCTCCCTGATCTATCATGCCGTGACTGGTAAGATCATCGTACAATAAGCGTCAGATTATTTATTTTTTCTCCTCTCATTTTATGGCTACCAATACTCGTGAATCATGATTTGAAGAACTCTTTACTCGCTCACTTGTGGATGATAATGGTTTTGTCCAGAAACGATATAGTGGCGATCATACAGATCACTACGACCGTACGCAGTGTATCGATACGATGGTACTCTGGGAGTTTATCCAAGCTACACAACCTCTCGAAGTAGAGAAGCTCAAATTTGGCTATGGAGAGAACTATCAAGCACAGTTTCTCAAAAGACTGCAAAAAGAGATCAGCGAAAAAGGGATCTTGCATGTCATGAGAAAAGGAGTCAAAGACAGAGATGCTCATATTATGCTGATGTATTTTGAGCCAAATTCTACACTCAATCCTGATCTGATTACATTACGAGAAGCAAATATCTTCACGGTCACTCGTCAGTTATATTTCAGCACACAAAATACCAAGTCAGTGGATATGGTGGTCTTGATCAATGGACTCCCTATGGTCACTCTTGAACTCAAAAACCATCTCACTGGTCAGACGGTCACCGATGCGATGCACCAGTACAAGACAGATAGAAGTAGTCGTGAACCATTGTTTGGATTTGGAAGATGTTTGGTACATTTTGCAGTAGATACAGAGCTTGTCTATATGACCACGCATCTAGAAGATAGTAAGACACGATTTCTCCCATTCAATAAATGACATAATCAGTGAGCAGGGAATCCACCAAGCGACGATGGTATTCGTACCAGTTATATGTGGATGGAAATTCTCACTAAGTCGAGCTTATCTAAGATTATTCGTGACTTTGCACAGGTGATCACTGAGACCAAAGCAGGCAAAACATCAAAAAAACTAATCTTTCCTCGTTATCATCAATTTGATGTGGTTCGCAAGCTTTTACAAGATAGTAAAACACAATGAACCTGACATAAGTTCCTCATCCAACATAGTGCGTGAAGTGGAAAGAGTAATTCTATATCATGGCTTGCCCATCAGCTCACCAGTCTGTATATGGATGACGGTGTGACTAATGTATTTGACAGCATCCTTATCATCACTGATCGTAGAGTATTGGACAAACAACTCAGAGATACCGTGAGTGGATTTGAGCATATGAGAGGTGTTGTGGAAGCTATCACTGATGGATCAAAGCAACTCAAAACAGCCCTCGAAACTGGTAAGAGAATCATCATCACCACGATCCAAAAATTCCCAATGATCGTTGATACGATAGGAGAATTGAGAGGAAATAAATTTGCTATTATTATAGATGAAGCACACTCAAGCACCTGAGGAGAAACGATCTCTAAGATGAATGCAACGATGAGTCTGGATGATGAAGAAAATACCGAAGAGAGAACTGATGAAGATATGATCCTTGAGACACTCCAATCCAGAAAGATGCTCCCTAATGCGAGTTATTTTGCCTTTACTGCTACTCCAAAAAATAAGACCCTCGAACTCTTTGGGGTACAAAATGCAGAAGGAAAATTTCAAGCATATCACAACTATACGATGAAACAAGCGATCGAAGAGTGATTTATTATGGATGTACTTGCAAACTATACCACCTATAAAAGTTACTATGAGCTTGCAGTAATCAAAGACAATGACAAAGAATATGACAAAAAGAAAGCAAACAGACAACTCAAAGCATTTGTAGAGACACACAATGCAACCATCGAAATTAAAGCGGATATTATGATAGATCATTTTTACAACCAAGTCTATCTCAAAGGATTGGTATGATGAAGAGCCAAAGCGATGGTAGTTTGTGGAAGTAGAAAAAGTGCAGTCAAATACTGATTTGCATTCAAAAAAATCATCAGAGAAAAAAATCTACCGCTTGGAATCATCGTGGCGTTTTCTGGAGATGTAAATCTCGATGGTCATGCTCGAAACGAAGCCAATATCAATGAGTTTAGTTCTCACAAGATACCTGACGAATTTGAAGGAGGAAGTTATCAGGTATTAATCTGTGCCAATAAATTCCAAACATGATTCGATCAGCCATTGCTCCAGACGATGTATGTTGATAAAAAACTCTGATGAGTTAATGCAGTGCAAACACTCTCTCGTCTCAATCGTGTCCATAGAGACAAAGATAGTACATTTGTATTAGATTTTTATAATGAGGAAGATGACATCAAAAAGTCATTTGAGCCATATTATAAGACCACTATCCTTGCAAGTTGATCAGATGCAAACAAGCTCCATGATCTCAAAGATGCTTTGGATGCTTTTGGTGTCTATGATGAATATGTAGTGCGTAAATTTGCCACCGATATTCTTAGTGGTGTGTCAGTAGAAAAACTTCATAGTTTGCTTGATACAGTAGTAGAAAATATCAAAAATCTGACTTTGGAGCAAGTTGATGATTTCAAAGATAAAGCAAAATCATATTGTAAGTTTTATGGTTTCATCTCTCAGATCATTTCGTATGATGTAGTCGAATTTGAAGAACTCTATCAATTTCTCAAGATACTCCAAAAGAAATTGATTGATTTATGAACGAGACAAACCACATTGACTCAAGATGTATTAGACGCGGTAGATTTTGAGTCATATAAAAATCAAAAAATGACTTCAAATGCAAGAATATCACTCTCGGAAGATGAAGAATTACAACCAATACCTACAACTCTCAAAGGTACGAGCGAACCAGAAAAAGATCTATTAGAACATATTGTAAGTGACTTTAATACAAGATTTGGAACCAACTTCAGTAGTGAAGATAGTGTCAAAAAAATGCTCTCAGATATATCAGATGAGATCGTAGCAGATAAAAGAATGATGGCTTCATTACAGACTACAGACAAATCAAATAGAAAGCTTGAATTTAAAAAACTATTAGACGAAAAACTCACAACCAATGTAGATGATCATCTTGAACTCTATAATAACTATTTTGATAGTAGCGACTTCCAAGATCATCTCGTCAGATATTTGGATAAGGTAGTGAGTGAGAAGTTAAAATGATTAATTTAATTGCTTTGATCATTATGTTATGCAAGATAATAATTTAAACTTAGATAAGAAAGAATTGTTTGTGCAATTATTTAGAATATATGAACAAGAATTTTTAAATATTCTTCAATATATTGCTCCAATGGAAAGTAATTACAAAGCTTCTAGCAATAAAATACATGAATTACATCTCAGAATTTGTGCTGAAATGGAAAACTTAATTAAGGAAGTTGCAAAGAGTATTTGCCCTGAATTTGATTTTAAATCCAATTTCAATGAATATAAAAGATCTAAATTGTCAGTATCGAATGGGAAGATTTTAGAAGGTATATTAGGTAAAATCGAAGAAGATGAAAAAACCGTTTTACTTGATTTATTGTGGTGAAGCAATCCTGATTTTGCTTATTTTTTATCTTTTGTGGATGATAAAGTTGCATTATGTTCTAAAAAAATAAAGTTTATGGAAGATTTAGAAATGATATCTACTTCAACTATATGCTGATTTGATAGATGATTTTATATACAGCCTTTCGAGAAGATATCTTCACTGGTTCCAAAATGGCGGACTAATTACAACAAAATCAAACACAACAAAATAGAAAATTACACACAATGCACACTACATGATCTTATATACTCTATATGATGATACTATATACTTTTGAATTATTTGGTATTATGATTTGATGCAAAATTAAAGATTGCGAAGATTCCATTTAATGATCCTACTAAGTGAAATTTAGAATATCATCTATGTAAATATAATCTTAATACTAAGATACTAGAAGTGACATGATGCACTGTGAGTAGGTCAATTAACCATCATTGATTATACTCAGTCTGAAATGTCATAAGTAATGATGAATATAATTTAATAAAGGATGTTTTGCATAATGATAATAATAACTTAAAATCATATACGAATTCGACTTTAGAAGTAGAACAATGTATTTATTATTCATTTAATGATTTTGAAAGAGAAATTATCTACAAATGAAATTCTCATGATACCTCTACTTGGGGATTTCAGTGGAAAAATAAAGCTTATGTAAGATTTGTGAATAAAGTAAAAAAAGACCCCGAGGGGTCTTCCTAGTCGCTACCATTGTGCTTTGTCGGATCAACAAGTACATAGCTCGATCAAGCTTCTGGTGTAGGTGGGAGTGGCTTCCCTCTTACAGCAGTAACTTCAGGTCTACCTTGAGTTCCACCTCTTGGTCATACCTGCTGATACTGCCCAGATCTTGGAGCTGGAGTTCATGGCGTTAGCGTTGCTTTAGTCATACCTCTTCAATAGGAAATAAAATACCTCTAAGGGCAATGATAGTATAGAGAATCATTATAAGAAATCAATGGTAAATATAAACTAGTACACCTATAAGGTAATAAATAAAATATACACTAACTATGTATTGAATTAGATTTGCTTTTTACTATATATATTCTTATACTTAATGAAGATCACTTTTAAATCAGATAAAGATAAAAAACTCTATAATAGTAGTAAGGAGATGTCAAAGAAGTACGGTTCTCAAGCTCGTGAGATACAAAAAAGACTTTTGCAGATAGAATCCTCTCCTACAATGAAGCAGTTTGCATTCGATAGACCACATAGTTTAGAATGAAACTTAAAGTGATGTATAGCGATTGATATCAAACATCCCTATCGCATTATTATAAGACCAGTATGAGAGTTTGATTTATCTGATCGAGAAACCATTACTGAGATTGAAGTCCAGGAATTAAATAAGGATTATCATTAATTATATTTATTTCAATTATTCTCAAAACCATGAGTTTTACTCCCGACTATGTTATTCATCCAGGCGAGTCGCTATTGGAAGCATTAACTGATAGGTCTATGACACAATCAGAGCTTTCTATAAGAACATGACTCACTGAAAAACATATTAATCAGATTATTAACTGAAAATCACCTATAACTCCAGATACAGCAATTTTACTTCAAAATGCTTTGGGTATTTCTATGACTTTTTGGAATAATTTACAAAAAAGTTATGATGAAACTCTTGCTAGACTCGAGGCTGAACAACGTATTCAAGAAGAGTTATCACTTCTTTGACAATTTAAAAATTGTTATAAAGAATTAGTGGATAAAAATATTCTAATTAGTGTTTCTACACAAATTGAAAAATATACACAACTGATTAATTATTTTGGTGTATCTTCGTTGTTGCGTATTGAAAAGACTGAAGCTATAGCCTATAGAAAATCGACATACAAAGATATTGATGTCCCAACACTATCAGCATGGTTGAGACTTGGTATAAAAGAGATTAGTGCTACTCAATTACCTGAATATGATGAAAAGAAATTAAAACAAGGTATTATAAAATTAAGATCTCTTGTTTCTAAGCCATGATCATTTTGAGAAGATATCAAAAATACATTACATGAATGTGGCGTTGGAGTAGTCTTTTCTCCATACTTTTCTCGTACTTATGTAAATTGAGCAACAAGATGGATCTGAAAAAATCCATTAATTCAAGTCTCAATTCGTGGAAAATCTCATGATGGTTTATGGTTTACTTTATTTCACGAACTATGACATGTTCTTTTGCATGGCAAAAAAGATCAATTTATAGAATTTGAAAATCCTGATTATGATAATAATCCTCAAGAAAAAGAAGCTAATGATTTTGCTTCAGAGATTCTTATTCATGAAGAAGATTATCAATTATTTATCGGCACAAAGATTTTTGATTTTGACTCGATTCTTTCATTCTCCCATAAAATCTCTATTGATCCAGGAATCGTTGCATGAAGATTAGCTAAGGATTGATATATAAGTCGACCTATAGCTAATAGATATAGAAAACAAATTGCACTAGGAAAATAATACACTGATAATCTCCAATTATCGCTACAATAAGACCTTATAGACTTGCTATAGGTCTTTTTTTAGATAACGTCAAACCATAGGAAACACCTATATTTTAGACTGTTTTATACTCTACCATGTACACTTGAACCCTCAAAAAATGAGATAAACTGACCATCGAAAGAGAGTATGAATTTTGAAAAACTTGAACTGAGATCGTTACGGTAGTGGGTATTTTTCAAGAGTGAAAAGCATGGTTTGCATTACTCGATAACTGACAAAAACTGTATATTCTCCCTCCTTTATCTTCTAACCAAGACTAATTATGAAAAACACCGCATTTACTGTTGCTCAAGCATTATCAGAGCCTTTACTCAAATATGAATACATGTATTCCACAATCAGCATCTCAAACGACTGATATTGAGTAGTTACGGTTCAAGATGAAGCCAACACCATCGGTCGGGAGGTGGAAATTAACATGAAACTTAATCAAATATCTTCTTGGAAGCCAAGATATAAGGTCACTGAGAAATTTATAGATGCATTGGATGAGTATTTCTGACCAGCTACTGAAAAAGGCAACCAACTCGTCCGAAAACTTAATAAAACCTCTTATATAAGCCAATAATCTATCACTAAGGACTTGATAAGCGTCTTTTTATAGATAACGTGTAAGAACACAGTTAGGAACTGTATTTTATAACTTATTGGTATAATCATGAACCCAACTCAAACGAAACTTACTCCGCTGGAACGTGCAATCAGAGACTTCAGAAATCAATGTCTTCCTGACTGTAACAAAGTACGAATGGCAAGAATTGAGAACTACCTCACTATCGCTTACAACTTCAAATCAATAGAAACTCCAACCCTCGAACAACAAAGAGAATACTACAGAGCATCAAGAGTACTCTTCCAAGCGTGAATCTAGTCAGATTATCTTTTATTTATTATATTATTATTATGAACACAATTGAACTTCTCAAAACCCTGCGTATCAGAGACAAAGAAATTGCAAAAACTTTATGAGTGCAAGTAGCACAACTCAACAGACGACAGAATAAATTACAACAACCAAGTGAGGAAAGCAAAACCCAACTCAAGAACTATGCAAGAGGTCTCATCAATCATTTACAACTTCTCATATTTGAAGAAGAATGAACGATACCCACCAACATTCCAACTGAATTAACAACCGATAATTCTGAACAAGAACTTCACGACACTAAGCCATTATCAGAGGATATCCAAGAGGAACAACCAACAATCAAAACAGCAACAAAGACAAAGAAAAAATAATCTGAAAAGCAAAACACCAACCCCATCAACTGGCAAATATACTTGTCAGTATTTTAATATTCCAACTTAGTTTAACCTCCTCTTGATTTCTAGTTAAACTTAGTTATACTGAAATTATCCCAGCTGGATATTTTATATTTTACTTCTTCTTATATGAAACAATACAATGCGACAGTCCTCGCTAAAGGACAAGTAGTTATACCAAAAGAACTGAGAGATGACCTATGAATAAATGTATGAGATAGTATGAGCTGTTTTATAAGATGATCAGCAGTTATTCTTAAAAAAAAACTTCAAACAACTTCGTATGAATTGAGTGATTCTAATTGAGATCAATTGCCAGTATGAGTCGATTTGGATGGAAAGACACTAAGCGTTGCTATTGATGAATTACAATGAATAACATGTTTGCTATGAATGTCTTGATTTGGAAAGTCAGTTCATGCCTTGAACATGATGATCAATATGTATACATCTTGAAAATCTATTATAATTTTTGATCCTTATGGTAATTGGATATCAGAAATTAAAAACTATCTCTCTGATTTAAGTGATAATGATTTCTATAGTTATACAGTATGAGAATCTACTGATCGAGATGTATTAAAATCAGAAATCAAAAAAGATACAAAACAGAAGATAGTAGCCATTAATACAAATTTTCAATGAATTTGAGCAAGAAAAGCTACTGAACTTACTACATGAATAATATTGGATTGCTTTAAAGAATTAATGAATGATTCTACTGCTGTCTTCTTAGATGAATTCTGAACTTATTATGATGATCAAATCCGATCACAAATTATAAGTTCTTCATGATATACTTGTATTTTAGACCAATGACTGGATTATCTTTCAAGAAATCAGGTAAAAAATCTATTTAAAGATATCAATAATATTGCAATTTATCAAGTTTGATGATTAACTGCAAAATATCTTGTTGAAGACGTTGATATATCCCATACGGTTCAAGAATTGAGAAATATTGAAAAGTATCATTTTTATTTTCATTCTAACCAAAATAAAGGAAGCTGAAAATTGCTACTTTGAATATATCCATTCAATTAATCAGATTATTTTTTATCCAAACTAACTGGCAAATACACCTGCCAGTTTTTTTTGATTAGTATTTACCATCTCCTTGCAAGTCTGCGGATCATCATATCTTTACGGATCTGTTTTCTGATTTGTCTGCAAGTAATCATTCCTGCAATACCCACTACCACCACAAACACAAAAACAAACGGTGCATACACCAACAACGATACTAATCCTAACCCTATGCTTCCAGTAACTAGCATATTGAAGATAAAGAGTCCAACGAATGTTTTTGTAATCATGATAAAGTGTACAAGTAAATAAATGAAAGCAGAGTGATAGGTCACTGATAACTGCTACGAGAAACAGCTCGGAAGATGCGACCTTGCCTTGCTGTTTATGGGAATGATACGGGAGTGGTATTTGTGTAATTTATTATAATCTGACTATGCTACGCTATTTCCTCAAGCCACTTCTTGTAGCCGATGTCTCATCAAAATTGTTTGAAGGGATTGATGATGAATGGTACTTGGTAGAGTGTCTTGGTGTAGAGGTCTAGTATGATTTGTTTATACAGATAGATGAATGCTTGGATTGGTTGCATATTGGTAGAGAAGTCTATTTCATATTTTTGTATGATATCGGGCATTTCCAATACTCACGCTTCCAGGATCTTTTCTTTGAGTTCTTCATTTTTGGTATATTTTTCATATGCGATACTGTGCTTGTCACATAATTCTCTCAGGTCTTTTTGAAGCATACCTTTGAAGGGATTGGGTTTACCTTTGGTGATTTGATCAAAGATGATCTTCTTGGGTTGTTTGCCTGTGATACTCATACATCCGATAAAGTACGCTCAGGCTTGTAGATCGAAGTCAGGTGCGATATCAGAATCTTCTTTTTCAAATCCTGAGCTTGTTGTTTTGTGATCTACGATGATGAGGTTTCATTCTTCATCCTCGGCGATCATGTCTATTTTTACTTTGAGTGGTACGGGCATATCTACGCCTTCAAAGTCGGTAAATGCAACGATGTCATCAATTTCAGTGTATAATGGTTTATACTTTGGTGGTTTGTTGAGATATGCTTCCAATGTTTCTTTGATGGTACTCATAACGGTTTCTCTATTTTGAGTTACTCATCGTACCATATTTCAGTCAGCCTCTGCTTTGCGAATCATATGATCTGCTTGTCCCTGGGCGAGAATGATAAAGTCACTGTTGGTCATAGGAGTAATTTCACCTCAGCTATTGATTGCTTTTTGGTGGATCCAGTAGGATTCGATGCCTGCGTGGACTGCGGTACCAATGACATAACTTGGTTTGACTTCGATTTCATCTCGTTGTCCGAGAATATAACCTTTGTAAAATGACTGTTGATCCTGGCAGTAAGATTTGATCGAACTGTAGGATACGTGACTGATAGGGAGAACTTCAGTAAGTTCTTGTTGTGCTGGTAATTGCATGATGATTGGTATAAAAAGAATAAAAGGTGACGGCTAGGCTATAGCGAGTTTTGGTGATTGTGTTTGATAAGATTTTTTGACATAGTTCCCTTTGATTGAGAGAACTCTCAGTCATGTTTGGAGTTTATTCAGAGAGAGATTTCAAGAATGTATGATTGCTTCAGGCTTGATGGGTTCAGATGTTTTGTCTTCAATGATCTCAGGTGCTGAATGTGCTACTTGCAGATTCACTGGAGTGCTAGGTACTGGTTCCATTTCAATGACCTCTGCGTCGACGTATGGCATGCCTCCCATATCTTCAGGAAAGCAAAGTCTCATGCCTTGTGCGATCAATGTTTTCTTGGTCATGAATGCGGGCTTATCCTTCCAGTTCTTGTTTACAGTTCCATCTTTCTTGGTTTGGACTATCTCACTCCAGGATACTTCTCGTTCAAATGGATTGTCCCAGTCTTTACGATAAATCGTAATCTTGCCTCCTGTCACTTTCTTGGATTCATCTTCGTGAATAACGATATTCCAGCCATTGAGTTTGCCACTTTGCTGTGCTCTTTGTAGGTATACTGTATACGCTGTGACTGGTTGCATATCGTTTTTTCCAAGCTTGGTATTCCAAAAGGGGATAGGGTATATTTCACGCTTGAAGGGATTGAGATTGTTGGCTTGAGCTATTCCGATGAATAATGCTTTTTGCTCATCAGAGATCTCTTGTTTGCATTGAGAGAAAAGGAACTCTTCGATCGTTTCTTTACTCACATGGGGCTGTCAGGTTTTGACAAGCATTTGTTGTTCTTCTTTGGTCATGGGTAAGGAAGAAGGAAATAAAATTATTGCTGAACGCTGAATTTGGTCAGCATCGTTTTTTTGAGATTTTTGAGATATTCAACTTGATCTTTGTTTGGTGTCGCATTTGTTGCTGTCACTGCTTTGACTTCAATAACCTCGGGGAGAGGATCTGATTGTTTGTTGATGAGTGATTTGATCTTGCTCATAGTTGGTTTTCTATCTTGATCTAAAATGATTTTTTCAAAGACACTCAGGAGATCTCAGTAGAAGGTATTGATCTGTCCCAGGAACATCCCACAGTCGTAGAGCTCTATTTTGTAGTACAGATACTTTTGTAATTTCTCAGTTTCAATAAGCATCCTTGCTGATTGGAATAACTCGACTCTTTTTTCAAACTGCGATAGGCTGACCGATTCGATGATGTTGTACAGACCTTTTTTGATCTTCTCATCCATCAAGTCAGATCTTCCTGTGATGGCATTCCAAAGTTTCAAAAACTTCACACCTTCTTTTTCGACAACATTCATGATTTTTTTGAAATTGTCGCCATCTCCCCCTAAAACCCCCTCTTTAACAATTAGGGAAGGAAGGTAATCTTTTTCTAGTTCTATTTCTTTACTCTCTTTCTTATTCTTTTTACTATGTCTGTTTGCTGTTTGATTTGTGTCTGTTTGTTGTCTAACTCTTGCTTGTTTTGTGTCTGTTTGCTGTTCGTTTGCTGTCTGCTCTTGTAGGTAGGGTGCTATGATATCGTAGGTAGTAAAACGGTAAACGTTGATTTGTTTCCTGCCTGCTTTGTTGTCTGATTTTGTGATAAATCAATGTCGGATTAAGTTCTCTAACGCTCTAGTTATTTGTCAGCTTTGTGACGGATTTAATCCAAAGAAAGCATACTCATTCCTACTCATCTTGAACTCTCCTTGTTGCAGTCATTCATAGCTTGGAATAATATATCTTCGTACTCTCTGAGCACCTGCAATCAGGATCGCTAACCAAAGTGGATGCTTTAATAATAGTTGCATTCTCTGGTCGGTTCCATCTGCGAGTAATTTGATAAAATAGTGCATCAGCGGGTAGAAATGAAATAAAGCAGTTCTCCAAGCAGATATAAAAAGACGTTTGTCCTCAGAAGAGAAACAAACATCTTTGTTGTTTCCATACAAAACTCTGAGATAGCGTCATGCTTGAAGAGGTAGACTTTGTAGTACCCATGACGCTACCTCTTCAAGAGTTGTGCATGGTTGTACAGATCCTTGGCGGGAATAAGCGTTTGTGGAATGAATATGCCTACCAATTCAAATCTTGAACCTTTCGGCTCATTCGCTATATACTACATTACCGCACCTTTTACAAGAGTAAATAGCCGATTCGGTGTTAGTCCTATTAAGACCACTTAACAGTACCATGTTTTTTGAATGTTACGAAAGTAAAGGTACTAATACCGCTTTAGCGGTGCGGTATTGGTTGTGTACACATGTAACTATAAAACAGGCAAAAGCAAGTAAATAGAGCTTATATAAAGCACTTAATGCATTATTGAAGATATATTCCCAGATAATCTATCGATCTTTAATGCGTGTTTTAGTGGTGCGGTAAAGTATACAAAACAAAAAACAAGAAAAGTAATAGAAATCAAATACCATAAAGGGTTATACGCTGTTTTATGGTCTAAATCTGTGAATTACGAAAAATACACCCATATGGTGCGTGAAAGTATACAAAAAGTAAGAAACCCGATTATTTTCATTGAAATAACAAAAAAAGACCAGGCTAGTCCTTTTTATAGGTGTAATGCCTGATCTTATTGATTATAGGTGGAGTGGAGTGTATGTCTGGAAGCAAAATCTCTTGAATTTATCAAGGCTTTCTCTATAAGATCTAGTAATGCAGTTAATGATTCATATTCATCATTATCTGTGTAATCGGGTGCAGAAATAGTCCTGTTGACCCAAAAAACTCCTCGGTTGTAATGATTGAGGTTTTTTTATTCAACTATTGACAAATTATATTTATTATTTATATCATATATGCGATTTTGCAAAAAAGTTCTTTAAAAATGAAACAATGGAAGAAGAAATTAAATCAACTGAACAATTAGTTGAAATAATCGAACAAGAAGTGATAGTGAGGAATAATTATGGTCAAGAACCAAAAGGTGGTGGCGAGGTGGCGTATATATTGAAAAATATAATAAAAGAGGGATACATTATAGTATGCTTCTCTGCTGAAAAATCAGCATTTGAATCTACGCACTACGTTGTTACTGCAGTGGTAACAAAAAAACCACCTCTACCAGATCAACCTTCGTCTTATATTCTTAATTGATCTTATTGAAAAACTTTGTAATCATCCAAAATCCTGACTGTATTTTAGTTAGGATTTTTTTTATTGTAAGTTCATCCGAAATAAGAATAATAGAATCAGATTATTATTTTTTATATTATAAAATTTTTTACTCATGCAATTTGTAACAAACCTAAATTTCAATGGTAATTGTGAAGAAGCTTTCAAATTTTACGCTAACGCACTACAAGCAAAAATAGACGCAACTAATTATTATAGAGAAATGCCTGAAGATCCAAATATGCCTATGGATCCAGCTTATGCAGATAAAGTTATGCATTCATCAATTTCTAAGGATGGAAAATTGGTTCTTATGGGAGCTGATTTATTGCCTGGAATGAGTCCAGAATATATTGTAGGAAGCAATCTAGAAATCTGTGTTATGCCTGAAGATAAAGCTGAATGTGATAGAGTGTTTGCAGCTTTGAGTGAAGGTGGAACTGTAGTAATGCCTATGGAAGATCAATTCTGGGGAGATTACTTTGGAGCTTGTAAAGATAAATATGGATTTGGATGGATGATTATTTGTCCAAGTAATAAATAATATTTAACACGCGCTGATTATTATGACAGATAAAGTTGAAGTTCCTGGAGGAAAGTTGCACGAAATGCCTGATGATATACAACAAGCACTCAATGCTAATCCAGACATGATTGCGAATCGAAATAATCTCACTCCGCTTGCACGCAATGAGTGGATTTGCCGAGTAACAATTGTTAAAAAAGCAGAAACGAGAGAAGATCATGTGAGACGTCTTATTGAAGATGTTCGCGATGGTGAAAAAAGACCCTGTTGTCGACCAGGCTGTCCTCATCGTAGAGAAAGTGCAAAGAAATGGTTTAAAAAACTTACATAATCTGAATTGATAAGAGATTTTTTATTGTTTTCTGAGAATATGGATTTTTCTTTTGATGGAGTGGTATCGTGACCAAGTAGTGCGACTGTGATAGGAGAGTGGTATTTTGTAGCGGTTCCTAAACACATAGCTCACCCCAGTTTACAAGGATCGTAAATATAAATGAGTGGAAATTCCTATACAAGTGCAAATTGCATTTGTAAAATGGGAAACTCGTATGTTTTGGTTAAAACAATTACAAAGTTATATTATACCACTAAAAAAAGATATCCGTGAGAAGTTGAGTATAGATGTAAATGATAAAGTATTTGTGGAATATGACATAATTTAATTTAGTTAATTAAAACTCCATGTGAGATAAAGAAATTATTGAAAAAACAGTAAATTTCGTCAAAGAAACTCTCCAAGATGCGGAATGAGGCCATGATTTTTGGCATATATACCGTGTGCGAAATAATGCAAAACATATTGCTACTAAAGAAGAAGGGGCAAAAATGTTGGTAGTAGAATTGTGAGCACTTTTACATGATATTGCAGATTCTAAATTTCATGACGGAGATGAAGAAATTTGACCAATGACGGCGAGAACATTTTTGGAATCATTGCAGATACAGATGGAAATTATCACTCATGTGGAAAATATCATAAGACATATTTCATTTAAAGGAGTAAAAGAAAAACAAACTTTTCATTCTTTAGAACTTGATATCGTACAAGATGCTGATAGATTGGACGCATTGGGAGCGATCGGGATTGCCAGAACTTTTAATTACTGAGGGTTTAAAGGAAGGGGGCTTTATGATCCCAATATCAAACCAAATTTAGCTATGTCAAAAGAAGAGTATAAAAAATCTAATACCCCAAGTATCAATCATTTTTATGAGAAACTCTTTTTATTGAAAGATCTCATGAATACCAAAACTTGAAAAGAAATGGCGCAACATAGACATGAATATATGGTTCAATATGTGGAAGAATTTTATGCCGAACGAAATGGAGAACTATAAAAATGAATTAGCCTAAAATCCTCAACTTGTAACCGTTGAGGATTTTTTTATAATTTAAACCTAATCAGAATATTTTTAAATATTAACCCTTCTTACTCATGCAAAAAATTATCCCTAATTTATGGTTTAATAAAAATGCTGAAGAAGCAGTAAATTATTATCTTTCAGTATTCCCAAATTCTAAACTTATTACTACTACCTATTACCCTACAGAAGGATTGATGGACTTCCAAAAAGATTTTGCAGGGAAAGTGTTAACCATAGATTTTGAAGTGAACGGACAAGTATTTACCGCAATCAATGCTGGAGACGAGTTCAAATTTACGGAAGCAGTATCATTCTTGATATATTGTAAAGATCAAGAAGAGATAGATTATTATTGGAATGAGTTTACTAAAAATGGAGGTGAAGAATCTGTATGCGGACGATGTAAAGATAAATATGGTATGAATCGACAAATTAATCCAGAAAATATGGCTGAACTCATGAATAAACCTGATGCGTATGGTAAACTTATGAATATGAAAAAGATTATCATCTCTGAATTCTAATTCACGATGCCGACTTACGAACGACAGACTACTCATAAGGATATGATAGAAGCGATGCGCAAATGTTTTTTGCCTTATCCAGAAGCTAATTAGGAAGAATTTATAATGGCAATCATCATATTAAGTTTCAATTAGCTCGTTGTTGAACTCATGAAGCTTTTTTTGGCATATCATTATAATTTGATTTTTCTAGATACGTAATCGCAATCAGAGAATTATTTGTTTCATTGAATAGAACTTTTGTACCTCAAGGTAAATGAGAATATTTATTTGATAGTTTAATATATTCTGGTAGTGATTCTAGTGTATACACTGAAATTGCATCCCCTATTTTACCTCATCACAGAAAGTCAATTCTTGCGGATTCATCATATAATCAATATTCTAATAGAAATGATGATACATATCATCAAATAGATCAATGTGCATTTACTTCGTGATCATCAATAATGTTGTTACTTTCATTTAGATTATGTTTAACGTCTCTATATGGTTTATTATTATTGCTTATAGGTAATATTTCACAAAATTCTGATACTATCTTTACGCCGTCCTTAAATGTAGAAACTTGTCGTATATTTTTTCCAGATTTGGTTGCTCATATACATTTTATATCATCATATATATTTAATTTTCATGATATTAATTTATTATTATTGTAGAAAGTAGGAATACGATCAGCGTCTTTGTTTTCTGGAAATTCATAATAAATTGTTTTTGTTACAAATTCTTTATCTGGTATGTGGTATTTTAATGATTGCCAATGAAATACATCTATTGTTCATATAAGTTTATTAAATGGGATTTTCTGTGGAAGAAACCATGAGACTCATTTACTTATATCAGGAATAGCTCATCATGATACATACAGCTTATATGATATTGGTGCATTATTATCATATAAGTATTTATTTATTTTTTCACATATTTCATTTAATCTTTTGTATTCTTTTTTAAATAGTCATCATTCTTCTCATTTATATTTAATTTCTGCTCAAGCTATATGTCATCCTGCACCAAATGGAGCTAATATGATACGTTTACATCAAGAAGGAATTGATCATTCTTTTAAGACAGTATCTAAGCCAAATAGTACGGACGCACCTGACAAATTACCCATATTTTTGTATGTCTCTTTGTGGACTACTATGTTGTGTCATTTTTTTCTAGCTTTACTAATAATTTTTGAATTATCTGATCGCTTTGTTATCATTCTACCATTTGGTTGATGTGGAATAATAAGTGTTTCAGAAGTTAACTTATTAATTGATAATAAAGAAAATATTTCATCCGCTGTATAGAGAAGTGATGTGCTCAATGCTTTGCCATCATGCATTGTTATTTTCTCTCCTTCTGACTGTGAAATAGCTTTTACATTAGTATAATCTACTCACTGTGATATAGCGGATCAGGTTTTCATTATATTCATTTTTGAGTGTCAATCTGGGTTATTCGATATAATCATACTTGCCACTCAATCAGAAAACATTCCAGTTTTAATATCAGTAAGCTCTCTTTGTCCGCTCCCTAGATTATCTCCAGCTGCGACAATATAATTTCTATGCTTAAAATATCCATCACTCTTGATTTGTTTACTTGCCACATCTAACGCATCTCAAAACCCTACACAGGCTGAATTAATATCTTTAGCAATAAATCATTTCTTCTTATTCATTCCTAATTTTGTAGCGATTAAGGATGATAAACTAATTACCTTATCTCAATGTGATCATGAATGTGAAAGAAATATGCCATCAATATCTTCAACAGTCAATCTTGAATTTATTAAAGCTTTTAAAATACTATCAATAAACATATTTTCCACTTTTCATTGGTTTTTTTCTATATAAAATACATTCTCAAGTTCAGTTCTTGAAGTCAAAAATCATTTCTCAAGTCATGCCATAGTACAGATCTCTTCTTCGGAAATTTTTAAATTTCCCAATGAAGTACCTATTCAAAGTATTTTAGTTTCCATCTACTAATCATTGATTTTAATAAATTTATTTAACATCTATAGATAATATTTTATAAAAGTCAATCTTTTTGAACTAAAATTAGTGTTATTGAAATGAAGTATTAAATATATAAAAATTGTTTATACTATGACTTACGAACGACAAACAACCCATAAGAAAATGATAGAAGCGATGCGTAAATGTTTTTTGTCTTATCCAGATTCTCAGGAGGAGATTAGACATTATGGTATCAAACGATTTTTCCCGAATGGTATGCGATGCGATCTGATATTCTATAAAAAATCATTAAATATTCTGAGATTTAATCGTGGGGCATGGATGGTGAGAGAAAATCCAGTATTGGGGTGACTCTTTGATGAAGTGAATAAGGTAATAGCTAAGATGCAATTAGTAACTCCTGATGATATAGAAAACAAAGCTATTCCAGAATTGATTGCATTGATTGCAAAAGCTCCCTCTGGAATAAGATACGATGCTTAGAACTTTTTTATTATCCTTAATATTTATTATGAACTCAGAAATCCAAGAATATAATAATCTCCTTAATGGGGAAGAAAAGAAAATCTGTGATACTCTTGTGGAGGAAATAACAAAACATCTCAAAGGTACGACTTCCAAGATACGACATGGTCATCCGGTGCGATTCTTGGAAGAAAATCCGATCGTGGGATATAGCAAACAAAAAAGAGGAATAGTTCTTCTGTTTTGGAGTGGACAATCATTTGAGGAAGCTGGTCTTTCTGCTGAAGGAACTTTCAAAGCTGCAGAAAAAGTATATACGAGTAGTGATCAAATCGACATTGAAGAACTTGAAAACTGGCTCAAAAAATCTCGGGCTATTCAACGAGATTACAAAAATATAGTAAAATGCAAAGGTCAATTGGAAAGATTATCTTAAACTTATTACACATATTATATTGGAATGTCGAAAAATGTTCTAAAAGCCTCATTTTATGATAGAAATCCGATGGTAGTTGCTAAAGAGCTACTGGGTAAAATTTTAGTAAGGAAAATAAACTGAGAATTTCTGAGTGGGATTATTGTAGAAACTGAAGCCTATTTAGCAGCTTGAGATACAGCTGCGCATAGTAGTAGGGGAAGAACAAAAGCCACTCAAAGTCTGTACAAACCAGCAGGGCATTTATACATCCATGCTATGCATCAACAATCATTGATGGATATTGTCACTGATGGTGAGGATGTTCCTTGTTCAGTATTAATACGCGCTCTGGAGCCTATTTCAGGAATTGAAACCATGAAGAAAAATCGTAATAGTGAGTCTGTGGAAAATCTTACAAACTGACCAGGTAAATTATGTAAAGCCTTGCAGATTGATCGTAATCTTGATGGACTCAATATTTGTTCACTGGATAGTGAGGTCTATGTGCTGGATACTCAGATTTCTGATGAGATCAATGAGTCTATTAGGATCTGAATCACTACCAACAAAGAGCCTTTATTACGTTATTATATCGCGAATAATAAGTTTGTTTCGAGGTGATAATAGTTTGCTTTTGCCTTTAATTTGTTTTTTATAGGAAGGTATTTTTTATTTTTCCTAAATCCTATGTCTCTCAAAAAAATTGCCGAACAAGCTAATATTCTTGAAGAAAGCCTTAATATAGATTTGGATGCCAGTATGCATAAATTTACACAAGAAGTATGAGAATTTAACGATGCTATTCAAAAATACAGAGGTATTTATTGTAAAACAAAATATGAAACTTTGGATGAAGTCTATGGAGAAGCTTCTGATGTGATTTTTAATTTTATCTCTATACTTAATAAGCTTGGAATAAATGCAGATGAGATTGAACAGATGGCACAATGAACCTTAAATAAATTTATTGCGCGCAAAGAACTTTATCTCCCTAAAAATTAATATTTGGATGAAAATTACCATATGTGGAAGTATGATTTTTTATAAAAAATTTAAAGAACTAAAATATCAATTGGAGGATATAGGGCATACAGTATATATTCCAGAACTAGAACCAGAAATGGAAGAAGGGATTCTTTTTGTTAAAGATTCGCTTCAAAATAAATCACAACTTTGAGCAGATCTAAAGTGGCTATGGAAAAAGAAAAATGAAGAAATCTTAAAACATTTTAAGGCTATTGAAATTGGGGATTGTATCTTAGTAGCAAACTATGAAAAAAAATGAATACTAGGTTATATCGGTATTAACGCCATGTTAGAAATGGGTATAGCCGCTTATCTAGAAAAACCAATTTATCTTTTAGATGAAATTCCTAGCCAAGTAGATCGAATGGATGAAATTCAGGGAATGATGCCTATCGTAATTAACTTTGATTTAAAGAAGATATAAAATCTCTTTACACCTCCTCCTCCAATATCACTGCTCATGATCATTGATTTGATCTCTGTCAGAAAAAATCCAATAATTTATGGCACAAAACGTGAGAAAATTGACTGTATTCATCGTATATAGGTAGCGCATATGATTCATTCTCAAATCAATATTCCTAGTAACATTTTGCGAATACTAATATTGAGTGTTCCCGCAATATAACAAATAAGATCAGTTGGAGTAAAGGGTAACATGCTTCGTATGACGATAACGGGTAACTCGTATTTCATTAACCACTTACGAGTTAATTTGATAGAACGTTGATGCTTACCTTCAAAGTAATCATCAAGATGTAGAGCTTGTGAAAAATAATAAATCAAATAAGATGTTATTAATGTACCAGTCATCGTAATAACCCATAATAATCGTTGATTAGTAAACGGAGCGACTGCAAGTAATATGGTAGTCAGAGGAATAAATGTCAGTCCTCTTACCGATACAAACAAAAAATACAGACTATATCCTAATAGTGGTAATACGGCAAATAACACATAAAAACCATGAGTAACTTGATTTTGATATAATGCAAAACATACTCATAAAGTTATCAACAATATAATCCATGAGATCATAATTGGTGCTCTATGATGAAATATCCATTGCATTATTCAAGTTGCTACTTTTTTCATCTCATAATGAGGTATATAAAAATTTTCTAATTTAGAACGTATTTACTTCCTCCAGCATGTATCCTCATGATCGTTGATTTGACCTGTGGCTTGGAGGTGAGCATAGATTACGGTAGAACCTACAAATTTCATTCCCAGTTTTTTGAGATCTTTGGAAATTTGATCTGAGAGGGGAGAGGTAGAAAGTGATTGTCTGTGAGGATCTGATGAATTACTTCAGCTGCGCTGCATAGCGGAGTTTATACCTTGATGGTCTGTATAGTCCCAGATAAACGTATCCCATGATCCATGTTTTTTCTGAATCTCTAGGAAAATCTGAGCATTGGTGATTGCAGAAGCTATCTTCAGACGATTTCTGATTATTCCTGCATTTTGCATAAGTTCTTGTTGTTTAGCTTCCGTGTATTGGCTGATTTTTACAGGATCAAAATTATCAAAAGCTTTACGAAAGTTTTCTCTTTTTGCTAAGATAGTATATCGACTGAGGCCTGCTTGGAAAGTTTCGAGTAGTAAAAACTCAAAATGTTTGCGGTCATCATGCACAGGAATTCACCATTCGTTATCGTGATAGTCCATGTACAGTTTATCTTTGAGGCATCGTCCACAACGCTTCAGTTCGGGCATATATTTCAGATTATAATAAATTTTTATTATCTTTTTGAGTTACGTATCTCATCATTACTGCAAAACTTATAACAGCACAAATCGCGGCTCAGTAATAGATATTATATTTTATGGCGAGGATAAGACCACCAATAAGCGGCCCTACAAACATCAGAAGACTTTGGGTACCAGCGAGCATTCCAGAAAGTTCTCCGATCTCGTTAGGAAGTGCTTTTGACATGATATTTACATTGTATACAGTTACATAATAACCAGAAAGAAGTATCGTGGTGTAAAATAATCCCAAGAATCCATAGAGTGAAGTAGAGTACCCCACAAGCACGTATCCAATAATCAATACGATGTGACTCATTATGATAAGTTGTTTGTTACTGAAGTTTTTAGTCCAGAATTTGGGAACGAGGAAGCCAAGATTGAGAGCTGTAATGATTCCCACAAGAGCAAGATAATATCCATATTGTTCTCCACTTGTTCCAAAAGTAGCATTCATACTCAAAGATTGAGTAGCATTGATCATGAATCCTCCTACGCCAAGTAAGAATAGTGAAATTAAGAAATTTCTCATATCTGGTTTTTTAAAGTATTTTCGTATTACTCAGAAGCTATTATAACTTAGTATTTTTGCAGGATTAGGTTCGTTCGTATTACTGAAGTGCACTACAATAAGAACTACTTCAATAAGAGCAAATAGTGCTCCAAACCAGAAGATAGTTTCTATTCCTCCAAATTTGAGTAATAAAGATCCTACCACTGGACCAACGATAAATCACATTCCGAATAAGGCTCCCATAAGTCAGAAGTTTTTAGCCTTAGTTTCTTTGTCTGGAGAAATATCAGTAAGGACTGCTTGTAGGATAGAAATATTACCTCCCGTGATTCCATTTACCAATCTTGATAGTAGGAAAATCCAGTACGACTGTGTTACTAATAAAATAAGATAAGAAAATAGTGTACCAATAATACACAGAACTAGTGGTTTTTTTCTTCCGAATTTATCTGACCATTGTCCTAATAAAGGTGCAGATAGGAAGGCAAATAAAGAATAGATAGTCAGACCCAAAGTTACTTGAAAATCTGTAATACTGTAATATGCTTTGAGTTCTGGAAATGCAGGTATGATGATTGCTATTCCTACGATATCAAGAAATAGTGTCGTAAAAACGATGGTTTTTTGTAGGTTCATATTCTCTTACTAATGATAAAATAAGCACTATCTATAAACATTTGGACACTGAATACAATTTAATAATATTTTAATATAATCTGAAAAATTGAGAGGAGAAAAACCCCTCTCAAAAAATACCTAGCTTCAATTTCCATCTATACCCAACACGTTGTAAACTCCAACGCTACTCGCCGCAAGCATACTATTCAAAAATGTGGAGTACAAGACTTCATAGGTTTGACTGCTATTTGACCAAGGATCTTTAAAGCGTATCTTATGAATTCCTGTAGACTCATTCCAAGTCAGTCCTGTAAGTAAAACCATATGTCCCGTTCCGACATTGGAATTAGTAGAAATGTAGGATGAACAATTTGCGTCGTTACAGCCCACGGAAGGTTTTACACGAATCAAGGCTACACAAGGTTTTCCAGTACTTATTTTACTCTGGATAAATGCTTTTACCACTTCACGATTGCTTGATCCTCCCCAGGAAGTGCCTGGAAAAGTATACTGAGAGCAGTAAGACCAATTCGTAAAATCACCCTTTTTTGTACCGCTTCCATTTCCCATCATCCCAATATTCGCCAATCTACAAAAGTATCCAAATCCATAGCTTCCATCAAAAACATGATAGCGTTTTGCGTATTCTACCAAGCGTATGGCTCGATCATTGACTCCATAAGGAACATCCATCAAAGCAGGATGATTTACCAAATTCACACCCATCATGTAAGAAGCAATCCCACAAAGATTGGTATTAGGTCCTTCCGTAAATTGGTAATTACCAAGATACATGGGATACGCACACATATTGGGATAGACTCCATAATTTGCATGATTTTTCCATCCACTTGGTACTCGATTTTGCCACACATAACGGAAGTTGGAAAGATTTACATTCCAGGTTCCGCTTTCACGCACTGTAATTTCTTGTTCAGCAACTTGTGATTTTACATTCACAGTTTTTACAAAATCATCCTTTTGACAGGAGAGTAGAGATAGCATGGTAATCCATACGATACTCACAAACTTCATTTTTCTCACAATAATAATTTTAATTAATTTTCTATAATCTGATTATTTTTAATAAGTATAATCATAAACTCTCATAGTTTACTGTTGCCAGGAGATATGAGCTCCCCGTTATTCATGTTTTCCTAGGAACATAATAACAGATGTTAACAATGCATGTATGTAAATCACAAATAAGAATAAAATTGAATACAATAAGAAAATAAATAAAACTACGATATGCAACTCGATAAGAATACGATACAGGAATTTCAGAATACTATCTTTTCTTGGTATGAAAATCACAAGAGAGACTTAGCTTGGAGAAATACACAAGATCCCTATGCTATCTGGATTAGTGAAAGTATGCTTTGTCAAACTCAGGTGAGTAGAGTAAAGGGATTTCATGAAACACGAATGTCTGTTTTCCCTACGGTTGAAGATTTGGCCTCAGCTTCTACAGAGCAAGTCTTGAGATATTGGTCAGGACTTGGATATAACAATAGAGCTCTCAGACTCAAGAAAGCTGCTATGGAGATTATAGCTCACGGCGCTTTTCCTTCAGATTATACTACTCTTATTACTTTACCAGGAATTGGAGATTATATAGCCAATGCTATTTTAGCCTTCTCCAAGAATGAAGATGTAGTAGTTGTGGATACCAATATCAGGCGTATTATGCTTCATTGGTTTGGAGATGTAATCGAAAAAGAAGAATGACCTGAATCCAAAATAATCAAACAACTTGTGGAACAAACCCTTCCTCATGGAAAAGCAAGAATCCGATACAATGCTTTGATGGACTACGGAGCTCTCGAACTTACCGCAAGAAAAGCATGAATTCCCTCTCTTACCAAGCAATCAAAATTTGAAGGCTCAGTAAGACAGGTGAGATCTTCATTGGTCAAGTATTTACTTCAACAAATAGATCGCACGATGACGCTTGATTCCATAGATTTGATGTTTCCAGAAAGATTAGACATAGCCAATATACTCTTGTCAATGCAAAAGGATGGTCTTATAGAAATAAGTGGACAAAATATTTGGATAAAAAAATAGTTTATGTATCATCATGAAAGTAGTAATTTAAAATTATCTCTAGAATTGCATGCTTCTGATTATTATTTCATTTTTTGCAGGAATACTCACGGTGCTTGCGCCTTGTGTTCTTCCTATATTACCAGTAATTTTTTCTGGAAGTGCGTCTTGAGCAAGTAATAGTAAAGCATGGAGAATCATAATTTCCTGTTTAGTTTCTATACTAGTATTTACACTTTTATTCAGATTATCAGTAGAGTTTATCAATATTGATCCTAAAATATGGGTATATTTTTCGAGTGGAATTATAGTATTTTACGGACTGACTTTACTTTTTCCAAGTTATCGAGATAAGATTTCATTATTTTTATTTGCTAACAAACCAAGCACTCTTACTGAAAATGCCTGAAAGCATACATGAGTTTGGTGAGATATATTATTAGGTATTTCTCTGGGGCCTTTGTTTTCTACCTGTAGTCCTACCTATGCGCTTTTGTTTTCTGTAGTTCTTCCTTCGAGCTTCCTTTTCGGTCTTATATGTATGATTGCTTATGTGCTAGGATTTGGGATTATTCTGTATGTCTTTGTCATAGGATGAAAAAAAATAATCAGAAAATTTGCACCGCTAGCCAACAGTCATGGCGTATTTAAGAAAACTTTAGGAATAATTTTGATCCTCGTTGGAGTTCTGATCTTCACAGGAAAAATCTCCAATATAGAATCAAGTTTTGCAAAATACTTACCAGATTTCAATCGTATGGAACACTTTTTCATCAAAGAACTCAATCTAGGTATTACCAAATAATAATTTCTTATTTCAATCTACTTAAATCCACTTAAAAACTGGATTTTTTATTTTATAGCAAAAAAGAGATATTAGCTATTTTACTATTGACAAAATATATAACAATCTTATTAAATGTATATATTTTCATACTAAACTATGAAAAAAACATTTATAATTTTGATAAACAATTATGAAAAAACTTATTATTGCTACTTTTCTAACTACGCTTCTTATCTTTACAAGTATGGTGTTTAGTGAAGATGAACTTCCAGTCCCTAACCAATGAGGATGAGTTTATACTCCTACTCCACTTCCAGAACCAGTTACTTACAATCCCAATGTTATCACACTTCAAGGTACAAACTTTATTGTTAAATACAGAAGAGTTATTAAGTACAGAACTAGCAAAGCAGATCAAGTAATCTTATATCAACCAGAAGAATCAAATGTATTACCTGCTGTGGGAGCTGATACCACAAGAAAGCTTTCCATTCCAAAGAACTAAACACCAACCTTTAATTTTTCTGATGATTTAATGGATAATGTGATTAATTGGCTAGAGTTCCACAAACTCTCCACTTAACAAAAACAAGAGTTGATAGATAAACTATCAAGAATTAATAAAGCTAATCTTGAGGAAACAGTAGCTTGAAATTTGCCCAAAGATCAAAAAGAAGATATTGCTGACATTTTACAAGAAACTCCAAAAACTCTTGTAGATATTGAATATAAAGGAGTTTACTTTAACTCTTCTGTTCCTAAAAATGATAATTCAGGTAAGCAAGAAGTCTTCAATATAACTTTTGAAAACAAACTTACTCTCGAACAAGAAACAGTTACCTTTGCAAGAAACAAAGGAATTAAAAAAGTCTTTGATAATCAAAACATATCAGTAATAGATTGTAAAAATACTCTAGAAGCTACACAGGAACTCAAAAAAATATTTGTGAATTATAAACAAAATTTCCCAGAATTATGGGAAACTGAAGACTGGTTTAGTATTAATAATCCCTCTGTTTTGTTTAAACTTTTCGATACTATTCAAAATAATTATTATGCTGGTTATCAGAATTGTGTTGGTACTTATTATGATAAAGGTTCTTGCTCTTATCAGTGGTTCCCTTTATGTGTAGATGATGAGATGGTGAGCTTGTTTATTCCTTATAATCTTAAGAAAGCATATTTTGAAATTGGAAATGATAAGAGTGATGCTCGTCTGGTTTCAGCTTTTAGTAACCAATAATCTCATCAATTTATAATTCTCTCTTTTTTTATAAAAACGCAACATAATCAGAACTGAGGACTTGATTTTTTGTTTGAACAAATTATAAGTAGTACAGTTGTACTACTTTTATATTGTAATTAAATCCACTGGATGGCAGATCGTTTGCAATATTTCATTAATCAGCTTATGGATTATTTCTATAAGCAAAAAACTCTTCCAAGCTACCGTGAGATGAAAGACCTTTTTGATGTAAAAGGAACTCGTAGCGTAGCACTCATTGTGGAAAAACTCGTAGATCATGGATTCCTAACAAGAGGGGAGAAAGGTTTACTCCCTGGATCTAGATTAAGTTCAATACCTGTGTTTGAATCTGTGAGTGCGGGATTTTTTGCCCCACCTACAGAAAACAGATACGAGATTAGTCTGGATAATTATTTGGTGGATAAACCTCAGGATACCTATTTCGTAAAAGTAAGAGGAGACAGTATGAAAAACATAGGATTACTTTCTGGGGACTTTGTAGTAGTAGATAAAAGTAAGATTGATCCCAAGGATGGAGAGATTGTTATTGCAGAAACTGAAGATGGAGTAACCGTAAAAACCTATAGAAAAAAAGGAAATGAAGTGTGGTTACAACCTGAAAATGAGGAGTATCCAGCACTTATTCCTACAAGTGAAACAAGAATATTGGGAAGTGTAATAGGGAGCTTTAGAAGATTCTAATAACTAAGATTTTATTATACTGCTTTAATAAAATTACATTTTTTCAACTCTGGGCATGTGTAAAAGCTTCAGAGTTTTTTCAAATACAATTAGTATACTATGAAGTCGAAGGAGGTTCTGTTTTCTTTCTTCATCTTTCATATCCACAGCTTTGGGTGAGTCATTGTACCATCTATTGAGAAGACCTGAGAGATTGAGAAGATATTGAGTGATAATATGAGGTTTGAGAAGTTCGAGAGAGGTTTTGATCTTTAGAGGGAGCAATGACGCTTCAAAAAGAATCTTCTTTTGAAGGGGGCTAATAAACTGTGTTTGAAGAGTAGTATTTGAGAAGTTACTTGTTCCCTCTTCATTGAGTTTTTGCATAAGACTTCTGAGTCTTACTGCAGTGTATTGAATATATACGCCTGTATCGCCATTCATTTTGGTCATAGTAGGAATATCGAGATTTACATCCTTAGAGATATCACCTTTGGTATCATTGATAATAAGCGCTGATATTGCTAACTTTTGAGCTTGTTCATGATCGCTATTTTCAAACTGCGCTTCAATTGCATTCGCTATTTCGTCTATCAATTCAATAGTTCTAAATACTCCTCCTTTTCTTGAAGACATTTTTTTACCATCTTGAAGGTAGAGACCATATCCTAGATGCTTCATCGCTTGAGGCTTGATATATCCCATATATTCAGCCAAACAAATGATTTGTTGGAAGTAGGCAGATTGTTCTGATCCTACTACATAGATCATATATTCTATGCCCATTACTTGAGACCTAAATTTGCATAATCCCAAATCTCTCAATGCGTATACGCTGCTATCATCAGATTTTTGAATTATTACTACCTGATCTTTCCCTTCTTCAAATTCTTCTATCTGATCTTTGTGGAGCGGACGCCATCCTGTATGATGATCAGTATCTCTTTTCATATACACCACTTGTGCTCATTGAGATTCCACTAAGATATTATTTTTCTCCAATTCAGGTAAAACATCCTTTCCTAGGGTAGTTGCAAATGACTCACCCAAATCAGTATCAAATTCTACTTCGAGTAACCCATAGGTATGAGTAAAATCTTCTAGAGTGAGCTCTCTAATTATTTTCCATAATCAGACTATTACGCTATTATTTTCTTCGAGTAAGCTAAATACTTTTCTTGCTTGATCTTCTTTATCCTCGAGTTCAATCTCTTTAAATTTTGCATAAATAACTCCCATCATGTAGGTAGGATCTGCAAAAATATCATTGATAACACTAGGATTTTGTTTGTACAGATAATCCAATACTACTATAAACTTACCAAAGTTGGTTCCTCGATCTCCAAGGTAATTCCAATTGAGATATTCACAACCAGTTTCTTGAGTCAGATTATACATTATCTGACCAATAATAGTGTTACGAAAATGTCCTATAGTCATGCTTTTCGCCATATTCGGAGAAGAATATTCAAGCATCACTTTGATATTTTGTAGGTCAGAATCTGTGAGAGAACCGTATGTTTTTTCATTGTTTATAATCTGCGACAGAATGGCAACATAATACTCATCAGCTACTACAATATTGATGAAAATACCTACTAATTGAAATGAAACGAGGGGATTAGTGCTTGGTGAAATATCCTGATAGAGTTTTTCTACAAACACTTTGATATTTTCCCCTCCATTGAGTTCAAATATTTCTTTTGTTTTTACTACCAATGTCGCTCCTTCTACTTTTGCTAAATCTATCACTTTTTCAGGCGCAGTATATCACTTTTGTTCTAAAAGTGTAATAACCTGATTATTAATCGTATCAAAAAGATAAGATTCAGGAAACAATTTTTTGGGACTATGAAATTTTGGAATAGTAAAATCCTTAGAGAGATTTGTAAGTTCTTTTGCAGCGCCATTGAGAACTTGTGGTAATTGCACTAAGAGTTGTATGAGTTGTTCCTTCATTGAATAGGTATATGGCTATAAATTTTTATTCTAAGATAACACTTTGTCCTGGTTTGAGAACTTTTGGAGTAGCATATTTATTGAGCATGAGTTGACGTGCAAATTCCATATCGTCAGCTTTGATATTGGGAAATGTATTGTAATGTATAGGTACTACAATCTTTGCTTTGATCCAGCTTGCAGCTGTGAGTGCATCAGTAGCATCCATCGTATAAAAACCTCCGATGGGTAGGAAAGCAAGATCAATATTTCCATTGTCTGATATGCTTTTCAATTCTGGAATAAGATCCGTATCACCAACATGGTAGATTTTTTTCCCTCCTATAGTAATGATTACTCACACAGGAATACATGAAAATTCTGTTTCTAGGATTTTACCATCATGGGCTGCGGGGACAAACTGTATTTCTATATCTTCGTGTATTCGATTATCTCCTGTGTTGAGGCTTTGCATAGGGTTTTTGACTCCTTGAGTTTCTAACCAGCTAACAATGCCTGTAGGAGCAATAATCTGAATTTCAGGATGCTGAGCTACTATCTCAAGCGTATCTCCAATGTGATCATGATGGCCATGAGTAAGAATAAGAGTAGAAATATCTTTATCCAATACTTGCTCCACTGTAAGTTCACACTTCTTATTTCCATTTATAAAAGGATCAATAAGTAGAGATTTATTGCTAGGAAGCATAATTTCTATAAAACTATGACCATGAAAAAAACACTCCAACATTACAGATTACCAAAAAAATAAACACAAATATATTTTATTATTTCTTAATTGTTTTTTGAACTTTCTTTACTCATGCAGTCGTAGTTTTTTTGATATCTTTTACCATATCTTTACCTGCGTTTGCAACAACTTTAGCTTTATTTGCAACATCAGAAACTTTTTCTTTTCCAGTCTCTACCGCGCTAACTGTCATATCTACCACATCAGAAACTTTTTCTTTTCCAGTTTCTACTGCGCCTGTTGCCATATTCATAGCGCCTGTTGCTATATCTTTGCCTTGATCCAATAATTCTTTCCCTTTATTGATAAGAGTACTGCTATCTTCTTTGATGCCATCTTTCACTCCACCAAATACATTTTTAATCCATTCAAACATAATATTGAAATTAATAATATAAAACGATTAATAAAATATTACTCAAGCACTGCGATATTACAAGGTATTTTTAATTATATCATATCTTGATTTATTATTTCTTAAAATTATTATTTGATTAAATATTTATATGTCAATATATTCTATGCGTAATCGTAAAAGAAACCATAATTCACTTGTTATGCCGGATAAAACTGAAGTAATCGAATTTTTAGATGTTTTCCCAAGTATCCATAAAGAAAAACTGTATTCTAAAAGTCCAGAATTGGCTATAGTTTTATTGAGACTTGAAAGTGGAGAGCCTGTGGCTATTGACGCATGGAAAAAAGTAGCTCCAGCTTATCGTGACTATAGCTATCTTCAAAATTCACCAAAGAAAATTCCTGCTCTTTTATCAGATTATATTTTGTCTATTTTCCATAAAAACTCAGAAAATAATACTTTACAATTTAAAATTCATCTTGCCGGAGTAAAATATATTCCTGACGATGGAGGCATACTTTTTTCAAACCCCAATAAAGCTTTAAAATGGTCTCAAGCTTATCTACGCCTTCTGCCTGCACCTGATTTTTCTCAACTTGCTTTAAACCAACCAATTACTGTAAATTTGTCCTGTCAGATGACCCTCAAGGATAGTAAAAACCCTGATAAAATTGATAACTATAATCGAGAATTCAAATGAACTTTTACTACAGATAATGTCATCATACCTTTTTTATTTGATTACAGTTATTTTCATGAAGTGCATGAACTCGTAAGTGAAATAACTAGTAAGGATGGACAATGGAAAGATGATTTGGAAGTTATTCCCAGCGAAAACCATATTAGCCATAGAGACCTTATTGATTCTTCAAAAGATTCTCAATTTTGGGCAAAGATACATGAATTTGATCCAGAGCTTTGTGCGCTAGTGGATTTATATAAAAATGATGCCAAAGAAAATAGACAAAGAATGCTGACTGATATCAATAGTCGTTTTGAATGGAAAAATTTTCTGAATAAGCAAAAAAGTAATTTTTCAATCGGAAAATTGGAATATTTACTAAAAAAAAATATTGGTAAGAAATTTGAAATAATAATCGGAGGAGACTATGATGGAGCCTCAAAGCATAAAACCACCGATCAAAGTTTTAAAACTATCTGGAAAGCGTACCAGCAAGCTATTGGTTATCCTCTTGATCTCCCACATGAATTAATGCAGGATATTGTTACTATACAATGTACGGGCACCATTATGAAGCCTAACTACATTGAATTTGATTTTTCTTTGAGAACTAGTATTAGAAGTGTAACATATTATTTTCCAGAATATCTCAATCTTGAAGAGCTCTTTGGATTTATAAAAAAATCTGCTAATCATGCGGATTTTGATATCCGTTCGATTATCAGATTTGATGACTATGAATAGTACTAAATATCTTTAAATTTGTATATTTCAGTACCGTTGATGATGTTTGAGGTATCAGGAGCTGCAGAACTTGCGTGTAGCACTAAGATTCTATCTTCTAGCGTGATATTTCCCTTAAATAATATTCTGATTATTTCTTTTCCTATTTGTTTTACGTTGTTGTAATCAAATCCAGGAGCAATTTTGTATCCTTTTACAGACCACAAAAGATTGAGATATCTGTAAGCATAATCATTTTTTGTGAAAGTAATAATTGGCACGTTTGGTCTATAACTAGCAAGTCTTGCTGCTGTGTAACCATTTTCTGTATAACAAATCACTGCTTTTACACCGAGTTCAATAATAGATCTGTAACTATTGTAGATAATATAATCGTGAATAAGATATTCAGGATGTATTTTTGCTTGATCGTATGTTATCATTGGTTGTTCAATAATTTGATTTGCGAGTACAGATTCATAAAAACTAATAATAAAATCAGTTGGCTCATCCATATCGATGATATCATCTGAAAACATGAAACAGCTCACTCATTTATTGATATAATTTTTTATGCAATCATCTATAGCAGTTTTTCAAGTGAGTTTTTTACAGTCAATGCCCACAATCACAGGTCTACCATCTGTATTTGAAATCTCAATGAGGTGGTTAATGACTTCGTGACCTTTTTCTTCTCCTACTAAGTTATTGATATCAGATTCATAGATCAAAAATGCATCAATATGTGGCAAGAAATCCTCTAAGTTATCGAGACAATCCATCATCATTACTTTCATTATTAATTTAACATGTTCACCTTTGTTTTTGTTGAGGTGGGCTCTGATTGAGGCTATGTCATCAACAGTTCTTACGTAAGGAATCACGATCATATTCAGATTATTTTGAACTGCCCAAATAAGATCTCTTTGGTCTCTTGGAGTCAAAAATTCGATCACGGGATTGTAATTTGTAAAACTAATAAGTACGTCTGATGCAATTACAGTATCTGCCAGTACTTCTCAGATAAGTTTGCCATCTTGGTTATCTTTAATTTTAATACATTCTTTGTTATCTACTACTAAAATAGCTCATTTAGTAATATCAAGCATCAATGAATAATCTATAAGTAGATGTTCTGAGTTATCTTCAAAAAAATCGCAATAAAGAATTTCTATATCTGCTCATTTTTTGAGTTCCAATGTGTTGAGATTTTTTACTCTTACTTCTGGCCCCTTAAGCTCAAGCATAACAGATTTACCACTATCGAGTTTGCTTACCATTTGTACGTATTTGGTTTTGGAATCATCGTATGCATTATTGAGTTTTATTTTGAATACATCGATGTTATTTATGGCTTTACTCAATACTGTTTCTTTACCTAAAGCATTTCCGATTGGGCATCAAATCTTTCCAAAGTGATGGATCATATTAAATTATAATGAAAATTAAAAAAATAGTCTGAATATATAGAGATATTTATTATTTTAAATACTGACTTAAAAGTATTATAGATTGATTGGTTTACATACGTATGTGAAATTTGGATCATCGATATCTTTTACAATTATTGGTTTATCATTGGAGATAAAATTGAGTTGAAGTTTATCTGATTCTATAACTCTAATTATATCAAGAATATGTTTTCCATTGAGTCCGATTTTCAAACCAGGCCCTGTAACTTCTGCTGGGATGCTTGATTGAGCTTCTCACATATCGATTTGAGATCAAGTATCACAGATTATACTGTCTTCTTTGATATCAAGAATTACAAAATGATTCGTATCTCTAGTAAGAATATTCACCTTTCTGATTGCTTTTTCTATGTCAGATTTATTTACTAATACCGTTGTTTCAAATTTAGTTGGCATAACATTTTCGTTTTCATAGTCAGGGAAATTACCTGTAATAAGAAGTGAAACAAGTTTGATGTAGATGTCCTGAGTTCTCATCTCCAATCCAATCAGATTATTACTCATTACTAATGATACGTCTACTCCGCCCAAGCTCAAATACCATTCCAAACCTCTTTTGAGTTCAGTGATATTATTTTTTGGTATAATAACTTGTAGATTTTCTAAATCACCATCATAATTTACTTTGTAATCAGCGAGTCTCAAGCTATCAGAACCTGCAAATGAGAATTTTTTCAAACCATCATATTCTTTAGTTTTGATAGAAACACCTTGTAGAACAGGTACGAAAGTTTTTTCTTGAATAGCATAATCCACTTTGTTGAAACCTTTGAGTAAACCGAGAGCTGATACGTTATGTGAAACACCTTTAAGTTCTGGTATTCCAACATATTCTGAACCACTTAGGCCTTTAATTTTAATCGTATCACTTACCGTTTTGAGGGTAATAATATTTTTTGACATATCGATCACCATAGTAACCATCTCATCATCGAGTGATTTTACATACTCAGTAAGTGTTTTAGCATCAACAGAAAGAGTGCCAGGCATGTCTATTGTGGCTGGTACTTCTATATCGATGTATTTTTCCATATCTGTAGCGCGGAATAACACAGTATCTACGTTTGCTTTGATATATACGTGCTGTAATACCGGTAAGGTGCTATTTTTGGCTACATATCTACTTGCTAGATCGAGTACACTTTTGAGAATGTTAGTAGAGAGAGTAATTTGCATAATTGTTCACAAAAAGATATTAAAGATGAGTTAGTTATATTTAAAACGTATTTAAAACGAATTTTGTTGTAATAATGTGAATATTTCTGTAAAACTAAAATTTAAAATTCCAAATATATATAATAAAAGGGTAGTTATCAATGTTCACATAATAACTCCACCAATGAGTTCTCACACGCTATGTCCAAGTCTTTCTTTGAGGAGATTAAAATTCTTTCTTACATGTGTTATTTCACCCAATTCTATTCTGAGTTCGCCCAATTGCTTTCTCATTTCATTGAGTAATTGTGCATGTTTTCCCGCTTCAGCCCTGATATTGATGGCATCATACCATATCAATATTCCTATAGAAACACTAATTGCAAAGCTAATACTATTGATTCAGTCCACTACTCCCGTGAGAGTTATAATACTTCAGATAATTGCTCCATGAACGGAGGGAAAACCTCAGGATCTTCGTAGATAGTGTAGCTTGAGTGTTTTTTCAATAGCAAAATCTATGATAATCTTCAGTCATTGGACTAAAATACCAACAAGAAGCGGAATAAGAAAATATGGAAACAAATTTTGCATAGTACGGAACAATCAATATCTATAGTATTGACAAAATCAAGTTTAATTGTTGTCTATTCATAATTTTGTCAAAGGCTAATTGATTTTGGTGCATACATATGCTTTTTTTATCTATCAGGTTAACTTAAGGTATGATTTGTATACTGCTCCCATCAATCTTTTATTGATTGATAATTTATATTCTGATTATTTATAATGAAAAAACTATTCGCAACAGCAGTTATAGCTGCAATTTGATTATCGACTGTATCAACATTTGCATTTACTCCAGATTCAAATGCTGATTTTGGATGAGGAAGAGGAATGATGATGATGTGAGGATTTGAATGAAGATGAGGTCATAAGTCATGAAAAGGAAATGGAGAATTTAAAGCAGGCAAGAAGGATTCGGAATGAGCAAGATTTGGCACAGCAACAGTAGCCGCACTTCAAGCTAAAGACTATGATGCATTTGTAAAAGCATGGAATGCTGATCAAACAAAAGTAACTGCACCAACTCAAGATGATTTTACATCGAGAGTAGAAAGACAAAAAACTCAAGATCAAATGGAAACAGCAATTGCTAACAATGATTATACTTCATTTGTAGCTGCTTTAAAATCTTTACCAGCACCTACCATAAAGAATAAATCAGCTGACGCTACTAAAACAGTAGAACAAAAGATCCCAACTCAAGAAGAATTTACAGCAATGGTAAATCATAAAAAAAATCAAGATCTCATACAAACAGCCATAAAATCAAATGATTACAGTGCTTTCCTTACGGCACGGAATGCAAACAAACCAACTGTACCAACAAAAGATCAATTCACTACAATGACGGAGAGAATATCACAATTCTCACACACAGCACTAAAAAAAGGAGCACAAATTCTGAAAGGAATTAAAAATGTATTGAAGGACCAATAATTTTGATTACTAGCAAAGTGATATGCAACGAAAAACTTCATCTCTTATTGCTCTAAAATTTACACTATATGTAGCGGCTTTACTCTTTTGAGTAGGGCTGCTCATCAATAGTGGATTTTTCTTTCAATGGTACAGGAGTGAAATTACTAAACTTCAACCCAAAGGAGCCATTATCTGAATACAAAATATAAATAGTGATATGAGAAAATCTAAAACTCCTTTATTTAGACCACTTTTTGAAGATGTACGCTCTATTTCACTCTCTCCAGAAATACTTATTGAACTGAAAGAATGAGTGATAGTAGATAGACTTATGCGCGTTGAAGATCAATATATTCTGATCAATAAAAATGTTATTCGTCAAATTCAAAATAATGAACTTAAAGATACAAAAGATATAAAATTCATAAACGTTACACATTTTGTTCAAGCTCAAAAGAAACTTTTATCAGTGACATGGCTGGCAATTCTTGCTTGCGCTTTACTTACTTTTTTGATATCGCGTCGATTTGTAAAATCCTCTCTGGGAAGAATATACGTATTGAGAGATTTTGTAGAAGGGTTAGATATTCATTCACTGGATAAAACCGTTCCGATTGTTGGTCCCAAAGATGATGAAATTCAGATTATTGCCGATAAATTACAAGAATCATTACATCTCCTCCAAAACCAAGCTAATGATCTCAAGAACTTTGTGACCAATGCTAGTCACGAGCTCAAAACACCTTTGATGAGCATGAATTCACTCATTGATTTAGCTGTAAAAACAGGTTCTTTTGAGCAAACAGGAGTCAAACTAAAATCTCAGATAGTAAATATGAACAACCTTTTTGAATTACTTATTGTATTAGCGAAGTATGAATTTAATGAACTGCATGTGGAAAAAATTGATATTGTGCCTCGTATAGAAGAAATCATACAAGGCTTAAAGAAACAATATCCTGATCATCAATTAGATATTTTAATTCCTGATTCTTATCAAGTTCCAGCAAATGAATCTGCTTTTGATAGTATTTTTAGTAATTTACTTACCAACGCTTATAAATTTACTAAAGCTGGAGACACGATATCTATCTCTCTAGAAAATAATATTTTGATTATAAAAGATACGGGTTTAGGAATTGAGCCAAAAAATCTAGATCTTATCTGGGATAGATTCTGGAAACATGATCAGAAAATTTCTGGATCTGGGATTGGTCTGTATCTTGTAAAACTTTTGGTAGAAAAACTTTCTTGGACTATTGAGCTAGAATCTCATGTAGGAATGGGTAGTACATTTATTATCCGTATGAAATAAGAAAATGAAATTATTGCTTGTAGAAGACACTATAGATATCGGAGAATCCATACAACTCTACATGGAGGCCTGTGGTTTTGAAGTAGTGCGAGTGGTGACTGTGGGACAGGCTGAAAAAATGCTTGAAACCACCCAGTTTGACTGCACAATTATTGACTGGATGCTGCCGGATAGGTCTGGAGTAGAATTATGTCAGATCATAAAAAATACTCACCCTGCTCTTCCTGTGATACTAGAAACTGCTAAATTTCAAATAGATGATAAGATAGACTGATTTGATGCGGGAGCCGATGATTATCTTGTAAAACCTTATGATCTGAAAGAACTAGAAATCAGAGTGCGTAAGCTGATAGAAACAAAGGAAAAGATAGAAAACTCACATGTTGCTGATATGTTTACTCTAGGTGAGTTGGTGCTCAATCTTGATACCATGCAGATTAATGCTGGAGATAAGCTTATTCACTGCACAGCCAATGAACGAGTAGTATTGAAGATGTTGTGTGAACAACCAGGAAATGTTATTTCAAGAATTGAACTTGCAGATTATATTCGAGGTGATGAAGGGCAGTGGCAATCTGAAAATAAGCTGGATGTATTGATAAGCGGTTTAAGGAAGAAGCTTGGGAAAGATGTAATTGAAACTGTAAAATGAGTAGGATATAGAATAGGTCAAAAATAAAAAACCTCTCTGTAAAAACGGAGAGGTTTTAGCTTGTAAAGTTTTTACAAGTCATCTTCTGGTTTTTTACTGTCTTCGGTTGTGCCAAGCAAAAATCCCATTAAGGGCAAAAGGGCATACATAATAACAGCATAAGTGCAGATCATTGATATTTCAGACATTATAGTCTTATCAATGGGGTTGTAGTAACGTACTACCAATATAACTACAGTTATCCCATAACTAAACCATCTAAAAATAGTTCGGCCAAAATCTACAAAATTTTTCTTCATAAAACTCTTTACATCAATGCTTTCTTCATCTTTCATAATACTTCATTTTATTTTTTTACAATATTGTTTTCGCATAATAAATATTATATTACTATTGTCAAGGATCTGAATCAGATTATAATAAAAAAATCCACATATTTTCATATGTAGATCTTTTCGTATAGTGAAATAATTATCTCTTACTCCATTGTGGTCTTCTTCTCGCTCCTCTCAAACCTGGTTTCACTCTTTCCTTTCTTCTAGGATCTCTTTTGAGTAATCCGTATGGTTTGAGCATTGCTCTGATAGCAGGATCCATAGTGATCAAACTTCTTGCAAATGCTAATTTGATAGCATCTGATTGACCTTTGATACCTCCTCCACTGATTTCGATATCAGCATTGTAAGTTCCTACAGCTTCTTTCCCCATAGTGATCAATGGATATATTGAATTTTCATACAAATATTCATTTCCACCAAAGTATTCTTTAAGTCCGATAGTTGAACCGTTAGTTTTTGTTACTGTGAAATTCCCAGTACCACCTTGGTAAAGTCTAACGTTTACTGTAGATCTATTTCTTCTACCTACCGCGTATAAGTATCTTTTTTCCATGTTTATTTAATTTCCTTAAGTGGTAAATCATGATATTTAGTCATTTCTCCAGTAAACATCTTAAGCATTTTCATTCTTTGATCTCTGAGTTTGTTTTTTGGTAACATACCTCTTACTGCAAACCATATAATTTTTGTAGGGTCTTTAGCAAATAATGTTTTGAGGTCGATACTTTTAACGTGTCCTTTCCATCCAGAATATGAGAAATACTTTTTATCCAAACCTTTATTTCCAGTTCGGCGAATTTTTCAGATATTTGTAGCAACTACAAATCCTCCTGTATTCCAAAAGTCCATATAATGAGCTTTATTTTTTCCCAATAAATGATCAGCGATCACTACTGCAAGTTTACCGATAGTCATACCTGAAGCATCAACCTTATACCAATCAATATTTTTACTGAGCCAGTCTTTTTTTACGTAGACTGTTCTATTTAAATCTTGTTTTGTTATCTCCATTGTAATAAATTTAATAATAAGAACTAAAAATGTGTTTGAAAACTATAATAATGTAATCATTATTTTTTCAGCTGAATCTCCTTTTCTGAAACCTAATTTGAACATTTGAGTGTAACCTCCATTGTATTTAGCGTCTCTATATTTTGGAACGAGTTCGTTCATAACTTTCTTTCCATCTTCTTCAGTCCATACTACAGATTTTGTATAAGCAATAGCATTTCTTAAACCATCTTGACTGTCTCCATATCCTGCAAGTCTTGCAAAAAAATGATCAGCATATGCTTTAGTAGCTTTAGCTTTTTTATTTGTAGTAGTGATACGACCAAATTTGATAAGATTTGTAAGCATAGATCTCAAAAAATTGCTTCTCGTAATATGTTCACCGAGATTTAACTCGATCAAACGGTTTCTTTGATGTCTCATTATTAGCTAATGTTAAATAGTTAAAAATTTTTGATATTTAATAATATATTCTGATTCCATTCTGATCAAGACCCAATAATAGGGTAATGAATTCCGTCATTCGGTACTGCAAATACTGAAATTGGGAGGCTAATAAAGTAAATTGCAACTTTATTATATATTATCGTAACATTTGTGGGTAATAGATTGATTCTTGTTGAGTTTCTAATTTAGCTTGTTAATTTTTTACCGTGAACTTTCAGACTATCTTCAATCTCATCAACAGCTTTTCTTCCTACTCCTCTCATGTTGATAAGTTCATTTTTCTTCTTGAGTTCAAGCTCTTCTACAAACATAATACTATTTTTTAATAATGCATTTCTTGTTCTTTCAGACAACCCTAATATTTCAATTGGTTGTTTCTTGATATTGATACTTACAGATGAAGGTTGTGCTTCTATCTCATTAGATTTGAGTTCATCATAAGCTATGAAAAATGATTCATCTAAGAATGCATCATCAAACATTAATAATGTAGCATAATCAGATAATATTTTACCTGCAAATTTCAATAAGTCTTTAGCAGAAATAATTTCACTAAGAGTTTGAATTTCAAGCGTCAAAGTATCTTTTATTCCTCCTGTAAAATCAGTTGCAATTTCTTCTACTGAGTATTGTACATAATCCACTACTGAGAATGAATTATCGATCAATAATAAGTTTATATCTGTAGAATCTGATTTTTTTTCTCTTTCTCTCAGTTGGTGAATAGTAATGTATCCATATCCTTTCTCAATACGATATTCTACATACACTTCTGCAGCAGGATCAGTAATCTCGAATAAATAGATATCTGGAGTAAGTAATTCAATTCCAGCTGGTAATTTGAGATCATTTGAAGTAACAGTTCCAAGATCTGTGAATTTTTGTGGAACCCAAGTAATAGCATCAATGTGATTATCTACTTTGAATCTCAAAGATTTATAGTTCATCAAGATATCAAGTACTGACTCTTTTACTCCTTCAAGTACTGTATACTCATGAGGAGCATTTTTAACTTTGAGAGCAGTAACTGAACCTGCGAATGAATAACCTAAGATAAGTCTTCTTAAAGAATTTCAGAAAGTATGTCAGAATCCTCTTGGTAAATTTTTGATTGTAAATTTTGTTGCAGTTTTGCTGATGTTCTCTACTGCAATATGTGGTGTTCAGATAGTCTTTTGAAGATCCAACATAAATGAATATCTAATATGATAAAAGTGATTTCAAATGAAAAAATACCCAGTTTCAATATTCTGATAGGGATATTCTGATTTGGTGATCTTAGCTTATAATTTTTTATGATCAGAAATCAAGTTGACAAGTGTATATCATAGGAAATTGTATATATACTATGATTATTTATATATAATATGTCAATTTATAATTAATAATCAGAAGAAGAGAAAAAATTATTGAGTCTTAATAACATTGATAAGAGCTTGAATAGCAGTTACGATAGCTTTTTTTGCTTCATCAGTTATGGATGGTTTTTGAGGGTTATACTCTGCTCCGCTGTACACAGGAGCCGAAGTTCCAGAAATTAACATTCATGGTGTGTACATATTAAAGGCTGCATTTAAAG
>CALMFT010000026.1 GCA_937862565.1 uncultured bacterium
ACGGTTTTCCGCAGAAGCGAAAGGGCTTGGATTGAACATATTTGTATTTGTTAGTGTAACCTATTTAAGAATATTTCGTAACCTATCGCTCTGGCTTTTTCGTAACCTTTCGAGTAGCACTTTGCGTTGCTTTTCTCGTCTTCCCTCTATGAATTGAGCGTGTAAGACTTTCTCTCGTTCTAGCTCGTCTCGTTCGTCAGGAGTGTGTTGTGGTAAGTCTTTCATTATTTCGGAGTAACTAAAGTATAAACTTCGCTCATTTTCTTGTATGGGCTACCTCCTTTCTTATGTTGGAGGTCAATCTCTAATTTCAATGTTTCCTCTATATCTTTTAGATGTGCTTTAGCAAGTAACCATTCAGGGCTATAGGAGTAGTCATACGATGCTTTCTGAGTCAATCTGAGTGAATATCCGCCTGATAGCTCTCAATAGGTCTCTTGACGCTGTATTGCCCCTTGTTTTGCGTGTTTCTCAACTTCGTCTATCGCTTTTTTGAGTTTATTCGTAAATACGAAGACTTTGTCCGGATTTTCTTCACATTGTGAAGTGAGATACTCCGTGAAGCCATCGATTGATTCGATAGCCTCACTCATCTCTTGTGTTGTAGCAAGTTGTAGTTCCATAACTAGAATGTATCAGCTACGAATGCTTCGTCTACTGTCGCTTCCTCGAATGGATTACCTCCAGAGAAGAGAGCGTTCAGATTGATAGGCTTTTCTTTGTATGCCTTTGTAATCTCTGGAGCTGTTGTAGATGGTGGGATAGCAGTCATTGAATATTCTGTGCTCATATCTCTACCGCTCTTTGTAATAACAAAGTCATATCTGTTAACTGGATTGCCCCACTCTGGCTCTTTTGAAGTGTCACGAATTGATTTCTGCATCTTTGCTTGTACCAATTCTAGAATCTCAATAGCGTTCGTGTTGTAGTTCCATACTGTCATTGCCCAGAAGTGCTTTGCCTTCTTGTCTTTCTCATCAATGTTCTTTTGTGCCTCACGTTGTGCTACACGGTAGTTATCCTCTGTGTATGCGAGACGTACTGGCATTTTCTTTCAGTCTTTTTGAGTCCAGTATTCCCAACCGAGTATAGGAGAAGAAAGGATTCGGAATTTGTTCTTGCCGTCTTGTAACTTCACATATCCAGAAGTAGACTTTGGTGGCTCATATGTATCAGGGAGAAATGCGTCCATGGGTGGGGAAGGGAAAAAATATATGTCTTACGCTTCGACCTCTTCCGCTTTCTCTTTTATTTCAAGCAAAGTTTCAAGTTCTGATATGAGACGTTCAGTCTCACAAGCGTCGAATGAATCTTCTACAATTCTATATATATCGTTAAGCTTTGCTTTCATATAAGCGAGGTTAGGAAGTAGTCGAATAACTTATCGACAAAGCCATTATATTCTATTTGTTGTATATTGTCAAAAGAAAATACAAAGAAAGATAAATAAATAAAAAACTATAGCCTCATGGCGGAATTACCAACAGGCAAAGGAGTCGAATTCGATCCCTTTCATTAGTTCGAATAATAGAATGGTATGGATGTCCTTGGCGGACTTGTTTCGAACGAAATACCGAGAAGAGATATCAAATTTCTGAGGACTTTTTGAATATAATAGGGGAATCAAGGAAATGTTATTGAAAACGGCTACCAGCTAGAGACAACATATTTATCTCATATAAAAGGTGGGTTTGGAAAAATGAAGAAAATTCATAAACTTTCGAGTAAAAAATTGTTTATAAATCTATGGTGCTAAAAACCACATGCAAGATATAAACTCTTACTTTTCAATAATTCAATTATGGCAACCAAAGATCAAGAACGAGCCGAGCTTCATAAGTCTATTTGGCAAATTGCAAACAATCTGCGCGGTAGTGTCGATGGGTGGGATTTTAAGCAGTATATTTTGGGTATGTTATTCTACCGTTTTATTAGTGAGAATCTTGCTAAATATATCAATGAAAATGAACCAGATGAGCATTTTGATTATGCAAAATTATCTGATTCTGATGCGGAATTTTGAAGAAAAGAAACAGTAAGAGAGAAGGGGTTTTATATTCTTCCAAGCGAGCTTTTTGTAAATGTCGTCAAGCATGCAAAAAATGATCCAAATCTCAATGAAACTCTCTCAAAAGTTTTCAAACATATTGAATCGTCTGCTCATGGAACTGAGAGTGAAGATGATATCAAAGGACTCTTTGATGATTTTAATGTAAATTCAAATAAGCTCGGAAATACGGTTGAGCAAAGAAATAAAAAACTTACTGAACTTCTTGAATCTATAGGAAATCTCAAGCTCGGAAACTATGCGGATAATACTATTGATGCTTTTGGAGATGCATATGAGTACCTCATGGGAATGTATGCAAGTAATGCTTGAAAATCTGGAGGTGAATTTTTCACTCCGCAGGAAGTGAGTGAACTCTTGGCAGAGATCACAACGGTAGATAAGAAAGAGGTCAACAAAGTTTATGATCCATGCTGTGGGTCGGGTTCGCTCCTTCTAAAATTTGCGAAAGTACTCTGAAAAGATAATGTTCGTCAATGATTTTATGGGCAAGAAATCAATATCACGACTTACAATTTGTGTCGTATAAATATGTTTTTGCATGACATAAATTACGAAAAGTTTGACATAGCTCATGGGGATACACTGATGCATCCAAAACACTGGGATGATGAGCCCTTTGATGCTATTGTTTCCAATCCTCCGTACTCTATCAACTGGGAAGGTGATGCCAATCCAATACTCATCAATGATCCTCGCTTCTCTCCTGCTGGAGTTCTAGCTCCCAAGAGCAAAGCGGACCTTGCTTTTACACTTCATGTGCTCAAGTGGCTTGCTACAAGTGGTACCGCTGCGATAGTCGAGTTCCCATGAGTACTCTACCGCTGATGAGCAGAGCAAAAAATCAGAAAATATTTGGTCGATAATAACTATATCGATGCAGTCATCCAACTTCCTCCTGATCTCTTCTTTGGGACGACGATTGCAACCTGTATCGTGGTATTGAAAAAAAGTAAAAAAGACAACAAAACACTCTTTATTGATGCATCAGCTGAATTCGTAAGAGGAAGTGCGAAAAATACCCTTTCCGATACGAATCGCAAGAAGATTTTGAGTGCTTTTATCGCTCGTGAAGACAGTGAATACTTTGCGAAAGTGGTTGACAACAGTGCTATTGCTACCAATGATTACAATATCGCCGTTTCGAGCTATGTGGAACAAAAGGATACGAGAGAAGTGATCGATATACAGGAATTGAACCAGAAAATCGCGGGAATTGTACAGAGACAAAGCGAACTGAGATCCTCTATTGATGAGATAGTTCGGGAAATCGAATCCTCCAAATAAAACGAATTTACAGTATTTTAATTTCTAATTTTCAATCTATGTCGCCAAAAGATGCAAAGATGATCGTTCAATGATATACCATAGGAATATCGAAAGACTCGGACTATATTTCCCTCACGGATATAGCGAAGAAATTCGATGACTTGGGGCTTATTGATAATTGGCTCAGAAATAAAAATACTGTGGAGTTTCTTTGAGTTTGGGAGAGGATGAATAATCCTGAATTCAATTCCCTCGAATTCGAGGGAATTATGAAAGAAGCTGGTTTGAATTACAGCCAATGAATATGACAAAAAGATACAAAAGCTCAAGCAAGAGGAACGAGATATCTATGAACAACTCAAAGACCATTCTCGATGAGATGAGGCATTCCTTTTATCGTCTTCGTACATACTGGAACTAGCAAATCGAGCTTATACGCTTTTCAAAGGTTCGCAAATTTCGAAAAAACGAGAACTCATCAATTTTATATTTGCGAACTTGGAAGTAGACGGCAGTAACCTAGTATACAAAATAAAAGAGCCGTTCAATGAACTACTCTTTTGTGGGCAAAGTTGAAAATGGCTGCCTAACTGCTCACAAATTCGAACTATCAATATAGCGTCAAAGTATAGTGAATTGAGTATAAAAAATCCCTCTCTTGCAAAGGGAATTTCTACGAATCATCACACTCTATAGATAGCACTATATCTAAACCTATCTATATCAAGCGAATCGAAAGTATTGTATAGAATAAAAATCTTTTGCAAAAAATAAATGTTTCTGTTATAATGTCTGTGCAATGTAATTAAATAGTTTTGCGAAAAATAACAATCCTGTTCTTCCTCCTAGGTTTACATTGCAAAACTAGCCTAGGGAGTTGAACAGGGTTTTTATCTATATGTTCAACGTAATACGTATACCGACAAAGTTCTCGAAAACAATAAAGAGAATGTCGAATGAGGAAAGATTGCAGGTATTCGACCTGCTAATAAAGATATGAGATTGAGGTGAAATATCACCACCGGATAATATAGTATGAGATGTAGTACAGCTGATTTATGGTGAGTGGATGAACATGGAAGCGAAGAATGGTGTAAAACGTGAAAAGTCTAGTATCAATCTATGTTCCGAGTGACCCGGAGAAGTTGTTCCGAGTGACCCGGGCACTAGAGTAGAGTATAGTAGAGTAGAAGAGAATAGAATAGAGGAGAGTAGAAATATAGTTTCTACCGAAACAAAAATAATAAAAAACGAATATCAAGAAAATATCAATTTTATGAAAAGGCAGGCAGAAAATATAAATAACTGAGTGTCTCCTGATATACCTGATTTTGTACAAGAGGTACATGAAGAAGCGTGGGCGAAATTTCTTCTCTATTGGACTTCCCCAACAAAAAGCTGAAAGCTACTATGCGAAGAAACAAAACAAAAGAGTTTCGATATAAAGCGTCGCTTTGTTACTTGGATATGAAACAACACGGCTACAAGTTCTTATTCACAACCTAAAAAAAATCTAATATGCAAACTATAAAACATATATATAACGCTATCGAAACGATGCACGGTAAAATATTCTTTACAGAAGCACCTATTGATAAGATTGAGCAATGACTCAACAATGCAAAATTCATAGAAGTATGAAGTTCTCTGATAGCTACAAATCAAGTGATAGAAGTTCGCCCTGCAAACTGACCAGAATACTTTGAGAAGTTCGTTCTCCCTAACCTCTCTCGTTCCATAGCTCCTAAAATAAAAAGCTGGCTGGCTGAACTCGAAAAGAAACCACCAACCATAGAACAGATACAAGCAAAGATAGACTACCTCCAGAGCGAAGAGGATAAGTTCAACCTTGCTATGAAAGAATTCACTCCAGAAGAGAGAGAGGAAAGACTCAAACAGATACAAGCAGAGAAAGATAGGATATTCAAGAAATAATCTCTCACTTTTCTATTTACAATCCTACAAATATAAATACAATAGCTCTTGCATTTGACGTAA
>CALMFT010000027.1 GCA_937862565.1 uncultured bacterium
GAGACACTTGATTTCTGCTCCCTCTCCTTTTGGGAGACACTTGATTTCTGCTCCCTCTCCTTTTGGGAGAGGGTTGGGGTGAGGGTACTTCAAAGCGTCCAACAAAATCCCGTAGCATGCTCAGCCATAGCAGGATTTACTAGACCTTTTGTTACTGTCTCGCTCCGCTGAATAGCGGAGTTGGGGCAATGCCAAAAGTAAAATAAAAATAAAATTCTTTTTACACTATGAAAAAAGCACCAGTAAAATACTAGTGCTTTTGGTAATTTTTAGTTTTGTTAATTAATGTATGGAATTCCATACTTTTTTCTTATCGACTGTTCGTGCCCTCATCAGAGCTAACACAATTGCAGGCACAAGAAGAGATATAAAGAACCACCAAAGTTGAGGAGATTCCCCAAACAATGATAGCTCATGATTCGGCTCTCCTTGCAACCAAAACGAATCGTTTTGAGAGTCCAACAAGAGTAAATAAAGTCCTGATGCTAATATCAGCACCCAACATAAGATTTTAATTGTCTTTTTCATTTTTCTTAATTTTTTTGTCTTTTAATTATTTTCTATTTTGAACGTTTCGAACTGTGAAGCATCTTGATTCATCACCACTCCTTCACAGTAAGATATTACAGGAATTTTTTTACCTTCCTGTTTGTACATTTCTACAATATTAGACTGATGCGTAACGAGGAGAATATATTCAGCTTCACTTCTCTCAATCAAATTGAAAGTATGATATACATCTTCATACATATTTAGCGCACTTGTGGTGGATACTGGACGAGATGTATTTATTTTTTCTATAATACATTCCGCTGTGTCAAATGCCCTTTTTTGAAGAGAGCTCCAGACTTCCCAAATTACTCCTGGGTACAACACAGAAAGTTTTTCTCCCACTAACGATGCAAGATCTTTTCCTTGCGGAAGTAAATTGCCTTGATTATCAGCAAAACCATGCCGTAAAACAATAATTGTCTTTCCCATTTTTTTTAGTTTTTGTTTTGTTAATTTTTTTGTTGTTTTATTTCAAAATTTTTATATATGGAACCACTTTCATTCATTATTATACCGCAACAATAAGCTTTTCTTGAGTGAATCTTTCCAAGTCTACGTGCTAAATCCCTAAATAGTGATTCCTGCACAATAATAAGGATGTGGCTAGATTCCAGGGTTCGAATAAAATTTAACATCTCATCAATTTTTTTCGTATCAAAATAGTAATTCCTGCTAAAAACAGAGGACAAAAATACTTCTTCTACATCAAAATGCTTTGCGATTTTCATTGCAGTATGTTTAGTAGGAATATCATCAGCACTCCATATCTCAAAAGATGCTTTTGGATACAGAAATAATAGTTTTTTTCCTGCTTTATCAGCTAGATCATTACCTCTTAGAGTCAAAGATGATCCATACATAGTTATTTGACCATGCCGTAAAATAATAATTGTCTTTCCCATTTTTTTTAGTTTTTATTGGTTATTTTTTATTGGTTATGTTAATGAACACTCTCGTTTGAGTTACATCATTTTATAACTATTAAAGTACTATTGTCAAGTATTAATGTATAATTTCTTTCTTCAATTCTGATATATAGTTGAGCAGATAAATCCCTCAGTGACGTCAAAAACACAACATGATCAATTTCAGTACCAATTATGTAAGCTTAACCAACAACGGTTGAGACGTGGGTCCCCTTGGGTCGTCTCAACTTCTAAGGTAAAACTCACTAGAAGCTGACCGCAAAATGCTGTTTTTGACTAGACCTTTTGTTACTTTTGGGGCAATGCCAAAAGTAAGAGAAAACCTATTTAAAATCTAAAGAAAAACAGACCATGATAGTCTGTTTCTCATTCTGAAAGGTTTCAACTCATTACGCATCAATAACTTTCCCATCTTCTGGTTTCTCTCCTTCACCTTCTACTGCCCCTTCTGTAGGTTCAATAATATCATCAGGATTAGCTCCGGTTCCAGGATTATTATTTGTAGCAGAGAATTTTTGATACAATTCTCAGATTTCTTTTTGATATTCAGCATGTTTCGTATCAAACTCTTCTTTGGTAGTAGCTTCATTTTTCTTAAGTTCTCCACCTGAAGCAATCATTTCAGTTATTTTAGCCTTATCTTCTTCAGGAATTTTATCTTTATTTTCTTCTAGCATAGACTCGAGTTGATACAATACTTGATCAAATTTATTTTTTGATTCAGCAAATTCAGATCTTTTCTTATCATCTTCTGCAAATCTTTCTGCATCAGCTTGAGCGTTTGCGATATCTTCATCTGAAAGTCCTGTAGCACCTTGAACAGTAATTTTTTGTTCTTTACCTGTTGTTTTTTCAAGAGCAGTTACATGTAAGATACCTGAAGCATCAATATCGAAAGTTACTTCAATTTGTGCTTGCCCTCTTCTGAGTGGTGGTATCCCTTCAAGATTGAACATACCAAGAGATTTGTTATCTCCTGCCATTGGTCTTTCTCCTTGCGTAACATGAATAGTTACCGCTGGTTGATTATCTACGGCTGTTGTATAAATATTAGATTTTTTCACTGGAATAGTTGTATTTCTAGAAATCATTACGTGAGTAAGACCTCCTTCTACTTCTACACCAAGACTCAATGGAGTCACGTCCATCAATAAGATATCAGATACACTAGAATTACCAGAAAGAATTCCACCTTGAATGGCTGCTCCAAGAGCTACTGCTTCATCAGGGTTTACGGTTGCTTTTGGCGTTTTACCAAAGTTATCTTCTACCAATTTCATTACTGCTGGTACTCTTGTAGATCCTCCCACTAAGATGATATCATCAATTTCTGAAGATTTCAATCCACTATCAGTGATACATGCCTTTACAGGTTTCACACATCTTTCCAATAGATCAGAAATCAATCTTTCAAAAGCTGCTCTTGTAAGAGTTTCTTGAATATGTTTAGGAGTTCCTTCTACCGTAGTAATAAATGGAATATTAATTTCTACGCTATCAGCGCTACTCAATTGTTTTTTAGCATTTTCAGCTTCATCTTTAAGTCTTTGCATAGCCATAGGATTTCCCGTAAGATCTACACCTTCCTTAGCTTTGAACTGATCAGCGAGCCATCTGATTATTCTTTGATCAAAATCAGCTCCACCAAGATGAGTATCACCAGAAGTAGCCTTTACTTCAAATGTTTTACCATCTTCTCCAGCATCAATATCCATGATGGTAACATCAAATGTTCCACCTCCAAGATCAAATACACATACTTTGTGGCTCATAGATTTATCCACTCCATATGAGAATGCAGCTGCAGTTGGTTCATTGATTACTCTATCTACCTTCAATCCAGCGATTTCACCAGATATCATTGTAGCATTTCTTTGGCTATCGTTGAAATAAGCTGGCACAGTAACTACCGCTTGAGTAACTGGTTGTCCCAAGAATTTTTCACAATCTTCTTTGATTTTCTTCAAAATAAATGAAGAAATTTGTTCTGGTTTGAATTCCTTGTCATCAATAACAATGAGTACTCCTCCGTCTTTACCTGCTTTGATAGTATACGGAACCTTCTTGTCATCTTCAGTAAGTTCACTGTATTTTCTACCAATAAATCTTTTTACTTCAAAAACCACGTTTTTTGGTTCCAAAACTGCCTTTCTTTTTGCAGCTGTACCAACCAACATTTCGTCTCCTTTGATATATACCACAGATGGAGTGGTTCTCATTCCATCACTATTTGGTATTACTTCCGCTCTATCGCTGAGCATATACGCAGCACAACTATTTGTTGTACCCAAATCGATTCCAATAATGTATCACATTTAAAAATAATTTACATAATAAATAATATAATTTTTTATAATCAGATACTTTTTTTTTACTTTTTTGATTTTAAAAATAGCACCTAAGATTACTAGGTGCTATATTAATCAAAAAAAAATATTTTGCAAGAGATTTTTTTGGAAAGTTTAATTTTGTACTTCTATCACATACTTAGCCTTATCTGTCCATGTAGGAACTTTAGCATCACTAGGAGTCATACTATCACCACACTCACCTACATAGTTTACATTAGCATTTCCAGGTTGTTTTTCCATATATGCAGCCAAAACATATCCATCACCTTTTTTAGCATAATAATAACCAATAGGATCACCATTTGAAGTTCCAGGGCAAACTGATTTTTTACCAGTATCTTTTGGCAATGATTTGAGATAACCGTTGTCACCTGCTAATTCTTCAATTTTTTCAGGATATGAACCATTATCACCATTGTAAGCTGCTAAGGCAGTAGCAATCTGATTGAGATCAGCTTTACGAGCAGTATTTCTTGCACTTGATTGAGCTCCTTGAATTCTAGGAAGTAATGCAATTGTTAGGATTCCAATAATTGAGATAACAATAAGAATTTCGATAAGAGTAAAAGCTTTTCTAGCTTGTTTACTAAGTTTAACGAAGTGTTTTGATAGATTTTTCATGGAATTCTGTGTTATAATTAAAATAAATAAGTTGTATCGCAATAAATTGTATATGACTATATTATAACCAGACTGAGCGAAATTGCAAATATAAATTGTTTGACAAAATACAGTGTTTGGAGTATTATTGAGGTATGACAACAAAAAACCCTGTAAATTCATTAAATAATCAGAAAACTGCTGCAAATGCTAGTACGGAGCAGCCAAGTTATTTTTCACAAGCAATAAATTCTGATTATGTTTCTTATATACGGAAAGTAGGACTTGCGGTAATTATATTTTTCTTATTGTTTATAGCAGCAAAGTGGGCTGCGGGACTTGCTAGTAAGAAATTTTATGAACATACCAATCTTAAAGATACCAAAAAAGAAGAAAGCGTAGGTAAACTCGTACATGATATCGTATTCTATATTCTGCTTATTATTACTGTATTTGTATCATTTGAAATTGTCTGATTTGATGTGGGAGTGATATTGGGAGGTATTTCTTTTGGTGTATGATTTGCATTTAAGGAAGTACTTGGAAATATGATTGCTTGAGTAATGATTCTCAATGTAAAAGAACTCAAGCTCGGAGATATTGTAGAAATAGACGGAAGGCCACCATATTTTGGTAAAATTGAGGAAATTACAATTAGATATACAACTATCAGAACTCTAGATCTTAGACAAGTAGTAATCCCTAATATGGAACTTATTACCAATCCTATCAAAACTTACTCCAGTGAAGAAGTAATAAAATTTAATACTCTGATTCCAGTGAGTTATGATGAAGACCTTGATAAAGCTATGCAAGTAATGAGAGATAGTGCGAATGCTCTCGAGATTGTGCGCAAAAAAGATTCTACAAGAACCTTTATCATGCAATACGGTGAAGCAGGAGTGGAAATCAAAGTATTCTTCCGAGTAGATCCAAATTGTGGACTTCCTATGGATTATATCATCGGCGATGTAAATGGTGCAATAATAGACTGATTACGTAAAGCGTGAATCAAGATGCCTTACAAACATATTGTAGCTACAATGGATCGCAATGATACTGATATTATGAGTAATGTAACAGCCATCAAAGAGAAACTGAGTGCAAGAGAAAAACTAATTCTCGCATCTCAACAAAGTAAGTAAAAAATACTTCATTCAAAAACTTTCAACAACTGATTAAATTTAAATTCACAAAAACAAATTTATCAAATTAATTACGATATAATTTGTTTTTTAACTATATAAGAACTTTTTTTTAAAAGATAGAAAAAATCTACTCTTTGAAAAACCAAAGAGTAGACCGCATAAAACTAAATCCCCATTTAGTATAAGAATAATAAATTAATATTATAATATTGCAAGCATAGAAAGCATAAAAAAATCTGCTCTAGAAAACTAGAACAGACCTGAGAATGATGGAGATCACTACTCTCAACACAAATAACTAAAATATCAATAATGAACTTAATGAAAATATATTCTTAAGTAGTATATTTGCAAGAAAAAATCTACCCCTTGGCTTTCCAAAGGATAGATAGTATTAGCATAACCCAATGCTTTGTTTAAAAAAAAATTTAAACATATCATAGTATACTTTTTATAAAATCAATATCAATAAAAGAAAAAGTCCATCCCAGTAAACCAAGAAGGACTAATTTGATTGGATTGCTCACTAAAGATAGCGAGTTAACAATATTATAATGAAATAAAACAAAAATGCAAGAATATTATTATATTTTTCAAGTAGGATTCCAATTTCAAACAATGAAAAATCCATCTGAAAAGCCAGATGGATTCGTGAGCTTAGTTTGCGGCTAAGCTCTTAAAATTTAATGTAATAAGGAAAGTGTGTAAATAAATGATTAATAAGTGTGTCAAAAAACAAAAATAAGTGTGTGTTTAACAAAGTGTGTAAACAAAAATAAGTGTGTGTCAAAAACAAAAAAATAAAGATCAAAAACTAAACTACAGTCAAATATGGTTCTTTATCGCTATTGAATCAATAGAGATACTCATACTATAAATATAATAATCATAAATGCAATAGCATTTTATATATTTTTACAATAATGTATATTATTAGTATAAGTCAATTGATAACTACTATTTCACGCTTCTAGTCTTCAGATTATTTAAAATATTAAAAAAATAATCACACGATGGTGATTATTTTCTTCACTTTTCAGAAAACTTCTGATTATGATCCTGTACCAAGTATACTACCTGTTTGATTAGTATTTTGTATATCTTTGGTATTTACTACGTCAGCTTTGAGTACAAAATCAAAGTAGGCTCCATTCTTTTGATAATAAGGAATAGTAATATTATCCACAAATTCCAAAGCACTAAATCTATCGATAATACCATTCTTGATATACATAAACTTGAGTTCTTGGATTTGACCACGCACTTGAATAGTATCTTTCTCGATCGTGAAATCACTCAATATGATACCATTGTTTGTAGTACGTGCTACACTTTGCAATTCCGTATACATTCTTACCAGATTATTGATATTATCAGACCAATTCGTAAGTTTTTCTTTATTATTGATATATCTGGCTATTTCATATCTCACCAAATCATCACTTTCTCTGAGTTTATTTGAAATATCTTGTTTAGTCACCTCTTCATCTTTTAGTGTTTGATAATTACGAAAAGTATTGGGTAAAGATTTGGGAAGATAAGCTGAAGAAGCAAAATCGAAGCCCTGATATCGTAAATAACACCAGTATCCTACCATAAGCACGAAAGCAAAGAGTAATATATTGGTCAACTGTTTCCAGAATCCACGGTAAGAATAATTGAAGTTTTGTGGGAGTGCCATGTGTTTGAGATTTATAAATAAGTATATAATGATATTCTGATTATTTTTTTGGAGGTTTCCACTGATAACCTGTAAGTGCAGTGGCTCAATCTTTAGCAGGAGTTAAAGAAGGATTTTATCTTCAAGAGGAGTCACTACTTTCGTGCTTTCCACTTCTACCGTAGGATTTGATACTATGTCTTTACTCGCTTCAACAGCTGGTGCAACTGGTGCTGTGTTTGCTTGATTGATTGGCGCTGTATTTGAATTTGGTACAATACCCGTTATTTCTTTGATGAGTGCTTTAACCGTTTCTTGACCAGCCTTTCCATCTATTTTCTTAAGGTTTTGAGAAGTCTGAAAATCTTTTACTGCATAAAATGACTTGTTACCAAATACGCCATCAACATCAAGTGTGTCAGCTCCGTTTACCATATTTATAGACTTTTGTATCCAGAGTGAATCTTCATTTGGTGTTCATCGTTTAGCCATTCATGGGATTCGAGATTTAGGATTGGCCGTAAGTACCGTAAGTAAACTATTTAATTTAGTAATTACTTGTCCTTTTGGCGCTTCTGATACCTTATTTTTTATTTGATCAAAAGGAAGAACTTCTGTAGATTTTTCTGCATTTGTTTCAGCAACTTCAGAATTTGATTCAACTTTAGTTTCTTGAGTTGTAGTTTTATTTTTATCAGTTGAGATTGAATTACCTGCAATCTGTTGTTTCAAAGTAAGTAGGGATGCGTTTATCTGTAATTGAGTAGAATCTGATGCTTTTTTTGCGCTTTCTTTGTTTGTATTGTATTCTGTAATATAAGAAGTAAGAGTTTTATAATTTTCAGTATTTTTAGCTTCAGGAGTGAGTTTTTCCAAAGTCTGACTGATGGTTTTTCTATCTTCTTCCTTATCAAAATCTAAATTTTTATCAGATACTGGATCTTTTGTTAAAGTACTCAGTAATGTTTGTATTTTTGCGTTCATCTGAATAGTAATATTTTTATCATCTATTTTCTGAGAATTTAGTTTTTCTGGTGTTGGAGCTACTTCTGTTTGTTTTTGAGAAGAATCCTGCTCCAATATCTCTAGGCTAGAAATAAATAAATTCAGATTATTCATTATCACTATAAAATCGAATAAATATGCTCTAAGTAATTATATAGATGACGAGTAACTTTGTCAAATATTATTGCATTTTGGTGTGAAGTACTTACTATGAAAGATATGAAAAAATTTGAATTACAATCTTCGTACTCTCCTGCTGGTGATCAGCCCGATGCAATTAAGGCAATCCTTGATGGATTTAAAGCTGGTCAGAAACAGATTACCTTACTTGGAGCGACAGGAACAGGTAAAACCTTTACGATGGCAAATATTATTCAAAAGCTTCAAGTCCCTACGCTAATCATTTCGCACAACAAAACACTTGCTGCTCAGTTGGCAACTGAATTCAAATACTTTTTCCCTGAGAATGCAGTACATTATTTTGTTTCTTATTTTGATTATTATCAACCTGAGTCCTACCTTTCAGATAGAGATATCTATATTGAAAAAGAGGCAACTGTAAATGATGAGATAGAGATGTACAGACTTAGTACCATGGCTTCTTTATTGGAAAGAAAGGATACTATCGTGGTGAGTTCAGTGTCTGCCCTCTATGGGCTTGGAGATAAGGAATTTTTCCGTGAATATTCTTTTCATTTATCTGTTGGTGATAGAATATTACATAAAGATCTCAAAAAAAGATTGATTGATATGAGGTACGAACCCGTAAAGAGCTCTCAAGCTTTGGAAGCAGGAACTTTTGATGTTAGAGGCGACATGCGAGATGTATTTTCTTCTACAGAAAAGATTGTGTATAGACTTCATTTTACTGATGAAGTTTTGGAATATATTGAGAAAAAAGATAGTCTGACTTGGGAAACTATCGGAAATACTTCACTTCCTAATGTACGAATTTGGCCAGCTACACAGTATATACAAGATACCTCAGATATGAAAAATATTCTGATTCAGATCGAAGATGAGATGAATACGAGAGTAAAAGAGCTTCTCTCTCAGTGAAAAGATCTGGAAGCAAATAGATTACAAAAAAGGACGATGTTTGACATCAGAATGATCAAAGAAACGTGATTCGTGAATGGAATAGAAAATTATAGTATGTATTTTGAAAAACGTAACTGGTGAGATACGCCAAACACGATTTTTGATTATTTCCCTGATGATATGCTTATTATCATGGATGAGTCTCATATGTCTGTACCGCAATTGCAGGGAATGCCTTCGGCTGATAAGACCAGAAAACATAGCCTGGTGAATCATGGTTTCCGTCTTCCAAGCGCTTTGGAACATAGACCACTTGGTTTCCACGAAGTGAAAGCAATGTTGGGGCGAGATCGAAATGAAGCAGAAGAACAGCAAACTCCTGAACAACTTGAAATCAAAAAACAAGCTAAAACTCTCAATAAACATCTCAAACCCAAATCTAAAACTCTCTTTGTTTCCGCTACCCCAGCTCCTTTTGAACTCGAACGTTCTCAGACTATTGCTGAACAAATTATCAGACCGACAGGTTTACTTGATCCTATTACCTATGTATATCCCAAATCTGGTGATTACAATCTTCTGATGAGCAATATTGAAAAAACTATCATCAAAAAACCATATCTTAAGCATTTTTACAATGGATACGAAGATGAAGACCTAAAAGAAGAACTGATAGAGATATTCGAACCAACAGAATGAAATGAAACAAGCACTACTGATGAACTTATCGCAGAAAGTTTAAAATAATAATATGATCTGAAATAGTATTGACTTAATAAATATTTAATATATATACAATTTATCTTGTTCTTACAAGAAAGACTTTAGCGATTGAGTAGCTATTTATAAAATTGTTTCTGTTCTGGATATTCTTAAACAATATATTATTTAGCGAGGAAAAGTCTAAAGTTCTCAATAATAAGGTCGCAATGTTCATCGTTGCGCCTTTTTTCTTCCATAAAAGTGTAAGGTTCTCTTGCATTTACATGTACATTAATTATATAATATGCTCAACTATTTACTATTAATTTAAATAAATGTCTACGGTAAAAGCCGCTGGAAAAGCAGAGAATCTATGGACCAGTAATCCAAAATATCGTGGTGTAAAGTTATTTTGAGGTCAGGTTACTAAAGCTTGAAATATTATAATCAGACAAAAAGGAACTAAATATAGATGTGGTGAAAACACATATCTTGGAAAAGATTGGACCCTTCATGCAGCAATCGATGGTGTTGTGAAATTCAGTAAAAAGAAAATCACAAAATTCAACGGTAGAGTGTATCTTACTACTTTCGCTCACGTAGTTCCAAACGCTGCCTAATACTTCATAAAAATCAAAATATTAATTTTTATTATATTGTTATTATCACTTGCAATGTTAGCTCCAAAACAAAGAACCTCCCTGTATAAGAAACGTAGAAGACATAGTATCTGGCAAACTTTGAATATCAAAAGATTGGTTGCTAAATACGCTTCTGTAAAATGTGAAAACTGTAACGCTCCAAGATATCCTCATAGAGTATGTGCTGCATGTGGATTTTACAATGGGAAACAAGTACTTACAATCAAAGTTAAATCAAAAACTAAAATTATTGATGCATAATATTCTAGATTAATGAGAGTTTTTTAGTAATTATTACCAAAATGCTTACAAAATCACTCAATTTTAAGATTTGATATAATCAATATTCACGCTTCTTGTAGGCGTTTTTTTGATAATACAAGAATAACAAGTAAAAAAGACCATAATAAATTTGCATTTTAATATGATTCTTATTATAATAGTATTATATTGTAGTCACTTTATTACTTATTACTTATAAAACAATGAAACTTGTAAAAAAAATTGGTACTCAATTACTCCTCGCTAGTGTAACAGTTGTAGGATTATTTGGTTTTGCTTTCGCTAATGGTGGAGCAGGAGTTAACGGAGGTGGGTTCACTCAACCTTCAGATGGAAATAACACGTTTACTAAAACAACTGACTCTGCAGCTGGAGTAGGAGTTGCTAAAGCAGGACAAGCTGATACTGGTGGAGCTGGAGGTTTGATCGCCGCAGTTAAAATCGCTATCAACTGGGTACTTGGTTTATTGGCACTTATTGCACTTGTTATCTGTCTTTATGCTGGATTCAAAATGCTTACTGCTGCTGGAGATCCTAAAGCTTACGGAGACGGAATCGCTATTTTGAGACAAGCTGGTATCGGACTTATCATGATTGGTATCTCTTGGTTACTTGTAAGTTTCGTATTCTGGGTTATCAACTTGATTACAAACACTCAATAATCTGATTATTGATTTAAATAATAAAACCTCATCTTTATGGTGAGGTTTTTTTTATTTACTATTGACATATTAAATTAAATAATCATTATAGTATTGTCTCAAGTTTCTTGAGAAGTTCATTAACAGTTTTACTACAAAGGTAGCCGACTCTGTTTTTGATTATTTTAGAATAAAACAAATTAATAAACAAAATTAAAATTAAAAAAATGAACAACAATAAAATTGTTTCCTTGTATGTCATCTTAGGAGGAACTAAAGAAAATATGCGCTTCCGAGCGGATAAAGTATTAGACTTAACAAGAGAGTTAAGTAATCCATCAATCTTGATTGCAGGACTTCCAAATGAAGTAGAATTCATGAGTGATTATTATTCAAAGAGATCTCGTCATCAGTATCATATAAGAAGCAATTCTTGGGATACATTAACTAATCTCACATTGGATATTTTCCCTTTTATTGCGGAACTTCAATCGCTCCTTGCTCTAAAAGGCATAGACGAATGTGCAACAGAGATTATTGCTCCTACTGGTAATTCTCATGGAGAACGCTTGATGAAAGCATTTCGATTAGTTATAAGGGAAAACGAAGATTTATTTTTGGAATGCCCTTTAAGTGAAGATGAAGATGGTAAATATGAAATCTTACCAAGTCTTTTTTATGCTTTTGGAAAGCCAGGAATATATTTTAGTTCTTGGTTAGCCAAATTATTCAGAGTAAAAAATTAACCATCAAACAAAAATTGAAATTAAAAAAATGAAGAACAAATTAAAAAGAAGAAACAATAACACAATGAGAAAATACTTTGCATACAAAGAAGGTATGTTTAGTAATGTTTTATTAAAAAATAGGAACTATCAATTTATTGTAGATGAGGAATTAGTTGGTCCATTCTTTCAAGCTCATCAATGGGAACAATACGTTCCTGAACAAGCCGATGGAAAGAAATTTGATATTATTAGAATTCGATGTTACCCAGGAACACATACCGTTAATTTGAGTAGCTCAGAAGAAAAATTAAACAAAATACAAACAAAATTAAAATTAGAAAAAATGAAAAAATTAGAAAAAAATTTAAAAAGTACTGCTTCTTTAAATGGAAAAGACACATCAGCGTTTGGAATGCTGATTGTGTTAGGAATTTTCATCCTAGCGATAGGATTGAGAGACCATAACCAGACAATAACAATTATGGGAGTACTTCTAATTGTTACGTGTATTTTAGTGAAAATAGGAAAGAAATTTTCATTTAAAATGTTTAAAAAAATTAACTAATAAAAACTAAACCGAAAGAAGATGAAAAGACCACTAGAACCAGTATTTGCGATCAAAGGCAAACGAAACAACACCAGAAACAGAGAATACGTAAGCACTGCTCAGAGTCGTAATTTTCATGGTATTTTTCTACGGGAAAATCGTGTATATCAATGCTTCCAGTGTGAAGGAAGTGATATTCAAATGAAAAACAAAATACTGATCGGGAAACCATTCAAAGGCAAGAATTTTGCTTCTCATGTTCCTACTTTTTTGTCCGAAGATCACATTTACGGAGTCAAAAGAGTCCACAAAACTCCAGTTTCATCAAATCATAGACAACATGAATATCTTGAGAAAGACTGGAAGTAAGTAGTAAAACTGATTAAAAAAATACCCCGTACTGTTTTTGGTACGGGGTTTTCATATATTTTAAAATAAGTTAAGATATTATTTACTATAGCGCTTTCAGCTATTTGGTGGATTTTTGGTAGTAGATTTTTTGATATTCTGAGGTTTTTGTTTTAGTTTTTCGATGTTTTTCTGAGATTCTAGACCCTGTTTAAAATGTCTTTCTTTTTTTGATGAAAACTCTGGAATTACAATTTTGATTATTGATTGAGCAATGTCTTCATCAGTTTGTTTTTCTTTTATCTTTATGAATAATAAATCTTGCAGCTCTTTGTCTGTAGAAATATTTTTTAACTCAGTGAGAGAGACTGAATTGATACCCAAAGCCAAAAACAGTGGCTCTATAATCACTTTTTTCAAACTTAATTCGTTGGCTTGATCCATATGATTTGCTAATAATCCTATATCTTTTTCCAATAGTAAAATTCTATGTATCTGTTCATCAATTAGTTTATACAGTGATTCATGTTCAAATTTTTCTCTCAATAATTTTAAATCTCGATAATGAGTAATCTTAGATAGAACCTCTCTTAATCTTTGTTCAATAAGCAATTTAACCATTCGATTATCTTGCATACGAACTCGATGATACTTTAAAACTACACAATCAGTTGTTTTTTCTAATTCCTTTTGAAAATCGCTTAAGATACCTGACGAAAGCTCTTTATATTTGGAATCCGGAAGTTTGGAAAACTTACGAGAAGAAAGAGTATCGAAAATCTCATCTCAAGCTTGATTTGAAGAGATATCTTTTTCTTGAGTTGCTAACTCTTCTGGATTTGGCGATTCAGGACCACTCATTATTAATTCAGATTATTTATAAATACATCATAATATATTTAATATAGACATATTGTCAATTACTTGTGGAAAACTTTCCAATATTGCAGTAGGATAAGTGGACTTACTTGAAAAAGCCAGCAATTTCAGTATAGTTTTATGAATATTAAGCAGTGATTTTAGCCAGTAAATACTAGCAATTTGAGTACTATTTCCAAAGCTCTTATCTTTGATTGTGTGTATGATCCTTATAAGGGCGTAGTTGCTTATGTAAAGGTCGTAGAAGGACAGTTTTTTGGTGGTCAACAAATATCTGGAGTTTACTCAGAAAAGAAGATCACTATCACAGAAGTAGGTTTTTTCAATCCCAACTATAAGATAGTGAAAAGCCTCAATACAGGAGAAATTGGATATATCGTAACGGGAGCGAAGTCAGTAAGAGACATCAAAATCTGAGATACTCTGATTGATGGAGTTACGTACAACAATGATTTTGGCCTCCTACTCCCCTATGCAATACCCGGTTTCCGTAAGATAAAACCCTATGTATTTGCGGGCGTATATCCTGTAGCAAACAATGAATTTGAAAAACTCAGAGATTCTTTTGAAAAACTTTCTATCAACGATTCTTCTATAGAATATGAATATGAAAATAACAAAGCGATGTGATTTGGCTTCCGTTGTGGGTTCTTAGGAATGCTTCATATGGATATTGTGAAAGAAAGATTGGAAAGAGAATATAATATTCAGACTATTTTCACTATTCCGAACGTAGTGTATGTCGTGAGGCTCAAGACTTTTAAACATGAATCTGTAAAAACAGGCGTAAACATCGATGATCTCATCAGTACTGGTTTACGAAAATTTGTACTCAAGTACAAACATCCCAAGATCGAAATCATGAATGAAGATCCATTCTTCGTAAGAGAAAACTACGCAGAACACCTCAAAGATTGGCTTATAGTAAGATCTGGAGGAGATATGCCGCCAAATGGTGATGTAGCTGAGATACTCGAACCAATCGCTGAAGTAGAAGTTGTTGGTCCTTCTGATTATTATGGAAATATCTCAAGTCTGTGCAATGACGCAAGATGATCTCTCAAAGGTACTGAATTTCTCAATGATGATAGAGTAATACGAAAATATGAAATCCCACTTGGGGAGATTATCATTGATTTTTATGATCAGCTAAAATCTCTCACAAAGGGCTACGCAACTATGAATTACGAGTTCAAAACCTATAGACTTGGTGAGCTTGCAAAGCTTGATATATTGATTGCTGGCGAAGTAGTGGAAGCGTTTAGTATGGTGGTATATGAGCCAAATGGATTTGAAATAGGCAATGAAATCTGTGAAAAACTCAAAGCTCTCATCCCTAGACATCTGTTTAGTATAGCTATTCAAGCGGCTTTCGGGGCGAAGATCATAGCAAGAGAGACTATCTCTGCAGTTACCAAGGACGTACTCGCCAAGTGTTATGGAGGAGATATAAGCAGAAAAAGAAAACTCTTAGAAAAACAAAAAGAAGGTAAGAAAAAGATGAAAGAAATAGGTAGAGTAAGCATACCAAATGATATATTTATTAATATGATGAAAAGATAATGGAGAAAACATTGATTGTATTAGCAGCAGGAATGGGAAGTAGATTTGGAGGTATTAAGCAAATAGCAAAAATAGGAGACAATGGCGAGATGCTCTTAGATTTTACACTTCAAGATGCAATAAACTCAGGATTTACGGATGTTATCTATGTTATTCGTAAAGAAATTGAGGAAGATTTTCAATCGCTTATTGGTAACAGATATCAAAATAAACTAAAAACTCAGTATATATATCAAGAAATTGATCCATCAAGAACTAAACCACGAGGAACAGGACAAGCGCTTTCTCTAGCGGTTCCATTACTCGCATGACCATGTCTAGTCATCAATGCTGATGATTATTACGGTGCCAATAGTATGCAACAGGCTTCCAAATGGCTAGAAACTTGTAAATCTGATACCTTTGGCATGGTGGCTTATGTATTGGAAAAAACACTCAGTGAAAATGGTACTGTAAATAGAGGAATCTCTACTATTGAAGATACCTATCTCCAGACTATCGATGAAACTTTCTGAATTTCTCGTACCGTGGATGGTTTACAAGATAGAGATGGGAAAGAAGTACTCCCAGAAAGTCTGGTAAGCATGAATTTTTGGATGTTTCATAATCGTACACTCGCCCACATCCAGTCTGAGTTTGAAAAATGGAAGCTTTCCGCTAAGGAATGAGAAGAATACTATATTGGTCTGTACTGCAATCGACTTATCAAGAAATTTTCTCTCGAGTGTGAGGTACTTGTGGCTCAGGATAATCGATATGGGATTACCTATAAGGAAGATGTAGAAATAGTCAGAAAGAATTTATTGGGGTAGGATCTACTCGCCTATTATTACTACGTTCAAATCTGTAAAATCAATATTACAATAATAATTGACTCCCCTTAAATCAAATTAAAAATTGAGTTATTTCTATGTTGTATCGCATATGTTAATATTTTAAAAATTTCTCATCCATTGCCTTTTCAAATTCTAGCTCTAATCACTTATTATAGAAAGGTAATCATATTAGTTGATATTTTCAGAAATTAAAGTCTATAATTTCTGCCGTTTTATCAATTTGTATTAAGAAATCTTCTTTTCGTTTATCTAATATAAGTAATTGATCTCCTTTTGGTTCAATAAATATTTGATAAGTAACATTTTTGTCTTTGTTTTTATTCTTCATATACAATACAAAATCAGGTTCAAATCTTTGCCCATCCTTAAAGGAATAAAGTGCAAATGACCTTTCACTTCTAATAAGGTAAATTTCTTCATATATGACATGCAAAGTAGTAATTTTTTTATTAAAGAGATCTATAAAATCTTTTTCTTCGGAGCTTCCTACTATTTCTTCAAATACAAACCAATCTTTATCATATCATATGGATTCAGCAGATAAGTCTACCACAATATCTTTTTGTGGTCTAAAAATATTTTGCAAAGGCTGAGCTTTAAATTCTTTTGATCCCACGTATTGTACTTCTTGTTGTTTTATCTGTATTTCTAACTGATTCAATACGGATACAATAGCCTGAAGGATATCTTCATTATTAATTTGAGCAATACGTTCTGACGTTCCAATAAAGTCAATCATAATGCTACCGAGATAGTGATCACTACTCATGAAATAATCAATACTTTTTAGTCCTCAAAGATATTTTTGCAAGTTATCGAATTTATAAAAATCATTTCTCCAGATAGCTTTTCTAGTAATATGCTTTGAAATATCTTTAATACATAAAGTAATAGAATCAGATGATATCATTATGTGAGGCCTCACTTGTTGTTGCTCAAATACATGTAAAGTATCATTCTTATTATTTTTAAGAGTATAAGTAAATCTTTGTTCCTTTATTCAAGCTCAGAGTAAACTATTAATTCAGAGTCATCATTTTTTAATTCTTGTATTAGTATAAATCAATCATTCCTTATAGAAAGTACTATTAATAAAGGAAGGTTTTAACTTTAAGATAAACTTTTTTTGTTCTTTCTCATTTATTATACCAATCTCTCTGAGAGCTTGGATAATCTCAGCTATATATTTACTATCATAACTCGTATGATAATAAAAAGTCTCTAATATCTTTAATTCATGATCTGTTCTATCAAATTTTCTCTTATATTTATCTTCTCCTATGGCTTCATCGGTTACAAAAGGAAAATATCTTGCTCCTCTACCAATGAGCTGTGCTTCACTCATTGTTGTATTACCTGCATAGTACTTACCATCTTTCTTTCGATCTCCATCTCTGACATCATACAATCTAACAATATCAAAGAGATTAAGTACGTCCCATCCTTCACTAAGTTTCTGGACTGCAAAGATCGCTCTTATTCTATTGTCTTTATCCTCTAAAGTATTTAATAAGATTTGATTCTTACTAGCTTGGCTATCATCATTTGCACTTAATACACATTGCTCTGCAAAATCTTGTTGCAATTCCCTGACTAAATCCATTTCAGTTATATTATTACTTTCAAAGAATTCATAAGCGGACTGCAATATAGTTCATTCAGCTTTTGATTTATTGGATTGAATATCAAGTTCTGATAAGTTTTTTATCAGTTGAATAAAATATGCTTTGTTTGTTTCACTTTCAATAATCGACTTTTGAGATTTAAATAGGATCACAGGTTTACAAGTAATTTTGTATTTTTCTGCTATTTTTAATCTATACTGACTAAGAATAAGTGCTTGCAATATTCTCTCTTTCATCTCCATATCTGATTTGAGAATATCTACTTCTTTACTATATCTATCTAACCTAAACTCTTTGAGATCATACTTAAAAATAATCTTATCTAGATATTTTTCATAAATAAATTGATTTGATAAATCAATAGTAGCTGTAAATTCCAAAAGAATATTTTCATCATTAGAATTATATATTTTCATAATAGTTTGTTCCCAGGATACTGAATCATAATCCATTTTTCACTTTCATCATTTAGTGTCAGCATTAATATGATGAGCTTCATCAGAAAGCATCACAATTTTTTTATCTTCAAAATCTTCGAACGTTACGCCTTCTTCTTTGGGAGCCATTAGATCACTATGCAATCCTTGGATAGTTGTAAATTTAATCTGTATGTCATCCGATGTTGCATTGGTAAAGTTTGATACTTCTTTAATAGAAATAATCTTATTATTAAAAAATATCTTATTATTAAATAGATACTTACTACTATGACCATTTAAAAAATTTGCTTTTGTTTTTTCTATAATGTTATTTGAATTTACAAAAAAGAGAAAAGTTCTATATCACTGCTCATACAAATAAAGGATCAAACCTGCCATTATAAAAGTTTTCCCACTTCCGGTTGCCATATTAAAGAGTAAATGAAGGGGTAGTTTTTTATGTGGATATTGATTAAAATAATAGAAAAATCTCGCGAACGCCTCTTGTTGATATTCTCTCATCACAAAATTTTGATTAAGATTGTTCGTTAGTCATAATGGGATCTCCTTATTTAAAAGTCATAGAGAAGAGATGGCATCAAACTGTTGATACAAAAATTGATCTGACATTATTCTAAATTATTGATAAAACTTTTTATTTAAAACTTTATCTTCTTCACTGATGGCATAACTATCATCATCCATCTCATCATAATTTATATACAAAGCGTTTTTATCAATTAGCTCATTCAGAAATCTCTTCATATCTACTAAAGTGAGTTTTTCAAACTCTGAAATGCTCGCATCAATAGTATTAATATTAATTTTATAGTTAATAAAGCTACTATCTTTGAGTTGATGATACAAAGAGATAAGATCCTGAGTATTTTTAGAATTTTGAATAGCTTGAATTAATTTCTCATTATTTTGAGCTATCTCCATATAAATAAATTCTCATCCTCCTTGTCGATTTACATTTGTTGATATACCTGTTTGATCTCAATTAATCGCATTATTTAATCTAGACAGTGATAAAGAAACCTGACTTTCTAGTTGTTCTATTCATATATATTGAACATTCATTTTATGAGATAATCACGCAGTACTTCAACTTCATAAATGATAATCTAAAACAATGTCAGATTTTTTTAAGTCAGCAATTTCAAAGACTTTATGTAAAAAAAATTCTGGTTTCTTTCCATTTTTAAAAGTCACTCATCATTCTTCTCAAATAGAATTAAATACTTTTTCAAAGTCAAAATAATTAGGAAAAGGATTGGTTTTATCTTCGGAATTAGAAATTGGCCTTCATTGATAATAAAAACCATTAGCTCAAACGTCTTGAAATGGCTGTCTAATGTATCTAAATCACAAACCATCTCCTTTCAATCACATACCCTTCACCTTATACAGTGATCATAATCAATCAGAAGATTTTCTTTGCCTTAAATTTTTTTCATAAAACTCGGAAGCTGATCACTTTTGGGTTATTAATGATCAACGAATATTATATTCTTTTAGATTTCATGTTTTAGATTTTATTAATTCATATTGTTCTAAGGCGTAAATTTCTACTTCGTAATTTCAAATTTTTTCTTTTCTTGGAACAATATTATCTTTAATTCTTATTTCAAATTGATAATCTAATTCTGGATCTTTGGTTATTTCCATTCTATTTGGATTAAAATCTTTTTTCGAATAACACAACAAATGTTCCATTACTTTTTGATACCTATTGTCTTGTCTCAAAATTCTATTCTCGTGTCTTACTTTACAATGAAATATACTTTCAAATTGAATATCTTGTATTCAATCTAATAAAACTGTTAAGTATGCTAATTCATTATCATCACAACTAATGAATATAACTCAATCATTTCTAAGTAAATCTTTAGCAATTTCTATTCTATTTTTCATAAAAGTAAGCCATGTACTATGATTAAACTTATCATTGTAGTTAAAACTGTCACTTCCTGTATTATAAGGGGGGTCAATATATATTAATTTTATCTTACCAGCAAATTGTTTTTTGAGACTATGTAAAGCAAGAAGATTATTGCCTTTTATAATCAAATTATCTTTTATTTCACCATATTCATTTCTTCCAAAATCTTCAAATGGTAGTTCTCCATTCACAGAATATTTTTTGAATTTTGTGAAAACTTTTGGGTCTAGTAATCTATCAATTTGATCAGATCACAAGACTTCATTATAAAATATTTCATTTCTTTTTGCATCCTCTTTATCTTGGCCACCTGCAAGAATACAATCCTTATAGGGTCGATCAAGAACCACATCATTACTCTCATTAATAAACTGATTATTATTATCGGCCAGACCAATCATATTTTTTAAAGCTGTATAACTATCTGGAAGAAATTCTTTATTATTGATAAATTGTACAAACTTCTTTTGATCAAAAACGATTATATCATTGATAGTTATAAAAAACTTATCCTTCAAAGTAGCATGAGATAGTAAAATCTCTATAAGTTTTTTGTCTAATTTATATGTAAGTTCTTGAAGCTTATTTTTAAGGAGATCTCACTCTGCTGAAACCAATCTTTCATCTTCCTTCAGTAAATCCTCAACTAATTTAATTAGGTTATCTTTCATTAGGAATATATTTTTAATAAATCAAATTTTTATTATAGTGAGAAGTGATGTGTATAACCTTTCAAATTTTTACCTAATGCCCAATAATATATTTATACCCCCACTCAATTCAAATGATAATGATTTTCTACTTTAAAAAAATCTCAATAATAAATTACTGAGACTATTAATTATGATCTTTCAGAATAATAATGAAAATATTAAGAAAACTCCCTAATTTTTCAGATTATATTATATTTTTACAACTTTTATTGATTTCATTTTACCGTTTTTTATAGGAAACGTTACAAAATAAACTCCAGCAGGAAGATTTTCAAAATTGAGGGTATTATTATCGTCCAAAGGAGCTACATAAGTATGACTAAGCATATCTGTTACAATTACCTTATTACCATCAATAAGATGTTCTGGATCATGCAGATTCACAGTATTAAAGGCAGGATTGGGGTATAATTTTATTTCTGAATCATCAATAACTGGATCGCCAAGTGAAACTGTGCAGTCAGATTCTCTTTTTTCATTTTGTTTGAGGAATAAGGAAGTATTGTTACGCGCATTTTCCTTATTCATATCAGTATCTTCAAGAGTCAGATCATACCATAAATTACTCGCCATATATCCTTTCCATTCAGGAAGAGCTACTCGTCCTGGATAAGGACTTGATTTGTCAGGATGCTGTTTAGAAAGTAAATGTCCTTCTTCGTGCATTTTTAACCAATAATATCTTAGTTGCATTTACACATCATCACTATCCCATTGAGTATTAGATAAGACAGTTACATTTACTTGATTGGAATAAACTGGTTTACCTGAAGACCAATTTGGTCCTTGTGTAGCTCCTCCAGACACAAAACCTGGTACGGTTATATTAATAATATCAGGTCTAAACTTCTCCATGATATAGATTAAAGAATCTTGAATGGACGTCGGAAGACTATCTCTTACATTATTACGAAAAAATCCCATAGCATCTGAGTGCATATTGAGGACAGTATTTTTCATAAGCCATTGTGCTACTTCATCTGTAATAGCTATCTTGGTTTTACCAATATTTTTACGTATTCTTCCTTCTGAAGCATACATACTATCAATAAGATATTCGTACTGACCACCATCTTTACGTTCATTATCATCTACAATCAGGTCATATACTCTTACTGTATCACAATCAGTATACATAGCATTACGAGTATCTAGGTTATTATGATCTGAATCAGCATGCGTGTTATGGTCATGGTTTGGCATGAGGCATTCGTATACATCATCTTGGTGAGCTTTTCCATCTTGAATTTTTTGTTCCCATTGTTGAGCTATTTGAGGAGACATGGTATTGGTTTGAGCATTCGCTTGCGTACTCAATAGAGCGGAAAAAGCTGCTAATCCTGTTATAAATTTTGGAGAAAAGTTTTTGTTTTGTTGTTTTTTCTTGAGCTTATCCTGATTCAGATTATCTTTATCCATCAAATAATTGATAAACAATAAATACTAATAAACTGATTATATGGTTTTTTATATGCAATGTCAATAATATCTCGTAAATAAAATTTTGGGTAAAAGAAAAAGTAGAGGGAATAGACCCTCTACCTGTAGTTTCCTTGAGCTACTTGCTAAAACAGCTCTCATGAAGATTCAAATTTGAGTTGAGAAAGAATAAATCTCTCGCCTCCAGCCATCAAGACCGCACCAAGATTGTATCGCAATACCACTTTTTTGGTATTGGGAACGGGTATAATGTTCAGTTGTGCTGCAGCCATAAGACGACATAGATCGTAATGAACTACTTCGTAGTATGGCGTATTTGTAAAGTTATCCAATAAATCAACACTTGCGTGATGATCAATGTAGGTAGCACAGGGATCAAAAAGCATTTTACCCATATCCAGATAAGGAGATAGGTTGATGTTTTTATCATCCATCCATGTTCTTTTATCGACTGCCACAGCTAAGTGAGAGTTGAGCATAGTATTCCCTAACTGAGCGAGCTCAGCATCTGTAAGTTTATTAGGCATTTTGCCAAAAAACTTGAGACTTAGAGGAATCCTTTGTAACATAATGATCAGTGCTGTATCTGTATTTGTTCGATATTTTCGAGCATCATAATATGACCAATAATTTAGATACTGTACATACTGTGTACTATCAAGTTGCTGTATTTCTTCCACCCAAGCTCTCATTTTGGTAGTAGTACCAATATGAAAACCTTTGAGGAATAATTCTTTTATCTCCGGAGAGATATCTTCAGAAAGTATTACATTATCTAAGATGGAAACCATCTCAGAGCTTGTAGTATTGAGAGAACTGAGTCGCTGACTCAATTCATAGTTTGTAGTGTTCCCATACGCTATGAAGCATAAGAAAACACTGAAAAGTGTAAATTTTTTCATATACTTAGTTTTTGGTTTTTGTATTAAACCTTTTGGGTGATATTAAAGATCTGTTTTAGCATTATTATCATGAATATAAATCATGAAAAATCAATAGTAAATTTATGATACACCAAAACCCACTAGGCTAAAGTGTATTGTTAATCGAGGGAGGAAAAGTTTACTCACTTACCAGGTACCAACGCTCTTGGTCATCCCGTCTATGAGAGACTACCATATCATATGATTCATTGAGAGTATAGTTATCGATGTCTTCACCTTTGTTTCGTTGTATAATCTCGATGGGCTTGTCACCACATTGAGCATACAGCTTGAGGTGAGATTTTCCTGTTTTTCAGATTATTTGTTTATGTTTGATAATCGTATTTTGTATCAGTAATGCAGGTTCACGGTTTCCTTCTCCAAAGGGAGCAAGTGCATCAATAAGACGGAAATTGGACTCCAGAAGGTCTACTTCCTGCAAGATAGTATCTACATTAATTTTTCTAGTCAGCATCTCTTCTGTGATAAGATCAGCACAATAGGTTTCCATTTCCGATACAAGCTTTTCTAGATTTTCCACTTTTACAGTGAGCCCACCCGCTTGTTTATGTCCACCAAATCTATCAAGTAAAGGTGCTACATTACGCAACATATCAATCACACTAAAGTAAGGAGGTCCACGTAAACTTGCCACTCCAGTCCCCTTTTCTGCATCAATCTTCAGTACCATACTCGGTTTATGATATTTTTCTGTGATTCTTCCTGCTACAATTCCTACAATTCCTTCATGATATTCTTCATTACACAGGATAAGAATTTTCTTATCCAGATCGAGTTGTTCAATACCTTTTTTGATCATTTCATCCTGAATTCCCTTTCTTTCAATATTGAGTTTTCCTAATTTTTCCAAATATGCTTTCTGCTTTTCTCCTGTGTATCTCAGAGCATAAAATGCTTCATACGCTGATAACATTCTTCCTGCTGCATTGAGTCTCGGTCAGATCATATATCCTATATCAGTGCTTGTAATTGGTCTTTTGTGAAGATTGAAGTGTTCCAAGAAAGAAGTCAAAGAAGGAGGCATATGAGGATGCTTGGAATTGATAATCTCAAGTCCTTTTTTCACAAATAGTCTGTTTTCTCCAATCAAAGGCACACAGTCCGCCACAGTCCCAATTGCTACGATAGGTAAATATCTATATATCAACTGTTTCTTCATGTCAGTACTAAAATCCAATCTCTCCGCAAGCGCATTGATAAGCTTAAATACCACTCCCACTCCACACAAATCATGAAAAGGATAATCTGGGGAGATTTGTGGATTGACCACCGCTACTGCTGTAGGATGCTTTTCTAAAGGCTGATGATGATCTGTAATAATCAGATCGAGCCCAATTTCTTGAGCATGAAGAGATTCTTCAATTGCTGTAATACCGTTATCTACAGTGATTACCAAGTCTACACCTTTCTGTTTCATTTGATCCATGTGATAGGATTTTATTCCGTATCCGTCTTCAAGTCTGTGCGGTAATTGCACGCTAATAGTTGGGAATTTTACAAAAGTACGGAAGAAATCAAACAATACATAGGTACTCGTCACTCCATCGGCATCATAATCTCAGAATATCATAATCTTTTCTTGGTTTTCTATGGCATGAATAATTCTCACCACTGCTTTGTCCATATCAGATAAACCCCGAGGACTATGTCGGGCATTTTTGAAGCTTGGAGAAAGAAAATCTAATTGGGCTTGCTCTGTTTCCAGTCCTCTTACTCTCAATAATCTCGTTACCAAGTCTTCATCATCACTTTGGTATTTGATGTTTATCATAGGCAGTAATAGGATTATAATATTTTTATATTCTGAAGAGCGAACCTTAGATAATATATTTCTGGAAACCAAAACCAAGCATATTTTACATTTCATATAAGAAAAAACTAAGAAAAACGTATTTTGTAAATCTTAGTTTTGAGGATTCAATTATAAAAACAGCATTAGGCAGCTGGATCAAAATCCCAGCTATCTTGAGAGTTGAAGCTTACAGATTTTGAACTTGATTGCTGTGGTGTTATTGTTTTTGCATCGATGGACTTGTGTGCTTTATCGGTGGTGAGCGCTTGCGCTATCTCTACTTTTTGAGACTGAGAGTCCACGACCATCTTTCTAATATTATCTATACTTGGACGATTGAGATTTATGATTTTTGTCATAGACGCAACAGTGGAAATAATAAAATAATCAGATTATTTATTAAAATAGTACAAATGTACGAGAGATGTGCAAGGTAATTATTCGGAAATTTTTCCTGTAACCATATGTACCTTATCCCCATTCGTAGGAATAATTATTTTTCCAGTATATCCTGCTTTCTCTAGTTCTGCTTTCAGTCCAAGTTTAGCTTTCATTTCTCCATGAGTTATAATTGTCACCTTAGCTCCAACCTTCATGATATAAGAAATAAGATCTTTTTGATCACCATGACCCGATAATCCCTCAATATGGTGGTAAATACCTTTAAAAATTCCAAATGTAGTACCATTTTCATTCATAACTTCTCTTTTCTCTTTAAATCTATAACCCGGGGTACCAACTGCCTGATGATTAGTAGATATAATAGTTGCATTTGAGTTATTACACATTGCTCTCGCTATCATACTTGCTGCTGCAGCCATCATACCTGAAGTAGCAAGACATACAACCTCAGGATCTTGAAATAATGGATCATCTTCATATCTTTGAGATTCTCGAATTATTCTTGGATTATTTTCAAGACTCCCAAAAAATTCTGGGTTAATTTTGGCAAATATTTGGGAATATATTTTAGGCAATTGACCAAAGCAATGAATAGTTTTATTAGTACTACGAAGCAGAGTGACAAGTATTTCTTGAAATTTTTGATAAGAGATAGCATATATCATAGTAGGTCATTTTGCTTGATTGACCTTGTTAGTAAGATTTTGAAGCGCTTCCTTATATGTCAGAGTATGATTTTTATCACCATAGGTTGCTTCTACCACCAGCGTGTCAATTTTTTTATTTTCAGGTATAGCAAACCCCTCTTGAAAAGGAGTGCCAGCTTCCCTTCCTATATCACCTGAAAACATAAGTGAGAAGTCTACTTTTTTCGTTTTAGTGTCAAGTAATTCAAAAAGTACAGAATTTGCACCCGTAATATGTCCCGTATGATACAGTGTTGCTACTACATTACTTTTAAATTGATCTTTTATCAAAGTAAAAGGTTGATTATTCTCCACAGCCGTAGTATTCTTAACTACAAATTTAATTGCTTGCTCATCATAACTCAAAGAACTAAGATCACCTGTAAATTCTTCCAATGTCTCTAACAAACGGTTCATATCATTTATTTTATTGTGTAACTTTTCGCGAGTATGTTTTTCAGGGATATTATTATAAAGCTGAGTAAGATGTCTTCCCCTTCTTTTATGCTCTCCTGTACCTTTATCTTTTTTTCCATTTGATTTAGACTGGAAGTCATCAAGATATCCCTCTTTCATCTCATCTGTATTAAAATAATCTTTCTGTATCATATGAAGATAAATATCGTTGTATTGTTCTTTTTGTCTTAGAATCTGAGAGCGGAGTTGGGATTTTTTCTTATATTTTAAAATATTTTCTCATTGTAATTTCAAACCATCCCTATAAACATATGGTGCGACAGCTTTAGTAATAGGTGAGGTGATAAATTTAATATCTTTTGGAAATCCTTCATTCTTAGCTTGAATAGGAATTGCAGATATATGATCGCAATGCACATGGGTACCAAAAGTATATTGGGGCTTAGTTTCTCCTCTTTTATCATACATCTTTTTCATCTGCGTAGGCGTAGTTCTACCTTGAAAACTTCCTCCATCTATTTGGATTCTTATCTTATCTAGTTCAAAAGAATAACACGATGCTGTAATATCGTCTGAAGCTCCTCCAAGTATACCAATATGTTTTTCTAAATTTTCTTGCGATTCTTTCCATTGATTTTCATAATTTGATCCTCCCATTCTTCCCATATTATTTATAATAAGAAATTAAATATAAGTATCATAAGTCAATATCATTTAATTGATAAAAATCAATACAATATTTACTTTTTTAATAATAATCGCAAAAAATATAATATAATCAGATTATTTATTAAATTTATATTAGGAAAAAACCTAATTCTCAAGTTTTACACTCAAAAATTAGGTTTTTTGATATAATAGTATATTAAGAAAGGTCTACATTGATATCATCTTCAGAGTTTTGTACAGAATGTCATGATTCATCTTTACCTGATGATTGATCATAAAGCACTTCATTCAAACTAGGAATAAAAAAGAAGTCGTTACCCATTTCATAAAACTTATAATATAGCTTTTCTCGAAGTGAATAACACAATGGTATGATAGTATATGCTAACAATGGCGGCACAGCAATCAGCATTTTAATTTTCTGCGTGCTTGTACTATCGAGACCAAAGTCTGCAGCTCCAAATGATTTATAGAATGACAAGAATACCAACAAAGTGATACAAAATCCTACTACTCCACCAATCAAGTCAGTAGCACTGTAGTTTGGATTTGTCGTAAATTCCATCAGACTATAACTTATAAATACCGAAAATATAATATGAAATGCTACGATAATAAATAAGCCTAATATACTGTCCCAAAATAAAAAATAAATTGGTGCCATAATAAAAAATATAATTATCTGCGAAATACTGATCAAAGAGATCATTTTACTCAAGTCATAGTATTTACCAGTATACAGTAAGTTATAGATAACCGATACCAGTGCATTTCCACTCAATGAAGCTATAAAAGCAATCAACAAAAATATGAGAGGAAGTATTGGGTTTCCTCACACAGGAGTATTGCTGCTTAAAGCTCTTACTCATTGTTGAATAACAGTATTGAACAAGATAGTTACTACAAATACCAAAAACGCAATAATCAAACCAATCACAAAGCCCATAAGTACTTTTGCTACGATTTGTCCTACGGTAGTATTATTTGGTTCAACAGATACATTCTCAAAAGATGTATTAGCCATAGCAAGATATTTTAGGAATGAATATATTATTGTTTACAACTTAAGTATAACGCAAATGGATTCAAAAAGCAAATAATAGACTTAAATTAGCTCCCAGTACCAGTACCTGGCAATTCACAATTTGTTTTTGCTCCAATAGCCTCCAGAGTTTGTGTTCCTCCAATATTTGTACCATCTCTAAATACCCATGTTGGATAACCTGTGATGTTTGCGCTTGTACACAATGCTTTTTGCTCATCACAATCTATATATTTAACTTTCTTCATTGCTTCTTCACCAAAAAGTGCTTTTTGATTTTTGCAATGTGGACACCATTCTGTTCCATAAAATACCGCTCCTGCATTAGTCACACATTCAGCAAATCATACAAGTGCTGTACTATCGGTTGTTTTTGAAGCACAACCAGCTAAGATTATACATGACACTAATAACCCACTTACTAAAGTTTTTTTGATTGTAAACATAATATTATATAATTTTAAAAATAAAAATAATCTGAAGATATTTTGAGTGATTTTTTGGTAATACATTATTACTTTATTATAATTATTAATGATGATTTTTATAAGTTTCAATAGCTTTGTCTATAAGATGATATGACTCCTCAATTGACTTAAATCAACCTATTTCAACTTTATCATATTTTCCTTTTTCCAATTTTTTGTATTCTTTGAAGAAACCTAACAGTTCATCTTGAAGATGAGAATTGAGGTCTTCATAAGAATTCACATGAGATCGTCTTGGGTCTATTTTTTCAACTGGCACGCATATAAGTTTCATATCCTCACCATCTTGATCCTTGGTTTGGATCATTCCTATAATTCTTGATTTCACCACACAACCCATTGGTACTGGATGTGTAGTTAATAATACTACATCAATAGGGTCTCCATCTCCTTCGAGAGTTTGTGGTAAGAATCCATAATCAAAGTTGTAGTACATTTGGTGGTATAAAGTTCTATCGAGTTCGAAGTAACCTTCAGGTCTGTATTCAATTTTATTTGATGTACCTCTCGAAATTTCTATTACAACATGAAGTATTTTCTTCTCATAATCCGCTCGTGTAGCTAATTCTTTTTCCAAATTGAATGACATAACGCTTAGTAAGTATTAATAATATAAAATATAGTCAGGATAGTAATTTTTCACTGACGATTGTGAAATAGTGATAGTTAAAAACTATCAAAATGCATTAGCAATGCTAACTATTAGTTAGCATATTTGTTGACAAATCTTCAATTTATCAGATAATATATCATATTCAACTTGAAATAAATATAATGTTCTTTATTCATCAATAAGAATAATTTGAGATAAAATCATATAACATATATTCAATTTAACTTATATACTTGATTATTGATGACATTTACTAAAAAAGTGGATGACGCATCTGTAATAGTAGATCTTACTGTTACTAAGCTTGCAGATGTGATGCAATACTGCAAACCAAAAGAGCAATTCGTGCTTGTTAAAAAGTTTGGTTTGTGAGATGGAAAAGAAGTTCCACTTCAACAAATCGGTAATGAGTTTGGGATGACGAGAGAAAGAATCAGACAAATCGAAAATCAAGCATTGATGAGATTTAGAAGATTAATTATCAATAATGATAAGTATCTCAAAGTGATAGAAGTGGCTAAAGATATGCTCCATGCACATGGAGGGTTAATGAGTCGAGATAAATTAATCTCACTTATTGTAGACACTAAAGTTACAGAATTTAACGGACAAGAACTCAAAATAGTATTACTTTCAGATTTCGATATTACTCCACTTACAAGAAATAGAATCTTAGAAAACTGTTTCTATATTGATCCACTTCACGAAAAATTAATCTCAGACATCGCTACATACGTTCATGATTACTTCATCAACCAAGGAAATCCAGAACAAAATATCTACGAATTCATTGATCATGTAAAAAATGAATACGAAGCTAAACATCCAAATATTGGATATTTGAGCAACAATGAATTCTATGTAAACTTGTTTGATGTTATCACTGAAATAGCGGTATTTGATGGATTCATCGGATCTGGTAAATCAGCTAAAGTTAATCCTAAAACTATCAAAGCGAAAATACTCTATGTATTTTCTGTAATCAACAAACCAATGCACTACCAAGAAATGACAAATAAAATTATCGAATTCTTCCCTGGTAAAGCGGTTAAGATTTCTACTGTTCACAATGAAATGGTAAAATCTCGCGACATCTTTGTAAACATCGGTCTAGGTATCTACGCACCAAAATCACGAGGATTCATCGGTGGAGTTGTGAAAGAGATCTTAGTGAGAGTAATGAAAAAGCTTGATAGAGCTGCTCCGATCAAAGAGATTACTCAACGAGTTCTCAAAGAGAAAATGGTAAGCCCAAATACTATCTTACTCAATCTTCATAAATATAAAGAATTATTCAAAAAGAATGAACAAGGATATTATTACTTAGCTAAAGGTGTAAAATAATAAACACTCTGAAATAATCAAAAAAACCTCCATCAATGGAGGTTTTTTATATTCAGATTATTAAAAATTATTTATTGTTAATTAATTTCCCACCATCAAGACCATCCTTTCCAGTAGTTTTGGTAGGGGTTTGAGGTTCTCACGTTTCAACTACCTTGCAGTCAACTGCACAAGTTGTTTCTCCCATTTTATTCATTTCAGAGGCTTGGCAAACATTATCACCACAATAAGCCTCACATAAACGTGAGTCTTGAGAGCCAAATTTAAATCCTTTGTCGCCCATCCATTTTCTAAATGTATCAGTATAAACTTCAACAAGTAATTGATTGCCATCCAAAGATAACAAGCTTAAATCACTTAAATTACTAAATGACTCTGGGATCTTACCACAAAAAGTGTTTTCATAGATACTCAATTGTTCAAGTTGATTCAAGTTACCAAGTTCATTTGGTATAGCTCCAAAAAGTTTATTTTTGCTGAGTACTAGATATTTCAATTGTATCAGATTACCAAATTCTTTAGGAATAATTCCTGAAAGTCTGTTTCCATACAATCCTAATTGAGTCAATTTGGATAACTTAGATAACTCAACAGGAATTGTTCCTGCTAAATTGTTACTACCAAGCTGTAAGCTTTCCAATTGTGTAAGATTACCAAGCTCTTTAGGAATAGAGCCTCACAATTCATTTAAAGTAAGATGCAAATTTTTTAGGCTAGTAAGTTTTCATAATTCTTTAGGAATTCCTCCTGTAAGCTTATTGCCAAACAATCCTAAACTTTGTAAATGAGCAAGGTTACTAAGTTCTTTAGGTATAGGACCAGAAAGTTGATTATTACCTAGGTTCAAATTTTCTAATATTTCAAGCTTAGCAATATCTTTTGGAATAGGTCCTGAGAGTTGATTGTAATACAATGAAAGAATACGTAATGTATTTATATTACCAATTTGAGCAGGAATCGTTCCTACTAAATTATTATTATCAAGTCGTACAGAATTTATGCTACCATTATTACAAGTTATACCTTTCCAAGTACATACTTCATTGGATTGCTTCCAATTTTTATTATTAGTCCAGTTATCACCGTCTGTACTGTCATATAAAGCTACCAGCGCTTCACATTCCGTTTTAGGAACATCAGTTACATTGTTACAATCAAAAGCACTTTGAGTAATAAATGCAAATTTTAAAGTTGATGAATTATCATTGTAAAGACTATTAAATCCAGTAGCAAGTCCTGCTACCGCCAAAATAGATCCTAAAAGCCACGCTGTTGTTTTAGTCATAATTTTAAAATAAAAATAAAAGTTAATCTATTATAATCAAAAGTACTATGATTTGTCAAATATTTAATGTATTTTATGTTTTTTATGAATAACTATTACCCACCTCTTGCAAGTTAAATCAAAATCAATATGAATAGTACAAATATACTACCTCATCACTTCAGATTATAAAAAATGGATCTAAAAGAAGACATTCTCCGTAATATTGATATCGTAGATTACATCTCTAAGTTTGTTTCACTGAGAAAATCAGGAGCAAATTGGGTTGGTAACTGCCCTTTTCACAAAGAAAAAACTCCCTCTTTCATGGTTTCTGATAGCAAGGGGATTTATAAATGTTTCTGATGTGGGAAAGGAGGAGATGTTATTACTTTCGCAATGGAATATGAAAGATTAGATTTTGTGGATGCTTTGAAATATCTGTGAGAATATGCGCATATCGATACCACAAAATACGCAAAATTTACACCCGATCCTGCAATCAAGGAATCCAAAGAACAAACCAAGAATCTCAATCAGGTTATTTCAAATCACTTTCAAGCGCTTCTCAAGGATGATAAAGTTGCTCTTGGTTATCTCCATAATAGACATATAGATGATGCAATTATCGAACAATTTCAGATTGGTTATGCTCCCGATGGATATCATGATGCTATAAATTATCTGAAGAAATATGGGTTTAGCGAAGAGCAAATTATAGAATCGTGACTGTGTAAAGTAGGAACAAGCGGAGATATTTATGATTTTTTCAGAAAAAGAATTATCTTCCCTATTCAAGATATCGTAGGAAATATTGTAGGATTTGGGGGAAGAGTCATCGATCCTCAAGACAACCCCAAATACCTCAATCTGAGCGATACTCCACTCTATGATAAATCAAAAATACTCTATGGTATCAACTTTGCCAAAAAGAATGTGGTAGAACATGGAAAAATAATCGTAGTAGAGTGATATATGGATGTTATTGGTTTACATAGACTTGGTCTACCGATTGGAGTGGCAACTTGCGGAACAGCTCTTACAGCCGATCATATCAAGATCCTAAAAAGGACTACAGACCATGTATATTTCTTGTTTGATAATGATGATGCAGGTTTTAGTGCTACCGTCAGAGGTCTCAAAATTGCTTATTCTCAAGATCTGTATCCTCAAGTATTACAGTTTACCAAAATTAGTACTCCAGAAAAACCTATCAAGGATGTTGATGATTTTGCCAATATCGGAGGAACTACAGACCAGCTTATGGAAACTTCTACAGATGGTTTACTCTATGTCATGCAACATCTCAAGACTCAATACAATATTAGCAATCCTGTTGATAAGAAAAAAGTAACGAATAGTGTATTTGAGATCATTGCAGCCATTGCAGACATGAGTATTATGCAACATTACCTCAAAGAAATAAGCCTTGGATTGGATATTTCTGAGCAGATCTTACTTTCTCAATATAAGATACGATATAAGCAGAATAAAGTAGGCATTAGGCAAGAAAAACAAGAACAAAAATCCTCAGACAGTACTGGGATGGACAGTAAAGCTCTTATTCACGCGCTCATCGCTAGCGAAAATTTATCAGATTATACTCAAGATGAATCTGTAAAGAATGCCTTAGATTTCTATCAAGAACTACTCAAGGTTCATTATCAAAAAGATTTGAATATTGAGACTTGAGTCACTGATCAACAGAGTGCTCTGCTCTGGCGAGACCATGAAGTACTACCTTTTGATGAAGTTAAAAAAGCACAGTTTATCAAACAACTGGTAGGGAAGCTCATAGATGAAGAACTCAGAGATATTATCAAAACGAGTGTACTTTCACCAGAACAAAAAACTGAAATCTTAGAAAAAAGAAAAAAGCTCAGATAATTATTGTCCTATTTTTTGAATCTTATATTTGAAAAATCCTACCCATCCTGAATTTACAATAGTGGGTTGTTTTATATTTCCCGAAGGAGAGATAATCTTTTGATCAAGCTGGGTACTTTCAGAGTTTTTTACAAGCTTGATTACTTGTTCACCTGGATTGGCTACTCCATTTTCATGAGAAATAAAATATTTTGCAAAATCACTCTGTAGATATGGTAAGCGGAAATCACTAAGATACAGAGTTTCTTGAGCAAGCAACACTTTCTTTTGCTCATTACCACGGATGGTTTGTACTACAGTAAGATACCCCAAATACGCTTTCATGGAAAATACAGTAAAAATTACAATTGCTAAAATACTTACTATTGTAACAAGTGGGTTTTGTAGAAAAGATTTTTTGGAAGCTCCTATCATATCTTATAAAACTTTATGAATAGTATAAATTACCCTAGAGAAATCACCCTCAAAAAGTGAATATCTATGTTCATTAGTTAATGTTAGTCCATATTGGGTAAGTATTTTGATCATATCATTTCTTTCATCTGGTTTATATTCTTTATACAGGATAAGCAATGATGCTGGCTTGAGTAAAGTATGCACTCGTGGAATAAGTTTGTCTACATGGGCCACGGCTCTTGCAGTAATCACATCAAATTTTTCCTTCACTTCCTCAATTCTTTTTCGCTCAAGTCTCACATTTTTTATATTCAAAGTATTGGTCATATCTGAAATCGCTTGTAATTTTTTACGCACACTATCTATTCACACAAAATCAACTTCTGGATAGAGTATAGCAAGCGGCAAAAGTGGGAATCCCCCTCCTGTTCCTATATCTGCTACCTTAAATAACCATTCTTTAGATTTTGCGTTCTCATTGAGGATTGTCAGATCAATCACCTTTTGAAGCTCAATGCTATCCAAAATATGCTTTACATATACTCCATCATAGTCTCTCACCGCGCTCAAGTTTATTTGTTCATTGGTAGCAAGGAAAGTCTCGATAAGAGGATTTCGTTTTGGGTCGTATTCCATTGGAAAAGTATAAAAATAATCTGATATTTGTGATAATAGATATCTACTAAACAAAAACAAACAGTTTTTTCAAACTGTTTGTCATATTTCATTTTTACAATACCATGAAATCATTATTCTTGACCTTCTTCACCCAATGCTTGGGTAAGATCTTTTTTATAATTGATGGCATCATTAAGTATTTTTAGCTCTATGACAAGTTCCATACGCTTGGTATATAGTCCAGATATTTCCATAGCATTATATTTATCCTTCAATCTTTTTTCAAAAGGAAGACTATTGATTGCGCCAGCTTCCAAATTTTTAGAGTTCATGAGTCGAGTCAACAATGTAAAATATTAGTAAATCAAAGGATCATTCAATATTTTTTCTATCTGATCTTTCTTTTTCAGAATAAGTTCCTGTAATACTATCTTATAATCTTGGATTTTTTTATTGTTTCATTCTGGGTCTTCTAAGGTTTTTTCTTTATTTTCGAGATCTTCAATTTTCCAGTCTTTATGTATGGATTCAAAGTCTCGTAAGTCTTTTTCTCTTGGAGTAGGATTTCCAGGGACAACTTCTTCCAATATTTCAAAGTATAACATATCGATAATTTCAAGAAACTAAAACGTTATATTCTACTCTTTATCTTTTACTTTTTCTTCTACTTCATGAAGAGTAAAAAACATTTCTTCATTTTCTTTTTGGATAAGATTTTTGATTACTTCAGACTCTCTCTTCAAATATCTAATTATTTCAGATATTTCAGTTTGTAAAACAAATAAATCTTCCATTTGTGCATTACGAAGTTCTTCTTTGAACTCTTCTGTTTCGTGTATTTTAGCTCCTCCTTCGGCAATAACGTCTTCAATGATTTCAAAATTTAACATCACTATGAATCAAACACATTTAAAATTATTTTAAGTTCTTAATTTTTTAATGCTCCTTTTATTTCTTCTCTTTTTTCTTCAATTATTTCCCAAATAATATTATACTCAGAATTGAGATTTTTAATTCTACTTTTGTTTTCGATTAGTAATTGTTGAAGTGAAGGAATGCTAGAGAAAGCTCTTTTTTTTAGTTTATTTTTAATTTCCTCATTACTTGGACTGATAGGACCTCAATCCACTATAATATCTTCCATAATTTCAAAATTTAACATATCGTTATTTAATAAGAATAAATAACAAAAAGCCTCTAGCGTTCTTTATCTTTTAGCTTTACGCTGGTTCTTCGCTAAAGACATCCGCAATTTCTTTCTTTTTTGTTATAGTTTCTTTTAGTATTCTAGATTGTAACTCTGAGTCTTTCATAGTTTCTCCAAGTTCTTCTTTTTTGTTTTCGAGCCCTGATTCATATATTTCAAGCTCATTCTTATCCATCTTATTAAATCTTTCTTTTAATTCTTCTTCTCTAGTTTGTCCGCCTTCCATGCCTTCCAAAGTTTCAAAGTTCATGATTAAGTTTAAAAAGATAAAAGATTATGTTATAATATTTTATTTATAGAAAAAGTCAACTTTTTTATGACTTTAATTAGGTCAAATCTTTCACAAGTTGGTAAATAATCATCAAGAACAAGAAAACAATAAGCACCACGATGAAGATAGTCTTGAGCGTGTTGATCGCCTTCTTGAAAGCATCATCATTTCCATTGCTCACAATCAACATATATCCTGCATAAATTACATAAAGCAACATAAGAGCACCCATTAAATATCAGATTATTTTACTTATATCAATAAATAATGCCGTTGCTCTAGATTTGAAATCTTGCTGTTGAGCAATATAATAAACAAAGTCTAAAAGTTTAATAAATACTAAAGCACTAAGAACATTGATGACTCACGTAATTCATTTTTTCCTTTTGTCGGCCGCATCCATTGCCTGTATAATCTGAAATCCATACCAGAAAATCATCACAATCGCAAGGAAGAAAGCTATTCCTTTTATGAAAGTAATAACATTGATAAGAATATTATTTTGTAGATTTTGCACTATTTCTTTGGAACCTTCAGCAGAGTCAAAGCCAATCAATCCCACTAAGTAAGCTGACCCAAAAACCAAGAATGCTCAATATCCAATGTAAATCAGACTATTGGTTGCATTTTCAATTTTCTTAGGATCGTCAGGATATCGTATAAATTGTATTCACGTGTACATAATCATAGCGACTAAAAAACCTGCCGCAAGCGTTCTAATTATATTTCGAATTATTCCTCAGTCTCAAGTTCATGTGGAATCAGGGTAAAACATAGCCTGTACATTTTCTTTGAGAGATTTACTTGAGTCAATTCCAAGTGTCTTAGGATTGTACACTCTTTCAGCGCCGCGCACCAAAGGTTTTGCAAAATCACTCTCAAAATTTGGTATATTAGACATAGCAAAAATACTTGCCAATGGGAACAATAGCGTGCTTACAAAAACAATAATTAAAAGAAAAAGTTTTTTCATTATTTGTTATTAAAAGAATTATTTAAATTATTTTAAGATATAGGTTATTGCTGATAAAAGTAATTTGATAAACAAGAATGCACCAGTGATTACTACTACTCCTTTGATAATATTATAAATTCTTCCTTTTATATCTTTCACATCACTGTCGCTTCCTGTTACTCCGCTTGTAGAAAGCTTGAGTGCATTCCAAATAATCAGAATAACTGCAAAAGATAATCAGATAAAAATCATCCACTGCACGAAAGGATCGAGAGCTTCTCTTACTTGATCAAGTGTATTGGTAATTCTATTGGTAGATCCAAAAGCTTGACTCGAGATATTGAGGTCATCATCTGCTGGAGTATCAATCATATGCTCTGGGTCTGCTTTATTTTTTACTTTTAGTAAAATCTGATCTGGAGTAGACCCATAATTTCCCCATCCATTTTCTTGTGCAATACGCAATGATCAGATTTGTTTCATGTCTTATTATATAAATAATGTTTAGTTTTGTCAAACTCATCTAGAAATAAAGAGCAACATTATTATTTATAGATATCTATCAGATTTAAATTTTATATTTTTTTACAGCAAAACGCAATGTCAAAGCTCAATATCAAGTTAGAAAAGGGATCACAATCATATTATCAGATTATTATTTCTCTCACTGAAAAAGAATTGGAGGATTATAAAGAATTAGCGCTTGCAGAATTTGCAAAGACCTTCAAAAAAGATGGTTTCCGTCCAGGGAAAGTTCCTGCTCATATCGTAAAACAAGAAGTAAATGAGGTATACTTGGAAATGGAATCTATGAATGATATCGTAAACGACTCTATTCATCAGGTAATGGACAATAATAAAGAATTAAAATTTATAGGACAGCCTTACGATATGGATAGAAAAAAAGAAGATAAAACTGATCTATTATCATACAAACTTGATGTTTATCCAGAAGTGGAAGTGCTCAATGATAATTGGAAGTCAGTAAAAGTAGATAAAATTGATGATAAGATAGAGAAAGAAGAACTTGCAGAGGCAATTGAAGGTCTCAAACGTCAATATGCTACATACGTAGATGCAGATGTAATCAGCCATCATACTGTAGATAGACTCAAAGTAATCTACATGAACAATGATAGTGAAGAAATCTTTAGTAAAACATTGTTTATCGAGCATGCGGACAAGCATGATGGAGGTTTCCACAACCTTGAGGGTAAAAAAGTAGGTGAAATCATACAAGCTCCTTACACGAAAGATGTTCCTGCAAAATTGCAATATACTAAAGATGATCAGACTCCAACAACAATCACAATGGAAGTGCTGAGAACTCAAAAAGAAGAACTTCCTGAATTTACTGATGAAAAAATCAAAGAATTATTCGCTAATGAAAATATCAACACTATAAAAGATTTGGAAGCTAGAGTTGAAGATGTTATCAAAGAACAAAAATATCAAAATAGCCTGATCAACAACGTGGATAAGTTTGTAGGACTTATCGGACCTGCTTTCAAAGTACAAATCCCAAAATCTATGATTGACTCTGAATTCAAAAATAGATACGATGCAATGGGTAAAAGATTTGGTGGAATAGATAAATTTGAAGCTGCCTTTGCTGATATGCCAAACGGACAAGAAGAATTAGAAAAAAGAAAAACTGAGCTCCAGGATATGAGTAAAACTTCTCTTACTAAGTTCTTTACGCTTCAAAAAGTTACTGAATTACTTGGCATCACGGATATCATTTGGGATAAAGATATGGACGTAGAAATGAAAATCTACCAACACTTCCATAAATAAACCTTTATTAGTTTTTGGCTTCAGCAATGAATAAAGTATATTTCATATCATGAATTAGAGGGTCAGGGAAAAATACCTTGATCTCTAAGCTCACGAGCGAATATGCTGATGATTTTCAACAAGCATTGTCTGTAAAAACAAGAGAACCAAGGCCTACAGAAACTTTAGGAATAGACTATATAAAATATAAAAAATTCAATTTTTTGTGGGAAACCCAAATACTTCCTCTATTCAATATCCACCATTTTATAGAACGAAATAATCATTTTGGTGAATATTACGGAACAAGAAAACAAGAAATCACTAAAGCATTGGAAGATTGAAAAAATGTTCTGAAGGAGATAGAACCCGAAGGCCTTACTAAGGTTTTTAACGGTACTCAAAAATTTCCTTATCAGGGTGTATTTTTAAATATACCTGATGAAGTTATAGAACACAGAATGCTTACAAGAAACCCTGATGAATGTAGCAAAAACATCCAACTCAGTATACAAAGAGCAACTATGGAAAGAAATGTAATTGACTCGATTAGGAAGAACCACGGTAAACAGTTTATTATCAGTATAGATTCTACCCAGCATCCTCAAGAAGTATTCAATAATTTTACTCATCAGATAAATTATAAATGAGCACAACACCATTCATAATTGCTGGCCTTGGAAACCATGGTGAAAAGTATGAACACACAAGACATAATGCAGCATGGATTGTATTGGATATGATTTTTAAACATTATAATCTGACGCCTGAGTGGAAATTTGAGAAAAAACGAAATGCGATGGTTTGGTGCACGTCACGAGATTGCTTTCTTACGAAAAGAAACAAAAATAATACGACTGAAGATTGAGAAAAGTGTGAGTCTGAAAAAACTAAAAAGTTACACCCTGTTATTTTTGTAAAACCTCTCAGTTTTATGAATCTTTCAGGTGAGGTGATACAACCCATCTTATCTTATTATAAAGTCACGAGTTCTCATCTTCTTGTTCTTACAGACGATCTTGATCAAAACCTCGGAGATTTCAAACGCAAACCCGCAGGCGGAGCAGGCGGTCAAAACGGAATCAAAAATATTATTCTCAAACTCGGAACAGATAATTTTTCAAGAATAAAAATCGGAATAGGAAGACCAGCAGAAAAATCTTACGATATCAGCAATCGAGTTCTCTCCAAATTTCCTAGTTCTGATCTCAAAACTCTAGAAAGTCTTATTCCTGAAATCACTCATCAAATTGGTTTATTCTTGGATGGGAAGAAGTAATTCCCCACGCTTCTTATTTTCAGATTATTTTTAGTATTGAAGAAAGAAAAGACATAAATACTAATAAAGTTCAGTAAACAGTGTTTTTTAAACCATTATTATATTCTGCATTATGAAAAAGATTATCGTTAGTACTCTATTGATTTCAGGATTATTATTAGCAGGTTGTGTCAATAACTCAAGTCCACAAAACGGTACAGGAAATACAAACAATGGAAGCACTTCCGGAACAGTGAGCGCTACTGTGAGACCTGGTGCTAAAAAAGGCGCAACAGTAAAAGTGGCTGAAGACCAAAAAGTACAATGGATTGGAGGGAAAATAGGTACAACGTTTACAGGTACCGTGGATATATTGCCTGATTCTGTAATACAAGTGAACACCCAAGGAAACATACTTTGAGGTAAAATGACAATCGCTATGAAAACTATACAAGAAAATGAAAGCAAAACTGGTGGTGTCGTTCCACATCTTTTATGAACAGATTTCTTCAATGTGGAGAAAGAATCTACAGCTGTTATAGATGTGATATCAGTAGATTATGTAGTTCCAGAAGGTGGAAATACGGTTACTACTTCAACTACAGTCACAGCTAACCTCACGATCAAAGGAATTACTAAAGTGGTAACCTTCCCTGCTACGCTTACTCAAGATAATGATTTCTTACTTCTTTCAGCTCAATTGGACCTCAAAATCAAAGATTACGATATCGGCACTAGTTCAATTGGAAGTGCTGTGCTCAATGATACATTTACAATAAAGTTAAATAGAGTAACTTTTGTAAGATAATAAAATAATCAGATTATTTAATTTATAAATATATTGTGATAATGAAAATAGGAATAATCTGATTACCAAACGTAGGAAAATCTACACTTTTCAACGCGCTGACCAAATCATATGCCGCAGCGGCTGCAAATTTTCCATTTTGCACTATCGAACCAAATGTAGGTATCGTGGATGTAAAAGATATTAGATTGGATACGCTTTCTGATATAATGAAAACCAAAAAGACTATCTATTCTGCAATAAAATTTGTGGATATAGCGGGTCTGGTAAAAGGAGCTTCACAAGGAGAAGGTTTGGGGAATAAATTCCTATCTCATATCAGAGAAGTGGATGCCTTAGTACAAGTAGTAAGATACTTCCAAGATAGTGAAATTACTCATGTTCATGGGAATATTGATCCTTTGTATGATGCAGAAATTATCAATATGGAGCTCATCATTGCAGACCTAGAATCTGTAGATAAAAATTTGGCGAGTTTAGAAAAGATGGGCGGGAAAAGATCAAAAGAACAAGATTCTTTATTGCATATCTATAGTTTAGCAAAAGAGTCCTTGGATAAAGGAGAATTTGTATATACTATTAGAAAAAACTTATCACCTGAAGATATAAAAATACTCAAAGGTCTCCAGCTTTTGACAGATAAACATATGATCTATGCAGTAAATATTGCGGAAGATGATCTCGAGAATTTCAAAACCATCGAAGCTGAAATACATTCCAAGCTCAAAAGAACAGCCGTAGTAGTGTGCGCCAAGATGGAATCTGAATTGATGCCGCTTTCAGAAGAAGAAAGAGCTGAATATACTGAAATGATTTTCGGTTCAGTTTCAGATTATTCTACTATTCCTACTTTGGATAGATTGATTAAAACTGCGTTTGATGAAGTAGGATTGATGTATTATTTTACTGCCTGAGAAAAGGAATGCAGAGCTCGAACTGTTCCCAAAGGGTCTACTGCCCCACAAGCTGCTTGAGCGATTCATACAGATTTTGAGAAAGGTTTCATTAGAGCTGAAGTCGTAAACTATAATAATATCTTGGCAGATGGAGGTTGGTCAGCTGCAAAAGCTGCGGGTCATCTCAAACAAGAAGGTAAAGAATATGTAGTACAAGATGGCGATGTGATGTTATTTAGGTTCAATGTTTAGTGTTGTCTAGTACAAAATGTCACAAGTAATTTAGATATTCGTATTCTAAATTAAAATAAAAAAAATATATTTAAAATTTCTATTCATTCCAATATGAACCAATATTTTAAAAGATGAATAATCTGAATTATGGCGGGAGTGCAATTATTGAGTTGCGTAGCTACAGTATCAGCGTATGATCTTAGCAATAAAAATCAAGGAAGAGTCGTAACATCTGCAAGAGTAGATACAAGTATTCCAGAATGGTTCAAGCCCAGTACCACTAAGGATATCAATTATCGATTGCAAGTACTCCCATTCAAAGAATATAGAAACGAAAACCAATATATCGTGATACCAAGCATGTGAATGGTTGCTCCTATTGTAGAAATAGATAAATCATCAAACGATTATCAAAATGCAATTAAAGGAAAAACTTTTGAGTATGATAAATATCTCGAAGATGGACCTACTATTTATCCAGGTACCGCTAGCATCGGTGAAACAGGAAATTCCTTTTTATTTGGGCATTCCAATAACTGGCACTATGAGCCAGGAAGTTTTAAAACAATCTTTAGACTCACCTACAATCTAGAAATAGGCGATAAAATTTGGGTATACAAAAAAGTAAATGGCGAATGGATATTTTATGAATATACTATCACTATATCTCAAAAAATCGCAGCAAATGATACCTGGGCACTTCTGCCAGAAAAAGGTAAGAAAACTATTACACTTTCATGATGTCGACCAATTGGTACTGCAAGAGAAAGATGGATGAATAGATGAGAGCTAACTTCAGAGCAAACATTGAGAGAAGTTTTAAATCCAAAAATGCCTACACTCAGAAGAAAAGGTACAGTGACTATCAAAACACTGACAAGTTCAATAAACACTATTTCGAACACTTTAAATGCAGTGTCTTATTCACCTACAATCAACCCACCTCGTCTTATTAGAAGAGCTCCTGTTGTTACTACAGTTATAAAAAACTAAGTGACAATAAAATAATGTCAATTTGGACTAAATCTTTGCAATAAAATCATAAAAATGGTATTCTTAAAATAAGTGAATATCATTCTTTATTTCAGCACAAATATGGCAGCAAAAACAGTAATTCAAAAACTAAATATCATCAGCATATTTAAAATAATCTGACTGATGATTTTTGTGTTTCAAATTTTTAATTCATTCACCTTATCTTTTGCTTACGATAATAGTAATGCAAATCAGGGTAAAGTTTATACTTCTCCAAAGGTAGATACAAGCATTCCAGACTGGTTCAAGCCTATGGATAGTGACAATCTCAATGATTGGTTGGGGATATTTCCATCTTATTTACAAAAGTACAAGACTGCAAATCAATTTTTAGTTATTCCTGCCATGGGTTTGATTACTCCAATCGTGGAAATAGATGATAATAGTTCAGATTATAAGACTGCACTTGCTGGGAAAGATTTCAATTATGATAAATATTTGGTAGATGGTCCCGCGATCTATCCAGGAACTGCAAAAATCTGAGAAGTTGGTAATACGTTTGTATTTTGACATAGCAATTATTGGATTGGGAAAGCAGGAAATTTCAAAACTGTGTTTAGACTCACCTACAATATTCAAGTTAAAGATACTATTTTGGTATTCAATAAACAATGAGAGACTTGGAAGAAGTATACCTATGAAGTAAGTCAATCGAGATTGGTGGATGAAACTGAAGTTTCAGTAATGTTACCTGATGCTAAGAAAAAGGAAATAACTTTATCTGCATGTCGACCTATTGGTACCGCAAGACAAAGACGAATCAATAGAGCAAGCTTAATCAATGAAGAAAAACTCAATTATAAAGTAGATACTACTATCAGCACTCCACTTCCAACAAAACAAGAAAGTGAGAAAGAAAGTCTTCTGAGAGAGATTCAAAATAATCAGGAGCTTCATTGCGAACAAGTCTTCGAGCGTGTGATTTC
>CALMFT010000028.1 GCA_937862565.1 uncultured bacterium
TGTGAAAGTTGCATTCACGACACTACCAGAGAGTGTATATTTTACTTTGTCCATAGAGGAGAAATTAGATAGTTGTAAGAGCCACTGCCTCAGCATCTGAGATTTCATAGTCCCAGATCTGTAGGTTTCGTATCGAGCCATACAATGCTCGTGATACTCACGCATTGCCTATATAGAGATTTGTGAAGCTTGTTGTACCATCGAATGTACCAGAAGTTAGAGTACCATTGAGGCATATCTCTTGGGCTGATCAAGAGTATTTCCAAAGTGCACGGTCATATTGAGATGCTGATACCGTGTTTGATGATGTGAGATTATTTGATCCGTCATTCACGATTACTTGAGTTCCTGATCTGATAAATCAAGGAGCAGTTCCAGAAGATCATAGTACACGACACGAACCTCCAGTGAGTCAGAGGAGAGCGACATTATTCGATGTGAAATAGTTTGTCGTTTCAGCATAGACCGATCACTTTGTACTCTGGAGATTTACAAGACTGTATTCAAGTATATCATCATTTCTCGTTCCAAGTGTTGATGATATATAACTTGATGTTGCTCATACTTCGAGTTGTGCTCACCATAAGTAGACTCACGATGTACCTGTACCTTTAACAAAGCCACCTCTTGATGCACTTGCTGACGGTACTGCTGCAATGATGAATTGTCCTGTTGCTGCGAGTACTGTACCTGTTGTGATTTTTATACGATACCAACCATTTGGAAGAGCCTCTATCCTACCAGTATATGATGATGAAGTTCAAACAACACCATTGAGCAAATCGAAATTCATATATCCAGAATTGATACCAGCAGATGCAAGGAGTTGTACATAGTTATGTCCGTTTGGTTTCACAAATACGCTGTAACCATAGATACTCGCAGTTGTTGTTATGGTCTTATTGACTGATTGTCATTCGTTTGCCGTACTCAGCGTGAAGAGATCAGCTGTCATTCTACCATCTGGTGCAATGGTAGCATTTGGCGTGATTACTCACGTTCCTGCTTTTGTCCATAGGCTAAAATCCTCACTATCTGTGAATAGGTTTGTCTTCTGTCATTCAGAAAGATAGCCATCTGGAGAAAGTTGATTTCCTGATAGATCAGTATCAAAGTATTTCACACCGTCTACCATAGCACCGTGGAATGGTGCTCCTGTGAGTACATTTGTGCTTACATACTCACCAGCTGTTTGAATTGATTGTCCTGTTACGTCTTCAAATTGAGGATGCCAGTAGTAAAATCATTTGATACCATCTCAAGGAAATGTTGCCAATCTTATGCTTGAACTAGAAGGTATCATCGCAACTGAAAGATGATTGTTTGCAAGGTTTGCTATCGCTGTTGCTTTTAGTTGTATACGATAAAATCAGTTTGCTTCAGGAGTAACAGTTGCTTGCATATTTGCAGTTCAAGGAACATTTGCTGTTATTGTTCCATTTGATAGATCAATATCGATATATCACGCTCAGAATGTAGCACCATTTCAAAGAAGCTGTACATATTGCAATCATCCGTTTGCTTTGAGAGATACGGATAGTATGTAAGTTTGTCCACCAACTATGTTATAGTTTTGAAAAAACTCTGTAAGAACTGTTGCTACATTACTTGTTACGAGTCAAGCAGTATTTGTTCCATCTGGAGCTATTCAGGCATTTTTTGCACTCGTACAAGAAGCCTTATTCCATACTGCATTTGTTATATCTTCACTATATGTATGGAGATTCTCAACACGTCTTGCCCCTTGAAACCTTGCCTCTCCACTCTTTGCATAGCGAACGACTCATTCGTGGTCTAACACGGTAGCACCAGAACTACGAGAGAATGTAATAGGTCATATACTACGGTTTGGAACTACACTATCAGTGAGAGGAGCGAAGAACCTTGCACCATTTGCATATGGAACTTGTATTCTCCCTCCGTCTATTCCTTTGTTTGGAACATTTCTTCTTGTTGCCATATTACGATTGGTTAGAGAGAGATAAAAGTTCAGCATCAGTTGGTAGAGTTTTCCATACTCTAAGGTTTTTCGTACATCAGAATAGAGGGTATCATAGAACACCTCCACCGACATCGATAATTGTGAATGCAAGACTTGGTACAAAAGCACCAATATATTTTATATTGTTCATATAAAGATTGAGTCATACTCAGTTTTTCCAAGATACTGCAATATTGTTTGTTCAAGCTGCTACTCCTATTACACTTCTCACAGTTACCCCATCTCAATATACAATACCTACATTTGGAATTCATAACGTTCTCAATTGCACGTGTAGACGATTTACTGTGAACGACGATAAATTTAATGCTCGTCTATCGAATATCTCATTATCGTTCATAGTAGATACTACCGATAATGCTCATTGATTTGCAATAGCGTTCTTTACATCATAGGTGAGTACATCTATATTCCTTGTTACTGTAGTAGTAGTTGTAGGAATATAGCTTGATACATTTGGTCAGAGTTCTATCTGCATACCCCAAGCCATTACCCCACTTACTCAGTCTCAAGTTACTGGAGCACCTGCAACACTATTCGCAGCAGGAACTATCTGGATTGCGATTGCCGCTGTTGCTGCAAGTACAGTATCAGTAACTGCCCATATACGATACACTCAAGGGAATGCGGCTACAGGCTCTATTCCAGATGAAGTCCAGAGTGATCTTGTCCCAACTACTCAGTTGAGTAGGTCAAAGTTTGCAAGACCAGAGGATATAGCAGCACCAAATCGTAATTGTACGAAGTTTAGTCAATCAGCCTTTACATAGCAAGAGATAGTATATACAGATGCTGCTGTAGTTACGTTGACATTGTAAGCGTAGGAAGACTGCGTACCAGCATTTGGTATAATCTTTACCATTGAGGTTGAACCATCTGGAGCTATTCAGGCATTATCTGTTCTTGTTGCTCATATGAGACCCCATCAAGCAACTGCGATATTACTATAGTTACAAAGATTTGTTCTTGCTCACTCACAAAGAAAACCTTTCAGAGTGCTAGGCGATATAGGCAATCAAGCAATAGTTGTCTTGAAGCACTTTACACCATCTACGTTTGAACCGTGGAAAGGAGCTGTTGTCAGAACATTTGTAGAGACATATTCAGAAGGAGTTTGTATTGACTGCCCTGTTACATCTTCGAGTTGCATTCTACAAACAGATATACCAGATACACCATCTCAGAGATATGGAAACAATCTTCACCAACCAATAGATGGGACAATAATTATACCTTGTGAAGCATTCGTTCCTAATGTAGATACAAACTTAACAGTACAACGATACCAACCATTTCATTCATCTACTACAGAACCAGCACCAGCAGTCCCAGTCATAGATCAGTTTGTGAGGTCAAAGTTTTGATATGCTGTACTTGCTGCGAATGCTAACTGAACAAAGTTTACTCAAGCAGCTTTTACAGATACGCTAAATATGTATTTATTTCAGATTATTACAGGTCAAGTACCGTTAGATATATAATGTACTGCTGATGCTGCAGCTGATACAACAGTTTGACCTATAAGTGATCAATCTGTATACGCAACTTTTGTTCAAGATACAGTAACACTAAACTTATTCCACAAAATGCTTACGTCTTGAGAATACGGAGTAAGATTCCTCACACGCCTTGCTCATTGAAAACGAGCCTCACCAGATAGGCACTGGCGAATAACTCATTCGTGATCTGTTACTGTAGCGATAGTAGCTCTTGTGTATGAAACAGCACCCATACTCCTTTGAGGTATGATTGAGTTTGTGAGTGGAGCGTACAATTCGGAAGCTTGTGGATTCTCTACAAGAAGACGACCACCGTCATTGAGGCGATTCGTAGCAGTTAGTCGATCCATAATAGAGAAATTAACGAGCGGAAACGGTG
>CALMFT010000029.1 GCA_937862565.1 uncultured bacterium
TTTTTACAGAAGTTAAAGCTTTATTTTAGACTGCCTGTACGAGTTGATCCAGAGGGATTTGATGCTTATAGATCGGGTATAAAAACTTAATTTTATTTATTGTAAATACTACTCTTGTATCTCAATTGTGGCGCTACTGATATTGTTGTTCCGTTATTATCTGTTATATACATTGATATGAGATCTATATAAAAATGTATAGAATCAACTCCTGATGCATATACATCGAATAAAAATATTTTTGTTTCACCTCTTTTTATACCCACTTGGCTTGCGAATGTGAGATTTGAACCTACTTTTTCAGCAAGATACGTATTATCTGCACCAAATGCTCCTACGAATCGAACCTTAGAAAAATCCTGTGTATCACTGCTTGGATTTTCAAAGCTAAATTGATGGTTATAGACAACGATATCACTAGATGAATTATTTGTGATACTATAACGTATTTTTCTTGTTGTACGAGTTGTATTTTCTGTATCGAGGTTCTTGACAACTATATCAGAGCTTGTTAGTTTCTTTGTAGTGGTTGCATTTCATGTACTCGTTGATCCAGATGAAGTAGATCCACTGTTCGTTTGAGTAACAACTTGTTTTCCATTTCCTGAATAGATAGTTGTACCATTCCATTTACAGAGCACAACGCTTGAGGTTGGTATGGACGGAAGGTAATTGGTACACTTTGTAAGTGCTCCTGACTGAGAAATATTATATTCTGGATTCCAAGCTTGGCCATTGACCCACATATCCATTTTTCCAAGAGATGTTGTAGATCATGAATTTGTTACACCTGTTGAAGTTGATCCTGTGTTTGTTGGTGTTTTTGGTACAACTACTGTTCCAGTAGATGTAGATCCAGTACTTGTTGATGAAGGTTTTGTTTTGGAGAATATTACTTTTCCATTCCAACTACATGTAAGTGTAGTATATTGTGAATTAGTTTCATATTTCTTCCATGTTGAATTACATGTTTCAATCGCACCTGATTCGGATGTATTTGTCTGTGTTTGCACTCCCCAATAATTACTGGTCATTGTGAGAGTTGCAAGAGGAGCTACAGTTCCAGAAGAAACTGATCCACTATTTGTTTGAACAACAACTTGTTTTCCCTTGCCTGAATAAAGAGTTACGTCATTCCATATGCAAGATACAGTTTTGTTAGTAGATGTGTTTACTTGCGTTTTTTCACACTGCTCACTTGCAAATTGTCTTGTTACACCAACTTTTGATTCTACAAGAAAACCATTAATTAATATTTTAAATTCTGGTTTGGTTCCAAGTCATGTAAATATCACGACATTATTCCATTTACATTCCACCTTGACCATCATACCAAGATTGGGGATATATCCCTTACAAATAGTTAATGCACTATCTTTTGTGATATTATTATGCATTCATACACTGCTAAATAATTGTCCGTCTGCATAGACAAGTAATTGTCCAGTGCTGACTGATCCGGTTGAAATACCCCCCGTATATACTGGAGTCGTTGGAGTGGTTGGTTTTGTTTTAGAAAAAATTGTCTTTCCATTCCAAGCGCAGGTGAGTTGTGTAGACTTTGGATCATTTTCATATTTTTTCCATGTACTTTCACATACAGCCTTAGCTTCAGTCTCAGCTATATTATATCTTGCGGACTTATCAATAGAAAAATTAGTATTTATAGTAAGTGTACCAAGAGTCATTGTTCCAGAGTTATTTGTTGTTGATCCAGTATTTGCTGGAGCAGTTGGTTTTGGAGCTACAGGAGCTTGAATTGGTTTTGTAGCTGTTACCTGTGTTCCATATCCTTTCGATAATTCTTTTGAGCCATTCCAAATACATGAAAATTTGCTGGTTGTTGGAACAAGCTTTGCGTACTCCGTACAGTAGAGATTTGCATATGTTTCACCGAATTTAGAGGTGTTGTAGAAAGCAGGTTGATCCTTGCCATTAATAGTTATTACCATGTTTCCTTCTATTATCGCAGTTGATCCAGTATTTGCTGGAGTAGTTGGTTTTGGAGTTACAGGAGCTTGAATTGGTTTTGTAGCTGTTATCGCAGTTGATCCAGTATTTGCTGGAGTAGTTGGTGTTGGTGCCACTCATCTTGAGAAGATTTCAACGTTGTTCCATGTGCAACGAATGCTGCTTTTCGTGTTGTTGCTTGAGTTCTGCATACAATTTGAATAAGCCGCTTCTTTGGTAATATTTTCAGTGGAAATAAAGCTCTCATATTTTCATTTTGTAGTACCTGCTGGCGTACTTGGCATTACTGGCTGAGATCAAAAAATATTGGATACAAGTGCTTCTTGCATACCAGGATTTGCGAACAT
>CALMFT010000030.1 GCA_937862565.1 uncultured bacterium
GATATCCAAGTAGTAGAAGATAAAGATATCCAAGTAGTAGAAGATAAAGATATCCAAGTAGTAGAAGATAAAGATATCCGTAAAGATATAGAATGTATCAAAATGCGCGAAAAAACTTTGAATGATATTTATCACGAAACTGAAATATATAGATCACAAATTAATAACTTTAAATCTTTCCCAAATATTAATATGGTAGTTAAAGCCCGTTATATTCCTAGCCATAAATATGAGATTTCCTTTTATGCACAAAACAATAAGACTTTCTTAGAAACCTATTGTCCAGAAAGTATTCGTGGTAATCAAGAATTTGTGGGAAATATTTTGTTTAAGTTTAATTTAGAGAAAACACGCTTAAAATACGCCATTTTAGATGCATCTCAATACTCTCATAAATCTTATCTTGCTGAGATAAATCTTTCTCACTTTGAAGTGGATTATAATGGATTGAGTCAGACGTATATAGACATACTAAAGACAGAGTTGCCAATGATAGAGGACATATATCGTATAAGCTGACTTCCTGAACATATTGATTATAATCAGATAAAAATAATGCAGGAATATGATATATCTTTAGAAGAGCTGGATGCATTTTATGGATATAAATGAACAGATTATTCTGATATAAATGAGTTTATGAGATTTGCGAGAGGAAAGAAAAATAAGATACTCGATCCTTTATTGTCTGGACTGAATAAATTACCTAATACAGAATGAACTTTTTATAGGCAAATAAATTTTAATGAAATATCTTACAATAAGTTTTTGAAAGATATGAGAGAAAGAAAAGAAAGTAAAATGCTATGGTCTGATAAAGGTATAATGTCTGTATCATCGAGTGACCAAATTCATCAGTCTATGTCGAGAGGAAGCCAATATGAAATTGAAATTCTTATTGAAAGTAATACGGCAAAAGATATTCGTTCTTTAAATCTAAATAAAAGTGAAGATGAATTTTTAATAACACCATGAAAAGAATTTGAGGTAGTAAATATTATAGAAAACTCAAAATCCTGAACAGCTGAGATTCATTTACGTCAAGTAGAGATGAATGAACTAGATCTTTGATCTTATGATATATGACAAAACATCATCATACCAAGAAGCGATGGTACTATTTCAGAATGAAAAATTAATTCATACGATTCTAATTCTTGAAATTATATAGTAACGTGGAGTGATAGTAAAGGATCTTATAAGAAATCTTTGACTAAAGAACAACTTAATAATGTGAACGTTTTGAATTGAAGAATGGACCCCAAAATTACGAAAAATAAATCTAATATGTCTGTGATAAATTAGTTTAATCTTAATACAAAACAACAATATTTTCTATATGATGAGTATGTGGGAACATATCCACGGGTTGAATATAATCTGCTTTGTAAGAAGTATTAAGTAAATTCATGTCTCTGGCAAGCGTAACAGGATTACAAGAAATATAACAGATCTTGAGTGATGGATTATAGGTTTTTAGTTCCAAGAGGAAGTTTACTACATCTTCATGTAAACCAGATCTTGGAGGGTCTACAATCACCAATTGTAAATCACTAATCACTCCACTGAAAGTTTCTACACCATCCTGAACCACAAATTCTGAACTCTGGATATTTTTCTCAGACTTATTAATTTGTAAAACCTTTTCTGCTCTTCCTGCAAAAAAGTGAGTACCTGTGGTAATTCTGTTTGCGTGAGCATTTTTCTTTGCATCTGCGATTGCTGAAGCTACTTCCTCTATTCCGATAAGTTCTTTCCCTATACCAGATTTTAAGAAACTCAATCCAATGGTACCAGTTCCACAATAGAGATCCAAGATAGTATTTGTAGTATCATTTTTTAAAGCCTCACGAGAAAGTTCAATAGCTGTCGTATATAATAATTCTGCTCATTTAGTATTTGTCTGGAAAAAGGAAAGCGGAGAAATATCAAATTGTAAATCATAATCAGAAATTCTGAGTGTTTCATTGATCTTACCTTCTCACCATATGATTTCAAAAGTACTTTCTCTTGTTGCTACTGTATCTGCTAGCCCATCATTGGTAATCAAAATAAAGGTGCTTACATTTTCTTTCATGAATTTATCTTCTTTGAAAGAGTCTATAATCCCTACTCGCCCATCATAGTTATGACAGTTTGAGTGAACAGAAAGTATAACCATCATCTGATTGGTGTTTTTTGCCTGTCTCACCATGAGATGTCTCAAAGCTCCAGTATGCATCATCTGGTCATATACTGGCACTCCAGAATTTTTCAGAATATCATTTATATGATTGAAGATTTTATTTACTTTCATGTCTACGAGAAAACATTGATCAATATCCACTATCTTACCAAACATTCATTGTCTGTGAAATCACAAAGATCGATCAGAAAGTATCTCCTTTTCTTCTCCTCTTCCTTTAATAAACTTCCCAAAACTATATTCAATTTTATTTCTATATCCCCAGATTTCAGGACTCGGTAAGACAGGTCTGATAGGAATTTCATGTGGATAATGACGGAAGCTGTCTGCTACAATTTGATGTTTGAGGTCGAGTTGTTGATCATATCCTGCTATCTGCCATTTACACCCTCCGCAACCAGACTTACACTCCGTAATCTGTGTCTGATTATAGATGTAGTGAGGACATTTTATATTAGATAATTTATAATCTGAAGGAAATTTGTGGATATGCAGAATATGACATTGAGCATAATCCTTGTAGTTTTTGACTACTCTCAGATCACAAAGCATACCTGGCAAAGCTCATCCTTTGATGATAAGTTTTTTTCCATCATGAAATTTTGCAAGCCCAATACCCTCGTAACCAACTTTATCTATGGTAACATTTTCAATAATATCATTTTTTTTCATGTATGCTATCCGATAATAAATAGCCTTAATAAGTAATTATTTTATCCTCCAAGTAAATTGAATAAATCAGTGGAAATTTAACTGTCAAAAGATATCGTAGACAGTACGATTATATATCAAGAACATGTAATATAAAAGCTCGTTTATTTTGTAAAAAATACTAGATGAAAGGACAATTACAAGAATTATTAAATAAAGAACTTCTCAGACAACAAAACTCACTTGAGCTTATTGCTTCAGAAAATTATGTTTCTCAATGAGTTTTATCAGCGTATAGTAATGTTTTTACAAATAAATATTCTGAATGATATCCTGGTAAAAGATATTATGGAGGCAATGAAGTGGTCGATGAATTGGAGCTTTACACGCAGGATTTAGCTTTACAGATTTTCTGATTAGATAAAAATAAATGGTGAGTAAATGTTCAAGCTCTTTCTGGATCTGTTGCAAATTTGGCAGTATATACAGGAGTTTTGGAAGCAGGAGATACGGTTTTGGCAATGGATTTGGCTTCAGGAGGACATCTTACTCATGGTATGAAGCTCAATACAAGTGCCAAATTCTTCAATTTTATTCATTATGGAGTGGATGAAAAAGGAATAATAGATTATAATAATCTGAAAGAATTGGCGCTAGAACACAAACCTAAACTCATACTCGCAGGATTTTCAAGCTATCCAAGATCATTGGAATGGTATAAATTTGTGGAGTGTAAGAAATTACTCGAAGAACAAGGTCATCATTGTTATTTGATGGCGGATATTGCTCACATCGCAGGACTGATTGCAGGAAAAGTATTATTATCTCCTTTTGAAGCAGGTTTTGATATCATTACTACTACTACTCATAAAACTCTCAGAGGACCAAGAGGAGCTTTGATTTATTTCAATACTCAGAATAATGCGACTATCGAAAAAGATATCAATAGAGGAGTTTTTCCTGGCGTACAAGGTGGACCATTTGATCATGTGTTGGTAGCTAAATCAAGAGCTTTTGAGGAAATACTCGATCCAGAAGTAAAACGAAATCAATACTGTAGTCAAATTATTTCTAATACCAAAGTATTCGCGGATGAATTGCAAAATCTAGGTTGGGAGCTTGCTACAGGAGGAACAGAAAATCATCTTCTCGTGTTGGATGTAACTAAAAATAATGGTAAAGCTACTGAACACACTGGTAAAACTGCTGAAAAAGCGCTCGAAGAAATCTGATTATCTACAAATAAACAACTTATACCTCACGATCCACGCTCCCCTATGGATCCTTCTGGGTTGAGAATAGGAACTCCTGCTATAACAAGCAGAGGCTTAATTGAAGAAGATATGAAAGAACTTGCTATGATTATAAACAAATGTCTCACAAGTCAAGAAAATCATAATCTGCTCTCTTCGCAGGTATTGCAATTATGTAAAAAATATCCACTATGGTATTAGATCATAAAATATGATCTTTATTTACCTTGTAAATTCTGTTATCAAATGTTAAATAAGATATTAAAGGTAGCAAAATGGTGAGCAATAGGAATCGCTACAGCTCAATTAGTTTCAGGATATAAAAATGATAAAACTTTCAAAACAAAATTGGATAAAGCCGAAGGAGTAAATAAAATCAAAGAAGCAGTAAACTACTTAGTAAGTACAAACAAAAAACTCTTTGGGGAAGAAAATCTTGATGAATTGGTAGAACAAATAAAAAAAAATACTACTGTCGCTAGTGTTACAAAAAAAGTAGCTCAAAAACAAACTGCCGTTAAGGAAAACATAGTTACAAACTTAGAAAAAGTACAGCTTAAGTTTAATAATGCTGCAGATCAAATTAATACAAAAGCTAAAAAAACAGTTGGTGATGCTATTATATTATTGGAAAAGAAACTTGGAATAATCGAAGATGAACTTCAAACTTTTGAATCAAAATCTAGTACATATGCTGATGATATCTGGACAGAATATTATAGACAACTTGCTTCAAAGTTTGCTTTATTCAAAAAAACTGCAAATAGATATATTATTGATGGCGCATTAGCTGCTGAAGAAAAATTTGATGTTGAAAATAAAATAAAATATATATCTGAAAAATTAGAAAACTTGAAAAAAATGAAATAAATCATTTATCAATAAATTACTAATTTTTTAAATTCTATCTAGTTTTCAATCATTTTTCATTAGTAACCTTTTCTATGCTTTTTGTTGAAATATCAGCATTCATTGATTTACAATCTATTTTGCAGATAGGATTTCCAAGTTTATCTCTTTCGCTAATTTGACAAATATTATCACCACAGAATGATTTACTACAACTATTACTACAACTATCATAATTATTTGAATTTCCATCATCACACTGTTCAGGAGTTTCTACTTTTCCATTACCACAATACCCTGCATTACCATCACAATGATTACTACAGCCTCAATTGGGAGGGTTATACCCTACTGGAGGATTGGAAGAATTAAGGTTTTGAGCAATAAAGTTGATCTGTGAAGAATTTTTTTGCGATAGTAGAAAATTTAAACCTATGGAAAATCATACAAATCCAATTATTCCAATCATAATCCAAGCTAGTTTTTTATACATTTATAAAAGATAATACAATTTAAAATAAGGACAGTAAATTAGTAAAGGAAGTCTTGGGAAATAAATAAAAAATACTCAGTATTTACCTTAATTGACCATTAAATCTTTAATAGTTTTAAATATTTCTTTATCAAGCATATATTAGCTTTAGTATATATTTTCCTTTGATTTATATCCCTAGTTGAATATTATTGTTCCGATGATATATTTATTTTATGGTGATTCCTTTTTTGTTGACCAAAAGCTCAAACATTGGAAGTCTGAATTTGCAGCTAAACATGGTGCCCATAATATTTTCAAATTTGATGTTGATGAACGGGACACCAAAAGTGTAACTGAAACCATTTGGTGAGGAGGTTTGTTTGCCGAAAAAAAAATGGTCATTATACGCTGACTTCCTCTAACTACAAGCAATAAACTTAGAGAATCAACAAAAGATGCTATCAGCCTATTTTATGATTATTTTACTGCTAATCTCAGTTCCATCCCTTCAGATAATCTAATTATTTTTACTACTGGAGTTCCAGATGGAAAGACAAAGTGGAAGAAATTTTTCTTAGACAATAATCATCCTGAAATAAAATCTACAGAATATAAATCAGATAAAAAATCGGTTTTAAGCTTTATTCAGAAACAAAGCAACAATACAATAAGCGCAGAAAATGCTGAACTTATCAGTATACTGTGTAATGGGAATATGTATGCAATAGACAATGAAATTAAAAAAATTATCGCATATACTGACAGCCAAAAAGACAAAACTCCATTGAATAGTGAAATTATTAGTAATATTATAGCTTCAAATGCTATTATTGACGTATGGGGATTTTTAGATTGAATTACAATTGAGGCTAATCCAAAAAGTATCGAAAAGTTCATCTCTTTTTCTCAACAAGAAAATAATCCTTATTGATTTTTGGGTCTACTTTATCGGTCAGTAGGAGGAATTGTTCATCTTATAGATGGCCGAGAACGCGGCATAAATAGTTCTGGGGAACTTGCTAAAAACAGTAAATTACCACCTTTTACAGTATCAAGATATATTGGAAAGAAGGATATTATTTTAGCTAAAAAAGAGAAGTTTATAAACTTATATCACCAATTAGTAGAAGTAGATTATAAAATAAAAAGTTGATTTCTACCAATTGAAAGTTTTTGGTCAACAATATTAAACTTATTGTCCCAGTAAACAGCAATTTGGTTGCAATCGCAATAAAAGTGCTTATATCATTGAATAATATGAAAAAAATCAAATTTAAACTATCAGCACTTACTTTAATTGAAGTACTTATTTCAATAGCTGTTTTTAGTATTGGAATATTATCTGTCTCTTATCTGATTATATCAAATGTATGATTATCAGAAAGAACAAAACTTAAAACAACTGCGACCATGCTCGCCAAAGAAGGAATAGAACTTGTATATAATCGTCGCGATACTAATATCAAAAAAGGATGGATACGGAGTTGTCTTAAACTTAAAGAAGGTAGTTATGCTGGGGAATGCGAAGTATACTTTCATGATCCTGATAAACTTGAATGAGCTAGTTCTCGAACTCTACAGGTTGATGAAGCATGAAACTATCAATTTAATAGTATAAGTTCATCACAAGACAACACATATTTATATTACAAAAAGAGTAAAGTAGGAGAAAACTATGTCTACACCTCATGGAAATCCAAAAATAATATTATTTCTACCCAGGAAGAGATTAAAAAAAGAATTTTTTCAAGAATTATTACTTTTACTCCAGTATACCTCAGCGAAGAAGAATCAAAAGCTCATCCAGATAAGATATTAAAGGTTACAAGTACTGTGAAATACAAAAAAGGAAGAAATTATAGTGGCTCAGTAACAATACAAAGTTTTATCTGAGATACACTTGATACTATAGCACTGGATCCATACAGTATTCAATAATAGATATTTAATAAAAATAAAAAAAATGCTTGCCAAACAACATCGTCTTACCAGCAAAGAAGTAAACTATATACTCAAAAAAAGACAGGTAATAAGTACGCCAAACTTACTATTTTTCCGAATTCCTCAATATACTAATCGTAATTACAACCAATTCTGAATACAACTTAGCACAAAGATGCATAAAAGAGCAGTAAAAAGAAATAAACTAAAAAGATCATATTATGATCTGATAAAAGAAATGAAATTTATTACTACAAAAACCTGAAAAACACAGCAATATATCAAAACCATAGCTTTACCGCACAAAAACGGTGTAGAGGAACGAAATGCTCAGCTTAGTGGCAAACAATGGGATGAAATTACCTTGAAACTCAAGTCCTCACTGTCAAAGTTATTTTAAGCAATCGTACTTGTATGTATGCATAATTTTTTTATTATAAACGCTCATGAGTTAGGTAACTTATGGTCAAATTTTTAAAACTTTTTAAATTCTCTTTTGTTATACATTCATGTTAAAAATACTTAAAATCATGCTTATTGTTTTAGCAGTAACATTCTGATTGTCTTATATCTTCAATCCTTATAGTAATATTGAAGAGAAAAATGGTAAACAAATCGCTACCCAAGTAATCAAAAAAAATGATGTTTCTTTAAATGAATTTCTTACTCTTTATCGTAATAAGCAATTTGAAGAAGTAGAAATTATTGGAGATAAAAAAATGGTCTGAAAAAAAGAGATCAAAACAGAACAAATGTTAAAAAATAATCCAATGACTACGAATCTTTATCTCAAAGAGATTGAAACATACACGGCTCTAAAACCAGCATCAACTTCAATTACAGATCTTGGTTTTGATACAAATACTGAATACCAAACCTGAGCTACAAAAATCATAGTAAATAATACAGAAGATGGTTTTTTAAGTAATTTATTGATTGAGGATATACTCCCATTTCTGATTATATTTATACTTTTCATATTCTTACTCAATAAGTTTTGACCAAAAACATGATGAGGAGGGTTACCTTTTGGTATGAAAATCTGAATTCTTAATGGAAAAGATAACAAAAATAAGAAAGAATCAAAAACTACTTTTGCGGATGTGGCAGGGATGGAAGAGGTAAAACAAGAACTTGCTGAAATTGTAGACTTCCTCAAGAACCCAGAAAAATATCTCAAAGTAGGAGCAAGAATACCAAAAGGGGTGCTACTGTATGGTACACCTGGAGGAGGTAAAACCCTCTTAGCGAGAGCTGTTGCTGGAGAAGCTGGAGTGCCATTTTATAGTGCGAGTGGTTCAGAATTTATGGAAATGCTTGTCGGGATGGGCGCTGCTAAAGTAAGAGAATTATTTGGGAAAGCAAAAACTACTTCTCCAAGTATTATCTTTATTGATGAAATTGATGCTATAGGTAAGAAAAGAGGATCTGGACATACAGGAGGACATCAAGAACAAGAACAAACTCTCAATCAAATATTGACTGAGATGGATGGTTTTGAACAAGGAACGAATGTGATCGTGATAGCAGCTACCAACCGCCCTGACACGCTTGACCCAGCCTTACTCAGATCAGGAAGATTTGATCGTAAAGTAATGGTAAGTAATCCTACCGTGGAAGAAAGAATGGAAATAATTAATTATTATCTGAAAAATAAAAAAGTAGTTGAGGGATATAATTTTGAATCTTTAGCGAGAAGACTCTCAGGGTTTGTGGGAGCAGATATTGAAAACATTATCAATGAAGCAGCACTCAGAGTAGCCAGGGAATGAAGAGAAGAACTTACGGATAAAGATTTTGAATATGGATTTGAAAAAACATTGATGGGTCCTGAAAAGAAAATCAAAACTCTCAGAGAAGAAGAAAGAAAAATAGTAACCTATCATGAGCTTGGACATGCAATAGTAAGTTATTTGTTACCAAATTGTGATCCGGTAGAAAAGATTAGTATTGTAAGTAGAGGTATGGCACTTGGTGTGACATGGTTTAGCGCTAAAGAAGATACTTACTTAAGATCAAAAGCAAAGTTCCTCGATGATATTTCTGGACTACTAGGAGGAAGAGCTGCTGAAGAAGTATTCTTTGGTAAAGAAAATATCACCACCGGAGCTTCCAATGATTTTGAAAAAGTAACTAAGATGGCCTATGATATGATAACGAAGTATGGAATGAATGATGAAATCGGTACACTCAATTTAGCTAACGAAGACTATTCTGCTTATAAATTATACTCAGAAAAAACTGCAGAAAAAATTGATGCATTGGTAAAACAAATTGTAGATGAAAGATATAAAGTAGCAATTGAAATTTTGGAAAGTAAAAAATCTGAAATGGAAACTATATCTAAAGTACTGTATGCTAAAGAATATTTGAGTAAGGAGGAATTTGAAAGTCTGATGAGTAAGAATGCAGGAAAGGAACTTGAAGCAATTGCTGAAACAATTATTAATTCATAATATAATTATTGTATTCACAAAAAATATAAGTATGCTGTATCAATCTCATTTATTTATTGTTTCAACTTAGCATGGACATCATAATCGGTATTTTATTTCTTGCAATAGGAATAGGAATAGGATATGCATTTTTTTATTTTCGTTATGGAGACCGTGAATTAGTGAACGATCTAAGACAAAATACTACGCAACTCCAACTTGAGATGGATACTATTTCTATGGATACTAAAGAATTTGAACAGCAAAACAGAATACTCAAGGAAAAAATGTGAGAGTTACTCATGAAAAATGAAGACCTTACTAAGATCAGTAGTGAGCTTTATAGATACTACTATCGTATCAAAGAAAGTCATGCTAAAGCTCTAGAACTCGTAGATCTACTTCAATCTTTTGATAAAGAGTTTGATGAAAAAATTAAAGGAAATTCAGATACGAGACAGATTCCTATCCAGACTATTCATAACGTTGATATCAAAAGATTTTAAAATAATATATTTTCTGAATGAAAAAAGACCCGTACAATACGGGTCTTCAAAAAGATTAAATTCGGTTCTAAGGAATTCTTGTCTAGATATAGTAAAAACTATATCCGTGTAAAAATATCATTTTTCTTCATAATCCCCTGTCCACAACCTAGTGAACTACCTTTGTATCCAATAGACTTTAAATAGTTATTGATTACCGGTTTTTGGCTTACCAAAATTATACTATCCTCAATGCCATCAACGACATTTTGTACTACCTGAATATTTTCATATTCATTGAGCTCAGAACTAACTGAGTAGTTTTTTTGTTTTAATAGCTTTAAAGCTATTATTTCTGCCGTCTCTCTTGACCTTGATAAATTTGAAGTTAAAACTTGCACTACATCTTTTGGATTTAGATAGAGTTTTATCTTTTCAGACAATTTTTGTGTGTCTTGTATTCCCCTTGGACTAAGCCCATCTCCAGATGATTGCTTTTCGTCTCCATGGACAACATAAATTTCTAATCTACGCTCATTTTTGTTTTTAACGTTACTCATCTTTTTTTTGTTTTTTTTGTTTGTAATTTTATTATTTTCTAAAACACTTAGCACTTTTGCTTCCAATGTTAAAGAACAGATCTTTTGAATCTTCTTAAATAGTGATTAAAATAATATGTTTGTCAAGTAAATTTTATGTTAAAATAAAAGAGAATAGTTAACATAATAGTTTTCTCTAAAGACTTCAAAAAACCCTCCATAGAGGGTTTTTATGTATTTTTATATTCTGGTTATTCCAATTATTCTTCTGCTCCAGTAGTTGGTAAAATTTGTGGAGTAGTCATTTCTATAATGTCATAAATGTTATTATACACTATCTGAAGCACTTTCTTTATTACTTTAGTGATAGGAGGGATCAAAATCGGTGGAACAAGCACTGGAATAATTGGAGTTATTCGAGTAGGAATAACTGGTGGAGTCACGCAACCAACAGATCATGGGCATGAGGGAGTTGGAGTAGGCACATATGTTCATCATGGATTCCCTGAGATGGTTTTAATTACAGTGATATTAGTAAAATCGTCATCATCTTCATAATCAAGACCAGTCCAGTTATTTGGAGTACTATCGATATCAAAACCATCATCTTCAGCTAATTGTACTCGATTACTGATAATTCCTGTAACAGCTCCATTAACGATAAAGTTAATATTTTTTGTAGTTGTTTCACCTGGCGCTAATGTGCCAGTAAAATCAAAGATAGCCATTCCCCCACTCAAAGTCCAACTTGGATCATTGAGTGTTAATCAAGTTGGAACCATATCAGCAATTCTAAATTGATGAGCAGAGATTCAAGAACCTTGATTTACAATACTAACGACATAAGTAACTTGTTGACCTACGTATAGTATAGAAATACCTCACAATATTGCACTACTAAGACTCAGATCATAATAACCTCAGCTTCACACTGCGTATGTAGTCACAGTTCCAGTACAAGAAATACACATTCAACTCGTAATATAAGCAGTATTGATCTGGTTACTTGTACCAAAAAGAGATCCGGTAATAGTAAGATAAGCAGATTCTCAACTAGCTATATTTGCTATACTTCGCTCACGTGTTCATGTATCAAAATTACCAAGTGTTGTGCTTGAAGTAAGATAGTTAAATCAAACTGGATAGTCCTCCAATATGAGTGTGTTGAAAGTTCAGCTTGTTCCAGTGTTGCTTATAGTAATAGTGTAAGTAATACCATCTCACGATTGATATGTACTAATATTTCAAGTTTTAAGCAGTGATAACATTGCTTCACCTGTGCTTATTGGAGGAATTATTATTGCGCCTGATAAAGTAGTTGTCCAGCTTCCTGTACAATTGGTACAGCTTCCGCTAGTTATTACTGCTTGATTTATCTGAGTACTTGTACCGACTAAAGTTCCAGTTACCGATAGCACATAGTCTTCTCCTGGCTCAATACGATCAAATTCTATAATGAAACCTGTGGCTGTAGCTGCGCCAGTTGTGTATCCTCAAGGTCCTGAAATAGAATAACCATAAGGGTAAGCACTTATTCAAACTGGAACTAATTCGGTAATTTGTATATTACTTTGCCCACTATTTCCAGTATTACTGATATTTATTGTATAACTAATCATATCACCAGATTCATAAATAGAGATTGAACCTGTTTTAGATATAGTAATATTCGGATTGTATGGCGCTACCCGATTGTTATCAACCGTAATACTTTCCCAGTCATGATCATCTTCATCCTCAACTCATGTCCCATTTCAACTTATATTATCATTACCACTAAATATATCATTGAACTGATCAAAATCGGGCGTACTATCGATATCATCACCATCGTCTTGTGATATTTCTGCTCGATTTGTAATTGTACCAGTAATATCACCATCAACTCTTGCATTAATTGAAATAGTTTGTGAAGTACCAGATGCAAGGTTTATAGGGATCAAATTAGTAAATCAACTGGTTACAACAGTCCAATTAGGATCATCTAGAGTTAATCAAGCAGGAAGATAATCTATAATCAGAATATTTGTAGCGAGTAAGTTACCTTGATTGATTACTGTAATAGTAAAGGTAACCAAAGACCCTGAAACGAAAGTATTTTCCAATCCAGATAGTTGTTTAATCAATGCTAGATCATAAATACCTGTAGAAATAGGATTGAGATTACAGGTATTGCTACAAGCATCTGTGTCCACTCAATTTCCATCATCACACTGTTCTTCGTTATTATACCCAATTCCTGATCCAGTCGCACCATCTCCACAATATCCAATTGGAGCGTTACAAGCTACTGTTGCACCACTGTCATATCCTTCACAAGACCAAATCCGGTCATTTCAAGATTGACTTAGACCAATTAGTGTTCCAGTAGTACAAAGATCTGTCGGAGTAGTTCCGGTGTAGACTTGTTGTCCATTTCAAGTTCCGCAGATTCAATCAGTAGGAATAGGTTGATTCGGATCAGTAGAAATATCTACAGGACAAGCAACGATAATACTTCATGATAAATCATTAGCAATTGTTAATATTGCAGTGTAATATCCTGTATCAGTATATATAAAACTTGTCATACTTTCTGGATATGGAAATGAAATTCAAGTACCTCGATCTAAACCTGTTACCGTAAATCCTGTGATATTATTCCAAGTACCAGTTACGGTCAATGGCACTGATCCATTATTTGGTGTAACATTAAAATTAAAATCATTACAACTTGGAGTGTTGAGAGTACAGCTTAATGAACAAGAACCTGTTCAACTATTCCCAGTTCCATTGTCACATTGTTCTTCATTATTATAGCCAATTCCTGTTCAGATTATTCAATCTCCACAATATCCAACAGGAGCGTTACAAAAATCATCAGCTCAACCATCTAGTCATCGGCATGACCAAGCTCGTCCTGTTGAGGTTTCATGTAAATCAAGAGAGATACCTGTTTCGCAAAGACTTGTGGGTTCGGTTCCAGTATAAACTTGCACGCCATCTCCAGTTCCACAAGCCCCATCAATCGGAGGATAAATTAGAGGTACTGATGCAGAACAAGATGAAGTAACACTTCCTGATAGATCATTGACTGCTGTAAAGGTTATAATGTAATTACCCGCTCCGGTAAAATAATGACTCACTGGGCTTGTGGGATTGAGGATTGGAGATCCTATACCTCGATCAAAACCTGTAACTGTAAATCATGAGATTACATTCCATGATCCAGTGATCAGTATAGGAACTATTCACGTATAAGCACTCAAAGTATATCAGAAATCATTACAACTAGGTATATTGAGCGTACAGGTTAAAGAACAAGAACCTGTTAAACTATTTGTAGATCATTGGTCACACTGTTCTTCGTTATTATACCCAATTCCTGTTCAGATTATTCAATCTCCACAATATCCAACAGGAGCGTTACAAGCTACTGTAGCACCACTGTCATATCCTTCACATGACCAAATCCAGTCATTTCAAGATTGAATTAGACCAATTAGTGTTCCAGTAGTACAAAGATCTGTCGGAGTAGTTCCGGTGTAGACTTGTTGTCCATTTCAAGTTCCGCAGATACCATCGATTGGAGCGTTTGAAATATTAAGATTTATATCACAACTGATACTCAAACTTCCAGACAAATTATTGGAAAGAGTAAGCGTTCCAGTATATGATCCAGAATAACTATAAATAAATGTATCTGGATTCGTAGGAAACGGAACCGGAACTCCAGTACCTCGAAACAGTGTACTAGCAGTAAATCCAGTTATATTATTCCAAGATCATGTTACCGTTGTAGGTGCAAATCATGTCATAGGAGTAATATTAAAATCGATAGCTGGACATGTTGGAGTATTGAGAGTACAGGTAGGTGAACAAGCTCCTGTGGAACTGTTACCAGATCCTTGATCACATTGTTCTTCGTTAGCGTATCCAATTCATGTTCATACAGTTCAGTCTCCGCAATACCCAATTGATGAGCTACAACTCGCAGTTGCACCGCTATCAAATCCTTCACAAGTCCAGAACCAAGTATTTCCACTTTGAATTGGTCCTGACAAAGTTCCTGTTGTACATAATCATGAAGGATTTGAACCTGAATAGACTGGAACACTATCTCCTGTTCCACATATTCCATCCACAGGATCTGGTGCTGGGGCTCAGCTAAATTGTAAAGCTACGGAACAACTAATATTATAATTACCTGAGAGACTATTGGACATAGTAAGTGTAGCGTTATATGAACCTATATCGTTGTATGTAAAACTTGAGGGACTACTTGGGAATGCTACTAAAGGTCCTGTCCCTCGATCAAGTGTAGAAGCTGAAAATCCAGTCCTTGTAGACCATACTCAAGTTACCAACGTAGGTGCCATGCCAGACATAGGGGTAACATTGAAATTAAAGTCTGAACAACTCGGGGTTACAAAATTACAAGAATTATTACAAGAATCATCTGCTATACCATTCGCATCATCACATTGTTCTCCATTACTTACTACTCCGTTTCCACATCGAGTTTCAGAAGCATTACACATAGCATTACTTCAACCATTGTCTCATAAACAATTCCAACTCCATGTATGAGTTCCGCCATTAAAAGTAAAACTAGAAAGTGTACCATCGTCACATAAATTAAGACTAGAACTGGTAAGAGTATCACCTCAGTTATTAGCGTCATATATAGTGGTTCCATTTACTGATCAACAAGTTCAGTTTATTACACAATCAACTACAGTATTTAGTAATGTTATATCCGCATGATTATTGGAATCTCAACTTACAAGATTTTCATCAATATTATAAAAGGAAACTTTACCATCAGATGATATGTTTACATTATAAATTCATTGAGCTCCATTTACTTTATCAATTGTATAATTAATAACTTCTTCTGTAGATTTATTATATACAAATAAATCTTTAACACCGTTAGTGTCTCACGCAACTATGTTACTAGCGGTAGAAAGAAATGCTATGTAATTCATATCTTTAGATACATCTTGTACCAAGAGAGAATAAGGCATCATCAGGCTTTGAATATCAGTGTTTCTATCATAAATATAGAGTGAAGATCATATACTATATGATATATATCTACCATCATTTGATATATTAATATTTTGAGTAATTGGTCAGCTATTAATAGTTTCATAACTATTAGCAATACTATCATATACTATAACACTGTGATTTCAGCCAATATTTTGTTCAAACGCAACATATCTTCCATCATCTGACATATCAATAGATCTTTTATCTCCTCCAGTAGAAAGTTTAATATAAGTATTTGCAATTTTATCGTACAAAACTACAGCAGGAGAAGATCAAGCGTACACCATATAGGCAGCTTTATTTCAATCATCCGAAATCACCAATTTATTATCCGGATATAAAATATATACACCGCTGAAATTCAAACTCACTCAAACCATTCAAGTAGCTTGTATTGTATAGGTTATTAAAGATATAGTATTATATATATTTATATTATTTCCTTTTTTGTATATAACATAATTTCAATTATTTGAGATATTTGGGTTGCCATCTCATGTCGTAATAATAGACGTAGTCCCTCAGCCAATATTATGTAAATAAACATTTCAATTAGTTTGAGCTTGATAAGTTACATACTCTCCATTATCACTCATATTGATATGTTTTTCGTCAAGCGTTTCTGGTATATTTGGTCCTATATCTATAGCATTTGTAATATTATATAAGCTATCTTCTACATCTATTGTACATTGTACATTTTTTTCTGCACTACAAATTATTTGCCCATTACTTGGAGAATCACATCCTCGAAGATAATCTTGTAAGGTATCGTTTGCATCCATATAAGTTCCTCAAAGACAACCATTTATAGTTCATGTTGCTGGCTGACTATCATAAGAACCTGTAAAAATATTGCATATAGGCTGAATTTCACAAACATTACTACAGGCTTCACCTGTACCATTACCATTTCCTAGATCACATTCTTCTCATGGGTTAATAACACCATTTCCACATCCAGATCCTACAAACATTTCACAGGTAGTAGGAAATAATATTTCATTGTATTCATATAATGATGGCATTGCAAAATAATCCACTCAAGATACTCATCCAGTATAATTTATGTTATAAACATAGGTATTATTATTATAGGTATATGTTATTTCCATATTCATATTTTGCGGAGCATACCACAATGGTCATTGATCATTTTCATCATAATCACATCAAATTCAAACTCATCAATTCCAACTCGATATTAACGAATACGAGTAATTAAGAGTATTTCAAATATATGAACAATTAGTATAGAATCATGATGTATTATTCATACTATATTGTATACTCTCAAACGTCATACTATCAGGGGAATCTATGCCTAGTCATAAATATCATGTATGTGGTATAATAAAATATTGCCACAGAATTCATGTTGTATTATATCAATTCATTAAATGATACCATGATACATCAGGTGCGTAAGATTTATAAACATGCCAATTACCCACATCACATAAATTGTTAGGTTGACATTGGTTATTACAGCTAATTCCACCAGTATTATTATAATCACACAGTTCCGGTCCATTTACTACTCCATCTCCACATCCTTCCCATTCAGCCTGACAACTTGCCACACTTCCACTCCAAAGACCTACACAAGACCATGTCCAAGTATTAGTGGACTCATTATAAACTGGTATAGGAGGATTTAACGTTGTTTCACACAAACCTGTAGTATAATAATCTAGTCCATTTCCAGTGCTGATGGTAGTTCCATCTAAAGATCCACATTCCCCATTGAAACCAACATACATAGTTTGGTTACACTGTATGAAGTAATCATAATTTTGATCATAAACGGTAATTACGGCATCGTGAGTTCCAGAAATAGTGTAGACATAACTCGTACCGTTTTGTGCTTCTGTATAAATTGTTCACAATTCATCTCGGTCAATATCATAGAAAAGTCCAGGAACTACCGGGAGGTTTGCTACTATATTTGTCTCATTGGCTACTCCTGATGGAGGAGTTAAAGAGATATCATTACAGGTTGGCTCATTCCATAGACAGCTTGCGCTACATACAGAGCCACTTCCATTATCTTCACCAAGGTCACATTGCTCACCCGCTCCAACTATGCCATCTCCGCAACCAATTCCACAATTCCAGCTATATGAAGAAGTATTATTGAGTAAGGCTACTCCAGTTTCAGCCACGATAGAAGGAATTCTTTGATAGAATGGTCCTATAGTTGCTGTATTAGTAACAATTCCTGTAAAGTTTTTATTTAAAATAACCTGAGCTGTAAACGTATACATCGGACCACCTCCTTTATCGTCAAGATCTCCATTTCAATCTATGATTAAACCTGTACTACTCATTTCCCATCCCTGATCAAATGACCATGGATATGCATCTTCAGGTGAAAAACCGAAAGATCAGCTTATATAAGACATTCCACTTGGTAGATAATCTCTCAAATAATTAAACACCCATAAGCTTGAACTACCCACATTATCTACTTGTAAGGTAAGATCAAGAATATCTCCAGAGCTACACATCGAAGCCCCACTCATAGTCTTGGTGACGATACCATCAATATCTCCTGTATTCCAGTTACAACTTGCATTACAGACTCCCCCAGTTCCATTACCGGTACCCAAATCACATTGTTCTCGGTTATCCACAGTACCATCTCCACAATAAGAAAGATCGGAATCAAGACAGCTTTCACCAGCAAGTTTAGCTTCAGAAATATAATTACCTACGCTTCCTCCTGAAAGTACGTTTACATTTACATAGAAGGGATATTCATAGAGGAAATCATCCCAAGTATAACTGTAACTTCCATCCAGAGTATGTAAGGAGACTTGATCTCCAGAAAGTAAGAAGAAATATATAGTTCCTGTGCTATAAGGAGCTGAGTCTACTGGCCCATCAGAATAAGCGGGATAAAGATTACCATCAGAGTGGAAAATCGCATTATAAGCAGAATTACCATAACTATGATATATACCGCTATATTCGCTTACTGCTATTCCAATAGCTACCCCAGGTTTATTGACTGTAAAGTAAACAATTGAACTACCTGTAATTTCTATTATACTATTAGCTCCTTGATTAAACCCACTTACATATCCACTTGCAGAGACACTTCCTGTACTAATCGTAATCGAAGATGTAGCATTTGTAAACATGATAGGTTGAGTACAAGCAGCATAATAAGCAGCCTGAGCAACCAAAAGAAAATCAGAGGCACGACAAGTATAAAACGTTACTACTCAGTTTTCGGCGATTACCTCACTTCCTGCTAGTGTAGGATTACCTTGTTCATCACAAAGAGTTTCAGGATTTGTAGATAATCAGACCTTATTATAATGATCATCACTTGCATGTTTAGTATACACTTCATAAGATCCTATACCTTCTTTATTATCCACTTTTACTTCAATCTTAAGTGGTTTTGAAAAGAGCAAATCCTCTCCTTCCTTACCAAATTCAAAGCTTTTCTCTATACTTTCTGAAAGATCTTTACCATCTTCTCATACAAAATTATCTGTGATATTTTCTTCAAGTCGCAAGTCTTCACTTTTTAATAGAGTGGATACAATAAGAGATTCAGGAAGATATTCTGATAGCGTAGGCGCTGGGACTTCTTCTTGGAAAGGAACATACGAACCAGAAAGCTCATCACCTGTAGTTGCTATAGAAGTATTCAAACTTTGGATACGAGAAATGTCTGTATCATTAGGGATAGTAATTTGTATTTCATCTCCTTTCATAACCTCCCCACCCAAGATAAACTCTTCATAAATACTATTGAGCATATCTAAGAGTTTGTTTTCTTCATTGGTACTTATTTCTTCATCGTTACTACCAGACTGTATTAAAGTCTCAATATTTATGTCTGTCGTATCAATCAATGATATGGATCCAGATATAATTTCTTCTATAATTCCACTCAGAATCTCACCAGATCATGCTTCTTGTATTTCTTCCACTTCTTTCACTTCATTAATTGGAGCCTCAATAAGTGGAGTTTCTATAGTTTGAGTTTCAGCAAGTTCTGGTTCAGCAGAAATTTCAGTTACTTGATTTACTACTTCCAGAGCTGTTTCAGACATAGTAGGAGTTTCAATTATTCCAGGGATTTCTTGTCAGATTGCGGTTACGGCAAAAAAATTGAAAAGAATCAACATCAACGATGTTAGTTTGATAAGTGGAGTGGTAAATTTTTGTCTCATACAAACAGTCTCAATAAAATTTTTGCATTATCCGTCGAGGATAGATAATAAGAGTATATTGAGAACATCCTAATTTGTTAAGTTTTTGGCGAATATAAGCCAAATTTGATATTAAAAAAATTGACTTTCTGGAAGCCTTAGTCTGGGTAATTGACAATGTAAAAATACTCCTAAATTGAAATTTATTGGATTATTTAAAAAAAGAAAAAATCCCAAAAATTAGGATTTATTTGAATAATTTTAAAGTTCTAATTTACTTTATCTAACCAAACCTGATCTCGTCCTTTCATATTTTGATAAGCTGCTGGCTTTGCAGCTTCTTTTTTATCTACAAGTTCTTCTCCATAGACAGATTTAGCTAATTCATTCACCAATTCTCCACAATTCATATTCTTTGGATCATTCATCCCACTATAACCTGTCAAAGCTGTAACTGCGGCTTTATTATCGTAACTCACTCCAGATTCTATCATCTTTTTCATGAGTTTATCAATTTGATCTCAAGAAATTCAGGTATTAAGATCAGCTTTTCTAATAACAAGAACTGTTACATCTTCTTTCGCGGCTAAATAATCATTGAAATTAGTTCCTTCCAGTCCAGGTTGTTTATCAGATATTCTTTTAAGTGTGCTATGATAAAAAGTTCCACTATCTCACATAATTCCTACATGACAAAATGGACTTTTTTGAGAATCTCTCAAGCCATAATTTATAGCATGTCCTTTACCTTGGGTTTCGTAATTAATAAGAACAATATCTCATGGTTGAGTAGTCTTTTCTAATTGTTCTGCTGGATCTTTAATCCCTTGGTTCTTGAATATTTGCTTATTGAGCTCTGTTTCAAATTTTGTAAGTTCTAGTTTTGCCCAAGGATCAATTTCAATTACTTTTTTATCTCTCACTTGTTTTATGAGATCCAAAATTCTTTCTTCCTCCATCCCTTCTGTATTGATATGTTTTGAGTCAAAAATAATGTTGCTTAACTGAGCATCTTGTCTTTCTCCATTAGTTCCTAACCCCAATCGAGAAGATATCATTGCTATTGTACCATTCAGATTGTTAAGTAAGGCTCCATAGTCTCAGTTTTTTAAAGATTCTTTTGCTTGTTCTATTTGTTTACTAAATTTTTCTTTATTAGTATTCCTTATTTCTTTGTTTGTGTCTAAATTTTTAGAAATTGCATCTATAGTAGGTTCTATAGTCATTCCAGGTATTCTTAGACTTCATTCTTTTTGCTTAGGAGCCTCTGACTTTTCTATTTCCTTAGTTTCCTGTTTTTCTACAGTAGTAGGAGAATCCTGAGTTTCTTCTCAGTGATAAGCCTCTTGTTGTAGTAGCTCAAATGCTCTAGTGATCATATTGAAAACAGGCAAGAAATAAATATATTAGTTAGTATATTATACTTTTCTACGCATCAATTGTCAAATATTCAGCTTATAAATTTATTCTAGAATCATTGTGGAATGGCTAATCTCAAAGCGATAAAAACTAAAATCAAATCAACTGGAAATCTCAAGAAGATTTCGAGAGCTTTGGAGATTATTTCAACAATCAAATTACAAAAGAACAAACATAAGGTAGAATCTGCTAAACAATATTTCCTTGATCTCAGCAGACTTATCGCGGAAGTATCAGAAAAAATCAATCTTTTTGATACGGTAGAAGCTTCTTCAAGTAAGAAAGATTTAGCAATTGTAGTAACTTCAGAAAAAGGTCTTTGCGGAGGTCTCAATTCTAGAGTTACTAAGCTTCTTAGCACTAATTACTCACCTACTACTACTGATGTATTTGTAATCGGTAAAAAAGGATATGAATTCTGTAAAAGAATGGGTTACAATATCGTAGCCTATATCAATCTCAAAGATGAAATTCATCAATCTGATATCACGCCACTCTTGGTGTTCTTGGAAGAAAAAGCGAAAGACTATACAAACATCGATATCTTATTCAATTTCTTCAATAACTTACTTACACAAATCACTTCTTCATTCAGATTATCTCCACTCTCCAAAGAAAACATCAATGATTTCTTAACTACAGTAGGAGTAAAATTTGATATAACTGAAAATAACCAGAAAGGATTCAACTTACTAGAACCGACTTCTGAAGCAGTAAAAACTGAACTTCACAGACAGGTAAGAACTTATCTAATTACTTCTATGATCTTACAAAACAAGATCGCTGAGCATGCTGGTCGTATGATAGCCATGAAAAATGCAAAAGATAACTGTACTAAATTTATTGCTGCTCTTACTCTCCAATTCAATAAGATCAGACAAGCAAATATTACAAGAGAAATTTCTGAAATCACTGCGGCTAAAATCGCAATGGAATAATTTTATACCCACTCAATAATCATGTCAGTAGCAATCATTTGATGAGGTGCAGCAGGTCTGATGTGCGCAGCAACATTACTAGAATCAGGATATGATCAAGATATTTTTCTATTTGATAAAAACCCACATCTTGGTGCAAAAGTAATTATAAGCTGAGGAGGAAGATGCAATGTAACCACAGGATTTTATAAAAGACAGGATCTAAAATCTAAGTTTCCCAACGGTCGAGATTTCATTCAAGATGCGCTTGTAGGCTTTGGTCCACGTAAGATAAGAGCATGGTTTGAGGAGCATGGTGTACCAATGAAACAAGAAGCGGATGGAAGAATTTTTCCAGTAAGTAATAATGGTAAGGATGTCGTATGAGCATTTGAAAAATTATTTTCAGAATACCAAAATATTTATACAAAACTGAAAGAAAAAGTAGAAACTATAGAAAAAATAAAAGATACTCATGGAGCAGAAAAATTTTTAGTTACCACAAATATCGAAAGTTATATTGTGGATAAAGTAGTAATAACAACATGAGGAAATGCCTATCGTCATACAGGAAGTAATGGTGATGGATACGCCTTTTCACAAGCACTTTGACATAGTATCACAGATCTTGGTCCTTCACTTACAAGTTTTGAAACTGAAGAAAAACATTTTCATGAACTTTCAGGAATTAGTTTTCCTAATGCAAGAATAGTAATTAAAGATGGAAGAAAATTTGATGGTCCATTATTACTTACCCACTTCGGAATTACAGGACCAATGGTGTTTGCATTTTCTGCATTTATTCCATTCCAAACAGTAAGCAAAGAAGAACCACTCGAAATAAAATGGATTCCTGATAGTAAAATAAATTACGATCAACGAATGGAACTTTTACAAAATGGAGTATCACAATATTCTCAAAAACAAATTAATACTTTCCTCAAACAGTACTTTCCACAACGTTTTGTAGATCTTATCATAGAAAATTATGGATTACCTCCAATGCAAGTGATGGGGAAATATACCAAAGAAATGTTTAAGATCATTGCACAAACTTTCGGTAACTGAATTCCCTTACATATCACAGGAAGAAGAAACGGTGATGAATTCGTTACCTCGGGATGAGTACCAACGAGCGAAATTAATCCTGAAACCATGGAATCACTGCTCTGCCCTGGACTCTACTTTGGTGGAGAAATTATGGATGTAGATGGAATAACCGGAGGATATAATCTGACTTCGAGTTGGGCTACTGGTAGACTGGCTGGGGTGAGTATTCTAAAAAAAGCTAATAAGGTTAATTTTTTAGTATAATACACTTCAAATTTATTATTTTATAATTTATACTTGACAAATAGGATAATTTTATTATTAAATTAATGTTGATGA
>CALMFT010000031.1 GCA_937862565.1 uncultured bacterium
TACACTCTTTCCCTACACGACGCTCTTCCGATTGGAGAAAACTTCGTAGGCAGAATGTTGAAAGAAGAAGGAAGAGATAGAACTTCCAATATGTCTTCTGGGAATAGTTTCAATTCTCATAGTGTATCATCAAACTCCAATCAAAATACTCAAAATATACCAAATCAGAATACACAACAATCACCTACAAATAGCCAAAATCCTTTTGGAAGTAGTCAAAATAGTCAGAATCCATTTGGAGGGAACTCATCTTCAAATAATGATAATGATTCTGGTAGACCATCTGAAGATTTGGAAACTCCTGCTTTCATGAGAAGAAAATTACAATAATATTTCTAAGACATTAAAATATATAAACTAAGTCTTCCTTTCCAGGAGGACTTAGTTTTTTTGTAGGCTCATTTTCTGATGAGAGGTTGATATGATTTGATAAAATGATAGTATTTATTATAGTCTGACTAGAATACGTAGAATATACATGTTATTCTTATTTACACTCTAGTCGGCAAAACTGAAAAAAATACTACAGATATCAGATTATACGGAGCTTTTTGGATGAATTGAAATCTATATTCATAATGCTTCCAGAGTTTTACAAGCACATCACTATCAAACTAAAATACTCTGATTGCCTTGTTCGATATGATTGCTCAAGAAAATAAGAGGCTTATTACTACCCATTACAGCTTTCAATTTTGTCTCTACACTACAAGTATGGTATTGCTCACTATCTTGGAAACCTGACATTGTCTGGTTTCACTCTGTAAGTAGATATCATGGACGATTACCAGTACGAGTCAGTGGATTCTTTTCCTCTCAAAAGCTTATGATGTATCATGATTTGTGATATTTTCACCCCTATCCTAGTAAAGTAACTCAAGAAGATCAGGTGCTACCACGATCTTATAAGAACTGGGTAAAGATGTGAGGTAATGGAATAGCCGTAAAATTCAAGTTTCTCAGTATGTCATTGCTGAGACGAGCTTTGATTAAAGTAATTGATGTTCATCTCGTGCCTAGTGAATTTATGGTATTTTATCTACTCAAACGATGAGTACCAAAAAATAAAATACAAGTTCTGCCTCATTTTATTCTTGAAACTGTCTAAATTATGGAGGTAAAAAAAATTGATCTCTCTACTACACAAACTCAAAGATATGATTATAGACCGGCTTCATTTGGAGATTTCGTGGGTCAAGAAGATACTACAAGAGTGGTGAAAACTGCTATTACTTCAAGTATCAAGTCCAAAAAATCACTTGGTCATATTTTATTGCTAGGACCAGCGTGATATGGTAAGACGACACTTGCTCAGATTATAGCACATCAGTTGGAATCAAACTGTAAGATTGTAACTGCCTATGCAATTACTAAACCTGCAGATCTTATTTCTTTGCTCAATACGCTACAAGCGGGTGATGTTTTGTTTATTGATGAAATTCATCGTTTGCAAGCCAAGATTGAAGAGATGTTGTATACAGCTATGGAAGATTTTCATATCGACATGGTCATGCCTGATGGAGGTCACGTACAGATCCCATTGCAGTCCTTTACTCTTATAGGTGCGACCACAAAGTCTGATCATCTGAGTAAACCTCTCAAATCAAGATTTGTCTATAAGTTCCATCTCACAGATTATACAGATCAGGAAAAGCAAAAAATAGTCTGATATTATCTGCGCAAGCTGGGAATAAGTTATGAAGCTTTGGATCTAGCAAGATTTGCAAGGTTATTGGAGAATATTCCGAGAGAACTGTACAATGGTTGTCTCAGAGTCTATGATTATCTCAATGCCCACCATCAAGATTTGGTACTCAGTGCTCAGATTATAGAACAATTTACAGTGTGGAATAAGGCTCAAGAAGGAGGTTTGACTACTCTTCATCAACAATACCTTGATATTCTCAAGGCTGCTGCTAGGCCATTGGGTCTCACGACGATTAGTATGAAAATGGGAGTCGATGAAAAAACTATTGAAGAAGATATAGAACCACTTTTGGTGAAACTAGGGTATGTGGATAGAACAAAAGGAGGAAGATTGTTTGTATAGTTTATTATCATAGTGCTTTTGTCCTCCATTTTGGAGGATTTCTTGTATTTTTTATCCAATCTCAATAAAAACACATCTTTTAGGGTTCTAAATTTGACAAATCCTCTTCATTTGGGTATATTTAGTATGATATTTAATATTCTGCTTTGCGATCCACGATGACATTGGAAACCTGTAAAACATCTCTCAAACAACAAATCTATAACCAGATTAATGGCACAAGTAAGTCTTCATCTTTTTCTAATGCGATAACTACAGCCCGATGAACTGATAAAGCTACATGTTTAGAACAATTTGGGTGAGCAGCAAATGTAAAACTCTATATGGATAGTATCAATATTAATGAGGCTAGTGCGGCTCCAATTACATCAGACAATCAAAATGATATTCATAATACAGCACCAATTGATGAAGAAGACCTCCAAAACACTCAAACAAGTCAGACTCCTTGATTCTTCCAATATCTGAAGAATCAGATTTTGTGAGATAAGGCAAAAGTTGTAGAAAAAAAACCTGCAATCACGAATACTACTAAAATAAATACCTCTACTGGAACTAAAACCTCAGTAGGAATAGTTGTTTCTACAACTTCACAAGATAATCGATATAGCACTGCAAGTCTCAAATCTTACGCTTTTACTGGATTATGGATAATAGGCTGAATTATTGTGCTCTACTTATTTTTACGTAGCTTAAAAGGTATACTTCAGATTTCGTATGATTATTTAAATTCTAAAAGATTGGTTTATCTCAAAGTTACTTTACCAAGAGGAGATTCAAAATCTGATAGGGAAAAAGAAAGAGAATTGAGTAAAGATATGAAAGAAAAAATCTGACGTATGAGTCAAGTTTTCCGTTCACTTCATAGATTGGGTCAGCTTGGTGTAAGTGATACTATTCTTACAAAATTATTTTCAAAGGCTAAGTTTATTATAAATTTACACTATGAAAAATGATTAGTCTATTTTGTAGTGTGAACCTATCCTGAATACCAAGAAATTATTACTTCAGCTATTAGTGCTCAATACGCGGATAGTAGTATTGAAACCATTGTCAAACCACAACAATTCAGTAAGAAGTATCGAGATTTGATTCCGCTTGAACCAAAAAAAGATGCAGTCTACCCAATCAAAACTTTCAAACAAATTGAAGATGATCCGATGAATAACGTAATCGATAGCATGTGAGAAATTGGAGATAGTGATACCTTTGATATAGCTATGACATGTAGACCTATGGGCTCTGCCTTCAATAAGAAAGCCCAAAGATGGGCTGAATGATTATATCGTAACGATAAAAACTTTATTAATCCTGAAGGCGTAGCAAAAAGAATTCTGTGGTTGCCATTGGGATTATTCAATTTTGTATTATTTGGTAAAAAGAAAGAAGTGCCTGGAAATACTGATAAATATCAGGAAGGTGGTAAAGATTTTGTACGTATGACAAAAGCTAAGGAAGATGCATTAAATATCATGGGTGAGGAAGCGTGAAGACATGCATTTCGTTGTTCATTATTCTTGATCTCTAGCAGTGATGAATATGAAAAACCTAAATCTAATATTCGTAATATGGTCGGAATATTTAATATCTTCAAAGATGAATTTAATAATGAGCTGGATATGGCTGAATGGAAAACAGATTTGTTAGGATTTATACTTAAACCAATACGGAAGTTTTTACATAATATCTGATCATTAAATTTCTTTTATAAAGCAAATGTATTTACTGAAAACCAACTTACTACTTTATTTCACTTCCCTGATGGTGCATTCAATAGATCACCAAGTATAAAATGGATGGATTATAAAGTTCTTGCTGCCCCAGATAACCTCTATACTCCAAAAGACCCTACTGATTTTGTGATAAGTTGATCGATATCTGAGGGGTATCTAGGTGGTAAAATATCAAAGCTTTTCACCAAAGAAGATTGGGCATATGGCACTGCGATTGATACTACTGAGAATCTTATTCCATTTGACGCTGTGAAACATGCTGCAATAGATCCTACATTGATAGTAGAGAATGAACAAGGTAAATTCGTAAAAGAAATTGTACAGCAGACAAGAACTGGACTCAAGGTATTTCGTGATGCAACATTGCTTGGTGTGAATGTATATAGAAACCAATTTACTCCTGTGTATATGAAAAAGAAAGATAGATCAAGACATCATTATGTAATCGGAAAATCGGGTGGAGGTAAGTCGGTATTGCTTGGATTTATGGCAAGACAAGACGCTCGAAATGGAGACGGGTTTTGTGTTATTGATCCGCATGGTGATCTAGTAGAAGATATCTTAAGTTATATACCGGCAAGTCGTGCAAAAGATGTTATTTATTTTGATGCAGGAAATGAGCTGAGGCCTATTGGACTCAATTTATATAATATCAATAATTACAATGAAGCAGATAGAGTAGTAAATGATGCAACAGAAATGTTTTTGAAGATGTTTGGTCCTGAAATATTTGGTCCGAGGCTACAAGAGTATTTTAAATTCTGATCATTAACTCTTTTGGAAGATATGGAAGATGGTGCTACTTTATTGGATATTCCTAGATTATTCACTGATGAAGCATTTCGTGATTACAAAATAACAAAAGTGAAAAATCCAATGGTTCGTAACTTTTGGGAAAGGACCTATGTGAGTATTGGTGAAAAAGAGAAAGCTGAGATTATACCTTACCTTACTTCAAAATTTGTATCATTTACTACCAACTCGCTTATTAGAAATGTAATCTGACAAACGAAATCTGTATTCAATTTCCGTAAAATTATGGATGAAGGTAAAATTCTTTTAGTAAACTTGAGTAAGGGTAAGATTGGAGATCTTAATACACAGTTGCTTGGTATGATTATTGTATCTCAGATTTCAAATGGTGCCATGTCACGTGCCGATATTCCTGAAGATCAAAGAAAAGATTTTTATCTTTATGTGGATGAATTCCAGAATTTCGTAACGAATACATTTGCAGATATCCTTTCGGAAGCGCGTAAATATCACTTGAGTCTGATTATGGCACATCAATATATTGCACAACTTGATTGAGGAGCAAGCAATAATATCGGTGAAAGTAGTGGAGGAAAAAAATCAGTAAAAGACGCAGTATTTGGTAACGTTGGAAGTATACAATCTTTCAAGGTAGGTGCTCCTGATGCTGAATTTTTGGAGAAAGAATATGTGCCTGTACTCTCAGCACAAGATATTATTTGAATTAGTAATTATAAAACATACTCTAAAATAAATATTGATAATGCTACAAGTCGTGTATTTAGTTTGGATACAATATGGTCTGAAGATTATAAAAATGACAAGGTTCGTGATGTACTCAAACAATATTCTTCATTGAAATATGGTCGTGATCGTAAATATGTTGAGGCGGAAATATGAGCAAGACTAGGTATTTCACTTGATGGATCCGACTCAGAAGATAAAAACCCAGTGGATGAAGATACAACAACTGAAGATACAACAACTGAAGATACAACGAATGAAGCGACAGCTGAATAAAATAATATTTTAAACCAACTCTCACCATGAACTACTTTATCAAAACATTCTTCCAAAAGGTTATACATTCACATATTGTGGAGGGAATCGGGATGAATGAAATTCAAGCTATCTTTACACCTGAATCTATTGCTCCTTATGATTCAGACACAAATGATTTAATTTTTGATTTGATAGCTCATATCGAATACGGCGATCTTCATTTTCAGATTATATCAGATTATCCCAAAATTATCGAATTTTATGAGCGATTGAGGTCAATTAAATCTAGTCTAAAAATACCCTTCAATATCATCTCTATAAATAGTATTCATAAACCATTGGATGAAGAGAATATGAAGAAATTATTGGTGCAATTGGATGAAAAATATATTATTAAAAAAGAAACTATCACTCCACAGCTTTTAGAACTAGCTGAGTCTATTGCAAAAGACAGTAAAGATTTTATAGTCAGATTTAATGGGTATGCTGAGCCTGTAGAGCTTGATCTTATACACTCCTGGTCAAATGATCTACAAGTCTTTATCCAACAAGGTCAGATTGAAGATGCCAAAAAACGCATGAATCAGCTCATTGATAAAATGGAATTTATTGAAAATACCTATGTAAAAAAAATTAATATTGACCAAGATAAGCCATTGGAAGATTTCAACAAGCAACTCAATACTATTATGAATCAGAATAGACTTTCTCGTTACCAAGGGCTGAATAAGCTTAGTGGCGGGAGTAGTTTTGATTACTTTATCTATAAAACGAGATCAGCTGTAAGGTCTTGGTTCGGCTGATGGTGAAAAAACACTCATGATTTAGCTGAGATGGCTTGAAAGACATTTAAGAATCTTACTCAGGTATTTGTATTTGGGACCTTATTGGCTTTGATTGTTATGTTTATGTACCAAAGATTTGTTGATAAATCTATAACTTTTAATTATATCCTTTGGTGAATGGTTTGACTTACGGTATTGGTGATACACTGGGTTGGTGAAAAAACAAAACTCTATATAGCATCTACTCTCTTTTTTATTGTTATTGGTTACCTTCTTTACATATTATTGAAAATTAACTTCTGACTATAATAATTTGAAATAATCTGAATTAAAATAAGTATTTATTATATTACATTACATTACTAGATGAATAAAGCTGAATTGTTATTAAACCAAGAAATTATCGACATTAGTCCAAAAAAAGTTTCTGTACAATACATGAAAGATCTAGTAAATGCATTGGAAGATGTTTATGAACAAGATCATATCAATGAAGCAATAGGATTGATTTCTCAGCAAGATATAGATGAGAAAATACTGAATGTAATTTTATTGGATGGAGGTGGTCCTGCATCAATCCCACATAATACACTTCATAGCATATTAGAAACGAGAATAAAAAATATTCAAGAATATAATTCACATCTAGGGTCTAATGACGGTAATTATGGTTCGCTACTTTCTTATCTTATTCCAGGAGATAATGCAATTACTAAACAAATATATTTCCATATTAATCAGATAAACTCTTACATTGATGAATTAAAAAAAATGGAAATATTTGATGCTACTGAAATTGATTTTTTCCATACACAATTGAGTGATCTTATTCTCAAAGTAAGTGAGGACTATAATGATATAATGTTTGAAGCAGAAGAAATAAACGTAAATCCTGAAGATATTACGGCAAATGAAACTCTTGATTCTACTATCGAAGAATTTAAAGAGTTGGAAGACGTACTTATTGAAAAACTAACTTTAGATTAGAGAATTCCAACCTTATAATTGATTGCTAAGACCTTAAGATAGTCTTGTAATCATTTTTTGGTAAGTACAAGAGTGCTGGTATTGATGTTTGGATGTCGTCCGGATTTTTCTGAGGCTCGTATATCTTGATCTATCCAGAGCTTTATATTAGGGTTATTGATAAGTCAGAATAGTCCTACACTTCCTGGTTCTACTCCTAGTTGTTCCTTCAATTCTTCAGGACTTGCGAAAGAAAAATCTTTGATACCAGATTGTAACTTAAATACTTTGGCATCAAGTTGTTTATTCGATAATAAAGTAATAAGATGAAATGGTCATCTTTTTTGTTTAACAAAGATATTTTTGGTATGAGTTCCTGGTATTTCTCGTTCATACGCTTGAGCTTCTGCTACTGTAAAAAGCGCAGGATGTTTATATTCCTCAAAGGAAATTTTATGCTGATTGAGAAAGTCGAGTACAGTATTTTCCATAATAGTATATATTCTGATATTAAAATAATTATTTCAATCTTTCGCTTACCGTATCTTTACCCATTACTCTTATCATTTCATAAATATCAGGAGTATTTGTAGATCCATAGAGATGCAATCTTAGTAACATAGCTAAGTCACCGATCTTACCAATATATCCTCCTTCTTTAAATTCTCCATTTGATGGAGCAATACCAAACTGCTTGCCAAACTGCTTAAGATCTTCAAATCGTTCTTCCTTAGTCATAAGTAAACTAGTATCTCACCATAATTTTTCATCGAGATGTTTGCTATACTGTGAGAGAATATTTTTTACTCCATCAGCTGAAAATATACTTGGATATAAGCTAAAGTCAATAGCAGGTCTATTCACGAATGGAAGTATATATTCACTGATATTTTGGTAAGTTGTATGTAATTTTTTCACACGATCAAAATTCAGAATATTTTTTAAATACTCTTTATCTCATTCATTATTTTTAGAAAAAGATTCCAATTCTTGTATCAACTGATCCAATGATACTACTGCGAGATATTCTGCACAGATATGATTGAGTTTATCCATATCAAAAATGGCTCCCGACTTACTACATTTATCCAATGATACTTGGAATTCTTTGTAAGAAATATAAGGATGGTTTGTGTTTTCTTCTTTCCATCGCTCTTCAAAATTACTATTGAGTAAGCACATAAGGTAAGTCTTGATACCTTCTGCTGGATATCCAGCATCGATAAGAGTTTTTACATCTGCTTCTGGATCTTTTCTTTTTGATAATTTACGTCTGTTCCCATTCTCCATTTTTTCGATAGGAGAGTTATGATTGTAAGACCATTGTGGTCTTGAAAGTATTTCAGCAAATCCTTGGAAAAGTTGTATATGATATGGAACACTTGCAAGCCATTCATCAGCTCTAATTACATGAGTAGTTCCCATAAGGTAATCATCTATAATATGAGCGAGTGCATAACTTGGGAAACCATCAGATTTGAGAATAATCTGATCGATATAATTTTCTTGCATATCTACGTTACCTTTTACTCCATCTTCAAATTGTATTTTCTTTCCTATTTCTCCATTTGCTTTCCATCTTATTACATATGCATCACCTTTATTGATTCTGACAATTACTTCTGCTTCAGTAAGATTACGAGAAAGAGCATAGGAACCATATATTCCTGTAGCTTGTTTTGCAACTTGTTGAGAGGCTCTAATAGATTCAAGTTCTTCAGTAGTCAAAAAACATACATATGCTTTACCAGTTTCCAAAAGGTATTTTACAAATGATTTATAAATATCTAATCTTTGCGATTGTATATAAGGACCATAATCACCTTTTTGTTCCAAACTATTATCATTTTTTAAAACAACTCCTTCATCATAGTCCAACTCAAAAAAATTGAGTCCCTCGATGATAGAATAAATTCCTCCACGTTGATTTTCAAAATCCGTGGTATTTCTTGCTTGATCTGTATCTTCTATTCTTACCAAAAATTTACCTCCTGCTTGATGGGCAAGTTTTTCATTGAGTAAACCTGTGTATACAGAACCAATATGCAAAAATCCTGTGGGACTTGGAGCAATACGAGTTACCATTGGGTTTCCCTCTCTATCTGGGTATCTTGAAAGAATGACTGTATAGTCTTCCACATTAGGGAAAAGAAGATTGCTGATGACTGCTGACATGAAAGTTTCTTATATATATAAAGTTTCTGATTATTTATTATATTATAATCTGTATTATAATCTGGACCAGTTTATAGCTTTTTTACCTTGTTTTTCCAGATATTCATTACAAAGTTTAAAATGATTGTTTCCGAACCATCCACCTTGGTTTGCAGCCAGTGGAGAAGGATGACTAGAAGTGAGTAAAAGGTGCTTACTGCTATCAATAGATTTGCTTTTAGACTTAGCAAATCCTCCCCAGAGCATAAATACCAATCCTTGTTTTTGTGATGAAAGCAAAGAAATAATCTGATCTGTGAACCCCTCCCAACCTATTTTACTATGAGAGAGGGGATTGGATGCTTGAACTGTGAGAAAAGCATTGAGTAAAAGTACTCCTTCTTGGGCTCGTGGAGTGAGGTTTCCATTTCTTAAATCTATTTGATCATCAGGATATTCCGTCTTTATTTCCTTGAAAATATTAAGTAAAGAGGGTGGTGGCATAATCCCCTCAGGTACACTAAAACTCAGTCCATGAGCTTGTCCTGCTCCATGATAGGGATCCTGCCCGAGAATAACTACCTTCACTTCATCCCAAGGAGTAAGTTCAAAAGCTCTAAAAATATCCCCTCCTTGCGGATAGATACTAATTCCTTGGCTAATATCTTTCTTGATGGTATCTACTATATTCTGAAAATAAGGCTTGGAAAATTCATCCTCTAACTGTTTCTTTCGAGATTCTTCAATTTGGATATTGTGTGTCATTCGTGTAGTAAAAATAATTACTGATTACTTCTGAGAATTTGCATCGCGAATTTATCTGCCATCTTCGTTCTTTTATTGAATTCTTCGTGTGTCATGAATACGAGATAAGCTGGATCAATCATATATGATTTGAAAAGATGTGTGATTGATTTTTTCAGATTATCTAAATTATCTACTTTCATTTCTACTTGATAATTCATAGCATCAATAAGATCTTCTGATACTTTTTCTTGAATAGGCTCTGATTGTTCTACTTCTCCCATATTTTCTTCTGAATAGAGGATTACCAAATCTACATCGATTGGTTTTTCAAACAACTTACCAAGATAATATTTGATAGGTAGGGGAGATTTAGATAATAATAATCTGGTATCGTATTTGAGACTACAGATAATAAGTTTACGAATTTCTTCATAGATTTCATCCATGATTTTTATTGACCATCTTTCAGGAGTTTTATCAATATGTAAAACTGCTGACTCTTCGAGTGAATCTATTTGTTTTTTTATTCCAGGAAATGTTCGTCCAAGTTCAGATTCTAAAGCCCTAATACTTACACCCTGTCTTCTGAAGACAAGGTATTTAAGTATATCAGACTTTGTTTTTGATCCAAAGAGTTTTTCTAAATTCATAATAATTGTTAAACAATGATATTTAAAAGACTCAGTCTTTATTATTTTACTTCGAATACGATCAATTGTGATCCAGCGCTCAAAGATTGGTTAATAATACTTGTAGCAGTAGAAGCGAATTGATCAGGTTGTTTATTATATGTAGTAAGAATGTTGAGATAGTTTAATAATACGAATCTTTCATCTTGAGTAAGATCTTTGATTTCTCCAGCGATACTTGGGAATCCAGATTGGATAGCTTTATTTACCATAGCGCTAAGTTTTGGTTCATCAATTACTTTACCAAATACATCAGATACATCTCCCAAAGCTTTCCCATCTAGAATTCTATCTGTGAAGATTTGTGAAAGACCATTGATGATTTGTGTTTGATTTTGCCAGAATCTAGCAGTTGCTAATCTTGCTCTGAGTAATACAAGGTCATCATCGTTTACTACTCCAAATACTGATTTAAGATATTCTGAAGGAAGACCATATCCGTATTTAGCACCTAAATTATTTGTACTGTAGATATCTAAGTATCCATCATTCGTCATTTTAGAAAGCATAGACAATGTTCCATCAGTTACAATTTGACCGTTTGTAGGATCAATCTTTGCAAAGAATTTCTCCATCAAAGAGCTGTTTCCACCTCCCATTACGATACTCGCAATGTTTGGATCGATAATCATATATTTGATTTTCTTATCTTGAAGTCTAAGATAAGAATTACAAGTATTCCAATCAGAAAAGTCTTTCCAGAGTCCTTCCAAGAATCCATCACCCATCAATTTAGTTTGATCTACTACCCAATATTGAGCATAGGTACCAGCGATAATATTTACTTGATCACCAGTTTGAGCATTAACTGCCGCAACTACTTTATTGTAATGTGGGAATTGTAATCCAAGGATATCTTGCCATTTATATGGGAATTTAGTTTTGATAGTTTGTTGTAAATTTTCATCAACATTTAATGCTTGTCCGTTACTGTATTTGTATTGTAAGAATGGACCACCTCCACCTTGAGATGCGATTCTCACTAAGTTGAGACTCAATTGAATCAATCAGAATATCATAAATAATCCGATGAAAATATTGAAGAGAAGATGATGAGTAGGGTTTTCTTCTTTCTTACTATTAGGTATGTAAAGTTCATGTACAAATAATACGAACCCAATAATACTCCAAGTAATAAGACCAATTCCATACCAAACGATTCCTCCACCAATAACAATCCAGAGTAACCAACCGATCAATGCTACCAAATTAGTAACTCGGAGAACTCTTTTTCTTGTAACTAAACCGTATACCACAGCAACTACAATGAAGAATTGTATCATAAGCCAGATAATTCCGATATCCGTATAGTAAGAAGAAAGGTTTTGAAGTGACCAGTTGAAGGTTACATTCATAGGAACTACTAATTTGTATGGTACTAATACTTTACCAGCAACTTTAGTAATTGTTTTATCATGTCGATAATCTGTAAGTAATTTTTCACTATCTGTAGTATAGGTAACTAATTTATCAGAAGCTGTGAATCAAGAAACGATAGAGCTTACTAATTCATATCCTTCTGATCCTTCAGATAATTTAGCTAATAATTGTTGAGCAGAAGCCAATGAAAGAGGGCTAATAAGACCTTGGTTTTGACAGAAAATCTTAGCAGAAGCATTGATACTAATACATGATTTATTTCCTACCAAGAATCCTCGCCATGGGTTGTTGAATTCTTTTTGTCCGAATCCTACATATCTTCCCACATCTTCCGTATATCCATCTCCTGGAGGAGTAAGTAAGTTATTGTAAAGATCTTTTGAATCAGTAAAGCCTGCAGCTTGAAGTGTACATTGACCAAATGTTAATTCTTTATTATCTGAAGTCGTAGTCGCTGCTGTAGTAGTTACTTCTTGATCTCCAGAAAGACCTAACATTTGTGGAGAAGTATTTGAAGCAAGTAATACTGGTTTATAATGTTTACCAAAGATCATTTCTTTTGGTAATGATTGTGGAGTAGTTTTATCATTGATAAGTCTTACGATACCAACTGGTCCCTTAAGTAACACCAATGTCGCTACGAATACTACTAACCATCCTCAGATATGTTTAACAATTTGTACAAATTTTGGCCAGTAAGTCGGTGATTGATTGCGATGTCCTTTTCCAAGTCCGATCAAAGAAAGTAAAGCTCCTACACCAAATCCACCGATATTAGCGAAAGGTTTAGAGATAAAATTAGAAACTCCATTGAGTCCTAAGTAGGCGAGTGCTCCCATAACTATCAAAGCAACTCCTACAAGTACGAATCCACCTAATACGAATCCTACTAGCAAGAAGATAAAGTTCATAGCATCAAACAATGCTGTAACCTTACTTGCCACTGCAAGAGCGAAGAAGAATCCACTAAGATACAAATCATTTCTTCCTTCTTTTACTTCAATATCATCTTGTGAATCAGAGTTATATTTTTTAACGAGGTAATCAATATATCCAAGTCCAGCAAACAAACCAAGACAACTCAAATACATAATTCCAAAATCAGATTTGTTATCGATGAATACGAGGAAAGCTCCCATTCCAGAAGTTAACCAAAGAAGTTTTACAAACCATCCTAGACTCATACTCAATTTTTCTTGTTGATCAGTATCATCTTTTCTTTTTACTAATTGAATAGTTTTTCCTATAATTCCAAGTGTAGTAATGAAAGTAAACATTGCTGTAAGATAGTTGAATTGTACTCCAAATGTATCAGGAGCAATCCAAAACTTTCCACCCAAACCTTTGATAATAGAGAAGAAGAATGATACAAATGAAAGATAAACTGGTAAGTATCCTGCCTTAACTGCGTTCCAACCGTTTACTCCAGAAATTGCATTTGGAATAAGCATGTAGGCATGATTTGCATCTCGCGCTGTAGGATATGGAATGTATGCTAATTGGAAACCAATGAAATAATATGAAATAGAGAAAAGTAGAAGTACTACTAATATCCACTCATATCCTGTACGATTTTTAGTATATAATGATCTAATTGAAAGATTGATGTGAGTTCCGATTTCTCTCAAAGTATTTCTTTGATATCGAACAAGTACTCCAAGCGCTACAAGTTGTAACCAGTTTACAATTGGATAGTAAACATTGAGTAAGATAAGAACATAGTTGAAAATAGTGAATAATCCGAATCCAATACCGAAAGAAAGAATAATAGACTTCCAAGACCATTCCGCATTTTGATATAATCTTTTGTAGATATACGTTCCTAAAGCTGCAAGTCCACAAAGAATGAATACTGATAATCAGAAAACCAATGCAGAGTTTACTACCCACATGATCATTCCGCTACCGAGAATATCTTCTCTGATGCTGGCATACAGTATTCCGTATACTACCAGTCCTATCCAGGTTGCTCTTGTTACTCCTTTCAAAGAAGCATTTTTCTTATACAACATATATCCCAATGGAATTGCTGCACTTACCAAAGTTGCTATAATAACATAGAAATTTGTGCTCGTACTTAGCATATCATAATAATAGGTATGATTAGCCATATATTCTCTGAGAATAAGAGTTCCAAATATTCCCAAAAATGCTACACAAATACCGAGAATTCGTGTTTTAAAATTTCCATTCATGACAAGCAACAACAAACAAGATAAATAAGAAGACTTTATTTTTTTAATAATACCTGAAAAATAGCAATCTTATGCCCACTTTCAATGCCTAATACTACCGATTATCTGTTTGATTTCATTTCCTAATCCCTTTATTTTTAATTTAAGGAAAAATATATTGACACATCTCGTATCAATATATTAATTATTTAAATAATCTGATTATAAAAGTATTATCTATGCTTACTAAGTCTGTACACTTCTTCAAGGGTAGTCAAACCTTTGATAGTTTTGAAAATACCATCACGTTCGAGACTGATCATTCCATTTTCAAGAAGAGCTTTTTCTACCTCGAAAGCGGTTTTATCATGTAATAACATATCTTTGAGCAAATCATCATATTCCATACATTCAAATAATCCGACTCTTCATTTGTATCCAGTACCGCTACACGTAGTACATACTTCACCACTTGGAAGTTTACCCGTTCCTATAGTAATATTCCCATCTGAGAATTTTTTCCATTGTTCTTGAGTAATACCTCTGAGCTTCAATTCATCTTCAAGTTTTTTTGCATCCATGTGAGCAAGTGATTCTTTTGCGTAATTATAATGATCTGAATCTTTTATGGAATGATCTACCTGACAATGAGGACAGATCTTTCTTGAAAGTCTTTGAGCCATAATAAGATTGAAGGTTCCGCACAATTGATAAGATTTGGCTCCAAGATTATAGGTTCTTGTAATGGTTTCCGCACTCGAGTTAGTATGCAAAGTCGAGAATACCAAATGTCCTGTCATGGCAGCTTCCATAGCTGTATCAAGAGTTTCCCAATCACGGATTTCTCATACCAAAACAATATCCGGATCCTGTCTTAAAGATCCTCTGAGTCCTGAGGCAAAGTTAAATCCTATGTCACCTCTGATTTGTGCTTGATTCAGCCCATCAAATCTGGCTTCCACTGGATCTTCATAAGTAAGAATATTTACTTCTGTTTTATTAAGTTTGTTGAGACAGGCATAGAGAGTTGAAGTCTTTCCACTTCCTGTAGGTCCTGTAGTAATAATAATACCATTCGGGTAATTCAAGTTTCTGAGTAAGATTTCCATATTGGAACCTTCGATTCCGAGTTCTTCCAATAATGGAATTTTCTTAGATTTATCCACAATTCTCATTACTAATTTTTCTCCCCAAACTGTAGGCAGGGTATTAGCTCTCAGATCCAGTTCTTTATGAGTAAGTGTAATACTGGAAACTCTGGCATCTTGAGGGATTCTTTTTTCATCCGGTCTCATTTGTCCCGATTCAATCTTAAACTTTGCAATAATATTTTCATGGATAGAATTGGGATATTGGATCAATTCGTGCATGATTCCGTCTATTCTTATTCTTATTCTACAAAAAGTTTCATAGGGTTCGATATGAATATCTGATGCTTCTTGTTCAGTAGCAATGGTAAGAAGGTTGTCGAAAAGCTTCACAATATCGCTTGTAGCAATAGATTTGGAAAGTGCCTTGAAGTATTCGTTTGATGAAAGATCTAACATAAAATCCTATTACAAATAAAGCTATACCTAATGTTTTTAAATATACATTAATGATACATAATATAAGCAGAAAATGCAAATTTATAGGTGTATTTATCTGGTTTTTTATTCAGTTTTTAGATCAATTTCTTCTCCTTTTTTCTTATATACTGCATAATACAGATTTGGGATAGATAAAAGAGTCATAAATGAAGAAAATAATAATCAGAATACCACTGTTCGAGCCAATCCTGCCCAGAATTCATCTTTTCGCGCAAGAGTAATAATTCCCAAAATAGTAGTGAGTGAACTAATAACCACTGGTTTAAACCTTGTAGAACCAGCATTGAGAATAGCTAATTTGAGAGGTAATCAGGCGGTTATATTGGTATTTATTTTATCAATAATAAAGATGGCATTATTCACGACAATTCCAATCAAGGAAATAAATCAGATCATAAATGGCATACTATAAGGGTTTCCAGTAATAAACAATCCGATATTTACTCCGAGCATAGCAGTGATTATACTATACAAAATCATCGTAGACTGTTTGAAACTATTAAATTGGTAGATCAAAATCAAGAATGTGAGGAAGATCGCAATAGCGAAGGCTACAAATGTTGCTTGAATAAGCTCTGCATTTTCAGCATTTTCTCCTCCTACTTTATAACTAATACCTTCTGGGAATTGATACTGTTCAGCATATTCTACAAGTTTTGGTTGAAAATCTGTAGGAATGCTTCCAGGAACCAAATCACTATTTACAGAAATAGTAAGATCTCCTTCGTCTCTTGATACTCTATTGAGAGCTTGATCAATAGTATATTCAGCTACCGACCCCAGCATAATTGGTCCCACTTTGGTATTGATTACCGTACTAAGCAAGGTTTCAGGTGACATATTATCATCAAATCCTTTATACTTAATGATGATATCTCTATCTTTTTTCTCTAGTGTCATAGTTCCTATATTTTGTCCTTGGAGAGCGGGAAGTAGTTCGCTTGTAAAGTCCTGTGGAGTTAATCCAAGTTCTGCTAATTTATTCGTATCCCATGTAAATTCAAACTGCCCAGGATTGTTATTGCTGCTATTGTTAACATTCATAGTACCATCTAAAGTCTTGAGATAATTCTCAAAATCCAACGACACCTGCTTCAGAGTATTCAATAAATTCGTATTATCCGCCACTAGACTTATTCCTACAGCTGATGCTGCGGGAGGCCCTCCTTCTTGTACCTTAGATTCTACCTTATATCCTAACTCTACCAGATAATTGAGTTGCTTCAATAAATCTTCTTGTACTTCAAAACTATCTCTATCTCTTTGACCTTTTTTTACCAATCTAATAGCCACATTCACCACATTTCCATTTGCATCAATAGTATAATTTCTAAGCTCAGGAACAGAAGAAATAATCTGATTGAGTTTTGTGGTATAAGGAGTTCGTGTTTCAGTAACTGTACCAACTTTGCTAGTTACCGTCATATTCATAAATTCATTATCACCTGAAGGGAAAATAGTGAAACCAATTGCTCCAGATAAGAACACAAATGATAGTACTAATAATCCTACTGGTCCTCGGTAAGCCATCTTTCTGTAGAATGGACGATCAATCATCCAGTGTAATTTCTCACTATACCAGTGAGCCATTCTTCCAATTCGTTTATCTGTAGCAGTTTGTTTACTAGGATCGAGAGCAGTTTTACCTTCTCTTTCCGCGAACAAGATTTGATTCTCTACATCAGATAATAATATTTCTTCCTCATCATCTGGAGTTTCATTATCTTTATAATAATAGTTCTGATTTTTATTTACTTTCCAGAATAATACATTATTGATAGAAAGAGCTAAGAAAAGACTTCCTGCGAGTGTAATAAAAATAGTAATAGGAATATAGGCTAAGAATTTACCCATAATACCTGGAAGAGCGAGCATAGGTAAGAACACTACCATATTTGCTAAGGAACTTGTAATATTTGGTTTAGCGTATTGTTTGAGTGCTAAAAGTACTGCCGTCTTAGAATTAAATCCTTTTTTCATAAGCTCATAGGCAGCTTCAATAATAACCACCACCGTGTCTATTCCCATTCCAAAGGTGAGAATCAAAGAGAAGTTGGTCAAGAAATTCAGGGTATACCCAAATCGATTGAGAGCAATAAAGGTAATCAAGAAGGACAAAGGCATCGCCAAAGTAGCAATCAATGATTGTCTCAATCCCACAAAAAATCGCATTACCAAGAAGATAAGTAACACAGATTGCCATGCATTTGATGCTAACCCTTTATAATCCTCAATAATAATCTCAGAAAGATCTGTCGTGTAATCGAGTGAGATTCCCTTATATTGTGGTTTTTTAATTTCATCCTCTATAAGTTTTTTGGCCGCTCCTGCATCTTTAAACACATTGGAACGATTAGCTTTGTAAATTACTAATTTCGTAGCTACATTTATAGTTCCTGTAGATTCAGAAGTACCACCAAATTGTAACGATTCATCATTATATTTTCTTTGCACTAATGCGATATCAGATAATCTTATATACTGTGCCGGTCCTTGGTTGCTAATATTGATAGGAACTTGCATGAGATCACTGAGAGATTCCACCTTTCCTCTCACTCTATAATCGTATTTGAGATCTCCGAGAGTGTAGTTTCCAAGCGGAGTATTATTATTGAATACTCTGATGGTTTGAGAAATTTGTGGGAGAGTGAGACCCAATTGTTGCATTTTATTCTCATCAATAAGTACTTCTATATCATATTGATTGTCGGTAGTAGAACCCGCAGAATTACTAATTCCATCTCATACTGTACCAATCTTAGCGTCCACGATAGGTCATTTCCCTTGGAGATCATCAGCCATTTGATAAGCAAGAGTTCTCAGGTGATTACTCGTAAATTCTTTGGAATCACCATAGAGCATAAGTTCAAAGAGGACTTCATTGGCTGTACTAATTTCAGAAACCATAGGATCCTTAGCATCAGTAGGAAGCGCTACTTTTTCCACTTCAGTCTTCAGAGTATTTATAAAATCTTTAGTATCTGTTTCGTTTTTCAAAGTAACAACAACACTCGAGATTCCCACAGAAGAAGTAGAGTTTATCTTGTCGATACCATTGATACTTTTGATCTTATCTTCAATCTTTGTAGTAATAAGCTGATCGATATCGATTGGGTTAGCGCCTGGATAGACTGTATTAACCATCACGAGACCAAACTTGATCTCAGGAGAAGATTCCTTTGGTATAATAACTAATGCATAGATTCCATAACCAATCAATAATACTGTAAGCATAACTGATATTCTGAAGTTCTTTATCCACCAACCAAAGAAATTATCTTCTAAAGAATGCATATATCTTTTTATTTTTTCCTGCATATGTAAAGATTCCAACAATATAAATTCCAATATCATAAATATTAACCCTCGTCAATATTGTAATTAGGTGGATAATATATACTGTTGTATCTTATTATTTCAATTGAATTTACACTCAAATGCAGGACTGAAAACTATCTATTTCACACATTCTTCCTATCAACTGAAAAAAAATTTGTAGTATCGGGAATTGGGGGCATCACAATTTTGGTGATGAGCTTATTCTTATTGGTTTACTCCATCTTTTACTCAATAATAAACAAGATAAAAAGCTCTTTGTAAGCGGGGGAGATCTCCCTTTTCTCAAAAAATTTAATAATAACTTTTTCTCTCCAGATCATCAAAAACAATTACACTATATACAAGAAATTCCTCATGGAATAAGATCATCTCTCCGCTTTATGAAAAATAAACTTGGAGATTTGTGGACTTATCTGAGTTGTGATACCTTTATAATTTGAGGAGGGGAGTTATTCACAGAAGAAACTCCAGGGAGCTATCTGTATTGGTCTTGGTCTTTGACTCCTTATTTTTTCCGTAAGTTATTCGCTTGGAACACAAAGTTATATATCATGGGTGGTATCCAAAAACCAAAAAGACGATACAATTCTTTATTACTTAAACTCTTAGTACATAGTGCGAAAGCTTGTTATGTCAGAGATGAAGAGAGTGTAAAAGTTGCTCAAGAATTTGGAGCTCAGAATGCAGAATGGTTTATTGATACGAGTTATTTTGTTCCCATGAATACTCCAGATGGTTTTGTTTCCCTTTCAGAGTTTGGGAAAGCTATCAAAGACAAGGAGAAAAGCACACATAAATCTAGTAAGCCATATTACATTGTAAACACCAATCCACTTTCTCAACAACGAACTCTAGAATTGTCAGACATCGTCAGACAAAAAATATCAGAATGATCAGAAGTATATTTCCTGCCTGCATTTTTCACGACCAATCCTCAACAGGATGATATTATCTGTTATGATAAACTCAAAGCCACACATCCATCATTGCAGATACTCGATCGAAGAAAACGAAATGAGTTTCTCTCACTTTTCACAGGTGCAGAAAAAATATATTGTAGTAGACTACATGTATTCTTGGTAGCTGCTTTCCTAGGACTTGATGTAGAACCATATCCTTATCAAAAAAAGATCAACAAAAATATTTCCATCCTCAAAAAGTGTGGAATTTTGGCTTAATTACTAACCACACAAATATCAGATTATTATATCTATTTTCCCTTATTCCCAACTCCTAGTTGTCACAATTTAGTATACTCAGAGTATTCTTAATAGAAGAATATCCTTTTTTAATTTATATTTATCTCCACCACCACTATGAACTCATTCTTATCTGTATTCTTAGCTGCCATTTTTACTTTAAGCACTTTGCAAGCTTTTGCTGTAACGGATCCTGCTGTAACAAAAAGACAAATCGCACCTACTTCGACAGTTTCAGTAAACGCAAATACTGCACCTGATTCTATCTGGATTGATCCAGAATATCCAAATGCTGGTAATATTACTTACAATTTTGATGCTCTCAAGCTTTCAGACTATGTAATGAATTCAAAACCTTCGATTATGAAAGTAAAATGTGATGGAAAAGATATCCTCAAATCATTAGGAATTACAAATACTAAAATCGTTTCAGTAGGTGTTCAAGAAGGAGACTTTACCTATAGTTATGATTTCAATAACTGTTCATTCTGGGCAAATAAAACTAAATACATCCAAGCTACAGATGCAATTGCTGATGTTGATGCTCTAAAGATGGCAAAAGACTTCGTTGCTAAAAGTGAATCACTTACTTATTTCAAAAAATTACTTGGAGAACCAGTAATTACCTATAGAAATAACTATGATTATAGCGGAATCATGAGAGAAGGTAAATCTTACTCTACAACTGTTATCTTCCCAATTAAAGTAAATGGTAAAACTGTATATCAAAGTTATGGTGAACCACTTGGTCTTAGTTTAGAAGTAAATAATAAAGGTATCAATAGTATGAATGCACAAATCTTGCCTTTCACGCTTCTCAAAGCTGATAGTGCTAAACTTGATCTCAATAGTTTACTCTCATTCTTAAAAAGAGGAGGTAATAGTCCTTACTATAGCTACAACATGAATAGTGAAGTTACTACTCAAGTAAACGCTACGAGTTATGAAAATATCTACGTATTCACTCAAAAATATCCTTTATACGGAGGTAGTCCATCATTGTATATTACTTCTGGAATCCGCATCAAAACTGACAAACAAATCGATAATGGTCCTGCACAAGAAAAAAGAGACTATACAATCATAGCAAGTGATTACCAAGTTGGAAACGTTCAAATGTATCCAGCAGGACACTAAGCTTATTTCAATCCAATTCTGAAAAAACACAAGCGATCATAAACTTGTGTTTTTTCTTGTATGTATGGGCTAAATTGTTATGTATTGAGGGATTATTGTTATTCAGATTATTATTATCTTTTTAATCATTTATTAACGCGTATGGCTGAGATAGAAATAGGCTGATTTGAATCGTGAAATAGTGGTGTGGAGTGAAGTTCGGAGATTACACAAGAGGATTTAGTGCGTGTGAACGAAGGACTAGGAGAAGCAAGAAAGGCGCGTCAATGAATCTGAGCAAGTGTTGCTACAAATTCTAAATTAGCTGAATTTATAAAATTCCTCTTCATTAATCAAGGTTCTGATGAGTTTTGGGATAGTGTAGGTTGTTTCTGGATTAATAATAACTTAGGTGAAGCAAGCTTTATGGCAAAATTGTTTGTAGCTTGTATGCTTCCACTCTATGAAGAAAAAGCAGATGAATTTTGACTCAATAACGAATTTCCTGTAGATTATCATTTTATTGTAAGCTTCCAAACTTATCTTAGCTATATTCAAAAAGTATTTGCTGAAGAACAAGAAGTATGGAAAATAGATGAACAAAAATTTCGTGAATTTCTCAAGAATGTAATTACTACATACAATATCCAAATGACTGAACAAGATAGTCTGGAACAATTCAATATGGCGGCAATTCCTTCTTCATAATTTATCCAAAAAATATTGGTATGATTAGTATAGTTATTCCTACAAGATGAAGCTGAGACACTACTAAGTTATTTAACTTATTGGAGTCACTCAAAAAACAAACAATCACACCTTCTCAGGTAATTATCGTGATTGATTTTGATGTAGCTAAAACTCCTTTATTGGAAAAAGTTTCTGCACTCAAATCAAAACTTGATATCAAAGTAATGAATCAACCAAGTTACGGTGTATGCGCAGCAAGAAATTTTGGTGTACGAAAAGTAAGTGCTGATTATGTTGTAGTATGTGATGATGATATTTACTTTCATCAGGATGATATTCTTGAAAGAATGTTGGATGAACATATTCAAGGAGTAAAAAACAATCATGGTGAGGTGATTCTCTATCCTACCATTTTGTTATCAAATACCAACACCATTCAATCACAAGGATTTACAGGGTACAATTGGTTACTCTGTCGACCAATTCCTAAATTCGGAAGTGAATGGAAAAGTAAGTTACGACAAAATCTTGGACTTACTAAATTATTCAAATCAAATCAAAAAGATGAAATTCAACTCATAGGAAATATTTGTTTATTCAGCACGAGAGATACATTCATTCGTAATCAACGAGATGAGAAGTTTGGTTTTATCTATGAAGATTTGGAATGGAGTTATAGAGCCTATAAAAATAAAATTACTTTATTAAATTCTGAAATTATAGAAATACAACATCGAGAAAGAAAAAAAGATAAACTTTCACTCGCATTCATATCTACACCAGAACAAGTATATCTCAAAACAAAACATCGTATTTGGTTTGTCCTCAAACATGCTAATTTCTTCCAAAAATTATTGTTCTATTGTGTTGGATTTTGGATTAGTAATTTGTGGACTTTAGCGATGATCGTACTATATGGAAAGAGAAAAAATAAAATGATTTCCTCATTACGAAAAGGTATCGGTGATGGTTTGGCGTTGGAAGGGTAGTTAGCTTAATTTATTAATTTGATTTTTAAATATATGAGAGTAAATCAACTAGAACAAATGAAAATAACTATTACTTCATGGGAAGATGTAAAATTTTACTATGAAGAATTATTGGAAAGAACAATTAATTCTGCACAAGAACTTAAAGATTTTATTTCAGATCGCGCAAATGGAGATAATTATTTATCTCAAGATTTTGCATGGAGATATATCAAACAAACTTGTGATACTACCAATGAAGAACTCAAAAAAAGTTATGAATCATTTATTGATAAGGTGCAAGCAGAGCGAAGTAAGACTTCTGATTTACTCAATAAGAAAATTGTAGAGTCTGAATTTGCTGATCAACTAGATGGAGCTTATTATATTTTTATGAGATCTGCAAAAAGAGCGATTGAATTATTTAAGGAAGAAAATATTCCTCTTCAGCAAGAAATTGAAAAACTTACATCTCAGTATAGTGAGGTAGTTTCCAAAATGACTATTGAACATAATGGAGAAGAAATAACTTTCAAACAAGCAGAAAAATATCTCAAAGATAACGATAGAGCAGTAAGAAAACAAGTACGAGAAAAAGTAAATGCAAGAAGAGAACAGGATAGTAAATTTCTGGATGAACTTCTCGATAAGCTGATTGATTTGAGAAATAAAGTTGCTCTCAATTCAGGCTTCCCTAACTATGTAGAATATGCCCACTATTCAAATAATAGATTTGATTATACTATTGCAGATGTAAATAGTTTCCACGACGCAATCAAAAATATCATTACTCCACTGTGTCAGTCTATTCAAAAACATAGAAAAGAAATACTATGAGTAGAACTCAAGCCTTATGATTTTGATGTAAGCTTATATTCTAAGACTACCAATGACTGCTATAAAAATTCTAATGATCTTGTACAAAAAGTTTCTGCAACTCTCAATGCAACTCATCCTGGATTTGGAGATTTAATATTAAAGATGAATGATCTCAATCAATTGGATCTAGATACAAGAAAAGGTAAGTGACCAGGAGGTTACAATTATCCTTTGGCGATGGGTGATACTTCTTTCATTTTCATGAATGCTTCTACAGATAGTTATGGATTATTTACTATGCTTCATGAATGCGGACATGCTCTTCATCATTATTACACAAGTGGCATAGAACCTTCTTATCAAAGACATCCTGGTTCAGAAGTATGTGAAATAGCATCTATGGCACAAGAATTATTGTCTATTGATAAGCTTGATAATTTCTTCCCAAATAAATCAGATTATAATATTGCTGTACTTGAAAAACTTGAAGATGATCTTTTGATATTCCCATGGATTTCTAAGGTAGATTTATTTCAACAACGACTCTACACAAATATTGGTCACACACACGATCAAAGACATCAAAAACGAATACAACTTACTCAAGAGTATCCTGTAGATACGAGAACTGGAACTTATGAATGATGGACTGAGGAATATATGAACTATTTGTGAATCAATTGGCAAAAACAAATACATATTTTTGATTACCCTTTCTATTATATTGAATACGGAATTGCTTCACTTGCTGCAATTGCAATGTGGAAAAATTATCTGACGGATAAAGCACAAGGAGTTAAAAATTATATCAACTTACTCAAAACTGGAGATACTAAAACTATGCCTGAGATCTTCCAAGAGGGAGGTGTAAAGTTTGATTTTAGCAGTCAATATATTCAAGGATTGATGGACTTCATGCAAGACAAAATAGATAAAGCTTATGAAAGTTTAGACAACGCAGAAGATATAAAAAACTAATCAGATTATTTTTAAAATTACAAATCTATGACAGATATTAAAAAAATAAGAAACTTTTGTATTATAGCGCACATCGATCATGGTAAGAGTACACTTGCTGATAGATTGATGGAGATTACTGGTACGATAAAAAAAACGGTAAGTGGAAATAAACAAGTATTGGATAAACTGGAACTCGAACAAGAAAGAGGAATTACCATAAAGCTTGCTCCAGTAAGAATGACATGGAAAGATCATCAACTCAATTTGATTGATACGCCATGACATGTGGATTTTCAATATGAAGTGAGTAGATCATTGGCTGCAGTAGAAGGTGCAGTACTGCTTATTGATGCGAGTCAGGGGATTCAGGCGCAGACCTTATCGGTGTTGTATATGGCGATTGAATATGGGCTTGAGGTATTACCAGTTTTAAATAAGATAGATTTACCAGCGGCGAGACCAGAAATTGTTGCCAAAGAAATAGAGACATTATTAGGAATTCCTTTTCAAGATATTATTTGTGTAAGTGGAAAGACGGGTGAAAATGTAGAACTTTTACTGGATCAGATTATTAATAAAATTCCTTCTCCAAATTAAATTCTTTACATACGCATGAAACTTACAAAACAATCCATCATTACATTATTGAAAGATAGAATATTACCTATTGGTTTTTTGGTTTTTCTTATCCTTACTATTTGTGTATCATGGATAAACTATAGAATGGATAGAAGTACGAATGAATATATGCTGAGTTTTGAAGAAGTTGCGGGAAGTTTTGATGCAGTGATTGTGCTTGGAGCCAAGGTATATGCAAATGGAGCTCTTGGAGGGATTGTTCGTGATAGAGCGGACATGGCAATTAGACTGTATAAGACTGGAAAGGTGAAAAAAATATTGGTAAGTGCGGATAACGGTACTGCTAATTACAATGAAACAAAAGCTATTTATCAATATCTTATAGATAATCAGATTCCTAAGATTGATATCTTTTTGGATTTTGCAGGATTTGATACTTATGATAGTATGTATAGAGCAAAAAATAATTTCCAAGTAGAGACTTTATTAATTCCAAATCATCTGAATTATTGTGCAAGAAGTGTTTATATTTCTCGTTCTTTAGGTATTGATGCTTATTGTGTAACTATGGCAAAATTAACTTCTTTGAGAACAATAAGTGGATTAGATAGAGAAAAATTAGCAACCATAAAAGCTCGACTCAATATTAAGTTTTCTTCAAAAGCATATTTTGCTACAGACGATCTATATCCAATTTCAGGTCCAGGAAATGCAGGGGACTTTTATTAAATTATTTTAGGGGTATTTTCTTAATTTTGAACTTCATAACTGTATTGAAATAGATACAGTTTTTTTGTAGGGGACAAGTCTCACATAGTGGTCTAACTGCCTTACATTTGTATCTTCCGAAAAGTATGAGAGCATGATGGGCGAGGTAGATATTATCTTTGTAGATGAGGCTTTCTATAAGCTTGCTTGTTTGCTCTGGGAGTTTGGTGTCCACCCATCACAGTCTATTCGCTACTCTGTGAACATGAGTATCTACAGCAATATATTGTCAATCATAGAGCTGATGCATCACTACCTTTGCAGTTTTTTCACCAACTCCCGCAAGTTTCACAAGTTCCGCTAATGAAGAGGGGATTACTCCATCGTAATCATTGATCAACTGTTCTGAAAGTGTAAGAATATTCTTTGCTTTATTATTGAAAAAACCAATGGATCTGATATAGTCTTTCAGCTTATCAAGCCCTAACTCCAATATATCTTGAGGATTCTTTATAATCTGAAAAAGCATAGAAGTGATCTTATTAACTTGTTTATCTGTACTTTGAGCAGATAAAACTACAGCAATAAGCAGTTGAAAAGGGGTTTCTCGGGTGAGTTCTGTGGTATTACTCGGAAAGAGCTCATGAATAACCATCAATTCTTGATTGATTTGCTTTTTTGTTTTCATATTATAATTATATATTTATTATCTATTATTTGTAAAGTGCCTACAGAATCTTGAGTCATTGACTGCATAAAGACCGTGTTTGATCCAGAGTTTCCACTGGTGGATATTTGGACAATGGGTCTTATTTATAGTATACAAATCATTCCTGGAACTCCCACTGAAGGGGAGGAAAATGAGGAAGAGTCCTATCGAGATGATGAAGTATTGGTAAATACTCGTATTGAAGGACAAATCATCATAGATATGACATTGACGACTCCAGCATGTCCTGCCGCAGACTACTTACCAAACGCAGCAAGAGAAAGCGTACAAATAATGTATCCCAACTATGAAGTTATACTCAATCTCATACGAGAACCTACATGGACAGTAGCGATGATTAAAGATGAAGATTTAAAAAAAATGTTTGAGTAATCAAACATTTTTTTTGTACCTTAGCTCCGCTGTACAGCGGAGTTATTTCTTTTTTGGAGCAACTTTCTTAGCTACCTTTTTAACCGCAGCTTTTTTTATTGCTGGTTTACTAGCTACTATTTTCTTTTTAGCTACTGGTTTTTTCATCATAATTTTCTTTGGTGCAACTTTTTTAACTACAGCTTTCATTGTTTTTACTGGAGCTTTCACTTTCTTAGCTACCTTTTTAGCCGTCTTTTTAACAGCAGTTTTAGCTTTAGTAACTGGAGCTTTCATTACTGCTACCTTCTTCATAACTTTTTTAACAGCAGAAGCAGCTTTCTTTGGTGCAACTTTCTTAGTTACTTTCTTCATTACTTTTTTAGCTGGCGCAACAATTTTTTCTTTAGCTTCAGATGCTACCTTAGCAGCCATAGTTTTCTTGAGTTCTTTACCTTTACTTACAGCTTTATTTTTACCCTTCTTACTTTCTTTTTTTAATATTTTCATACCTTCGTCAGTAAACTTAGAAATAGCTTTTGTTACTGGTTTGAGATTCTTCATAAGTTTTTTTCCAAACTTACTTAAACTATATTTGTCTCCTTCTTTTCTCAACAAATCCATATCCAAGAATTCTTTCAATTTAGCTGAGATAAGCTTAGAATTGATACCTAATTCTTTTTGTAATTCTGTGTAAGACTTAGAAGTTTTTTTAGTAAGTTCCAATAATTCCAATGACCATTTTTTACCAATGGTGTGAAGAATCCCGTAAATATTTTCTGTTTCTTTATTCGTCTTTTTTTTCATTGTACTTATAAAAAAATATAAAATATATTTAGTAAGTACCTATATAATTAGAAAAAATAAAAATGCAAGTATTTTAACTTGCATTTTTACATTTCAGTGAGCTAATTTATTGTAATTACTTATGAGTAAGTAAAGATCCAATTACCTGATCTTCCAAAGCATTGTAAATATATTGTTCAATAGGTCTCGCACCATATTGTGGATCATACAATTCTTTTACTTTCTCTTGTACTTCTTCATCAGTAAAAGTAGGTACAATAGCTTTATCGTTTGCTTTTCGTTGTTCAGCAAATTGATTGTAAAGTTTAGTAAAGATACTTGTAAGTTGTTTATAATCCAATGGACTGAATACTATTTTGTGATCAATTCTATTGAGTAACTCTGGTGACAAATAATCATTGAGTTTATCAAGTACTAAAGATTTCACATGATCATATTCAAAGTGATCTCCAGCTTCATCTTGTTTGTAACTAAATCCGATTTGTTTTCCTTTTTGTGAGAAGAACTCTGATCCGATATTTGAAGTCATGATTACAATTGTATTTTTGAAATCAATTATTCTTCCTTTACTATCTTTGAGTTGTCCTTCATCCAATATTTGTAATAAAATATTGAGTACAGATTTATCTGCTTTTTCAATTTCATCAAATAATAATACTGAATATGGTTTACGTCTGATTTGTTCAGTGAGTGAACCTCCTTCATCGTAACCAACATATCCAGGTGCTGATCAGATTATTTTAGATACACTATATTTTTCCATATACTCTGACATATCGATTCTGATCAAAGATTTAGGATCATGGAAATAATGTTCTGCAATCATCTTAGCAGTATAGGTCTTACCAACTCCCGATGGTCACAAGAATAAGAATGACGCAATCGGTTTATTTTTAGGTATCACAGACAATCTAGATTTTTGGATAGACTTGATAACTTTGTCCACCGCTTCATCTTGTCCGAAAATATGACTATCAAATACCGTCTTGAGGTGAGTAAGTTTTTCTACTTCAGACTCATTGATGATTTCAGTAGGAATACCGAGCTTGTCGCTCAATACTCTTCCGATATCTTCAACATCAATGATTGGTCTCAAATGCGAAGGCATACTTGATTTATTTTTGAGAGTTTTAATTTTATTTTTAAGTTCTAATTCAGTTTGTTTGAGTTCAGCAGCTTTGAAATAATCTTGTTCTCCTACAGCACCTTGGATTTTGATTTCTACTTCTTTGAGTAAATCCATAGCTTCTGTGTATTCATCATTGCGTTCAAGCTTAGATAAGAGTACAGACTTTCTTGCAGATGCTTCATCAATAAGATCAATAGCCTTATCAGGAAGATGTTTGTTCAAGATATATCTTACTGAAAGTCCTACCGCATGTTCAATAGCAGCTTCAGAAATATTTACATCATGAAATTGTTCAAATCTTTCTTTGAGACCATTGAGAATAGCCACCGTATCCATTGGTTTTGGTTCATCTACATTGATTTCTTGGAATCTTCTTTTCAAGGCAGCATCTTTCTCGATGTTTTTTTGATATTCATCGAAAGTAGTAGCACCGATCAATTTGATCTTACCTCTACTGAGCATAGGTTTGATACTATTAGCCATATCATTGTTTTCATGACCTCCAGCTCCCATGATGGTGTGGATTTCATCGATAAACACAATGATCTGATTCATAGGGTCACTCGCTTCCTCCAAGATTGATTTCAATCTTTGTTCGAATTCACCACGATACTTGGTACCAGCTATCATTCCTGTAACATCCAAGTTGATCACTCTATATCCTTTCAGTCTATCTGGCACATCGTCTTGAGCTAGCTTTTGAGCCAAACCTTCCACGATAGCAGTCTTACCTACTCCGGCTTCACCGATCAACATCGGACTATTTTTAGTTTTTCTAAGTAATGTATAGATAATCTGATTGATTTCTCTGTCTCTACCGATTACGGGGTCAAGCTCGTTGTTCAAAGCCTGTTTCGTAAGATCAGTACCAAAATAATCAATCGTTAATTTCTTTTGAGTCTCACCTTCATCATCTTGTTCTTTGATCTCAATCAGTGAGTTATTTTCATCATTTGTAGCGGTTTCTTCGTCCATATGAAGGTCTCCTACACCAAGCAGGGGATTCATTCTCTTATTGATAGGGTTCTTTTCAGAAATTGTCATTTGTAATGTTTCCATAAGTTTCAACAAAAGTGAGATAAGTTCCTTATTTATATGGGCTTCATGGTCATTTTGCAAGATATTGGTCTCTTCTGATGATAATTCATTTGCAAATATCTGAAGTTCTACAATATCCATATTGCTAAGTTCGGAAATTGATATATTATATTCTGATTGTAGCAGAGTGAGCAGGTCAAAAAGTTTCTTTGAAGAGATATTACTCGCGCTTGATCGCTTTGCCAACATCGGTAGATATTTCATGGCTTTACCGAGTCCAAGCTTCATCTCCTTGCACCATATGAGAGTTTCTGGAGACAAGGAACCGCAGGCAATTGCCAACAAAGCTATGAAGTTATCTTCTTCAGTAACCTTAGCAGCGCTAATCTGAGACTGTAATCTACCCGCAATCTGAACATGAGCTGTAATATGTTGTGGTTTTTGTGTTAAATCGACAATATAATGATGATTGGCATAGCTAATAATAGTATTGATTTTCTTCAGTCCGATAAGCTCAAAAAACGCAGGTCAAAAGTCTTGTGTATTGATATAATTAATGATACCAAAAAACAACTCATCCGCGTCTATAAGCGCTTTTCCAGAGAAAACACTATACATTCCAGCTGATGCGATACAATTGAGGCAATCTTTTTCGTTCTTTCCAGTATTAAACTCTATTTTCATATGTTAATGGAGTAATAATAACTAAAGCGTGGCACTAAAATTCATTGGGTGCTACATTATTAATAATCATTGAATTAAAAATATCAACTCATTCGTAAAAATTATAAATAAATCTTGCCAAAACGGAAGAGTTAAATTTCGTTTAACTTATTCTTGAAAAAGCCCTCTTATTAATTACAAGTAGTATCACTTGTTTCGGGGACTAGCTCAGATGGCTAGAGCGCGCGGTTTGGGACCGCGAGGTCGCGAGTTCGAGTCCCGCGTTCCCGAAATTTAGTACACGCCAAGATAGCTCAGTTGGTAGAGCACAGGTCTGAAGAATCTGGTGTCGGCAGTTCGACCCTGCCTCTTGGCACCACACTTAATATCAGAATATTTTAATCTTATAGTTAAATACCCACAATGGTAGAACAAATGTCACAAACCCAAGAACAAACAACTTTTGAAGAATTAAAATCTCAACACGAAGCAAACAAACTTACTCTAGGAGAGTACTGTGCCCAATTGGAAGATTTATGTAAGGTTTTACAAAAAAAATTAAATCCTGAAGACGATAAAGTTAGAGCTATAGCTCTAATTCTTAATCCTGATAATCCAGATATGAAAGGGGGAGCGAAACAATTCGCAATGGAAAGTATGCTTCAGTAGACTTTCTCCTAATATGGTCGTATAGCTCAGTTGGTTAGAGCGCTTCTCTGATAAGGAAGAGGTCCATGGTTCAAGTCCATGTACGACCACCATCTTAATATACTTACTAAAATTAGTGAGTTTTATTATACAACAAAAATTTTCCTTGAATACTAATTTCAA
>CALMFT010000032.1 GCA_937862565.1 uncultured bacterium
ATTGCTTATGGGCATAAGTTCCAACAGATTGTTCTACAAAAAGAAAGAATACTGGGTGAAACAAATTTGAAACTCAGCGAAGCTGCAAATGAACTCAGATTATCAGAAAAAAAATCTCAAGAATGGGATCAAAAGATGTTAACTATAGATAGACAAACAGGATTGATGATTTCGAATGCTGAACAAAAAGCAAAGGATATTCAAGCTTTCGCAGAAAAAGAATCTGAAAAATTGATGTGAAAAGTGGATGAGATGCAGTTTAAACTTGAAGAAAAAGAAAAAAGAATTGACAATAAGTACGAACAACTCGATGCAGAAAAGATGAAACTTGAAGCAAAAGGTCTCGATCTTGAAAAACTTATTGATGAAGCTACAACTAAACTTAGTGAAGTAGCTGGTCTTAGCAAATTAGAAGCGAGAGACGAACTTATGAAATCAATTGAAAAAGAATATAGTGATGACTTGGTGAATAGTATTACTAAATTTAAATCACTGTACGAACAAGATATTGAAAAAGAAGCAGTAAATCTGCTCAGCAAGGTCATCCCAAGAGTGGCAACAATCAATACTTCTGAGTTTACAATTACTACGGTTGATATACCATCTGAAGACATCAAAGGAAAGGTGATTGGAAGAGAAGGTAGAAACGTAGTATTTTTTGAAAAAATAACAGGAGTAGAGCTGATTATCGATGACACTCCACTCATTATCAGATTATCAAGTTATGATCATGAAAAAAGATGGATTGCTACAGAAGTACTCAAAAGCATGATCAAAGATGGTCGTATCAACCCAGTATATATTGAAAAAACATACAATGACTTGGTAGCTAACTTCGAGAATTTATTACTCGAGAAAGGTAAAGAAGCTCTCAATATATTGGGAATGCCTCCTCAACATGCAGATATTACAAAATTAGTAGGGCAGTTTAACTTAAGATATTCTTATGGTCAGAATCTATGGATACATAGTGTTGAAGTTGCAAAAATGTGTGAAATGCTTGCAAATGAAATGGGACTAGATGGAAGTTTAGCCAAGAAAGCAGGACTTTTCCATGATATTGGTAAGGTAGTAGCTCAAGAATGAGAAAGTCACACCGTAGTAGGTGGTGAAGTATTGAGAAAATATAGCTACGATGAAGTTACAGTAAATACTGCAGAAGGACATCATCATGATATTCCTATGATTTCTCCAATTGGTTGGATAGTAGCGGCTGCGGATGCAATCAGTGCCAGTCGTCCTGGAGCAAGATTCAATAGTAAGAACTTCTTCATCGAGAAGATGAATGCTATGGAAAAACTTATTAGCGAACATAATGGAGTAGATAAAGTGCATATTATGCAAGCTGGTAGAGAGATCATGATTTTTGTAAATCCAAATGTTCATGACGACCTTGAAACAGAAAAACTCCTCAAAGAAATTGGTAAAAAAGTAGAAGAACAACAAGATTTCCCAGGTATGATTAGAGTAGTAGGTATTAGAGAGAAAAAAATAGTGAGTTATTTGAAATAATATTTATTGTGTAAATACTAAATCTATGTGACATTATGCAAACTTTTTTGCAAATATACAGTTAAATCAGTTTATAGAGCATCATAAAGCGTGGGATATTCATTCAATTTTAAAAGATACGTATCCATCAGAACTAGCTAAAAACTTAAATGAGCAGTTTAGAGAAAATTTCTATTTACTTAGTGGTGACGATAAAATTTTGATTGAAGTAAATGAAGATACAGATGATGTAGAGGACATGCAACCTTTATTGAAGAAAACTGCGTATGCTGCTATGGATAAAACGATTGATGAGTTGGGACTTTCTCCTGCAATAAGCTCAGCTTTGAAAAACAGCACTTACAAAAATACTATAGAAAATAATCTTATAAACTTACATTTTAAAATCATTGAAACACTAGAAGGTGAAGAAGAAATATACTTAGGTCTAACTTAAAAAAAATATCATTTATTATCTTACTCGTAATATGTTTGATAAACTTGACCTTTGAACAGATAGCAATCTCAATAAAGAGAGTTTACAAAATATTAAAAATTACCTACTAGAAAATAATCATTTTCTTTTTTCATTTAAGTATGGTGATAGATTGATGGCGTCAATTACCGATTGGAGTGATATCAACTTAATCCTCTGATCTCATCATACTATTCAAAACTGGCGTGTTATAGATTCAAGTGAGCAAATTTATACTGATATCATCAATGATATAAAAAATTACTATGATAATCATGCATCAGAAAATATAGCTCAATGCCTTTGCCGATATCTAGATAGTAAATCTGAAGATCAAGAAGTATACATTCCTTTATGAAAAAAACTTAGTAGTGAGTACTAAGTTTTTTAATCCTTATATATTATAAGAAGACTTATTATCTAATCGTTAGCATTCTTCTCTTAGTGATAACTTTCTTTCCTCCTACTTTAACAATTGATGGAGTAATAGTTGGAGTAACTACCGTATTGAGATTAGCTGTAGAAGCTGGTGCATCAAGAATACTAATCTTCTTTGCTTGTAACAGTGAAAGAAGTTTCTTTCTTGTTTGTGTACCATAATAACCACAGTATTGATCATCTGCTGCTAAAGCTATATTATCTTGTTGGAATTTACATAATGCTTGTTTGAGAGCTGGTCAAAAAGTCTGATTGAGAACATGATCACCGGGTAAATAATTGAGTTGTTTCATGAATCCTTGAAGGTAATATACCGTCGATCAAAAACTTCCTTCTTCCATGTTTAAACTCCATAACATTTGTTTACTTGCTTTATCCCAAGTAGGGTAGTCACTTCGATCAAAACTTTGTGGTGTGAGGTTGAAACCTTCAGGGCAGATTGTTCCTGTAACTTTTTTGGAACCTCGCGAGAGAGCATTTACCAATCATTGTAAGCCATATCCAGCCCACACATCGATAACATCATAATCGTCTGTAGAAACAATTGCAGATCCTCTATCATAGATTCCTCCCAGTCCCAATCCTGGAATTTCTACCGTAGTTCCAAAAGGGAATTTTTTTGGCCCAGCTAACATCCCATTGAAAGTTTCTCTACCAGAAGCTCCATGCTGATTTCCTCAGTTTATTTTTTTTTCTGTAACAAAATCTCCATTGAAGTATACTCCTTGAGTTATTTGAGGGGTATAGTAAGCAGTAACTTTCAATAATCTTTCATAACATCCGGTAAGTTCCACATTTGAACTTGCAGATGCAGAGCTAGGAAGTAAAAGAATTCATAATCAGAAGACTGTTAATGCGCTAGCGATATACGTTTTGTTTGTAAATTTCATAATAAACTACTAATAATTTAAATATTTTTAGTCTAGTATAAAAGTAACTATTTGGAAGTTCATTGCAAATTTGGAGGAAATTGCAGTCAGAAAGGTGAGAAGAATAGATTTTCGCTTTTTTTCCGTCTTCAAATTATTACTACATAGAATATGTTGAATGAAAAATATAACTATTGTTTTCTAGATTTTGAAACTACTTGATTGAGTCACGAAAGAGATGATATTATCCAAGTAGGTTTGATCATTAGCAATCATCAATTGCAAATCCAAGAACATTTCACGAGCTTTATCAATCCTGGTTATGAAATTGAGAAGTTGAAGACTATTGTTTCCTATACCACAGGAATTACTACGGATCAAATTCAGTCAGGTATAAGTATTGAAGATTTCAAAAATCAGTTTATTTCTATTACTTCAAAGTTTGAAAAACCTCTCGTGTTTATTGGTCACAATGTAAACTTTGATATCAAATTTCTCAATAAGTACTTCAATGAAGATTCTACAAATTTTGGAGAGCTTTTCATAGATACTATGGAGCGATCTAAAGTTTTTATTCATTATCCGCCTAGTTTTAGTTTGGATATTCTCTATCCATTGGTAAGAGAACAGATGGGTGCGGGATATTTTCAATCTTTATCAAAAAAAGTAGATCTTGAAGATATTCAGAATCATGATGCTTTATCGGATTGCCTGATTTGTATAGGTATTATACAATATTGCCTGACTAAAATTCATTCTGTAACTGCAAGTTTTCCAATTGCTTCCAAGATTCTTGCTAAAGCAGATATGTGGTTCTTAAGCCAAGAACATTATAAGAATGTTAGTACAAGTTCTGAAAAAGTTCCTCTTCTAGATTTTCCTAAAAAGCCACAATCTACCAATATTGTAGATACGGAAGGAGATTTTGATAAATTTGCAAATGGCGCTAAACTCTATTATGGTAATCTTCCTCTCGAGCAAGTTATCAGAAAATCAACAGCTCTCGGGAAAACGATTATCTGTACCAACTCCAATCAAAAGCTCAATATTATAAAAACAAAGGCAAAAATAATGGGATTGCATGATATTAGTTTTATGAAAGAACAACAACAAGTAGATAAAAATAAACTGAATAAGGTATTTAGCAAGGAGAAGCTGGAACTTACTGAAGTATGGTTTTTCATCAAATATTGTTCTCACAAACTGCAAGGATTGGGCTTATTGGATCTCAATACGCCTATGGATTATAAGATATACAACTATATTAGAGAGGATGTTAAAACCTCAAAATCTTCATTGATTTTAGCGACTCATGCTGCTTTGTTTTCTCTTTTGGAATCATGAGAGTATGCAGATTATAAAATATTATTCTTGGATTATGAACGACGATATACTTCTTATATCAAATATAAAAGTACTGCTTGGGATCCGGTTAATTTTGCAAGAGTATTGGATAACTATCTTTATAAATTTACACACGATGAAGAGAATGAAAAAAGAGAATTCATTCAAGTGCTGGTAAGTAAGGTAGACATGTTCTGCTCATTTTTATTCATGGAGACGAGTAAATATATTATTAATGTAAAACAAGATGGGCAGGGGAAGCATGATTTGTGAGTAATAGAAGGAAAAAATGAATTTTCTAAATCTCTGAGTCTGTATGAATCAATTGGAATTTTATTTGAAGAGAAAAAAGAGATTCTTTCTCCAGAAGATAGCCTGATTATTCACAATCAAATTGAAAAGATAAAACTTACTATCGAAAATATTAGCTATGCTAGACTCAACTCTTATTCAGAATATATTCAATATACCTACGCACTCAGTAATAACTACGTAGATTATAGTGAGTTTATGCATCTATTTAAAGATCGTCATTATTACTTCCTTTCCAATCGGAATACTACTTTTGAAATATTGGAAGAAAAATTAGATTCTATACACTGAGAAAACAGATCTGATGTTGTTGAAATAGAGAAAGTGGAAGAACTTGATAGTTTGAAAATCCAAGATACTGTGTTTATTCTCAATAATAATCCCACCAAAGCAAAGAAGATATTTGAGCATCTGCAAGGAGAACAAACATCCAAAACTCATAAAATCCTTGTAGAGAATGTTACAGGCGGAAGAGGCAAAAATATCAGTATGGTTAAAAGAAATAATCAGTGGATATTGGTAGGGGGTTATGATCTGATTCTGCAATGTATCCATGAGAGAATATATCCTCAGAAGATTGTGATATTTGAAACTCTGGGTCTATTACACCAACAAATTATTAGTGATATCACCTATCGAATGAAACAAGGAGTTCACAATTAATAGTATTTGATTTTTTATCTAGGATGCTTATTATGCCTAATAATTAATCTCTCATCAGTTTATATTTCATATTCCTCACCATGAAGCTTCAAATAGATATTCCTCAAAGATATGCAAAACAAAGAGCACATACTGCTACTCATATTTTACATAGTGAATTAGCGAGTATTTTTCCTCAAACAAAACAAGCTGGATCACTCGTGGATGAAGATATGCTAAGATTTGATTTTTACGCAGATAGATTATTGGATGAAGATGAAATAAGCAGAATAGAACAACATATCAATGCAGTAATTTATGAAGGACATGAAGTAGTGGTGCAAGAAATGAAAAAAACTGATGCTGAAAATCTAGGAGCAAAGATGTTTTTTGAAGATAAATACGGAGACATAGTAAGAGTAGTACAGATCAAAGATTATAAAAGTATTGAATTGTGTGGGGGAACACACGTGGCTAATACCAAAGAAATCTGATCATGTATTATAATCTGACAACAGGCGGTGGCAAGTGGTATCAAAAGAATCACAGCATATACAGGGCCAAAATGCTTACTCGCACTTCAAGAAAAAAATGCAGTACTCAAACTTGTAGCAGACAAACTCTCATGTAAGGTTCCTCAGATTGAGGAAAGAATTGAAAAAACTCTCAAGGAACTCAAAGATAGTAAAATCGCCATTGGCATGATTCAAGATAATTTAATAGGAGGTTTAAAATTTGAAAAAATAACTAAAGATAATATCTCATACAATCACTGTATTATAGATTCTGATACACTTTTCGGAATCTTCTTGAGTCCAAGTATCCTTACAGAAGCACTCAACAAATCGAAAGCTGATCGACCAGAAAACTATGTCTTCCAGTTTGATCAAGGATTCTTGATTTATTCTAACCCAGGACAAGCAAAGCTTTTGATGCAAGCTTTCGGATGGAAGGGTGGTGGTAATGAGCAACTCTGCCAAGGTAAGATCTCATAAAGTACAAAATGTAAAGTTTATTATAGCTTGAAAACAATATTTACATAAGTATGGTTAAGATACTTCAGGTTTGGTGAGCCCTTTATAAATCCTAACACTTTTTGTAGGAGTTGGATAATATTTCTACGCAAGTAGGGAACAATACTCCATTATTACATTCTTAGGTTATTTGTACTTGGTTCCACGGATTTGGGGTTTTTTTTATTGATAGTGAATTTTAAATAGTTACTAAGATAATATGATTAAGAAAATACTCATCCATTCCTATCTTCAGATTATTAATAATGGTAGATTAACAAAACTTATCTTGTTCACTCTTTTTGCACATAGTTTTATTTTTGTACTCACGATTCTTTACAATGTTTATTTTTACGTGGAGAATGAATTTACGCTCAACACATCAAGTGAGGTTATCAACTATATTTTCAATTTATTAAACTTTGATAACATAGGTATTACAGCTGTAATCGTGTTGATAGTTCTTTTCCTATGATACTTTGTAATTGGTCCGATTGGTGAGTGCGCTATTGTACATTATCTTCATCACAAACATAAACTTTCTCAGTCTCTGGCATTTGGATTCAATAACTTCCATCATGTTGCAAAATTTGAAGGAATGACTTTTGTTTTCAATATTGTGATGTTTTTAAATATCTTGAGTAAAGTTTTTATCTATGAAATGGATAATAGCTTCGTATTGAGCCTTATGTTTCTATGGTTTTTGATGGTAGTTTTTGTGACTTTCTTCTTTCAGTATACCAAGACCATCATTCTTATAGAAGAAATTCCTGTGTTTGATGCTATAAAAAAATCTATGCGTTTGAGCGTAGAAAATATTTGAACAACTGTAAAGCTAGTAGGTATTAGTTTGATTTTCAGTATGAGGCTGATTTTTAATATTCTATTTATAGTCTGAATTCCGCTCGCTGCAATCTTCTTATTGCAAATGTTTAATATAGTGGGGTGATTCGCCGATGGTTTGGTCTACTTTATCTTCTTTAGTTTACTGCTTTTCCTAGCATACGTGAATACACTTATTGAATGATATTTCAGAGTATTTTGGTACCTTGCGTATCAGTATATTATGGGCAATGAAGATCAGCTCCACAAACTTGGGCTGTATAATTCTCCATCGGGAGGTTTATTTGACGATCAAGATCTAGAACAAGCTCAGGAAAAAGATTTTAACTAAATTTTATGGCCCACTAACTTTTAAATCCATATCTTGAATCAAAATTTTCTTTGTGAGTCATTCTATCTCCAAAATTTTGTATAATATCCGAAAGTTTATTTTTGATACTATGTGACTTTTCATTGTGTTTATCAAAGTTTCCAATAGCTTCTTGCCGTCATGTTTTAGCAAAACTAGCATATGCTTTTATCATCGTGTATGAGTTTTTTTGCCAAAGATATACAAAATTTTCAGAACCAAATAAATTATCAAGTTCCGTTTTATAGATATCTAAATAATTTCGGCTAACCTTTTTGTTGCCAGTTCTTTGCATGATAAGTTCTCCAGCTTTAATTCCTTTCAATAGATGCGCTCCAACGTGCTTATCTTTTTCTAATAAATTTTTTAAAGAGTCATAAAAGGTGCTATTATTGAGAGTTGTGTTAAATAAATCCTCTGTTCGTGTAGAGCAAGAAAATATCTGTTTGTAATCATCCATTACGTATAATAGTGTTTCTTGTAGCTGTTTTTTTACTTCTTTAATATTTATATTATTTTTCAGAGTTGGTGTGGTGTTTATTACTTTTATCAATGATTCCGTGTGAGCTTTACAACCCAATAAAGTAAACATATAGAGTAAAGAATTTTCCTTAAATTGTGAATGAGGGAGAATAAATTCTTCATCTTCATTGATATCATATATCTTTTGATAAGCTATTTTTTCGTAAGCTGAAACAACTGATTGCGCTCTTACTACTAATTCTTTACCAAAAAAGCTTAGTTTATCTGCAGCAACTTTGTCCACTAGTCAGTAGGGGGATTTAAATATATTATTTGGCTTTCAATTCATTTTGCTTTTATACGATTATAAAGTCAATATTTTATAGGAAAAAAATATCATTTTGCAATGATATCTTTAGGAAAATAATACAATTTAAAGGAGTCTAATCTTTCTTTGGTGCCGAGTATCCAAGCCACAATCCGTAAAATAACATCAATGGTCGGATTACCATTTTGTCAGCCAATGAATGCAGTACTAATCCACATATAGCGAGAGCAAGAAGTCAGATATTGCAAGATAAGAGAACAAGTCTTTGGTTATCTCGGTGTAGTACTTGAGTATCTTGGAAATATGTTCTTGCTTTATTCCAGCCTCCACGAATGAATCCATTAACAGTAAGATAAACATAACCCACTAATCGTGCAAGGAAACCAAAAATACCATATTCTATCCATATTTGAAGGTACTGATTTTCAGGGTTGAAACCAATTCCAAGTTGATGACTTGCTGGTCCAGCCGATCATGCTCCGAGTCATGAGATCCAAGTAGTTTTGAGGATTTCTAGTGATTCATAGAAAGCATTGATATGCCCAGTATTACTAAAGCTTCTTCCAGACCCAAAGATTTCATAATAAAACTTTCGTCCCACAAGTGCTCCAAGTCCCACTACAGGAATCAGAATATATTTTAAATATTTTAATGCAAATTTACCATATAGCAATGCTGCCAAAAGTGTCGTTTCTAATATCCATACTCACCATGCTGATCTTGAGAATGTAGAGAAGATATTGAGAACGTATAATATTCAGAAAAATATTGCTTCCGATTTTGAAGCTTTTCTCAAATAGAGTAAGAAGAAGAATGGCCAGAAAGCAATAAGGTAAAAACCGTAGAAGATAGGCCTTTCCCATAAAAATTGATTTCTTGGTGCTCCATGATCCAATGCAGCATAATATACCGCTGGTGGCTTTTCTCCTAGTGCTCATTCATATACGTTCTTATCATAACCAACCAATTTTAAAGCTCATGGGATGCTGCTTATCACAAAATATCGTATAAGTCCTATTCATACCAACCATTTTATAATTTGGAGATAGGTTTTAGTAATTTTTTTGATCTCTGCTGCAGGAATTATTTTAGCAATTTGATAGGCTAAAAGTAGGAGGACAACCCATACAAAGTCATATCTAAAAGCAATGATATAATGACCAAGCGAGCTACTAAATGCACTAGCTATAAGTGTTACTGCGATAATTATTCAGAAACCTTTCAGTAAGCGCATGAAGTATGTATCTTTTTTGAGGATTCTTAGCCAGCCTTTGAATCCATAGCTTGCAATGTTATAATATATGACTCATATGATAAGTAAAAATATCATAATTTCTTTCCACAATGCTAATACACTAATCCATGGTTTTCCTATTCCTACAACGAACTGCAAGAAATTTATTCCAATAAAGTGGATAATGAGACCAAAAATAAGAATACTGACTCCGTAGCTCAGGAATTTTGGTATTTTGTTTAGTAACTTAGTAGACATCCAATACTATTAGTAAATTAATAAATTATGAATTTAGATTATTGTCACCTTCTTTTTCATTATTCAGTTTATTCTTGTTTCTCTTCCATATAATCCAGGCTATCAAAGCTATACCTAATATTACTACTAAGGGAAGCATGATATGTTCATATTCTTTTAGATACTTGGTAATACCTTCCCATCTTTCTCAAAGTCGATAACCAATAACCACCAAAAATACAGTCCATACGGCAGTACCACTGAGCGTATACCAAAAAAATAACCAAAAATTCATTCTTGCACTTCATGCTGGTATTCCGATAAATGCCCTTGCGCCTGGAACAAATCTTCAAAAAAATACGATATGCTTATCATTTTTTTCAAATACTTCATAGAGATCTTCGATATATTCGGGTTTCATAAAAAAATATTTCCCATATTTAGCTACAATGGTAGTGAGTTTTTTTTTACTCAAATATCTTCCCAACCAGTAATAAGGCAGATTTCCAAGTGTACTACCTAGAGAACAAACTATGATAACCAAGAATAAATTAAGTTTCCCAGTTCCTGCAAGAAATCCTCCAAGTGGCATTATTAATTCACTAGGAATAGGAGGAATAAGATTTTCCAAAAAGGATGCGAAAAACAAACCACCGTATCCAAATTGATAAATAAGATCTATAAGCTGATTTCATAACGTCTCAAACATAATATTGTAGGAAAAATGATTAAATTTTTGGAGAATAAATAATTATATTATATATTTATACATTCTTTGTAAAGAGTTAGAGTAGTGTTTATTTCAACTCACTTATCAAATAATTTTACTCTTTGCGTTCATGCATTCTTTAACTCTTCTTGTATATCAACATTTTTACTTACTCCTTGAATCAACTCACTCATATTTTCAATACTATTAGGATCAAAATAAAGTGCTGCACCAGCACCAACTTCGAGAAAAACATTGATATGTGAGCATACTACTGCACATTTTCCAGCCCACGCCTCCAAGATTGGTATCCCAAATCCTTCTGCCAAACTAGGATATACAAAACAAGCCGCTTTCTCAAATAAGTAATATTTTAATGATTCATCGCCGCTCATTTGGTGAATAAAGTTCTCAATATTTAGCTCCTTATGCAGATTCTTTTCACTTTCACTGAAACTTTCATGACCAAGACAAATACACTGTAACTCTTCTCCCAAGAGGGGAGCAACTGCTTGCACAAAAGCTTTAAAGTTCTTATAATCAGCAGCCCTTTTCCCAATAAAGAGCATAAATTTCTTTATATTGAGCTTCTCAAGCAGATTATCAGTTTCTTGTTTATGAATACTTTCGTTTTGTAATTGAGAAATATGAGAGATATCTACAGAATGATAGATTACTTTTATCTTATTTTCATCCAGAGTAGGGTAGTATTGCAAGAGATCGCTCTTTGTTTTTTTGGAAACACATATGATGGAGTTTGCTTTTTCTCATAAGGATTGAATGCCATGTTCAGCATAGTCACACAATTGGAGATTGAGGAAACCAGATTTGAGATTTTGAGTCTTATGATTGAGGTCATAGACATTGAATACAAAAGGGATATTCTTCTTCTTAAGGATATCTATGAGATAAGGATCGAACAAGGTAATGTGCACAAGATCTACTCCCTCAAGGATTTTATCCACATTATTCAAAAATCTATATTTATTGCACCAAAAAACTAAGTTTTGTCTGCCTTTGAAAGGCGTATCTTTAAGAAAAGTCGATACGTTTCTTTTTTCTGATCATAAAATATCTATCCCAGTCTTGAGAGTTTGTAGCAGATAATAGTTGTGAGTTCGCCATACAGGAACTATTACTTCATGCCCTTCCTGCACAAGATGAGTCATGAGTTCTGTGTAGTATTTGCTCATCCCTCCCATTACCTCAAGAGAAAAAACTTGATGATCAAAAAGTATTTTCATAAGATCTAATAAATAATCTGAATAATGGCTTAAATTACTAGTATTTACTATATAAAATGACATTCCAATTACAATCAAAATTATTATACTAAGCTCATATTATGACTTCACAATCTTTAAAAACTACTATTGATTCTTCGGACTCAATTCAATATGCAGTATACTTGCAAGGACTTACAGAAGAAACAGTAAGAAAGATTTCTTCTGATATTGGAGAACCAGAATGGATGCTGGAACACAGACTCAAATGTCTGGATATTTTTCATGCTAAAGAATTGCCTTCACGAGGTCCTGATCTCAGTGGATTAGACTTAAATACTATCGTATACTATGCAAGACCAGAAAAAGGATACACAGGATATACAGATTCTCGAGAGAAAGTACCACAAGATATCAAAGATAAATTCGCAAGACTGGGCATTCCTGAGGCTGAAAAGAATTATTTAGCATGAGCGGGAGGTCAGTATGATGCGGAAATGGTCTATCATAAACTTAAAGAAAAATATGCCGATCAGGGAGTAATTTTTGATGATATGAGTAATGCTTTGAGAGAACATGGAGAATTGGTACGTAAATATTTTATGAAGTTGGTTCCTGGTACCGATCATAAGTTTGCTGCTCTTCATGGTGCAGTATGGTCAGGAGGAACTTTCATTTATGTTCCCAAAGGAGTGAAGGTGAGTGAACCTTTACAGGCATATTTCCGTATGAATATGATGGGCGGTGGGCAATTTGAGCATACTCTGATCATTATTGAGGACGAAGCAAGCTGCGATTACATAGAAGGATGTAGCGCTCCAAAATATGATAATAAGTCTATTCATGCAGGTTTGGTAGAAATATATGTAGCTAAAAACTCAAGAATGAGATATAGCAGTGTAGAAAATCGAAGTCTCAATACCTACAATCTCAATACTAAGCGCGCTATCGTGGATGATGATAGTGTTATGGAATGGATTGGGGGAAACATGGGTTCAGGAACTACGATGTTGTATCCTTGTACTATTCTCAAATGAGCGAGAAGTAAAGCAGATCATATTGGGGTAGCAGTAGCTGCAGCAGGACAAAATCAGGACGTAGGTTCCAAAATTATTCATATTGGACCCTATTCTAGCTCTACTATTATTTCTAAGTCTATTTCTAAAGATGGAGGAATAAATACCTATCGTGGCATTGTGGATATCAAATCTACTGCCATAGGGGCGACCAACAGCACGGAGTGCGATGCTTTACTTATGGATGATCGTAGTATTTCTACTACTATACCAGTGATCAAGGTGAACAACACTGACTCTACTGTTGCGCACGAAGCTTCAGCAGGTAAAGTAGATGAGCTCATGATATTTTATCTAATGAGCAGAGGAATTAGTGAGGAAAAGGCGCTTGCTATGATAGTAAACGGCTTCATTTCTCCGGTTATTAAGAAACTCCCTCTAGAATATGCATGAGAATTAAATAAACTGATTGAAATGGAAATGGAATGAAGTATAGGTTAGGAAGCACTTTATATCACTAATATAGCAATTTGGACAACTGTTATGGCTCTCTAGCCCAAAAGAAGCTTGATAAGCAGATCATGAGAATCGCTGAAAGATCAGATATTCTCAAATTTCTTGATCCTACAAATAAGTTTGAAGAACTTCAAAAATTTATAGACGCAAAAGGGGATTACAATCCTCAGTTCACATACAGTACAGACCATGTAAAAATACTCGAGGAAGTAGGTTTATATATCAACAAACTCAAAGCTAAAACTCTCAAACTCAGGGAAAACAATGAAATCAAACAACTCATGCTCGACAAGTGCGATGAGATTTTGTGTAAGTTTGATCTTTTACAAGCCTACCACGATCAAGATTATGATGCTATTCTTACTCTCAATACTCAACTTTTCGGAACAATAAAAAACTACACTACACTTCCTACAGATTATGCAGCGCTCGAAAAGCGTTTCTGATTATCTTATCAATCATTATTTGAAAATACTGGAATAAACCCTGTAGAGACTTTGAGTCAAAAACAAGTTAAGGAATTAGTGATCTATCATATTCAATCAGTAGGATTTAGTTCCTATAGTATACAATTTGGGAACTTTGGTAATACTAACATGCAAGTAAGAATTGGTCCTAAACCTGTAATGTACATCCACAAGAAGGAAACCTACAAAGCCTTTGATGTGTGTGTGAGTATCTTACATGAAGTATACGGCCATCTTGCTAGATATAAGAATGGAATCAATTCAGACTATCATATCCTCCAATGAGGTACTGCTTATTACCTGAGTACGGAAGAAGGATTGGCTGTGTTTCAAGCTGCCAGAGTAGAATGATTTCAGAAAACTCGAGAAAGATTACAAAAATCTTACCAATACTTAGCTCAAACAGCTGATCATAACTGGAAACAACTTACTCAGATCTATTTTAAGAACGGTCGAACTAATCTGGAAACTATATTTTGGAGTATACTCAGACTCAAAAGAGGTATACAAGATACGAGTATTATCCATCCTGGGACAGTTTTTTACAAGGATAAGGTTTATAGTGATGGATATTATCACATTCTCTCCTATTTTGCCGATCAAGTCAATAATAATGATTTGAAGTGAAACTCTTCTACTAAGCTCGCTTTGGATGATATTATTATGATCTGAAGGATAAAAGTGGAGGATATCCAAAAAATCCCTTGTATTTTGGGTGCAAGTCAACTATAATGCAGTGATGTAATTATATGCATCGTATTTATCCTGTATGATATTACACTCATGAAAACTTTATTAGAATTACTTAATCTTGAATTATTACAACAAGAAGAAGAAACTGAAGAAGAAGTAGTAGTACCTGGTACTGAAGAAGAAGAAGAGGAAGAAGAGGAAGAAGAAGAGGAAGAAACTGAAGAAGAAGAAATTGCATAATCGAGAAATTGTCGCTGAATAATGAGCCATAATATTTTCTATTGTAAAACCCAGAGCAATCTGGGTTTTATATTATAGCTAATTACCCTCTTAGCCTATATATGCTGAGTTTACTAAGAATGTGTTGAAATTAACTCCTATTAATATAATAGTAAAAGTATCATCTTCGTTGATGTTACTAATTATTGCGGGGTAGAGCAGTTCGGTAGCTCGCCGGGCTCATAACCCGGAGGTCAGTGGTTCAAATCCATTCTCCGCAATATTGTAATCTCCTATTATCTTATATACTATAAAACTCGTATCACTTACGAGTTTTTATATTGTTTAAATAATTAAATAATCTGATGTTAGAGTTTAGTCACCGTATTGAACTGTATTTCTATATTTTTACCCACTACCAACCCCTCTACAAGCTTTCTAAGTGCCTTTTGTACTATATTTCCCATCAAAGACTTAGATATTCCCATGAGATCAGCAGCCTCGAGGAGCTGTAGACCATCGACAAACCTCAGTCTCAAAGCCTCAACTTCATCATAATCAAGGCTAATTCTATCATCATGATCAGATCATCCTTCTATTTTTCGAATATTGAGGAGGGGAGCGCTACTAATATTTCTTGGTTTAGGATTTCTACCTCTACCAGTATAACTTATTTTTTCTTTTATAAATTTCATAACAGTCACAAATAAAATAAAAATAAATTTTAAATAAAAAATCATCTGATAAAGAGTGTCTGACACATTTATTTATGGAGTATTCCATAAATTAAACATATTATATCATAAATCAAATGATTCGTATTGTGGCGCTAACTATTATATCTCTACTTTGCGCAAGATAGATTATGCAAAGTAGCTTTAATGTTTTAACACGATATTTTATAACTCCAGCGATTAGTTTACCCTGCCAATATATGTATTATATGGCTAATAAGCCTTAGTTGGATTTCTTCTTTTAGATATATTTATTCTCATTTAAAATACAAAATAAAAATTATTATACCACTCTTTATCAGCTTATATCAGAAACTTATTACTGATAAGATGTCAACTATGTGTCCGGAGAGATAAAGTGACAGGGGACTACCCTACCATAATTATTGAAAGTGGCTTATAGACAGTGTTTTGTTTGTCTAAGCAGTTGTAATTGTAATTTAATACTCAATTATATGTTAAGTTAGTGCTTATTAAGCCACTACTACCCTTTCAATATATTACGCATTGTTTTTATTATTAATAATTAGCGATTCTGTAGAGCATTAAAGCCATTTCTCTTCTTGTAATGTTTACTTTATCTAGAGTGTTATAATCAAAGTTTAGTCCTCCTACTACACCATAATCTAAAGCCTTATTATAATATCCTTCATATCGTTTCTTACCTGATTCATCTAGGGATCAATCTTTAGTTCTTATCAATACTGCTATAGCTTGAGCTCTTGTAAGTTTATTCTGTGGATAAAATTTCCCTCCATCTCCTTTAAATATACCTAGACTTAAAGCTAAGAGTACATTTCCTTTTAAGGATTCAGAGATTTGTTTCAAATCACTAGGAGCCAATATTGAACCTTCATCCATATCTCTTTGTAATATTTTAAGAGCAAATTGAGTAAAGAATTTAGCTGCTTGTTCTCTTGTTAATTGTCCATCTCCATTAAAGTCATAAGCATTTTGAAAATCTGTTAAACTATTGTTATACATCCACAATACAGCTCTTTGAGTTTCAGAGTAAGATAGTCTCTTACCATTAAAGTACATGGTATTTCAATTCACATCAGTATAGTAACCATTCTCTTTACTAGCTCTTTCATCTACTTCAGTGGAATCTTTTAAGTATTTATTGTAAGTATTTATTCTATTTTGTGCAGAAGTTAATTTTCTTTCATAACTACTATATAGTAATTCCATTTCATTACTTTGTGCATTTGTTCTTATTAAAGGTAGTCAAGAAAAGGCTAATTTAAGTTTGTATTGTAAGTTTTCTAATTCTTCATTGGTTTTTACTTGATCTAGTTCATCAAGCACTTCTCTCATTTGAGTAAGAGCTACTGTAGCTCTTTGAACACTGTTTGTAATTTCTTGATCTGTTAAGGCATTTGTTTTAATTCACACTACCAATAAACAAAGTAGTACGCTGGCAACGAGTAATTTTTGCATTGGGTTAAAAAAAGTATAAATAAATTATATTATCTATAATTGTTATAACTATAATATCAAGACCCTCAAGTTACACTACTACCCTCTTATTATATAATATAATAAAAAACACACCAAATGGCATGTTTTTTAGTTATTTTGAGTAATGAAAGTCAGTTTATAGGCTTTAAAACTAGTCTTTCGCGTTTCCGAATACTCCTTGAACCAATCCAAGAATTACAGCGAAAATAATAGCATTCCAGATTCCATTTACATCAAATCCTGTTACAAGACTATCAGTCAATAAAATCATCAATACTGTGATAACGAATCCAACTAAACCAAAAGTTATGAAGTTAATTGGGAAGCTAAGTACGCGTAATAACATTCCTACTGTAGCATTAACCAATGACAATACGAGTCCAGCAATAATAGCTGTTCGGATACCATCTACCACAACTCCAGGAACAATTCGTGATGCTACTGCGAATAAGATACCTCCAATGAGAACGTTCAACAAGAATTTCATAAGGATTAATATAACAATATAAATGATAACTTCCTATTATGGTATATTTTTTATTTTAAAATAAAAGTATTTTTTGCACTTTTTGGGCAGATTATAGTACTATTTTTAATTCATAAGATCATGAATTCCTTTGAGGTATTTATCATCCACGTGAGTATAAATTTGGGTAGTGGTAATACTACTGTGACCTAACAAAGTCTGTACTGACCTAATGTCTGCGCCTTTCTTGATGAGTGTGGTTGCAAAACTATGCCTGAGAGTATGAGGTGTTACTTTCTTATCAATAGATTGCAACTTTGCATAATGCCTTACCATATCTTCGATAGCATTGCGTGAAAGTGGCTTATTACCTGCAAATGATTTCTGATTATTAGAAATTCCAGAGAAGATGTACTCCCCTTCTCAGATTCTGATAGCCAACCAAGCTTGTAAGGCTTCCAAAGCAGATTTAGTCATGAATACAGCTCTGAGTTTTCTACCTTTACCTACTACTGAGAATTGATTTGAATCTACTTGAATGTCTGTAAGTTTGAGGTTACAAAGCTCTGAAACTCTCAGTCAAGAACCGTAAAGTATCTGTATGATGGCATTATCTCTAATTCTTTTTTTAGCAGCTTTTTCTCGTTCATCAGGAGCTTGGAGAATCTTTTCGATTTCTTCATCATTGAGAAAATGAACCTCTCTAGGAGGGGTTTTACTAATTTCTAGCTTATCAGGCGAAATACAAGGAATATCATGTCTGATACAGAACTTCAAGAAAGCTCTGATAGCGATAATATGATAGTTGATAGTCTTTATATTGAGATGAAGATCATCAATGAGATGTTTACGATAGTCCATAATCTGCATAGGATGTATACTATTTACATCTATATCTCCAACAAAACCTAAAAACCTTCTCAACCACAAGCTATAATTGCTAATGGTATTGGGACTTGCATTCTTGGTATTTCCCAAATAAGAAATATACAGTTCAATTAACTTTGCAAGGGTTGTACTCATGGACTCATTATGTGAAATAATAAGATACTAGGTAAGTTTTTGATGTGTATAACTTGTTTTACCTTTGAGGGCATATGGAACGATAATATGTCTTTTACTATTATAATCCGATTGAACCCAGAGAATATCTCCAATTTTTACACCTGCTTTATTAAACCATTTATGTAAACCTTGTTGTTTCATTACTCTCCAGAACCATTCTTCAGCCAAAACCTTTCACCAAGGCAATTGATAACCCAATCTAGAAAGATCTTTCTCGTATACTCTAAACAACTTCTTGGGAGCTATTACTTCTTGTACTTCATCCTCAAGATCCAACTGCTCATCGTCTTCCATAATCAGATTATATTCTTTTTGAATCTCTTCACTTGTCCAATCCTGGATTTGATATCCCATCTCCAAAAGAAGATTACGAATTTCCTTAGTATCTACCGTTCCTATCATCTCAATAGACCTCTCTATTTGTTTATTCTCTGCTGAAACTGGATCAAAATGTAGTATATAAGCTGAAATAATCTGAAGTTTATTGTACATGAACTGTAATAATGGTTTTTTGAATTGATCAAAGATTATACTGTAAACAAATACTTGTTCTGCAATAACATCATCAGGGATAGTATTTTTAATTTTAAATTTTGAACCTACAAATGTTTTTGAAATATGCTCTATAAGCTGTTTTTTGTATTCGTTGATAATTTCTGCATCTACAATCTCTCCTTCCATCACCTCATCGACTTTATTGATAATTCGTACAATCCCCTTTTGAAGCAATAATCTACCTTCTTGGTCGTGAATATTGAGTACAATGCTTTTTTCTTTATTGCTTTCATGCGTTTTTACTTCCATTTCAAAATTGATATCCTCAATCTCAAAACCGAATTCTTCAGATCATATAAATCTTGTTTGTATATAGGTTAAGATTTCATTTCGTAGTTTCCCAAATTCCAAAATACCCTGATCCCATCTTGAGATATCTACTACAAAAGCAAAAAGTCTTGCCTTGAGTACATGTCTCAAAAACTCGTTCCCAAGTCCTTTTCCTTCACTTGCTCACTCCACCAATCCAGGAATATCAATAATATTCCAGCTCTGATCATTGTAGATTACAGATCACAAATTTGGTACCAAGGTCGTAAAATGATACTCTGCTACCTTAGCTTTGGAGTTGGATATAGAATTGATGATTGAAGACTTACCTACCGATGGCACACCTATCAAACCCACATCTGCCAAGAGTTGAAGCTCGATTTCGATTGTTTTCTTTTGTCCAGGCTCTCCTCCGAGACTAAAATCAGGAAATTGAACAGTAGAATTTTTGAAATGCATATTCCCTGCTCCTCCTATTCCTCCCTTACAGATTACAAACTGCTCACCATGTTCTGTAAAATGATAGACAATTTTACTTGTTTTTACTTCTGGCGTAACAAGATTTTCTTCCTCACTTTCGACTTCGTCAGTATCTTGAAGCAATCCATTATGATCAAATTCATAGTGAGTTTCCATTTCTTCCTCATCCCCTTCTGATACAACATGCACTATCTTAATAATACTTCCTACAGGAACAGGAATAACTAAATCTTCTGCAGACTTTCCGTATTTATCTGCTGATTCACCAGGAAACCCATGATGTGCTGTTCGTTCTTTTTGAAATCTGAGATGGAGTAAGGTGTTGTAGTTACTATCAGCTTGGAAAATTACTGATCCACCATGTCCACCGTTACCTCCATTTGGTCCTCCATAAGGCACTCATGCTTCACGTCTTGCACTTGTGGCACCGTCTCATCATTTTCATGATATGCAAATAATCTGAACTTTATCGTAAAATTTCATAGGGTTAATATCGTATTATAAGGGCAAAACTATATATAGTATCATACTCAATATGCCTCCCAAATCAAGAAGGAAACTCTTTTCTTAAAAATACTTGACAATAATCTGATTATAAGTATTAAATGATCCTCCAAATACAAATACGGAGATATTATGAGATTGTTAATTTTTTTGTTATTATGTGCTGTTGCCGCCATATCAATCATTAGTTTTAAATCTTTCGATAACGGAAAAGATGAGATTGTGCATGTTATATGTATAATTTTAATAGTTTTGTTTTCGTTTTTTGCGGGGTTTTTATCAAGCAGCACAAAAACAAGATATGGAAGTCGTTGATTTCCTAATCTTTAATCCATAGCAGTGCTTTCATTGCTATGGTTTTTTTTATTAGAAATCTCTTCTTACTGCCATATATTCAGCAATCCCCTCTAGATAATCGAGAACTTCTGTGTTAAATACACCATCTTTATCATTTTCAGCAATTTCTTGAATGACTTTTTGTGCTTGGAGAGCAAATTCTGTAGCTTTCTTGTAGCTGTAATCAAGCGCTCCAGAGTTTTTAACTACACTTCTTACAAATTCAGCTTGTTCTGCTGTCAGATCTCCTCTCCCCCAGAGTTCTGTAATAATTTCTCTTTCTTGTGGAGTACACAGTTCAATAGTCTTAAGCATAAGAAGAGTTTTTTTACCTTCTTTGATATCACTATAAGCAGATTTTCCTGTCTTCTCTTCGTCTCCAAAAAGTCCTATTACATCATCTTGTAACTGAAATGCAATCCCACAAGGCAAAGCAAATTCTATCAGTTTATTTTTTATTTTTTCAGAACCTCCAGCAAGAGTTATTCACACCAATAAAGGTGTAAGATAGGTGTATATTCAGGTTTTGCTATGATGGAGATCATAAATATCTTGTTCTGTAAAGGTTTCAGAATTTTCAAGGATAATATCAAAAGATTGTCCATACAATGTCTGACTGATGCCCTGGAACAAATAATCCAAAGCCTCAATAGTCACAAGAGGATCAAATCCTGACTTGAGAAGTGTTTGATAACCCAAAGTCAGTGCGTAATCTCCTACATTGATAGCCATACTTGCTCCAAAATGTTCTTTATATTCAGATTTTAGATTCTTATCGTGATAATTTTCGTAATGTTTATGCGTAGTAGCTTTCCCTCTTCTGATACTATCTTGATCTTGAAAATCATCATGGATGAGTAAGCCAGTATGTACAAATTCAATACTACTACTTGCTATAAGTAGCTTATCTTCATCTATCTGATTATGGGGAGCAATAAGTTTGTATCCATAATATATCAAAGATGCTCTCAGTCTTTTTGCAGCACGTGTGTTGTGCTCCATGAGATGATCCAATAATTCTTCTCCAATAGAACTGATCCTTGCAGACTTAGTAAAAAGTGGATGATTGATGCTCGAAGGTATATGATCGTACCATATTTTTAAAATTTCTTTATCTAACTTATCTACAAAAGTAGTTAGAGTTTCTCTGGCGAACAACACTTTATTCATAATTTACGCAACATACAAATATAAATCTCCAATCATGCTTTGGAAGGCAACTTTTTTAACACTACGTTTGAGGTTTTTACATATCCAATCAAATACTAGACCTCATCAAATATCTCTGGACTCATCTTGCTCTTCATCACCTATGACAATCACCGCCATCTTATTTTTCTTCAAGAAAATGGAAAGGTTATTTTGATAGTCATTATTAGCTTCAAGACTACTTTTCAACCCTTCCACGCTGATTTTCAGAATATAGAAATTTTTTAATGCACTGATAATCTGAGAGACGCATACCAAAGTATCTACTTTAAATTCAGATTGATAGTCTTCACTATTTTTATCTTTACTTACAGAAACTAAAGAACTAACGGCAAATGGAGATTGTAGTTTAGCTGCATTGATATTTTTATAATCTGAATAAACTGTATCGTAATCGCAGCTTATTATGCAGATACTGTCATAACCTTGTTGAAGCAGTAAAGAAAGATAGAGTATAATAAATCGTACATCCAATACATCACCTGAAAGTGCCAAATATCCTAATTGAAGTTTATCTTTATGAATTTTGGCTAACTTTGGCATTTTTATTTTTTGTGCTTCTTGAACTGACTGAAGTACAGCTTCATGAAAATCCCTAGGATCGGTATACCGTTCAGGAAAATCTATATAATGAGTATTCTGATTATCTTTTTTATCCATATGATTATAAGACTAGATATAAGTTTATTGACTTCCACAGTTCACTTGAGTATTGAGGTTGGTACAAAATGCAAGACATCCTTGTACACTATTGGCATTGAGTTCTTTCACTGTTCCTTTTGTTTTATAAACTAATTTACTCAATTCCGGAAAGTATAATGTAGTGGAGAGAGGTAGAGCAATTGTGGAGAGTGAATTATCATAGTCTTCCATATTCATGACTTTTGTAAGTGTGTTATTCATCGTAGTACTTAGTAATACAGCTTTTGCTTCTTCTGCTTCTGTCACATTTCATGCAGATTTACTAAGATAAGGCGCTCTTACCTGACAGGGAATAATTCACATTCTTTGGATTGAATACAATTTGTATTGTTCTGTATTGATGTTTTCTCCTTTTATAGTACAGTCTGCCAATATCTTAAGTGCCAAACTTTTACGTTCTTCAAAACTTTGTATGATTTCTTTTTTGGTAGGTAAGTTTAAATCTTGAACTGTAGTTCCACGATACTGTACTCATCGCGTAGATCAGTATTCATTAGAAACACCTTTAGATTTAAGTTTGGAAAGTTTTTCAAATGAAGTTTTGAATTTATTGAGTGTAGTTTTGAGTTCTTTTCCTGTGCTTTTACCAAATTCCTTTCGTAAAGATGTTGTCTTACCAAAAGTTGCATTGCAGGCAGTTCACAGATTAGCGGTAGCACAAGCGTAAGCGTCATCCAATGTCTTCCCTCGATTTGATCTAATGCTATATCCTACTTTCTCATTGGATTCAAATTTAAAATCATTTTTTGGTCTTATTACTATATGATTCTTTACCGCTCTTTGAGTGAAGTTCAACCATCCAATCATCTGTTTGTAGCTAATTCATGGAGAGAATAATTCTCAATTATTTCATCCCGTCTGAAAAATATCACTATAATTACTGAATACTATTTTTAGATTCTCAACTTGTTTAACAGGTATTGGATCTGAATATACAAAATTATTGATATGAATTATTGTTTCTTTATCTATTGAATCATCTATTGTTTCTAGCAAATCTTCATCTCTAGTTAGTACAGATGATCTAGCTCAAGCTACACTTTGCCTGAAAAAATCAGCTATAAAATCTCTACTTACAGCTTTGGTAGTCTGAAGCGATGCTCATTGAATCTGTCCTCAGATTATTCTTCATTCTCTTTTAAAAACTCATAAATAACTATCAGTTATTTGTTTTAAATAATCTACAAGTAGATTGGTGTTGGCTTGTTTTGTTCAAGTGGCAATCTTTGAATAATCAACCTTTGAAGTAGATTGTAGAGTGTCGAGAATTGATCTTACAAATTTTGTATATCTGACTAATTCTGGTGGCGTTAAACTACATGCTTCGCAATCAGTCTTTGTTTCTGAAGGAGTTTCTTGAGCATAAGAAAAAGTCGCTCACCATACTTGTGTCAACAGTAACATAAGAGTAAATATGATTTTCCTTTGCATTGATAGGCAATATAATCAAATAATAAGAAAAAGCAAATACTTAGCCCCTGTTTATTCTTGTTGACTACCACTTATGAAACCTTGTATTGACTATGCTCTCGATTATATCTATCGTTATCCCAAAACTGAAAAAGAACTTCGCATTCAGCTTATCAAAAAATGATACACAGAAGAAGAAGCACACTATACCATGATTGATTTGGTAAAAAGAGGTTATGTGGATGATAGAAATTTTGCTACGATGTATATTGAGTCTGAGCTTATTCATAAAGGAAAACCACGTGCTACGATCATGTCTAAACTCCTTCTCAAAGGAATTGACAAGGATCTTTTGAAGGAACTTATGACTAAGTTTGAAAACGAAGCTAGTGAAAGTATCAACGTGAGAATTAGGAAAGAAATAGATAAGCTGAAAGAAAGAAAAGTAGAAGGAGTTGCGCTTATCCAAAAACTGATGATGAGAGGCTACACTTTGCAAGAAATAAAAAAGTGTATTAAAGCTAATACACCCGATGAATAATTAAATTTTAATACTGAAAAATATTATAATCCAACTCTTGTAAATAACTTATCAAGCTTTATATTAGTTCTAGGAGTAGCTGTTTGAAGACTAGAAATGTCAGCTAAGGTATTAAGTTTATATTTGAGTAAAGCTATATCTGAGATCTCACGACTATATTCTTGATATTCTTTTACATCAGTGTCCGTTTGAAATCCTAGATTTCTCAAAGTTTTAAACATCCATCCCCATGCGTATCTTTCTCTCTTAGATTTTTCTGGAAAAGAACGTTCTTCACAATAATCTAATAAAACATCATTAGTAGTGCTTCATACAGGTGTCACCAAATCATCATATATATTTTTTAATTTTTTTACACTTTCCTGAAAATTAGGATCGTTCGCATGTCCTAATTCATGTAACAAGAAAGCTAATCCTCCATTTTTTGATAAAACTTCCTTAGACATACATACTATATTTTCTTCAGGATCAAAAAAACAAGCTTGTGGACCATAAAGATCTAAATATTTTTCTTTATCTCTAAAGTTTTCAAAGCTATAAATTTTCACCCCCGAGGGAATAAATTTATCTAAATAAATTTTCTTATCTTTGATAATTAAAGAAAGTTGAGTTAACTCACCATCTATGGATTCTTCATAGTTAATTTTTCCTAAAGATATATTCCAATTCAGCATTTCATCTTGATATTGATCAAATTTTTCACTCATCTCATCAAGATAATCTAACTCATTTTCACAATATTTATCATAATAATATCAATGTTGACGTATATTTTCCAACACTATGGAAATATATTTATTAATAATTATTTTATCTAAAGTGTTAATTTGTTTATAGAAGTAATCTCTTTCTCATTCAAAGTATCAGAAATCTCTTCAGTTTGTTTATTTCATACTGATTTATTTTCTTTAGATTCAGGAGAAAGTGGGTTTATTTCTGACATTAATTAAAATATTTATTTAAATCAATTTCTTTTTCTCATAGCTTCTAATTGTTCCACTGTTTTATCAAAAACCTTACCCAGTAATTCGTACCAAGCATCGTCTTTATATAAATCATTTCGTTTTTCTCTTCTGATATTGAATATTGTGTGCAAAGCTAAGGTGCCAATATCTTTATTATCATGTGAAATTTTGAATGACGTCATTCTCCATTCTGTGCCCTTGAACAATAAATACTCTAAAGCTTGTTGTGGATCAGGCGTATTGTCTACGGTTCAGTAGGTTTTTATAAGTAATTCTTTGTAAGTATTTTGTAGTCTATTTTTTTCTTTTTCTTCAAGATACTTTATTTTGGTATTTAATTCTTCTTGAGTGAGGTTAAAAACCTTACCCAGTAATTCGTACCAAGCATCGTCTTTATATAAATCATTTTTTCTCTCTCTTCTGATATTGAATATTGTGTGCAAAGCTATGATGCCAATATCTTTATTATCATGTGAAATTTTGAATGACGTCATTCTCCATTCTGTGCCCTTGAACAATAAATACTCTAAAGCTTGTTGTGGATCAGGCGTATTGTCTACGGTTCAGTAGGTTTTAATGATTAATGTTTTACAAATATTTCTTACTAATTCTGAAATTTGTTCCACTGTTTTATCAAAAACCTTACCCAGTAATTCGTACCAAGCATCGTCTTTATATAAATCATTTCGTTTTTCTCTTCTGATATTGAATATTGTGTGCAAAGCTAAGGTGCCAATATCTTTATTATCATGTGAAATTTTGAATGACGTCATTCTCCATTCTGTGCCCTTGAACAATAAATACTCTAAAGCTTGTTGTGGATTTGGTATGTTACCTTCATTATTTCCATATTTATTAATTACCAATTCTCTAGCAATCTCACTTGTTAATTTAATTCTTTTAAGAGAGTTAGTTTTTTCTTTCTTTGTTTTTGATTCTTTATTTTTTTCGCGTGACATATCTTCTTGTGTTTCAGGACGATTCTCTTGAGTAAGGTAATTCAAAATAACAGTTTTTCGATCTGTAAGTCCTTGAGGATTAAGTTCTAGAGGATCTTTATAGGAGAAAAATTTCACTCTTGGATGGTTTACTGCACGGTGATCTGATTTTTTGTAGGTGGTAAGTTCTTTTTTTGTGAGATGTCCCTCAGTGATATAACTTGCTTGTCCATAAAGATTATTGATATATAGAGTTTTGGGATAGGGAGTAGTAAGTTTGAAAACAATATATGATTTTTTTCTCATACTACGAGGATCTACTTTACCCTGTAGTGGACGATCTATGAGTTGTATATGAGGGTTTTCTTTGAGGATTTGTAGTACTAAAGAATATTTATCAAATTCTCTGGTATGTTGTTCTGGATTTCGATTTCAGTTAGCAAATCCTGTTTGGGGTTTTATTTCATCAGGAGGAAGTATAATGTCATCAATAAATTCTATTTCAGGGGAAATATTTTCTCATACTGATACTGATGATTGATCTTTCTTGCTAATGTTCTGTAAAAAGAGCTTTAAAGTATGGAAATTTAAGTTCTCTTCAGGAATTTGTAGGTTATTATCCTTGTTTGCTTGAATGAGTAATGCATGTTCTATGTTCATAAGATTTCTTCCTATTTCTGAGGATATTGAATAACTTGTAGTAGAATTTTTTCGATCTTGCTTTATCACTTCTAGATATTCCATAATGAAAGATGTTCCTAGTTCGGGGTGACGTAGAAAGTCTTTTATGGAGTCTGATATTTGTTGTTGGGTGGTGTATAAAAGATCCATTGAATTAGTAGAGTGATTATTTCAGTTTTCTAATGAAGATAATTTTTGTTTATCCATAAATCAGCTTATTTATTAATAAATATCCTATCCTCCCAAACTTGCACTGTCAATTACTGATCCGATCATCCCAAATACTGAAACTACGATCATCATAATCACGAAACCTACGAATATAATAAGGATTGGCTCGATAACCTTACCAAGATCATTGAGTCCTTTTTCTAAATCTTGTTGGTACAGTGTAACGATGTTGGTAATAGCAGCCGGAAGATTAGCTGTACTTTCACCCACCTTGAGGAGAAGCAACGAATCTGCAGGTATAATATTGGTATGGAAGGACATATTCTGATACATGGTTTCACCCTTCTTCACACCTTTGAGAACATCATCAATCATATCCTGATATTGTGGCACTTTCATAATAGTTTTCATAAACTGAAGAACTTCTACATAGTTCATTCCAGATTGGAGAAGAAGCCTCATATAACGGAAAAATCTAATCATATGATAGTATTTTACCATCTTTCCAAAAGCAGGAGCATCGAGAATAAACTCATATCGCTTTTTCTTTCCAAAATCTGTTGAGAAAAAGAGAACAGCAGCAACTACAAAGAGCATAAATGTTATGATGATTCATTGAGCATTATTACTTATGAAGTTGGTCATACTCATGATAGCTTGTGTATACCAAGGGATTACTACGTCAAAATCTTCTACAAGACTAAAAATTTGTGGAAGTGCATATATAAACAGGAAAAACACTGCTACAATTGATAAAGTGAGAAGAATTACTGGATAAATCATTGCTGAAGTATACTTACCTTTGATAGTACTTAAGAATTCATACTCTTCTGAAAGAAATCTCAATACACTCACTACCTCACCACTACCCTCTCCTGATCTGATAACATTCACATCACTATCATCAAAATACTGAGGATGTCTCATCATACCACGACTCAAACTTTCACCGGCCTTTAGATTATCATATAAGTTAGCTGATACCTTTTTTACTGCAAAGTTTGGGGAAGTATCTCCAATAGTCTGTATTGCTTCTACGATACTCACTCCACCATCCAGTAAATAAGCCAATTCTTTGAAGAAGAAAATCTTATCCTTGGTACTAAAGCTGGATACGTCGCGAGAATTGATAAATCTGAGAATAATCTGATCAAACATTATACTCTAAGTATATTGAAAACACTTTTGTATGTCAAATACTATTTTTTTGACAAATCCAAGTCATATAGATATAATATACTATGTTTATTTTATAAATAAATGCATCTTGGAAACACTAGATACCAATCAACAGCCTATTAACTCAGATATCGTTAGTCAACAAGCGAATTTTATCCAAAAGCAAAATAAAGTTGCTGAGATAAAATACAAAATTTTTGCGTTTGTACTCTTGATTCTGTGTATTTGGTTTTGGGGATCGCTTGAATCCAAAATAGCCGAAGTAGATGCGCTTCATACCAATATTTCTGATATTAAAAATACAAATCAACTCTTAGATATCAAAATCAAAAGTGATCAAACAAATAAAAAAATAATCTGATTAGCTAAAGAACAGTACGATCTTATCGTAAACTGTATTAATAAAAGAATCTGTAGTGGTATTACTACTAACAAAGAAATCAGTTCCAATCTCGATAATCTCAGAACATTCTATCTTACTAATAAACTTGAAGGTACGAAAATGTCTATCGATCAAAAGCTTGTACTCAAGGCAATCGATGATTATCTCCTCAAGAAAGACGGTAATAGTATTGGTCAAATTCAATCCATTACCTATGGTGAACAAGTAACGGTAAACGAAGAAAAAGGAATATTTAAACTCCCTATCAATGTACAAATTGAATTCTTTAATAAAGAAGAGTTTGTTAATTATATTCTGAATACTGAAAAATATCTTGATCCAGCACTAAAATATCGTGTTTTCTTCAAGATTGTGAGCATGAATTATAATATTGCCAACTATGAAAGTCTTCAAAAAGTAACCATGCTTATGGAAGTGTACTATTATAGGTAATCATTGTATGCTTAATATTTTTCAGAAAAATAAATTATATTACTAATAGTTATCTTACAATAATTGTATAATTCAACTTTTTATTTATAAAGATAATATATTATCTTTTCACTGCCTAATATGAAATTATTAAACTTAATTACAGTACTCTATGAAGAGGACCCCAATCAATATAAGCTCGACATCGAAACCAATAAAAATCCTACTGAAGAAAAAGACTCGTCTAATGATAAACTCGATCGTGGAGAAGAACTAATAAAAGCTTTACAGGTTGAGCAAGAAACATCAAATACTATAGATATAGAAGATTATGTTAAAAAAGGTAAAATCCTTACGTGTGATCAAACATGCACAGAGGAAAAAATTTTGTATTATTGTAGAATCCCAAAATTAAATCTTGATCTCACAAATATTCTTCAGACTATAAAAGATAAAATAGTGGAAGTAGAATGAAATCTTATTGATTTGTGAGTCTCATATTCTTATATGAATCTTACTACCATTGGTGGGCATGCAATATTTACTGAACTTACAAATGCAAAATGACTTAAAGCGCTCAATTTTATTGTTAAAGATGCTAATTTTCGAAGACTCCCAAATGCTGACGGGCTAGATGTTCTTAATTATATAGGCAAGCATGCAAATTTTCGAATTCTTAAAAATTCAAAGGGTTTAAAATCATTGTCTATTATTGGTGGCAGTGCAGCTTTTTATGAGCTTCCCTTTTCAGAAGGATTAGAATCATTGTGATTTATTCGTAAGCATGCACATTTTAACGAACTTACCAATGGCGGTGGTTTGAGATCACTAAGTCATATTGGTAATGAAAGATTTTTTGCTAAACTCACTTACGAAGAAAAACAAAAAATCCCTGTTTTGAGAATTTAATTTGTTAATTTCTTTCTATTAACATCTTAAAATAAAAAATGTTGAATGATTATGAGCAAAAAAATTACAAAAACACTGCCCTGTTATAGGACAGTGTTTTTTTCTTAATGGAAATTCAGATTATTTTTTCTTCATCTTAAACTTACTATTTGGTACAGCTGCAGATTCTCCGTCTTTCTTCTCTTCCCAAGGTCTATATACCATAACAATGTTGTTGTTGGTAATCTGAGCGAGTGTTGCCTCTGGTTCATCAAGTTTCATAGTATCGTTGTGTAAGGTCTTGAGTTCTTCATTATCGAGTTTGACACGGATATTTCCTTCATTGATTGGTAAGGCTCCAAGCATTGATTCAGTACGTTTTATGGTTGCACTGAGTTGCCCTGTTTTCGCTCTACGAGATTTTTTGAGATCATCTACATTGAGTAAGAGAGCAGAGTTATTTGAGTATACTAAGATAAATTCTTCATCTGTATATCTAAACATACTTGCTATGCTATCATCGCCTTTGAGATCAATTGCTTTTACTCCTGCGGCACCTTTTCACATTGGTCTGAGTTCTCCTTCTGGGAATAATAACAATTGTCCTTGTTTAGAGATAATACCAAGATGTTCTTTATCCTTGGTAGGCACTACAGATATAATGTGTTCATCTTTCTCCAATCCCATTACTACTGTTGGGAATTTTTTGAAACTCAATAAGAGATCTTTTTTAATCTTCTTGAGTGTATTATTATTACTGAGCATACACAGGTAATCATAGTCATCTTCCATAGTCTCACATAATACTACTTTACCTTTGAGTCCTCGGAATTTAACAGGATCAAGCGGGTCTGACTTTGGAGTATGAGATGGTAAATCTTTAAGTCTATGAATTACGAGCTCTCCAATATCTGTGATAACTATTAGTTTATCTTGATTGTTTGTATAGACCATATGCACTGTTTCTTCTGCAATGTTCATAATTCTTGTTTGATATACTATTTTTACCTTACTTTCATTATCAATGAGACAAATTACATCTTCTTTTTTGAGATCTTGGAGTTTGATGAGTTTCTTGAAATCTCCAGACATATTTCCTACATCATCACTGATTTCAGTTCTTCTAGGATCAGCAAATTTATTTTTCACTTCTTCAAGTTCCTGAGTAACTACTTCATCGAGTTTAGCAGGATTATTAATAATATTTCTAAGTTCTTCCACGAGAGCTTTTTTCTCTCCCATTTCATCAAGTACTTTCTGGATTTCTAATCCTACCAATCTACCCAAAGTAAGCTTGAGGATAAAGTCAGCTTGAACATCAGTAAAATCAAACTCTTTTATCAATCTTTCTTTTGCTTCATCAGTAGTTTGACTAGACCTGATTATAACAATAATAGCATCAATGATATCAATCGCTCTTTGTAGACCTTCAAGAATATGTAATCTATCTTCAGCTTTTGCTAATTGGAATTTTGATCTTCTTAGTACTACAATTCTTCTAAAATCAATAAACTCTTGTAATAGATCCTTGATATTAAGGAGTTTTGGTTGACTTGCATCTTCTACTAAGGTTACATTATTTACTGAGAAAGTAGTTTGTAAGCTTGTATATTTATATATTTGTAATAATATTTCCTGTGGATCAAATCCTTTCTTCACTTCAATGCTCACTCTGATAATAGTATTTGCTGATTCATCAATAATATCTGTGATACCTTCTATCTTTTTATCACCTACGAGTTCTCCTATTTTTTCCACTATGGTAGCTTTATTGGCTTGATAAGGAATCTCATCAATAATAATAAATACGCCATTTTTACCTTCTTCAATATGTGTTTTTCCTCTTACGATAATACTTCCTTTTCCTTTTCTATAAATTTCTTTAATATTCTGACTATCAAACATTATTCCTCCGGTTGGAAAATCTGGACCCTTAATGACATTCATGATTTCATCTATAGACAGCTCACCACTTTTTTCAGTTATTTCTTCTTCTATTATTTCTTCTTCTCCAGCTTCATTGAGGATGGTAGAGGTTTTGGTTTTTGTAATTTCAATTGGGTTTCTTGCTCTTTCCATCATCAAAAGCATAGTTTCAATGACTTCACCAAGATTGTGAGGAGGCATATTTGTCGCCATTCCTACTGCAATACCCATGGTACCATTACAGAGGTGATTTGGGAATCTAGTAGGTAAATATCTCGGTTCTTTAGTGCTATTATCGTAATTATTTCTTCGATCTACTGTATCTTCATTGATATTTTCTAACATATATTCTGAAAGCTTAGTCATTTTTACCTCCGTATATCTTGAGGCAGCTGCACCATCTCCATCGATACTACCAAAGTTACCTTGTCCATCCACCAACGGATATCTCATTGAAAAATCCTGTGCAAATCTAACCATTGCTTCATAAATAGAACTATCACCATGTGGATGATATTTACCCATAGTTTCTCCTACAACAGTAGCTGATTTTCTATATTTACCAGCAGAACCAACTCCCATATCATACATAGAGTACAAAATTCTTCTATGTACAGGTTTGAGACCATCTCTGGTATCAGGTAAGGCTCTCATCACAATAACCGACATCGCATAATCTACGAACGATTGAGAAATTTCAGATTCAATAGGTTGATTAATAATATTTTTGTCTTCTGGCGTGAAAAGATCCTTTCAAGAAGCTTGAGTCATAGCAAATAATCTGTATAATTAAATGGGTTAAACGGTTTGATAAGCTCAATAGATAATTATTATATTTGATTTTGCAAAAGCTTATAGACTGATAAATGCACTATCTATTTACAAATAAATTTTTGAAATGGTTTTATTTTGTATTTATTCTCTTTCGGCAAGTTCAAACCATCTTTTTTCTTTTTGTTCTCCAAGCTTCACCAACTCACTCAGCTCTTTACTGAGTAATACAATTTTATCAGAATCCAAATCTTCTTGAAAAGCAGCATTTATCTCATCTTTTCTCATATCCAATGTGGCTATTTCATTACCGAGTTGTTCAAATTCACGTTGCTCATGATAGCTCAGTTTCTTAGGGATTATCTTCTCTTTTTTGATTTCTTCCTGTATATCTACTTCCTCATCTTTCTGATTATTTTTTTTCTTTGATTTCACAATTTCAGTCTTATTATTTTTATAATCACTATAATTACCTCGATAATCTCAGATTTTACCTTCTCATTCAAACACCAAAACGTGCTCTACAAGCTTATCTAAGAAATATCTATCATGAGAAATTATCAATAAACATCCAGCATACTTCATCAAGAAATCTTCCAAAATCGTCATGGTTTCTATGTCTAGATCATTGGTTGGCTCATCCAAAACGAGAACATTAGGATTTTTGATGAGGGTAATACACAGTTGAAGACGCTTGCGCTCTCCCCCACTCAATCCAAACACCTTAGATTGTTGCTGTCTAGGATCAAAAAGGAAATTTTCCAATAACAAGGAAGCTGATATTCTTTTGTTTCAGATAATCATCGCTTCTGCAAACTGTTTGATATATTCTATAATAGTCAGGTTCGTATCTTCAATCTGCTCAGATTGACGGTAATAACCGAGAGTTACAGTAGGACCAAATTGCACATCCCCGCTATCATAAGGTTCCAGCCCAGCAATGATATTTACCAGCGTAGATTTCCCCATTCCATTGTCTCCCAATATTCCGATACGCTCGCCCTGTTGCAGATTATAGGTAAAATCTTTAATAATAATCTGATCTCCAAATGCTTTATTGAGCTTATTAATCTTGATAATTTTACCTCCCAGTCTTCTTTCTTCCACTGAAAGTTCAATCTTCTTGGATTGCTTGAACTGTATATCTTTCTTCTCATAAAAGTCAGTTTTGATCTCTTTGAAGTCTGCTATTCTATCCACTTTTTTAGTTTGTCTTCCACTTGGAGCTCTTTTCATCCATGCAAGTTCCGCTGTATACAGCTGTTTGAGCTTATGTAACTGAGTAATTTCCATCTCTTCACGCTCAGATTTTTTGTACAAATATTTTTGATAGTTACCCTCATATTGATGGAGTTTTCCTTTGTTGAGCTCTCGAATGTCTGTACAGACACGTTCCAGAAAATACCTATCATGGGTAATCATAAACACGGTGATATGTGACCTTTTGAGATAGTTTTCCAATCGATTGATCATATCAATATCCAGATGATTGGTCGGTTCATCAAGCAGTAAAAACTGCGGTTCATGCATCAAAGCTTTCGCCAACTCCACGCGTTTACGCTCTCCTCCTGACAATATATTGATTGATTTCTCTAGCAAAGGCTTCAGATTCAGAATATTTATCATTTTATTAATCTTCACTTCATGCTCTCGATCTTCTTGTGTTATAGATTTTAAATATTCAGACACTAATTCGCTGCTGGCATTTTCGCTTTGTTGTGCTAAGAAAGTAATTTCTATACTCTTATTGAAAAGAATATCTCCATCATCAACTTGTTCAAGCCCTTGGAGTAATCTAAATAAAGTAGATTTCCCTGCTCCATTCTTTGCTACCAAAGCAACCTTTTGTCCTTTTGTAATAGCAAAATCTACCCCGTTGAGTAGAGGTTTTAGTCCATATGATTTATGTAAGTTTTTTACTTGGAGATAATGCATAATTACGTACTACTATACTTTTCTTTTCTTTGATTTCAATTGTTTGATTTCTGCAATATCTTTATCAAAGATTTTAGCGAGCAATTGGAATCGTGTTTCTTCAATAAAATAATCATTATTATCAGACTTGTGAATACCACATTTGCCAGCTAAAAATGTTAATGCTTTTATTTTTTTATTTAACATTATCTTGAATTCTTTTGTTCTTCGTATTATACCTTGAACAGCTAAAAATTCTAAAGTTTTTTGTTCTGTTCCTTTTCCAAAATCTTCCATGACTCTTTGTTTAATAAGTTCGGGAGTAATAATATCCATTTCGATAGGAGTATCAAAAATTTTAGCCAGTAATTCATACCAAACATCTTCTTTATAATATTCCCCATTTTTCTCTCTGAATATTCAATATGTCTTAGCCATAACTATTACTGACATTGTTTCATCTTGTCATTCTGGAGTAATTTTGAAGATTTCTTTTATCCAAGTTAAGTTTTTGAGAAGCAAAAAATTTAGAGCCTTCTGTCCGGTGGGTTTTCATTCTTTTGAAGTTCCATACTTTTCAATGATAGCTTTTTTTATGAACGTCTGTTTTCTTTTGATAATATATTCTTTATTTAAGCCGAAAAATTTACTTAAAAATTCTTCTCGTGCACCTTGAGTATAGTAATCATTACTTTTCTCTCTATGCACGTCAAATAAAGTATAAAGAGCCATAAGTTTTATTTCTTGGTGTCAATATTCTATTTTAAATTGGCTTTTTGATCGAGAGGATTCTTTAGACATTAGAAAATCTTGAGTTTTTTGAATATCTCCATCACCATACGTTTCAATTATCTTTTTTCTTGCGATATCAGGAGTTAGTATTTCAGTATGAAATTCTTTATCAAAAATTTTTCATAAAAGTTCATACCATGCACTATCTTTAAAATATTCTGAAGAAGATTTTTTTTGTATTCAAAAGAGTTTTGCAATCCTAACAGTACCTATATTTTCACCATTATAAACTATTCTAAAATTAGCCACTCTCCATGCATGACCATGAGAAAGCAAGAATTCTTCTGATTTTTGTACGCTAATACTTCCATCTTCAAGCTTTCCGAAGGTTTCTAGGATATTTTCTTTTACTGCTTTTAATACAAAAGCATCCGGCTTTAATGTTTTTTTCTTTCCAGTATGAGAGCTAGTGCTTGTTTTTTTAGTAATTTTTTCGAATGGTTCAACTTTACATTCAAAAATTTTACCTAATAATTCAAATCGAGCACTATCTGCATAAAGTTCATGGAAATCTTCTCTATAAACCTTATATTGTTTTGCAAAAAATACTAAAGGTTTCCATGCTCCATTTATCGATACTTTGAAAAATTCCTTTCTCCATCTAATAGTTTGTTTATGTAAAAATCCCAAAACTTCTTCTTGCGTAAGATGAATTCAATCTTTATTAGAAAATTTCTGAATAATAGCTTTTTTAAGACTATTCTTATCCAAGTATACGATATCATTTTTTATTCTTATTTTTTTTCACTGAGTATTTTTGGTTTTTGTATTATGCTGTCGAGCACTATCTTCTAAAGATTGAGCTAATTTATGTGTATATAATGCGGAAAGTGGTTTTACAACTTCTTCAGAAGCAACTTCTGGAAGTATATTTAGATTTTGTAGTGATTTAGATGTTGTTCGTTCATTCATTCGTTCTTCTTTGGTTTTTCCTTCTCAGCTTGATTGAGATCCACTACTTTTATTTAGATTATTTTTGCTAATCTCTCTTAGTTTTTGTTTGAGTCTAAATATACTGAGATCTTGTGGCCAAATTCCAAGTTGATTATCTACGTTAGCAAGACCTAGTAAAGACTGATCGATACTTACAAGTTTTTGTGCTACTTCATGTATATTAGGAATTTTCAAAGTGCTTATGTTTCCCAAGTGATTACCTCTATCAAGAGTTTCAATAACATCTACTTTTGTACGTGCTTTACTTTTCCAGCTTATTTTTATCTCTTCTATTATTTCGATAACTTCATCAAGTCCCATTACACCATATTGTAAAAAATCTTTAATAATCTGAGAAATATCTTCTTGAGCTTTTTGTAAAAAATCCACTGAAGCATTTTTACTTTGTAATTGATTTTTCAGTTGTACATGATTTCTCGGGAGAGAAAGACTTGGATTTGTATCTTGAGACATATACTAAAATATCAATTTAAATACCTTCTTTTATACTACTCTTCTTACTTCATCCATCGTAGTCATACCTTTATATACTTTGATAAGAGCATCATCAAGCATGGTAACATATCATTTCTCTCTCAGACCATCAATCATATCCAATCCGAGTTTTCCTTCGAGAATCATTTTACGATCTTCTTCCGTAGGTTCAAAAATTTCAGACACTGCTACTCTTCCGCTAAATCATTCACCTTTCATATTGGGTTCAAAAATTGTCGGTTTACCATCAATATAGTCTGGATAATGTTTATGAACATATTCTAATTCTTCATCAAGTTCAGAATCTTCAAATTTAAAGTTTTTAACAGGAATCTTATCATCAGCAAGTTTTCTCATCAATCTTTGACCGATAATCATATTGAGAGCTGGAGCCAATAAGTAAGGTTTTACACCCAAGTTGAGTAATCTAGAAATAGTGTCCAAAGCATTGTTGGTATGGAGAGTAGAAAATACCAAATGCCCTGTAAGTGCAGCATTTATGGCAGCGTTGGCAGTGTCTAAATCTCTAATTTCTCATACAAGAATAATGTCAGGGTCATGTCTAAGTACTGCTCTTACTCCATCTGCAAAATTATATCATTGATCTTCATGAATTTGAGATTGTTGAATACCAGGAATTTCATATTCCACTGGGTCTTCGAGAGTTACTATTTTTACATCTGGATTATTGAGGTAAGCCAACATACTATACAATGTTGTAGTTTTACCACTTCCAGTAGGACCCGTTACGAGAATAAGTCCTGTATTTTTTTCTATATTACGTGTCAATACTGGTATATGATAGGGAGCAAAGCCAATATCACTAAAGGTCATGATAGATTTTCCACTATCCAAAAATCTAATTACTACAGATTCTCCCCTCAATCCAGGCATAAACGAGACTCTGGCATCAATTTTTCTAGGGTTTTTATCTGTTCGTACTTGAAAATCAAACCTTCCATCTTGTGGTACTTCAGATACATTCATCTTTACTCAGGACATATATTTTATCTTCATAAGATAGACTGCAAATTCTTGATGAGTCAAAGAAGCTACTGTTTCCAATATACCATTTCTTCTGAGCCTCAGCATTACCGCTTGTTGTTCACCTTGTAAGTGCATATCACTCGCTCCAGATTGAAAAGATAATCTTACCAATTCTGTGATGAGATCTACTTCAGAAAATTCTCCTCTGTGTTCTAGGGTTTTTTTGATCTCTTCCACTGCTTTTTCACCTACTACTTCAAGTCTATAATCCTTTCTCAATTCAAGTTGTTTTTCATAATCTAACATCTGATCATATCGACCCAATGCAATTTTAAATCCTACATCGTCAGTATAATATACATCTACAATATAATTCTTTTTTTGAAGACTAGAAATAATCTGATCTACTTTATCGGCTACATTATTAGTAGTAAGAAGCGATAATTGTTGACCTTGTACTCATTTTTTCTCCCATACCAATACCTGATCTTGTATTGCTTGTTCCTTAGGAATAAGTTTCAAAACGTCAAAATTGGCTTTCAATCAAGCAATATCAGTAGGCTGAAGGATACGATTTTCTGAGTTCAAAGCACTAATGAGGAGTAATAAAAATATCACTCAATTATACCCAACAAGCTTGAAAAAGTCAAATACTTGTGGGCGGAATTGCTTGATTTTGAAATTGAAGAGTTTATAATAAAAAAATATATTCTTGAGCACTCATTTTTTCATGAAATCCCAAACTACCAATGATTTTCTCAATTCTTTGGGCTTTACTCCAGCGCCTTTTTTTCATGAATATTGAAGTATAAATGAAGTAATTGCTAGCTGCATGGACCAAAAAGTAAAAAATGATCTCGATAATCTTGATATAGAATTTGATGGATTGGTTATCAAAGTAAATGATAATAATCTGAGAGAATTACTGGGTTCTACTAATCATCATCCTAGACGAGCAATTGCCTACAAATATCCTGCTAAACAAGCTAGAACAATCATAAATACCATAGAACGACAGGTAGGAAGAACAGGGATTCTTACTCCTGTAGCCAATATTCAGCCTGTTTCACTTTCTGGAGTAACTATTTCAAGAGTAGCTCTCCACAATCCAGATTTCATCAGAGAGAAGGATATTCACATTGGTGATAATGTCATCATCCAAAGATCAGGGGAAGTAATTCCTTACATTGTGTGCACAATACCTGAATTGCGCGATGGTAGTGAGACTGAAGTCACTAAACCCGAATTTTGCCCTGTATGTAAAGAATCAATACATGAACATATTGCCGAATCAGGTAATACAAGCTATTATTGTCTCAATATTATATGTCCAGCAAGTGTAAAAGAGAAAATCAAACACTTCGTAAGTCGTGATATGATGGATATAGAAGGAATGGGAGATGCGATTATTGATGCAATGGTAGATCATCAGATTATCAGTACTTATGCAGACCTATACCTCCTTCCTCAACCTCAAATCAGGATGGTAGTAAAAAATATTCCTGGGATGGGAGATAAAAAAATAGACTGAATTATCAAAGGATTAGAAAATTCCAAAACAAAAGATCTTCACAAAATAATCTACGCTCTTGGTATCCCTCAAGTGGGAGAAAAAACCGCTAAGATACTGGTAGATCATATCAAAAAAGACTCCAATTTTCATACTCGAGAGATAAATCCACTTGATAAACTTATACATTATCTAAGTGATCAAGAATTTCTTAGCTCAATACATTCTGTTTGACCTCAAACTATAGAGAACATGATTGACTGGATGAAACATCAAGGAAATATTGAGATTCTGAAAAAACTTGAGACTTATGGAGTGCAGTTTGGGAACTTTGAAGAAGAGAGAGTTGGCTCTCAAAGACTACAATATCTCAGATTTGCAGTAAGCGGAATATTTCCAATAAGCAGAGATCAGATTATTTCTACTTTCGTAAAACAAGGTGCTGTATACAATCCAAATATCACCAAAAATACCAATCTGGTTATCGCTGGACTCAATCCTTCTAGCAAGATACAAAAAGCTCAAAAGCAGGATATAGAAATATCAGATGATCTCAAAGCTCTCGAATCAAGGTATGAAGTAGATTTTGGGATAGAATCAGTGGGATTGTTTTAGACTTCAAAATAATTATTATAAAGGGATATGTTAGAAAACACTTTTTCACCTACTCATCAGATTATCATTAAACTTTATGAATTAGAAAATCCTAATTTGGATGATTTATTGGAAATCAGAAAAGCAGTTTCTGGTAAAGCAGGACTTGCACATATGCCTGGTAATGCAGACATTCTCAAGACTTATTTTCAACTCGTAGCGCAAGAAAAAATCATAAGAAATAAACAAATTGAGCTTACACTGCGCAAAAGAGCAATCAGATCTCAGTCAGGAATTGTACCAGTACAAGTACTTACTAAGCCTTTTTGGTGTCCATGAGAATGTATTTTCTGCCCAAATGATGCGACTATGCCAAAATCGTATATCAACACAGAACCTGGTGCGCAAAGAGCTTTACTCAACAATTTTGATCCTTATAAGCAGGTTTTCAATAGACTTTTGAGTTTGACTTTGACAGGACATGAGACTGATAAGATAGAAATGATTGTATTGGGAGGAACTCGAGATGTATATCCTAAGCAGTATAAAATTGACTTTGTGAAAGGACTGTATGATGCTTGTAATGCTTTCGAAAAGTTTTTCGAATGATATATTGAAGGAAGTATCAAAGTAGAAAATACCAAGAGTATCGAATATGAAACACTAGATATAGAATTTCCTAAGTCGATTGCTGAGTCCATTTCGCTCAATGAGAAAGCAATGTGTAGAATAATCTGATTGACTATAGAGACGAGACCTGAATATGTAACTGATGAAAACTGTCAGTTGTGGAGAGATTTGGGAGTAACGAGAATAGAGATGGGAATACAAAATATGTTTGATGATGTACTTGATGCCAACAAAAGAGGTCATAGCGTAGAGCAATGTCGTGAGGCTATGTTTAAGCTCAGACAGTATGGTTTCAAGATTTCTGTACATCTCATGCCTGGACTGTATAAATCAAACAAACAAAAAGATATTGATACTTTCCGCATTGCATTTGAAGATCCTGCTTTCCGTCCTGATGAACTCAAGTTTTACCCTACTGCTATTATTCCTAACACGGAACTTTTCAACCTCTACAAAAGATGAGAATATAAAGCACTCACGCTCCAAGAAAATAAAGACATCATTAAAGAAGTACTCGTGAATTTTATACCACCCTACACCAGAATCAAAAGACTTATTCGTGATATTCCAGCTGAAGAAACAGTTGCTACAGACTATGTAACGAATCTCAGACAACTCGTAGAAAACGAGCTTACGAAAGAATATCAAGCCAAAACAGATCAGGAAAGATCTACATATTACCAAAAAATGTACAATGATCTGACTTTTGTAAGTAACGAAGAAGAAATGTTAGAAAAAATAAATCACTTCACTCAGAATTCTTCAGATTATAATTCATTTATAACTCTTGTGCCAAAAGATACTCAATTAGATTTTACAAGTACAAGAAATTTTATTTGTTTTGATACCAGAAGTAGAGAGATTAGAAATCAAGCGAAAAGTGTTGTATTGATTCCAGTTATCCGTATCTATAATAGTACGAACGGTGTGCAGTTATTTATGAGTTTTGAAGATGAACTCGGTTATCTGTACTGATTTACAAGACTACAACTTGGTAGTTCTGAGCTCAATAGTACGTACGCAGGACTCGGAGAAAACTCAGCTATCATAAGGGAACTTCATGTGTATGGACAAGTTGCTAAGATTAAAACTTCTGACGAAGAAGATAAAACTCAGCATCAAGGAATAGGAACTCAGCTCATGGAATTATCTTCCAAAATTGCCACTCATTGTGGCTATGATAAACTTTCAGTAATTAGCGGAGTAGGAGTAAGAAAATATTATGAGAAACTAGGTTACCATTTGGTATGAACATATCTCGTGAAGAATTTAACTTAATTACCAATCATACTAATACAGAATATAATTTCATTTCCTCAATTTCATCACATGGCAAGTATTAAAAAAGCTAGTAATAAAAAGGTAGAAAGCCTCATCTCCAATGCCAATAGTTATTCAGAACAAATCGTTCTCAGAGGAGTAAATACGAACAATCTGAATAATATCGATATCACTCTTCCCAAAAATAAAATAATCACTATTACGGGAGTAAGTGGTAGTGGAAAATCTTCACTCGCGTTTGATACTATCTACAAAGAAGGTCAGTTTCGTTATATTGAATCTTTGAGTAGTTACCTCAGACAATTTTTCAACCTTGGAGAAAAACCAGACATTGAATATAGTAGTGGTTTGAGTCCAGCAATCGCTATTGAACAAAATAAGAGAGTGGCAAATATCAGATCGACTGTAGGAACACTTACAGAAATCGACGACTACCTCAGATTATTATATGCTAAATTGGGTAAAGCATATTGCTACAATTGTGGAGATGAAATCAAAGCACAGTCTGTAGACAGTATTATAGAACAGATTATAGCACTTTTCAATCAAGATAAAGTATATGTTATTTCTGAAATTGATACCTTTACAGAAGCTCCCGAGTTTCTCAAGTTTATTAAAAAAAATAGAAATAAAATGGATAAAGGAGATGGATTTACCAGATTCTTAGTGCTCTTCGACAATGAAGAAAACACTCAATGCGTGGAATATTTCTATCTAGAATCACCGAACATTCCTGAAAAATACCTTCCTTATACGGTATATGGAATTTATGATAGAATTACTTTGGTGGACGAAAATATCGAAAGACTCAAGGAAGATATTGTAAAAATGCTCAACGAACATAGCAAGTTTGGACTCTATCATACGTCTGCAAATGATAATATTGATGATAGTCTGAGTTTATCTGTGGGTAAAGACGTACACAATTCTGACCATACCATCAAGTGGTTTACAGATAAGATTTTCTGTCCAAAATGTAATATCACCTATCCAGAATTTACGACTCAACATTTCTCAAGCAATAGAACTGAATGAGCTTGTACAGTCTGTCATGGTCTGGGAGAGATTCTTGATGTTCAGCTTGAACAAGTGCTTGACCCTACTCAGCCACTTCTCAAAGCAATCATCCCTTGGCAGAACAATACCCTCGGTCAACAAATTCTCAGTAAGTTTGCTTCAAAATATGATATTGATCCCAATAAAGTACGACACACGCTTCCCGCATATTTTAAAGAAATCCTCATCAATGGAGACAAAGAGCTTATGAAGGTAGGCGCCATGGGAAAACGACATAGTTTTTACTACAATGGTTTGGTGGATATGCTTACGACTCAGTACAACAAAGGTATCCTCGGTACGGAATTTCAATCACTGTTCGGTATGAAACAATGTGACGCTTGTCATGGAGCAAAACTCAAACCTGAAAGTCTGAGTGTGAAAATAGAGGTATAGTTTTCTAAGAAAAAATATTCTGAATTATTAAGATTGAAGAGCAAAGAAAATAGCGTCTTTATGCCATTGTGGCGTTTGTGCGTGTTCTTTAAAGAAATTTAAAGATTTTTCTAGCCATTGTGTAATATCTTGAATATTTTGAGTGACGCTATCTGGATCTGGATCAAAAATATAATTTTCAGAACGTGGGTCCAAATATCCAGTACTTTTTGCGAGAACAAAGTCTTGTCCATCATAGAGTAATTCAAACTGAGTGCGCTCATTGGCTTGATGATAATGTGTATCACTTTTTGCTGACTCATAGTCAAAATCCAGAGCAAAATTAAGAGTTCCTAACTTACTAATCCACATCTTTTGAGCAGGATTTCCTCCTCACAAAGATACAGCCAAGCCTTCTTTCCCAAGGATATCTTTAGCATCTTCCATCAAGTGAATTAATTTGTGCGTATCATTGCTTTCCACGCTTCTTATCTGATTATTCATACTATTTATCAAAAGAAATAAATCTTATATTACTAGTATTCATAATCTTTATAATAAGTTTGTCAATATTTTTGTAGTACAAAAAAGTCTCCTCATATAAAACAAGGAGACCGTTGATTAATAATAATGAGTTTCCTCATTAGCTACTTTATTAATGGTGATATCAGATTACTGCCCTCGGGTATGTTATCCAATATCATTGCTAATCCATTTTTTTTGAAACAAGATTTGTCCGCTCAGTAGTTGGACTTTTTGTTTTTATTTTTTCAAAGAACTACAATTAATGTTAAATTTTCTTGTCTCCTTAATTCCTCAAGATAAACCAGAGTCACCAGTGAGTAGCATCACTAAAATAGTACAAGCTCTACTATGATACACAAAAGCTTCTCATTTGTCAAAATTATCCTTATATTTTCTTGATATTCGTGAGAAGTTTATTATTAGTTTCCTATAACAATTTCTGCCCGTATCGTCTAATGGTTAGGACACGGGACTTTCAATCCTGCAATCGGGGTTCAATTCCCCGTACGGGTACCACCTTTGATGTATACAGTAGATAATTGTGAGAATAAAATAATCTGAATAAAGTTGGGGGCGATTAGCTCAGCTGGCCGAGAGCATCTCGTTTACACCGAGAGGGTCGTAGGTTCGAATCCTTCATCGCCCACCATTAAAAACTCCGCGTATGCAGAGATTTTTTTTATATTTGAAATATATCTTGCAAAAAAGATGATAATTTTGATACTTGATCGTATACTATTCCGATTATTTTTATATTTATAACCTCAAACACATGGATAAATATTCTCACTGAGCTTTTGAAATAACAGGCTATAAGGTCACTATTCACAATCCACAAGAAGAGAAAGAAGTAATCTGATCTGCTTGGACAAAATTTCAATCTGAAAAGATAGGTGATCTCATAATAGGTAAAGGACATGATTCACTCCACGCAGTATATTACAATTATCACAATCCCAAAGATTTGGATAAAAAAGGTTATGATATGCTGATAGGATATTAAAACTAATGTTGGTGTCGTGCAAACTGATCCCCTACTCACTACGGTAAAAATACCTGCACAGGATTACAGATATGTATCTGTCAAAGAAGATGTGCAAAATAATCTGATAAAGAATTGGAAGGAAATAAATGCTATGCCTGATACAGAACTCACTAGGTCATTTGGTTATGATCTTGATATGTACAATGCTAATGGAACTGAAGTAACTGTTGCAGTTTCCGTTAAAGAATAATTTACATAAAATGAAACCTCCGACAGTAATCCGTCGGAGGTTTTTTTTCATTAATTAGTTTCACTAGCTGGGTAAAAAACATGCATAGCATATTCATGTTCCAGTTGTTTTAGCAATGCTCTGTGATTTTCCACTCTCATTTCTTCCGTCAATTGACGGTTTTCCATCAGTATCTCAGTGAGAAATTTATAATTCATTTCAGTCGTAAAACCACTGATTGCTACATAGCAGTTTAGAGCTCTTATAGCCAATGTTCCTTTGAGATGCATTGAAAAGCAAATCTTTTCTTCAGTGCGTAAAAGGTGTAAAACTTCTTCATCAGTTTCAATCCTTTTCATCAAAAGATTCTTCACTGACTCTTTAGCGTCTGTACGTTCATGTATATCTAGTTCTCTAAAGATACTCTTATATGTATCTGTATTTACAACCATAATATAAACACTTGCTGTCATAGCCATTTCAAAAGCTTCCGAATTGGTTCTTAAAAACTCCTGGAATCTTTTTTGTGCAGTCTCAATAATCACATTCTTCATTTTTTTGTTATTTTGTTTGTTAATGAATATTTCAAAAAATCATAAGCAGATGCTACCTTTGTAGTAAAACTGTTAATGAACTTCCCAAGAAAACATGAGAGAGCTTATAGTTATTATTTGAGACCATTTGTCAATAAGGGGGGGGGAAAATTAAGCTAAATGAAACCTCCGAGCTGCGATCAGTCGGAGGTATTTTTTCATTTTCAGTTTTACTAGTATCTAAGTAGTCGATAAGACATCAAATTGGATTAAACTTAGATTTACTTCATGAATTTGTTGCGCAAATTGATTTCGTCTTTTTTATAAATGCTTTAAATAAGCATCTACATTTTCTGATTTCTCAAATAAACTTTGTAGTTTATTAATTAATCTTGTAATTCTCTCCCCTCTATATTGAAGGGATTTTCTTTTTCTCAAGAGATTTGATATCTCTGGAACAGGTTTAGTCTTTTTCATTTAATTTTTTCTTTTGACGATGTTATAGATTTTTTCAGCAGTTTTTGGAACACTCAAGTCTTGTTCAAATACAATGTAAGTTAAACAGCATAGTACGCATAAGAAGTTTTTGATACTACTTTCACTTTCTAGATTTTTAATTGTTACTACAAGAATTCCTGTAATACATATTACAATCAATACTCGAAGTAAGTAACAAGCTACAGAGTTTGATAGTCCTTTAAAAAAGTCGTAATGTACCCATGAAGGTTCAATTATATAAGTGCTTGGTATACAGCGTATTCTCACAATAGTGTAGATAAAATTCTTATCAAAATCTGGTATATGCTGTTCCCAGCTATCCGCTTGAAATCTAGGTCCAATCGGTGTCGGTTTCTCACCATGTTTACATTGCATAAACTGGTAAGTTTTGTTCTTTTTTAATGTAATTTCTCTGAACCAAGGTTCTTTACTCGCAGTAATTTTTCTCATTTTTTTAATTTTTTGTTTGTTTGTTATGAATATTTTTTATGAAAAATCAAAAACAGATGCTACCTTTATAGTAAAACTGTTAATGAACTTTCCCAAGGAAACTTGAGAACTGAAAATAATTATTTTTTAGAGTGTTTTATCAAGAGAAGCTGATGCACATAGATTTGCGATAGAAATTATTCTTTATTTTTTTTTGGTCTAGCCCACTCGGGTAATCTAATAATAAAGAGCTCCTTATCTATCTCACGGATAGTTTTTTGTTGATTCTTGCTCCTTTTTGCGATTTCTAAAATCAAAAGTGGATAAAAAGTTTGGATAGTATTGGTTTTAATTTGTCTGGCTCAGTCAATATCATCTTTTACTACTAAATTTAAATTCATCAGCACTCTTCTATCTAAGATAGGGATTAAATTAGGAAAATAGGAACTCAAAAGGGCAGAAAGATATGAGACACTAAAACCGTCAATTTTAGTATTTGTGTCTTTATGAGTTAAGTTGCATATAATATTAACTTTTGAGATAAGTTCCATTATTTCTTCATTGGATAATTGTGATAACTCTTTTAGATTAAAAGCGTCCTCTATAGCTTTTAACAAAATACTATAAGAAATTAATTTTTGATTAACACTAATTTCTTTTTCATTAATTGTTGAATTTCCGCCTTTAAAATTTGAAATATACAAAAGATCTATAAGTTTGAGATCAAATCTTTCTCTTTTTTGTTTTATATAAATTTGATAATTATCATAGCTAACTAATGATTTATTCCATTTTGAAATCGCTGCATTGTTATGTTTCATATTTTTACTTTTACCAATAAACTAAATAATTTAAATAAACAACAAACACATCTTGATCTCAGGATAGGTCAAAGCACCGCGAAGCTGGATATAGATTGCTTTGGAATTTCGGGATCCATCTGGATTGAGGTGTTGGGAGTTTTCATCAAATGACTGTATTGCTCACTGGATGAGTCACATGAGATGCTCACTCGGTCTGAGATAGCTAAAATCTACATCAGGGTGAAGAGGTTTGAGTTTGGTAACATGATCCATGATAGTAGTAGCCACCAATCAGCGTTCTTCAGCGATTTGTGAGATAGACTTGTTTTCTTTGACGAGATCGAGAGTTTGCAACAGTGTATTGGAAGCAACTTTTGCTTTTGGTGCAGACTTTTTTTTCACTTCAGTATTCCGATTATTTAGATCATTTTCATCATGATATGTTCCGCCAATCATCTTCATAAAAGCCTTATGTAAGGTTTCTAGTTCATCCTTAGTATAAGATTCATACTCTTCAGCCATGATTTGTGACTGCTCTTGAAAATACTTGTCCGCTCTGAGAACGAGAGGATGAGCGTTGAGACCTGAGGTATTGAGCCCCAACAATGAAAGTCCTTCAAGTGTTCTCAGTCTTGAAAGTGCCACGTACGCCTGCCCTGGTTCAAAAACTTTGGAAAGGTCTATTTCTGCAGCATCAAGTGTCATACCCTGTGATTTATGTACAGTAATAGCTCGCGCAAGCTTGAGAGGAATTTGAGACACGGTAGCAAGCACCGAATCTCCATTTTCTATACTCCATATTTCAGGCTCTACTCTAATTTTTTCACCTGATTTCAACTCCACTACAGGCAGATTATCATATCATTCAAAAGAGATTACTATTCCTGTGGTTCCATTATTGTATCATTTTACTCCATTATTTTTGAGAAATATCACTTGTGCACCTAGTTTGAGGGTCAAAACTTCCATAGCCAACATCCCTTTTTTGATGACCTCCAGAAGTTTTTTGTCTCCACTTCCTTTGTAAGAATAGCTATATTGGGTGGTATCAAGAAGCTCGAGTTGCTCATGATTGATACGATCTACATCGATATTGTGCGTATAGAGTCTTACTAAAGTAGGATGATCTATATTCTGATTCATTCTCGTGTGAAGCAGCGAGATACTTTGGTCGCTTATATCCCCCGTTCTGAGTTCATCCAAAATTGTAGAAAATAAACCTTCTGATTGTCTATGCTGAGTCTCGAGATAACAGATTGCAAACTCTGCTGTCTTTCGAGCGTGCGAAGCAAAGGCAAATCTTTTCTTGTCTGCTCCATTATTGAGTCCAAGCAAGAGTTGATCAGTATCTTCAGCTACATATCTTACTACTGGAGGGAGCTGAAAAAAATCTCCACACAGTATTACCTGTAAACCACCAAAAGGACGATTGTTTCGTCTGACTTGTTGGCATACCTTGTCTATCATGTCTATCAGGTTGGCGCTGAGCATAGAGATTTCATCTATAATCAGAACTTTTGCTTTGGTTATGTTTTTGAAAATATTTTCTTTTTGAATAATGAGTTCGATATCATGGTCTGTAAGGTAGTCTTTGATTCCTATTCCACTTCGACTATGGATGGTTACTCAGCCAATGTGAGTTGCAGCAATTCCTGTGGAAGCAGTCACCGCTACCACTACCTCACTATTCCACAGATGCTGAATATACTGATTGATAAGATAGGTTTTTCCACTTCCCGCTTGCCCAGTCAAAAATACATTTTTACCGGATTTCAGGATATCTAAAGCAGTGGATTGTTTCATAAGAGAAGCTTGTATATAAGTACTCTATTTACAATAATCTAGCTCTAAAATCAAGACTCTTTTCAGATTATTTATTCTTCATTATACAAAGTGTAAGTTATCGTAAATGTATATGTTCAAATACTTGTATAGGCTGGGATAAGAAGTTTGATATTCAACTTAGCGCCATATACTCAAGGAATATTATTGTTTATTCCACTTGGGCGATAGATAAAGTTGTATATACTATCTCATGGCTGATATGTTGCCAATCCTGTGTTGAGTAAAACATTTGGGTTTGGGAATCAAGAAATATTTTGTAGTCATCCAGTAGTTTGGACTTGTATATTAGAGTTACTCAAAACGTTAGCATTTGATCATGATAGATCAGTAAATTCTAAGGTAGTGTAATATCAAGTATCACTAGCTTTTTCGTCATTCAGTTCAAAATAATCTGTATCAAAACTAATCTCTTGATCGTAACCATGCGCTTGTATAACTCCACTATAGATAAAATCTGGTGCTGTAATACATAGCTTGTCTGCCGGTGTGTATTGGATATTGATATATCAAGTTGCGATATTGGACATTCCTCAACTTCCATCTGTTACTTGGTAGGTAAAACTATCCATCCCGATAAATCCAGTATTCGGTGTATATAAGAATCATCAACTACTATAAAGAGTTATAGTTCCTGAAAGCGTTCACAGCACAAGCGAGACAGTATAAGGTCAGTTTATAATTTTTCAGCTTATATAGTCTATATCTATATCATTTGAAGCTACTCCAGAAAGCACAGATATCAATAATCAGGTGTTTGGTTCGCCATAATAATTATCATTAATTGCTGTTGGCAAATCATTGATACATGTTACTGTAATCTGCACAGTGCCTGTGTTTGAATGAGAAAAATCATCATATGCTACATAAGAAAAGTTATCCACTCCACAATAGTCGGGATCAGGTTCATACAATATTCCAGTTGTTCAATAAAACGATATTGTACCATGAAGTGGGGAACCAAAAGTTTCTATTGGTCATAGATAGAGCGGATCTCAATCAGGATCATAATCATTTGCCAAGATATATACTACTCAAGTTCCATCCTCATTGATAGTTCAAGTATCATTAACAGCAACTGGAGATGTATTTGGACAAAGGACGGTGACAGAAACTGTTGCTGGAGATATACTTAACTTCCCACTAGAGTCCACTAGAGAATAGGTAAAATTATCAATTCCACATCCTGTTCATGTTGGTACATATCGATTATTACCTCAGCTCATTATAATTGTTCCCAGACTTGGAGTACTCATTCCTGTAAAGGTAAATGATTGACCTGTGTTTGGGTCATAATCATTTCAAGTAAGTTGAAGTGAAACAGGAATGGCGTTTGGTGTTGAGAAAGAATCATTTATTGCGACAGGAGCAAGATTACTACAAGGAACAGTAATCGTAACCACTCATGTATTTGATATATAAGTTCCAGTCGATCAATCAGTAGGTGTTTGTCATACATATTGAACAAAAGGTGTTCTCAAAGATCTAGTTGTTGTAAGAGTAGTTAAAACATTTCATCCACGAGATAAACTATTTACTGGAGAAACATAACCATAAAATGTATTTAAACTATAAGCCGCTGGATAACTTGTTGTTGTCGTAATAATATTTGATTCTTTGTATATAAAATAACCTCTTGTGTTTGCAACTGAAGCAACTCAAGTTGATAAGTTTACTCAGGTTGAACCTGTTCCGTAGCCATTGTATAATTTTAATTGGACCGCTGCTGTTCCATTGGTTTGGAATGAAGCAGCATAAACAAGTTTTCATACAGGTATGGAATTTATACTTGGCTCTACTGTGTTATTGCCAAACGCAAGAGTAGATAATCAGGTATTTGCTGCGCCATACAAGCTTACTTGAGACATAGCAGTTATATCATTATATTCACTTTGTGTAATTGATACCCACGTTTTAGTTCCTGCACTATTATAGTTTGTCAAACTTGAACTCAATTTTGAAGCTGCCGCCTCATTTCATTTATAGAAATAGTCATCCTCTATTTTATATGTAAAACTTGTAGTTCCACAAAATCATGGTTCAGGTACAAATTTTACTTTGTTTCAGGATATAGTTACACTACCACTCAGTGGTTGAGATAGTCAGGTTATTGTTGCTCATGAACTTAAATTTACATCATTATTTAGAACAGATATCAAACCTGAAGTGTTTTCTGCCACTGAACCAGTATCGTCAAGAGCTGTCGGTTTATCACAGTTTACGGTAATACTAATTGTTCCTGTATTTGAGATATAACTAGCTATCGATGAATCACTCGTTGCCAAGCCCTGTAGTTTGAATAGATACGGGTATAAATTTGATACGCTTGTAGTGTTTCATGGGCTGTATCTACTCCATGATTGTGGCGACCCAACTAAACTCGACGCAGCAACCATATTGGAATTTTGATACATACCTAGTGCTCAATTCGTAGCGATATTCTTATCAGCTCATTTAAGAATATAATAAGCATCTTGACCAACGCCTGTAGAGACTAATCATGGTAATTGATTTCAAATAGTCTGACCAGAAGTGTATGCAGAATTAAATAATTTAACTAATGATCAGCTAGTGTAAGTTTTAACTGCTTGTGTTTTAAATCTTATAGCATAAATATAATTATTTGCTGGCACTGCAAATCCCTGATAGCTTGAAATGCTACCTGATCACAAAGCCATCGTATATCAAACCGCTCATCGTGCATATTGTGAAGCATTCATAATATCGGCATTAGCTCCTACAGTAACAGTATTGGTAACTCATGTTGATAATGAATTATACTCTGAAAATGTGATTTGTACCCAGTCTCACACGCTTGCATTTCTATATCAAGTCTTACTACTTACCAAAGAATTTTCAATCGTTCACGGTTCATTTTGTAATTGGTAGTTTATCTTTTCTGTCCCACAGAATCCTTTAGATGGTTGATAGCTAACATTTCTTCATGATAAGCTCATAATTCAATTTTGAGCACCAGTCAAATTTATAATTTTTGTACCCGTAATAACCAATAAATCATTTACTGTAGGATCAAAGTTGAAAATTTGATTTTCTGTCCCGCTTAATAAATCATCAACCGCAACTGGTTTACAAACCACAAGCACATCTACTGTGCCTGTATTGGACAAAAAGGTTCAATCAGTCACTCGGTACTTGAAAGTATCCAGACCACAAAATCAAGAATTTGGAGTATATTCAATACCGGTTCAAATTACTGTCAAAGTTCAGCCACTTCAAGCTATAAATCAAGAAATAGATAAGGTATCCCCAACATTGTAATCAAAATCATTATTTAATACTTTTATTATGGAGCTTTGAGTTGATCAAATTGTTACATTGTCATTTATGGCGACAGGAGCAACATTAACAAGAGCACATGATTTAATGCTATTGCTTGTCGTGAATCCTGTAACTAAAACTGGTGTTGGTCTATTGATAAGGGTGCCGTCACCAATTTCTCCGTAAGTATTTCTTCCTCGGCAAGCCAATTGTCAGTCAGAGGTTACGCCACAAGTATGAAGAGTTCCTACGCTTATCTTAGAAAAACGAAGAGTAGTATTTACAGAGACAAGACCAGTGCTACTCAATGCCGTGCCACCTCCAAGCTGATTATTGGTTCATAATCCTCGACAATATGCTTTTCAAGTTTTTGTAAGAGCACAGGTATAATTATTTCATGCCTGTATATCCATAATGCCTGTTAAACCTAGAACAGAAGTAGATACTGGACTTGTTTGAGTAATAGTATTACCATTTCATAAAGCTCCATTGGTATTTGCTCATCGACATTTTGCGGTGCCATTGTTTAGCAATACACAACTATGTGTGTTTCATACAGATAAAGAAATTGCATTGTTTATTCCAGTGACCTGCGTAGGTAAAGCATTGGATGCGGTTACAGGAGTTCCATCACCTCTCATTCAGTTAGCATCACTACCCTGACATCGAACAGTGCCACTAAAAGTAAGAGCACACGCAAAAGCTGAACCAGCTTGGACTTTTTTTATCATTCCAATTCAAGTGAAAACGTCTATAGGTATTCATGTATCGGCTGCTGTATTCTGTCTAATTATATAGTTTGCTCCTTCTCACCAGCATTTTGCAGCACCATTGTTAAAAATACCACAAAAAGTCTGAGATAATGAGCTAGAAGAAAGATCAAAAATATTGTTCCCAGATACTATACCTACAGGTGTTGACTTTACAACATTGGTGTTATCTCAAAGCTGTCTGTTAGCATTATATCACCAAGACTTACCTATTCCACTATTCGAAATGGCAACACTAGAACGATAATTCATAGCTATTTCAAAAATTCATGACGTCAGACCAATTGTCTGAGTAGGTACCGATTTGGATGTAGATCAGCCATCTCCGATAGCAGGATATGCTGCAGTTTCATATCATCGACATTTTGTACTTCAAGATGAAGTAATTGCACAAGTATTATATTGTGCGAGACTTACGCTATCGATTTCTTTACAGTCATTGTAAGTGTTTTCACAAGGAACATATACCTGTATTGATCCTGTGTTAGATATAAATCAGCTTTTATAAAGTATTTTATAATTAAAATTGTCAGTGCCACAGAATCAAATATTTGGAGTGTAAGTAATTAATCATTGATTGTTGTAAGTAATGTTACCATTTGAAGGTCATACAATTCAGGTGAAAATAATATTTCCAGAAATAGCTGATATATTACCTGATTTCACAATCTGCAAGGTTGTTGCTGTGTTTTGATGAGTATAGATATAATCATTAAAAACATAACCAGATAATATAGGCGGAGTATAGTTAGTATTTCTAGCCCAAAGATTAAACGGTCTAATTTGAGCTTGGTTAAATTTTAAAGTTGCAGATGATCATGGAATCCAATAAGCTCAGTTCGCATTACCACAGAGTTGGACTATAGCATTATTGAGTCTCGGTACTGCAGTGTTACAGGTTGCTCATACAAAACTAGTCATAATTGCTGCTGCGCCAGTCCATGCAGCATTATCCAAAAGTCATCTATGTACTGGTGCATAATTACGAAAGTTTGTCAGAACAGTGGGATTAGTAGTCGTTACAGACCATCAACTATTTGTCTCATTTATCATGAGTTGACTGAGATCAAATTGACTAGTCACTCAAGATGATATTATTTTATCAGATTGCAAAGTCATTCATGTGACTATACCATATACAACCCCGGTCCCATTTAAATTATTCTCTGAAGCAACCAATAGCCATCATCCTGGAATTACTATACTATCAAAACTCTTACCGCTAAGATTGAAATAATATGTTCAAGTTGTTGTTACTCAAGAAGCAGCATACAGTGAGGTAAATGGATTTCCTAAACTACCATCTCCAAAGAATGAAGGAAAGTATGAAAAAGTAAAAGTAGAAGCGCCACAGGTATAAAATGTAATTTTATGATTCAATACTTTTACACTATCTATCTGGTCTACTGAGCTTACTGATCAATTTTGATTACAGTTGGCTTCAGGATTGGCAGTTAATCAAACTATACCAGGATCTGATTCTCACTCATGTTGTACTTTTAGATCTACAACCGCTCCTTCCATACCTTCATCAACATCAAAATTGATTATTACTGGTTTTGAGAATATAAGATGTTCACCCTCAATACCAAATTCAAAACTATAAGAAAACGCACTATCAATTTGATCAGAGTTTAGTTTAATTAATACATCTTTTGTTAATTTTAATGCTTTCAAATCAACTGCTTCATCCAATTGAGATTCTTCAATATTAATACCAAATTTTTCAAGCTCAAGTTTATTTGTACTTTTGGTATCAATTTCTAAATCTCAAGGTAATGTTATAGATAAATGTTCATCATCGCTAGACAATTCAATTTCCTTATTTGTATGAAGCGAATCAATATCATTTTTTTGAACTGATCAATCTTTAGAATACTTTATTAAATCTCACTTAATTTGTTTAATAAACTGCTTACTATCTATTTTCACCTTATATTCTCAGATTATTTTTAATTGTTCATTATTTTTCAAATACTGTTCTCTATACTCATCTAGACTAAGTTTATTTTTACTTACTATACGCACTCCATCAACTACATATCGTTTGTCATCATCTCACTTTAAAATTGTAAATCTATGTCCTTGATATGCAATTTCCTTATATTTAGCCTCTTTAAAAGCTATAATATCAAAAACAGTATTATCATTTTTATTATAACTTTCATCCAATGCAGAAATAAATTTTTCAGGGTTTTCTTTTACTGAATCATAATTTACTAAATCAGTATATTGAGCCCAAAGATCTATCGCATCTCATCTGGGTATATTTTTTAATCAAGTTACTTTACTAATATACAAATATGTATCATATGAACAAAAAGTCATAGAATTATTTTCCCTATAAGTTCTGAATGGAAATACAGACGATAGATTAACTTTCCCATTTTCATCAAAACGTGTATTTATAAATGGTTTGATGGTAACTATCTTTCAAGAAATTTCTTCATCTGTTCATGAAATGGATCAAAATTCTCATATGCTTTCTTCACTTATTCAGTCATTATTATTAGTTTTACTATCATTTTCACTTCAAGTTTGTGTCATTTGAAAATTATATAATACTCAAATTCACTGATTTACTTGATTCAAGATTTCTCAATTCATCAATACACTTTCTGAGTTTATTTTTGTTTCTTCACTTGTCTTAATTTTATCTCACAAGTTTTCTGATTGTTGCTCAAGTTGTGAATCAAATAGCGCTCAAGATGGCTCAGTTGTTTTTTGTATATCAGAAAAACTATTTTGCTGTTTATATGCTTCTATCTCAGCATCATTTAAATATATATCTAAATAATCTGAAAAAATAGGAGTATAATTGAAACAGTTTATCGTAAACAAAAAAACAAACATAAAGTTGAGTTTCTTGAACATTATTATATTACAAGTGTTAGAACATTAAATTGCATTCCAGTTTATAGTATATAGGAAATTTCTTAATAAGCTAAAAAATACGCTACAATAGAGTATTGTGATTTACTATTATTTGACAAAATAAAAATTTATAAACATAATACTGCTATATTAAACTCGCTAAATCATAAATAAAAAAAACGCCATAGAATTTATCTATAGCGTATTTTGATAATTTGAAAATATAATTAAATTATGATTTTACCGAAGTTTGATGGATCCCGATTGTTTCATTTCCAAGTTTTACAGTAATAACATCATCTCCAACTTTATCGCCATACAAAATTACTGTTTTTTCTCCTCATTCTACATAATCTATAAGTCCTCCTCCTATTCAGACTATCTTATTTTTACTAACAAAAGATAGCTCTTTATTTAGGTAACCTTCATATGGTTTACCATCTTTACTTACCGCGATAGTAATATACGCTTTACCTTCATAAGCTATTGATTCCTTCTCATCTCTTTGTAAATCAACAATTTTAATTACATACGGACTTTCATCAATTTCAAATATTTTCTGATTTATGATACGATCCGCATTTTTTTGAGCAGTTGCGACGTAGATCAAAGGTTGTGGATTCTGTTTAACTTCAACAGGAATATCTTGTTTTGTAGTAAGATCTTTATTTATCTCTTTTACTTCTTTTGTGGGTTCAGAAGGTTTAGTACTGTTTGTGGAAGCTAAAAGAGCACTTCAGATTATTGCTTATTTTTTGGCAACTGCTGCTCTCGCTATCTCCATAGATTTGTCTAAATTTCAATTCAATTCTATAAATAAAATCGGATCAATGGTATTTTTTGCTAAAAGATCTCTACATACACCATTTTGAACAGCACTCATATATCCTGATTTACAATCAGAATATGCATATGGATAATTTTTTTGCTTAGTAGTAGTAATAGCAAAATCAAGATGATAACCAAATGGTCAGATCGTGAAACCTGATTTACCAACTTCTCCAATGAGTTGTTTTTCTTTTACTGTATCACCTTTTTGTATTAATATTTTACTCAAATGAGAGTAGGAGCTCCATATTTTTTTACCGTTTCATAAATCATGTTCTACAGTCACAGAATTTCCATATCCTGCTAATTCTCCAGCAAATATTACTTTACCTTCTCAAATAGCAGTAACAGGAGTACCTTCGGCAGTAGCAATATCAGTGCTAGGCGCACCACCATTATTGAGATCCCAGCCATCATTGTATGAACCACCCCAAATATCAGAATAGATTACTTGCGTGTTCCAATCCTTAGCATAATTCGCATAATTTGCTTGCGCTATAATAGGTAAATTCATCTTACAATCATCATTGAGCGTAGACCAATTTACTGATTTACATTCAGCTCTAGGCTTTGTAACTTGATCAAGAGGGTAACTCCAACCTTGCGAAACTGAAGTTCCTACAAGTAAGGCTACAGCACAAGACAATACAACTGTTTTCTTAAATCATAATACCATAATAAGATGATAATTTATAAAATGTCAATAATAACTCTAATATAATACATATAATTTATGTATTTGTCAAGTATTTTAATGACTTTTATTCAATAATCGAAATAAATGCCCTGTAAATGTCTCAATTATTAAGTAAAATAGGCTATGAAAAGACATTCTTGCAAATCTAATCGATGAGAAAATGAAGTACTTGGTGAGGTAGATTTAACTTCTCCAGAAGAACTTATTTCGATTCTCAAAAAATCTAAAAAGGCATTTACAATATGGTCGACAGTTAGTACATGAGAAAGAGTTCAGACTATTTCATCTTTTTTGGAAATATACAAGGATAATGCTTCAAAATTGGCGATAAATATCTCCAAAGAAATAGGAAAACCATTGTCGCAAGCCATGAGTGATATAGATTATGATATTGCATACTTACAACGACATATTGATAATGCAGAAAAAATACTCGACTGTGAGATAGTATTTGAAGATGATACGAGCAAACATATCCAGTATTTTGAGCCAAAAGGAGTTGCAGCAGTCATTTCTCCACGAAATTTTCCAAGTTCTCAATTTATATGGCAGGTCATTCCTCCACTCTTAGCTGGTAACACTATTATTTATAAACCTGCTTCCGCTTGTATGCGATCAGCTAAGTTGATAAGTGATTTATTGATATCAGTTTTACCGACCAATACATTTCAATTGGTACTCGGAGATTCTGAATTGGGTAATAGTCTGGTGCAATTGGAAACAGATATGACAATATTTACAGGATCAAGCGATGTTGGTCACAAAATATCTAACATAAACGGAAACTCCATGAAACCTTCTTATCTAGAGCTATGAGGAAACGCTCCTGGTATAGTATTATCTGACGCAATCATAGATAATCAGATGATGAATACACTTGATCAGTTTAGAATACAGCATTCAGGACAAATCTGCGATGGGCTGAAAAGACTGTTTGTCCATAGATCAAGATATCATGAGCTTATAGATAAGATTAAAATTACATTTTCTGATTATAATATAGGAAATCCTTTAGATAAGAATACTCATATTGGATGCCTCATCAATACTACTGCTTATGATAAGATTCAAAAATCTTTGGATGATGTCAGTATGCAGTGAGTAGATATAATATCCTTATGAAAATATGATAATACTGTTGGTCCATTTATTCCTTTTGCATTATTATTAAATCCTGAAAATAATGATGTCTTGAGTAAAAGTGTATTTATGATGGAGGAAATATTTGCTCCTATTCTTCCTATCATTGCGTTTGACACTATAGAAGAGGCTATACAAATGGCAAATGATAGTAAATTTGGTTTGGGATGATATGTTCGATGATCAGATAATCAGATTATTAATTCACTTTGCAAACAACTACGTACATGAAATATCAATATAAATAACACAAATTATGTATTACCTCAGATACCTTTTGGCGGATACACGAGGATGTCAGGTAATTTTAGAGAGCATGGAAAGACAGGATTGAGAGATTATACAGAAACCAAAATCCTTAGTATGCCAAAATAAATCACTAATCAATTTAATTTAAACAATCAAAATAATGCAATATCATAATCATCGAGAGACTACCCTATTAGAAAACCCTATCCCTCTTAGCCCAATCTTAGACAAAGATATTCATTGTGATTTTTTAATAGTCTGAGGAGGTGTGGCGGGTTTACACAGTGCTTTAGAGCTTATCAAGCAATGAGTTGATGCAAGTAGCATCGTGTTGGTAGAAAAAACAATCTGTGGCGGCGGTATGTCTGGTAGAAGTGGATGATTCTTGACTCCAGATAGCGAGCTTGGTTTGAGAGCTTTAGAAAAGAGATTTGGAGATATGGTTGCCAAGAAAATTTGGGATTTTGGTTCCAAAGGTGAAGAAAGCATTGTCAATAATGTTCATAATCTCAAACTGCATTGTGATCTGAGAAACCAAGATAGTATGTTATTGTGAGTAGGTATGATGGGAAAAGATGCATGCAAAGAAGAAGATGAAGGAAGAAAAAAGTTTGGCTTTGATAGTGATTTTATCAAGTCTTCAAAAGATTTAAAAAAATATATAAGCTGAAAAAATTATACAGCGGGAGTGAGATATGAGAATAGTTTTGGTATTTCAGCTTTCCAATACTGCCAATGACTCAAAGCCCATCTTATATCTTTATGAGTAAATATTTATGAACAGACGCATATAGATACTATCAATGATAAAACAGCCTTAACAGATACGAACACCATAAGCTTCAAACAATCTTTTTTATGCCCAGGGAAAGTCACTAAAGAACTCTCTGCTTCAAAATCAAAATTATTGTATGGCGTAGTAAACTTTATCTGTGTGAGTGAGCCTTTGAGCGAGGAACAAATACAAGAAATGATGCCAAACGGCGAACTTATGTGTCGAGATACCAAACTTGTTTTCAATTACTATAGACTTATAGAGTGAAATAGAATTATTTTGGGATGAGGAAATCCAATAAGTTCATTTTTACCTTGGGATGTACACTACGAAAGTTCTATTCTCTCTACTATAAAAGATTTCAAAAAAACCTTTCCTTGTCTGAAGGAACTTGAGTTTATGGAATACTGGTCAGGAAGAATTCAAGTAAGCAAAGATCTTATGCCAATTATTGATCTGTGTCATATCTATGATAATCAGATACGAGTGCTATGATGTGCCGGATTACCACGAGCCGCAGCCTGTGGAGAATTTGCTGTAAAAAGATACTTTGGGAATCATGATTCAGATCTTGAAAAAGTATTCTGCGAAAAAAGAAAACGATTCATTCCACGATTTCCTACTCAGAAAATTCTCAAATCCATCTTCTTTGCTCTTTCCAATGCCTGGAGTATGTTCTTCCAAAAAGGTTATTAATTCAAATCTCTACTCATGCAAACCAAGATTATCACCGTAAATGATAAGATGCAAACTAACTATATTTATGAATGCACCGAGACCATGGGTAAAAACTTTGATGAAAGGTTCCACCCCGATCTTAGCCCTGCACAGATGCTGGAAGCAGGCGTGTTTTGAGGTAAATACATGACAGATTGCCAGAATGAATTTCCAGCAGATCGGTTTACCAATGCTAAACTTTCCCCACTCAAGAAAAACCCCAAGCTCAATTTCTTTGGGGTAAATGCTTCCATGTCTCTTCGTGATTGGAAGAAAAAATGACGAATATATGCAGATGATCCCAGAGGTCGATTTCAATGGTATTGTAGATATTATATGGGTCGTAGAATACCTGATGAAGATAATAGACAGATAAAAAGACGATGAAATATGAGAAGGCATACGATGGCTATCATGAAAAACTGCCATCCAATGGATTGGGATTGCAGAAAAAGACAAAGACAGGCAGTCTTACATTGGGGATATGATTCTAGAAAGATGTAATTACTTAATCCACTCTTTCAAAGATTCTCTGATTTTCTTTATCTTAGGGTCAATCACAATCTGACAATAAGGTTTGCTGCTATTCTGATTATAAAAATCTTGATGATATCCTTCTGCTATCCAGAAATTTTCAGCAGCTTTGATGTGAGTAACAATAGCCTCTTCATAGGTATCTTTATTGAGTTGAGTTACTTTTGTATCAATAGTTTTCTTTTGTTCAGGAGTGGTATAGAAAATCACTGATCTATATTGTTCACCGCTATCACCGCCCTGTTTATCCATACTTGTAGGATCGTGACTAATGAAAAATCCATCCAATAAGATATCTAATGGAATAATCTGAGGATTGTAAGTGACTTGAACTACTTCTATATGTCCAGAAACTCCAGTACTCACCTGCTCATAACTAGGATATTCTCTTTTCCCGCCCATATATCCAGATTTTACCTCTATTACTCCTAGAAATTGTTGGAATACTGCTTCAATACACCAGAAACATCCACCTCAAAAGTAAATAGTTTCACGTGGAGCGTGTAGATCTTGAGCAATTGGGTTAGCTTCAAAAAACTCTTTTTCCTTTTCTTGAGCTACAAATCTCATGCTCAGAGAGTTTACACAATGACGTGTATTTTGTTCCGTCATGCGTTCTCCCACAAACACGTGTCCAAGATGACCTTCACAGTTGTGGCAAGTAATCTCCGTTCTATGACCATCTTTATCCGTAGTCCAATCTACTGCTCCAGGGATTGCTTGATCAAAGCTTGGTCGCCCACATCCACTGTCAAACTTGCTTCCACTATTATACAAGGGAGCATTACATCTACGACATATGAAAATTCCTTCTCTTTTTTCATTCAAGAGTTCTCCTGTTCCTGCACGTTCTGTACCTTTATCACGAATAATATGTTCTTCTTCCTCTGTGAGTTTATTTCGAGTCATAGTATATCTGTAAGAAAATAAATATATCTAGTAACTCAATAATCAGATTATATTTTTATTTTACAAGTGGTTTTTTCATATCAAATACTACTTTTTCTCCTTTACTTACTTTCTCATACCCGAGCTGACCACAGGCTCCTTTGATTTTACGTCCACGATTGATACGTGCTGTTACAGTCAATCAAGCACTTTCCAAGATATCTCTAAATTTGAGAATAGACTCTGTAGAAGATTCTTCAAGGTCTGGCATAGCAGGATTGGGATTGTAAGGAATAAGATTGACATGTGCGCTACGATCTTGGAGTAATCTTCCTAGTTCGTATGCCAAATCTGGGGAGTCTGTCATATCTTTGATCATGATGTATTCATAGAAAATTCTGTTTCCCGTAGCATCTGTGTATCTATCTATTGCTGCCATTAGCTTCTCTAAGGTATAATTTTTGGCAATAGTAGGAATAAGTTTTTCTCTAAGACCTTGATTTGGAGCATGTAAACTCAGAGCCAACGCACAATCAATACCATCTTCTATCAGTTTATCAATACCTGGAATAATACCTGAAGTACTAATCGTCACATGCCTTTTACCTAGGCTGAGATATTCTTGTTTGAGCATAAAATCGAGACTTGTTTTAACATTATCATAATTGAGTAATGGTTCTCCCATACCCATAAATACTACATTTCTAATCTTTCGCCAAGTACCATCTTCTTTCTTACCAAGTTTTGTCTTCAGATAATTATTCACCCAGATTATCTGAGCTATCATCTCAGAATACGATAGATTTTTTCAAAATCCAAGCTTTCCTGTTACACAAAAGATACATCCTACCGGACATCCCACTTGAGAACTAATACAAATAGTCACTCTGTTGAGGTATTTTACCTTTTCTGGTTTTCCTTCGACTTCTTTCTTGTGATAATGATACATCACTACTGTTTCTAAGATACTTCAATTGGATAATCTGAATCCTATTTTTGTACTTTCTGGGTTTTCATGTACGCTATCTACTTCAAAAGGCAATATCTCAAATTCTTCTGATAATTTATTTCTCAAATCGATCGATAAGGTTGTCATTTCTTGGAAATCAATAACAGAATTCGTAAAAATCTCTGTAAGTATCTGTTTTTGACGAAACGATGGAAGTTTTTCTTCCTTCATCCAAGCTACCAATGCTTCTTGATCAAATATTGATTTTTTTACTTTTAGGTCCAAAATCTTTAAACTAACAATATAAATTTACAAATCGGAAAATACGTTCTTGTAATGAATTGTAATAAAGATAGTTATTTAAGTTAGTTATTCAATATTATTCATATCGTACGCTAATTTTCAAAATGTTTAAAAAAATTTTGCTGACCATCGGGATTATTTGAGCTTGTTTCTCTTTCAGCTCTCTTGCAAAAGCTTATACTCTATGATTATACTCTCAGTCAAAAACAGTTCAAGAAGTCAAAGATGTTGAAGATAAAATTTCTCCATATACCTTACAAGTTTCAGCATTTATTTTTGATAGATATAGTGGCCAAGGAAGTAATGCAATTAAAGAAATTGTGAATAAACTAGGAACATGAAATAGGATATATCATATTACTCTTTCTCCAGATCATCTCACTGCTATTCAAGTTGCGTCAGGATATTTTGATGATGAATATAAAGCATTTTTTGAAGATATAAAAAAATATAAGATAAAAGTAATTTTTCGTACTATGCATGAGATGAATGGAGGTTGGTACGCACGATGAAGTGACCCAACTTCATTCAAAAAAGCATGGAAAAGGATATACGCGCTTTCTAGGAAGGTCGGACTCGACAAATCCAATATCCAATTTGATTTTTCTTTCAATCGACATGATATGCCATTAGATCGAAGTAAAGTTTCAGACACTAATGGATATGTACCAAATCAATCTAGTCCGCTTATTACTTGCAATTTAGAACAAAAAGAAAAAACAAACTGTCTTACTCGAGAAGATTATTATCCAGGTTATCAATATGTAGATATAATCTGATTTTCAGTATATAATTGGTGAAAAGCTACTAGCAATCGTCAATGGCTGAGCTTTAAAGATATTATTTTTGATAGTGCTCGAAATAATCGAGCAAGAATACTTACCATAAAGAAACCAATTTATATTGACGAGGTAGGGACTACGGCAATCTATTACAATCAATTTTTCAATTGGTTAAAATCTCAAAAAATGTTTACATCTGCGAAAGACGATAAGAGTAAATGGCTGAGCGATCTTGCAGAATTTATTGATAATACCCCTGAGGTAATAGGTTTAAACTATTTCAATGTGGATTATACTTACTGACTTTTGCAGCACATTATGGGAGAAGCAGATTGGAAAATTATTGATCCAGAAAAATGAATTTTGTATGATGGAGTTCATGAACTTCTGAAAAGAAATGACAACCTCGATGCAAGTTTATTATTTGAAACGGTAAAAAAACCGAGCCCTACTAAAAATACTACAAATAAACCAACAACAAAAACTAGCAATCTTAATACTGGGTCAACTACTACTATAAAAACAGGCACAACAATAAGAAAAATACTAACCTTACCTTATTAATCTTTAGTTAAATATCTGAATATTTTTTCTTTATTATTTCTTTTTGGGGCATCTTCCAAAACCCGTACAAACGCTTTTTTGATTAATACTCATACTTCAGGAGAAGGAGATAATTCGAAGCGTTTCATAATATCGTCACCATTCACAAGCATCTTATCGATAGTAAACTGACCTTCAGAATTTTTGAGATCATCAAGAATCTCGTACAGAGCATTTACATTATCAATTTGAGGTTTTTGAACTGGATTGTAGTGACCAGCGCGGTCCCCTCTCGTAATATCAAATAGATTGAACACTTGCTCATAGCCTACTTCAGAATATAGTTCTCTTATTTTTTTCTTCCAAGAATCTGATTTTGACATCAATATTTCTCCAGGCTTCATATGATTTTTGATATACCACTTTATTTCAGAAATTTCTTTATTTGTAAATCCTATTCTCAATAAATCTTCTTCCGCAAGATCCTGGCCACAGTTAACATGGTTGAGCCAACCTGAATAGATAAAAGGTCTTTCTTCTTCTCCGAGATTAAAACTATGAGAGTGATATTGTTCTAATTTACCACAATCGTGATAGAGCATAGCCATTCTCACGAGGTAGTTTTCATTGATGGTCTGTAAGAAATTGAGAGCCAACAAACTATGAGTGTAGACATCAAATGGATGATATCTCACAGGTTGAGGTAGATATTTTATAGCATGAATTGCTGGAAACAAAGACTTGAGTAAGTTGAGTTCATCAAGAATTGCGATATAAGCAAATGGATTTGGTCCAGAAAATACTTTTTTGAGTTCATCGTGAATACGTTCTTTGCTGAGATTTTTTACAAGAAAATAATGTTTTTTCATACTCTTCCAAGTATTTTTTTCGTAATCAAAATCAGTATCTAGAAGACTATCAAAGTTTAGCGTATTTTGAAATCTTACTGCTCTGAGTATTCTGAGAGCATCTTCAGTAAATCTGAGATCAGGCTTGCCTACTGCTCTAATCTTACCATCTACGATATCTTGAATTCATAAATAAGGATCTCGAATGATTCAGATTATTTTTTCTAATTCTATTTTTTGTTCTTTACAAAATTTCTCAAATTCATTTTTATCTAAGTTACCTTTTGGTAATAAGATATCAATAACTTGATGATCTTGCAGAAGAAGAATACAGTCTATCACTATAAATTTATGATCTTTGAGATATTGTAAGATGTATTCATCAGTATGTGTATTTTTTGAAATTACTTTTTTGTCAGATTGTTGTAATTGAGTATAATATAGAGCATTAATGGTAAAATCTCTTCTTCCTGCGTCTAATACAAGACTATCAGACCGTTGTATCTCATCCGGATGACGCGAATCAGTATAAGAACCTTCTTCACGGAAAGGAGTAATCTCATAGTAGAGTGAGCTTTCAGGGTTCTTCTTAACAATAGTAATCGTACCAAATTTTTCTGTACGAAACAATGAAACATCTTCTAGTTTATCTTTCTTGACTTTGGCGTTGAGAGTACTTCGTAGATCGTCTGGATCAGCACACATAGTGAGGTCTACGTCTATAATATCTTTATTTTTTCAGATTATACAATCTCTTACTACACCTCCAACAATGAAAAAATCCTTCAATCCCATGGTTTCTTCTAGAAAATGGATATGAGAGTCTAATTGGGTAAGTGTGATGAAATTAAGATGCATGATTGAGGGTTTGAGTAATTTCGATTCCGTACTGTTTTTGTTTCTCTTCTCGACGTTCTTTGAGTACAGGTTGTTTAAGATAATCTGTAAATTCACTTTCCATCATATGCTGAGTAGTTCTATCTTTGAGCGCTGGGTGTTCCAAATCACTACCATAACTCTTATATAATGCCATCCCTCTATAAGTTTTATATCGTTTTATAATCTGATATTGTTCTTCTTTTGTAAAGTCTTCATTTTCAAGAAAATATAATTCACAGGCTGCTTTATATATTTTAAGTTTTTCAAATTCGTTATTGATAGGCCTATTATATTCATTTACTATCTTATTTACTCCATATATTACTTTCATAATTTTTGTAAAATATTCAGGAGAGTTTTTATATTCAAAATATCCTAATACTTTCATAAGATCAAGAATATATTTTCTTTCTTCATAGTCTCGTTTTTTAAAGTTCTCATGTGTTACTTTATTATTAGTTTGATTCCTCAATAATATATTTTCTGCTTTTTTCTGAGTTTCTTCTCGTGATTGATTCAGTATGTCCATAATGCAATAATTAGGAAATAAAGTACTACTCTCCTAGGATAAGTGTGACAATGCATGAGCTACTTGTTCTTTCAATTCAGGTCTTTTTCGAATATCATTGCAAATAGTATCAATACATCTTTTCATATTTATCTTATCATCAAACTGATAAGACGAATACGTCAATATATTACTGATATAATGATTTAAATTAGCACCATATTTATACAATGAATCTCTCCAGCAATCTTTATCGTTTCCGACTTCAATTATTGCGCCAACAATCTTTTTAATCGATTCTTCATTAATAAATACCTTATTCCATAATGGGAAAGTATCATAATTAAGAGTGCTAGTTGGCATAGGCATACGTGTTTCCATGATGATAATACTTTAAGTGAAAAAATAATTTAGATAGTCAGATTTTAGTTGCGGGCATAACTAAGTATTACTTTTCCTTACTACAATAAGCTTTGATATACTATTTATAAATATCTCATCGAGGTAGTCAACAATAAATGCAAATCTCTGATAATATGAAAAGTATATTGACATAAGATTCTTATTTCTTATATCTCACAGTGTATTTTAATTATAAATAGAATAAAAAATTAAGCAATGAAAGCGAAAAACGGTAATGGTATTGTGCAAGAAAAAGCTAGAAAAAGTTCTAGATTGAATGATTCACAAGCAAGTTTAGAACAAAAAAAGATTAGCATCGATGCTACCAGTCTCCATAAAATTGCATGGGTAGCTGGTATCCTCTTCGTAATCGGAGTGATGACTTTTTGTTTCTGGCTTTACTCTCCAAGTTAATGCTATGAAGACATGGCAGGATGAAGAAGATCTAGAATTATTTGAGAAATACGAGCTACGCTATTTCTATTTAGTGTATGTAAATGGCTATAGCGAAGAAGAAGCAAATCTAGAAATAGAAAGTGAAGCAATGAATCATCGAATTGTCATTGGTCTTATTGTTCCATTACTATTTTTCACAGTCTATGTATGGACTATTTGCTTTCTCTTGATGTATTTTCCAATTTTAATTCGTTATCTTTATTGAAACAAAATCGCCCTAGGTTATTCCTAGAGGCGATTTTTCTACGCTTATTTTCAGATTATAAAATTATTTTCCATATATGATTGCAATACCTCACAAACAAAAAATGAATGAAAACCTACTTATTTAGTTAATTATGTATTTAAAAAATATTTTAATATGAAATATTTGACAAACACCCCCCCCCCATCAGTATAATCAAATCATAATTTTTAATTCTTATATCTATCAATATGAAAAAACCTACTTCTTATGATCTTTCACAAGATTCACAATCCAAAATTGATAAGATAAAAGATGAATATAAAAACCTCAAAGAAAACTTCGGACATGATTATGCCAAAGATTTTCTAACTAAATTATTTTCATCTGAAGATACAAAAAAAATCAGAGCAGAAAACCGTCAACTAGGTAAGAAAAAAGCTGAAGATGCTCAGCGACTAGAAGATTATGAAGATGTTCAGCGACTAGAAGATTATATTACTAGAGAAAAACAACTTAGTGATGATAAAGAAAAAGCAACAGTTCTAAAAGAAAAACTATATGGAAAATGAAATAAATGACTTTTTGAAGCATCAGAATCACTTCAAAAACAAATAGAAAACGGCAAAGTAGTATGTGGTGATAGTCATAGCAAAGCAGAAGTACTTTATCTATGTAGCCTTCCATGACTTACATTAGATCTTACAAACATAGATCAAAATATAAAAGACTCTATCGCAAGCATAAAAGGTAATCTTAATGATAATTCAAGCCAATGTTCTTACAGACATCTAATTACCATATGAGGTAATTCTAGTTTTGATTATTTTACAGATGCAAAATGATTAGAAAATTTAACTAGTGTATGAGGCGATCTCCGTTTTATTAGACTTAAAGATGCAAAATGACTAGAGAGGCTAACTACTATTTGAGGTAAAGCTGATTTTAGTGGTCTTACTAATACAACATGATTAGAGAATCTAACTACTATATGAGGTTATACTAATTTTCAAAGTATTACTAATGCAGAATGATTAGAGAATCTAACTACTATATGAGGTGATGCTCATTTTGATATGCTTAAAGATGCAAAATGATTAGAGAGGCTAACTACTATATTAGGTTATAGAGATTTTCGTCTTTCTAAGAATCAACGTCAACTAGTACCTGCATTAAAAAAGACGGACGAGGATACGAGGGGGTACTAATTTAATAGTCTTACTAATACACAATATAAGATGATACCTGCACTAAAATAGCTGATTTTTCATTTTTTCTACTAAAGATATTATTTTTACTGTCTATATTTATTTATTTTCTACGCTTATTTTCAGATTATGAAATTATTTTCCAATTACTTTTTTATTACCCATATATGATTGTAACACTTCAGGAATAAGAATAGTTCCATCCGCTTGTTGGTAATTCTCCATGATAGCAACCATAGTTCTCCCCAAGGCGATTGCAGTAGCATCATTCATGTGTATAAAACCCTTACGCCCTGCATCAAATTTATCTTTAAACTTCGTCCCAAGTCTTCTGGCTTGGTAATCAGTAACATAATCAGCACTATGTGTCTCACGGTATTTTCCCTGCGAAGGTATCCAGGTATTCATGTCTACATGTCTATAATCCACAGCTCCCATATCTCCTGTACAACACAACATTACTTCATAAGGTAGATTGAGCTTTTGGAGAAGGTATTCTTGTACTCCCACCATAAACAAATGCTCTTCCATGCCCTGATCTGGAGTAGTAAACGTTTCCATTTCAAGTTTATCAAATTGATGTTGTCTGATCATTCCCTTCGTATCCTTACCATAGGTTCCTGCCTCTCTACGAAAAGCGCTACTGTAGCCAAGATATCTAATCGGTAAAAGATCGGTTTCTATAATCTGATCCATATGCATTGGTCCGATGCTGTGTTCTGCGCTTGCTACCAATACCATATCATCGTGAGTAAGTTCATAGGTTTGATCATTTGGATTGTATCTTCCCATCTTTTTCATGACTTCTTTCTTCATCAGTACCGGCGGAACAATAGCAGAAAATGGCTTATTGCTTACCGTGAGATTGTTATCTTTGATAATCTGATTTATAGTTTCTTGATCACTGAGTGTTTGGAAAACTCGGTTAACGATTGCGAACTGGAGAAGCACAAGATCATTTTTGATATATACAAATCTACTTCCACTCACCTGTCCTGCTGTATCAAAATCTAAAATATCCAGATTGAGACCAAGATCGGCATGATCTTTGATAGGAAAATCAAATGACTTTGGTTCTCCTCGTTTTTTGATCACTACATTTTCATTATCATCTCTTCCGTATGGAGTATCTGGACTATACAGATTTGGCACAGACTCAGCTATTTCTTTGAATTGCACTTCAAGCTCTCTTACTCTTTGTTCGATACTTACTCCTTTTTCTTTGAGTTGTTTTCCGAGTTCATGATTTTTTGCAGCTGCAGCTTGTTTCTTTTGTTGATTCAAGTCGTCGAGCTCTTTCTGATTATTTTTTAATTCTTCATAAACCTTTACAAAAGCGTCAATATCGCAATCTACAAACTTATCAACACATATTTTGCGCATATATTCAGCATTTTCATAGATATATTTTGGATCCAACATTGTATTATCAATTAGAGTATAAATTTTTTCTTTTAGTAATTTTTTAGACTTTAAATACAATTAATCTTCTCGGATTCTGCTTAACAATAAGGTTTAATACTTTCTGATATTGAAGAAAAGTTGTATATCTTGGGCTACATTGAGTTCATACTTTCATGTATTATATCTACTGCTCGTTATCTTTCCGTACATCCGAAATCCTTTTTGTTGTATAGCATCCACCGAGCCAAATTCATAGGGTATGATTCTAAACTGCAGTAGAGGAACGGAAACTTTGAAAGGATTGGTAAGCTGTTTGATAGCTTCCCCATCAATCAATGCTAAGAAACATCCTGAACCTTGTCCGCACTCTCCCACTTTCTTAAGTTGAATTTTTTTATCAGGTGAAGATAGAGCAAGTGTATCAGAGTATCCCAATTTATCAATATTGTTTCTCGTGTTTCCAGTAAAATAATAGTCTAGATCCAAATCATAATTATCTACCATATTCTGTAGTGTCTGCGAAGCGAATAGTAACTCGTTATTGAGGTTTTTCTCTTGTTCTATTCTCACTGATAGTCTCAATACACTGGTATATATCCCGAACATCACTCCTACCAATAAGGATATGATAACCAAGGAAATCAGCACCTCAATCAGAGTAAATCCCTTCTTGAAGTTTTTTAAAAATTTTAAATAAGCTGAAGATATGTGCATGGGAATATTTATGATTTTAATTGTCAGGATTTTAATTATTAGTAGCGTATTATCAATTGTTAAATTAGAAAATGATTATATTAGGAATAGACCCAGGAGTGAGAAAATGCTGATATGCTTTGGTAAATTTTTGAGGCATTCCAAACACTCCTACGCCACAAATCATGGATTGTGGTATTCTTTTTGATGATAGTCCTATTGTGACTAGATTGGATTGGTTTAAGAAAATGAACAATATCCATGAGTACTTCAAAACCCTTATACTTGAGCAAAAAGTAGAAAAAGTCGTTATAGAAAAACTCTACTTTACAAGTAAAAATCAATCTAATGCGGAGTTTGTGTATGGAATAAGAGGAGCTTTGATTATATTTTGTGTAGCAAATAATATTACTTTCCAAGAAATAGATCCAGTACAGGTAAAAAAGTATATAACCTGAAATGGCAAAGCCGAGAAAAAATTGGTACAAAAAAAAGTTATGCAGTTGTTTAGTCTGGATGAATTACCTCAATACAATGATAGTGCTGATGCATTAGGTATGGCATGGATCGGTCAATTTTAGAAAAAACTCCCGTTGAAAGGAGTTTTCTTTATTTTTTGATTATACCTCAAATAGTAGATCTTAATAAGATTTAAGCTGCATCAGTAATGAGTTGGTCAAGTTTTTGCTTATATACATCTGCTCCCTGTACTCAGATTATTTTTTCTTTTACTTCTCCATCTACAAATAAGATTACAGTAGGAATAGATCTTATAGAAAATTGCATTGAGAGTTCTCCTTCAGTATCTGTATCAACTTTATAGAACTCAGCTTTTCCTGCATAATCCATACTCAAATTTTCCAATAATGGTTTGAGCATCATACAAGGACCACATCGTTCTGCCCAAAAGTCTAAAAGCACTACTCCTGTTCCAGCTCCTACCAAAGTAGAAAAGTCTTTCATTGTTAAATTTTTCATGGTTATTTAATTTAATTGAGTTAAATTTTGTACTATATTTCTTATTATTTTAATTATTCTAACATTGAATTCAATAAAGCCTTTGATGCCATATACTTCAAATTCTCCAATAACTCCTCCTTCGTTAATAACAAATTTAACATAGAATTTATTACTATTGATTTCCAATAATCCAATATATCATTCATTCCATTCCTCCATATCAAGTTTCATGTGTTGAAACTGCACGGTTTTGTTTGTATTAACAACAAACAGTGGAGTTACATTCATAATCACTTGTTCAGAAAAAATAAATAAGGGTGTAACTCACAAATATCTTTTTGAGTTCAAAAGTGTAGTGAAAAAATTAAAAAAAGTATAAGGAAGAAATGACTTGAAGTTTGATGAAAAAAAGATAAAATGTATTAGTATTATTTATCAGTTTATATATAAGAAATGTCACTAAAATACGTAGAGCCAATTATCAAAAAATTAAGTAAAAAAATTGGTAAAATTATTGATGATCAAGAATTACAATCTTTACAAAAAGATATTTTAGGTCCAAATTTTGAAATAAGCAAATTTTACAAACTTATTTTTACACTAAAACAAAAACAATATCTTATACCTCTCAAAAAAGATCTTTATCTTATCTCCTATCCTGAAAACAAAAATTTTACTCTTATCAATACCATAGATAGACTCTATCGAGATTTATTATATAAACAGATTAAAAAAGATTGTAAAAGTAATTATTATATATGATGAACAAAAGGTCTAGAACTACTCATGAATAATTATGATATTATTAACGAAATAGAAATATATAATGAAAAGAAACAGTGACGTGAACAAGTAATCTCAGAATTTTTCCTTTATTATAAGCAATATGGACTAGCGAAAAAAAATATTTTAAATCAAAAAACCCTTATTAAAAGAATTCAATCTTTTCAAAAAACTATTAAAATTGGAAACAACAATTTTCAAGTAGGTAGTTTGGAAATTTGTATTTTAGAATGCCTATATTACAAAGATCAAATATCTTCTCATCAAAACGACCTCATCAAAAAAGTCATCAAAAAATTTAAAGATCAATGGAATCGAAATCTTATGAAAATTATCATTTCTTCTTGAAGGCATCATACAAGTATAAATAGGTTATACAAAATGTCAAAATTAGTAGATGAAAAGTTTGCAAACTCTTGTTTGGAAGTAATTCGTACCTATGGTTTTAAAATGAGCTTATAAAGCCAGTTATAGTAGTTTAGTTACCTAAAAAATCATAATTTATAAGCTAACGTTTTTTTTGGTAACTTTATTATAAAATAGATTTGACTTTTCAATGCCTACTGAGTATAATGAATTGTAAACCAATTCTAAAAGGCTATTATAAGGTCGTTAATTTAATTCTTTTATTTTTTCTTCCACCATGAACAATCTATTAAAACAATTTGATTCAATTTCTCTTTCTCAAATGGAGGAACAAATGTGATCTATTGGATTAGATAGAATGGAAAAAAAATATATTACCCACATTTCTAATTTGGAAAGTATATTGAAAGATCTACAAGATGAGTATGTTGCTTTAGAGATAAAATGAGTTAGGGAATTCGGATATCATAATATCTATTTTGATACCGATGAATACAAATTTTTTCATGAGCATTGACATGGACTTAAGGTAAGAACAAAATTAAGAACTAGAAAGTATATAGATAGTAAGCTCGCATTTTTTGAATATAAACAAAGAGATCACGACACTATTCGTAAATTTAAATTCGATATCCAATTAAATAAGCACTGAAAATTTACCAAAAGATGTAAGTTATTTACAGACAAACTTTATCAATCAATTTACCAGACTGGTTTGGAATCACAAGTTGTTCCTGCCCTCATTACTGAATATACAAGATCTACACTTTGTAGTAAAAAAAATGATGAAAGGATAACCTTTGATACAGATCTTCATTTTACTGATGCAAGAAGAAAAGATTGAAAACCAACTTATATGCCAGGCATAGTACTGATTGAATCAAAATCTTGAAGCTTAAGTCATAAGGCGGAAGCAATTCTCCAAAAACATGGAGTAGTTAACATGAACGGAATATCTAAGTATTGTTTAGGCATACTCTTAGAGGGAATTCAAGAAAAACAATATGAAAGATTTGAAAAAGTTCTCGAGTATATCGAGCATATCCAAGATAATAGTTAAAAATATTTGCAAAATTTACTCCAAATAGATATAATATATTCGTACAAATATAAGTTTTCTGCTTATATTCTTTATTATTAATATATATTTTATGGCAATTAAAATCAGCGATCTTGAAACTCATGGACCTAAGAATTGGGACAAGGAAAAAAAGAAAATGCAAACTGAAGAATACTTAGACAAATTATATAAACTACAAACCATTTTTCATGCACAAAAAAAACATGCCATTCTGGTGATATTCCAATGACTGGATGCAAGTGGTAAAGATGGAGTGATCAAGTCAGTGTTTGGTAAGTTAAACCCTCTGACTATCAATTTTATGTCGTGGAAGGCGCCAAATGAATTAGAGAAAGCACATGATTATTTGTGGAGAATACATAGCAAGTTACCTCAAAAAGGTGAAATACAAGTTTTCAATAGAAGTTATTATGAAGATATATTAGTTCCTACGGTTTTGGAAACACACAGTAAAGATGAGATAAAAAATAGGTATGATCAAATTAACTGGTTTGAAAAATACATGAAAGAGAATAATATTAAAATTATAAAATTCTTCTTCCATGTCTCTAGGAAAGTTCAAGAAGAAAGAATGGAAGAAAGACTTGAAGATATAACAAAAATGCGAAAACATAATGATGGAGATCGAGAAACATTGGAAGTAAGACAAAAATATCTGGAAGTTTACGAAAACGTTATCAATAAATGTAATAATCCTGAATGGAAATTTGTACCAGCTGATCATAACTGGGAAAAAAATTATGTAGTAGCTAAAGAATTATACGAAGAAATTAAAGAAATGGACCTTGAATGGCCAACTCTTGAAACAAATCGAACATTGGATGAATATTTAGAAAACGTAGAACAAATTGATACTATTAAAGACTTTACAAAATTAAAAGAGAAATTAGAGGAAAAAGAAAAGAATAATAATAAGAAAAACGATAAATAGATAAAAATTACCATATAAAAACCTGCAAGCACTAGTTAGATTCGGCTACTGCTTGCATTTTTTCTGAATCAAAATTTGAAATATCTGAAATAATAATCATGTCATCTATTGATAAACCATCGGTCACAATAATATACTGCCCTGCAAGCGATCATAAACTTACAGTGGTCGGTATTATTTTTCATGACTTCCATAATTGAACTACTCACCTTCCGTTATCAACAATAGACACACTATTGAGTGGTATTACTATGTTTTCTCCGAGTGATCAAGTAAATTGAATTGCTACACTAGATCCAATATCAAAGCTCCCTTCTGTTATAATAACTACAACCTTATAGCCAAAGTTACGATCTGCGACTTCACTAACAGACTCAACAATTCCTTTTCCTATTATTCCTCATTGATTTATTTCAACAGCCTGTCCGGGAATGATAAGTTCTTTTTCTCCTGCAGTAATATCTAGATCAATTTGTCTAAGATTAGTATTTACGACTGTAAAGAGCGGAGTACCGGGATTTACTTCTTGTCCTTTTGTAACTAAGACATCAGTGATAGTTCCTCAGATTGGTGACTCTACTGTAAACTTAGAGAGTCAAAAAGTTGCTTCCTCATATGATATTTGAGCATTTGCCACAGCATTATTCAGATTATCTAATGTTGTTTTAGCGTTTTGAACCAAATAATCAGCTGTATAATCATTAGATTTATCAGTTAAATCTTGATTTTTAATCGTACTTTCCAAGTTTGAAAGTTGTCTATCAGAACTAAGTTTAGTATTATATTGAGTATCATTTACACCTTTTGTGCTAAGTTCAATTTGTTGTTTTAAACTTTCAATTCACTTTAATGCAGATTCTTGATTTTGTTTGTAAGTAGCAAAGAAAGTATTGATTCCATTGAGTTGAGCGTTTACACTGGAACTTATGCCTGAAGCCTTACTTTTATAGCCATCAAATTGTGCTTTGTATCCGTTATATAAACTCTCTGGGAGTGGTCCACCAGGTTGAGTCATGATAAGTAATGTATTTATAGAAGTAAGTAATGCATTCACAGATTCAATCCCCTTCTGGTACGATTTCAACAAAGGGTTTATTGTATCAGCATTGATATCGCTTACTATCATTTTAAAATTATCATAAGCTGATAGTGCAGTTCCTAGAGCTGCTTCTGCGCGAGCCTTAGAATAAAAATCTTTATTTCCAAGCATTGATTCAAAACCATCATTAGCATTTCTATTCGCAGAAGTATAACCCAATAATAGATCACTAGCCTGAATAGTATCTGCAAATAAATTATTTAAATCTGTTCATATAAGTTTTACTGAACCAAAGAAATTTAAGATAGTCTGAACATCGGAATCAAGTTTTGTTTGATAATCCAATTGTGCTTTTTCTAGATCATTTTGTAATTTTTTAAGCTGAAGCGAAAGGTTACTTCAAGTAACATTTAGATCATTATCATTCAAATTTTTTTGAATTTGCTCTTCTTGTTTATCTACATCAAATCTTGTAGCAATGGATGTAATTTTATTTCTTTGTAGCCCAATTTGGTTATCAAATAATGATTTTTCAAAATTAAGATTTTGAATAGCGCGGTTATCTTGAGCTGATTCAAGCCCTACCCCTGCTTTTCTTACAGCAAAACTAATAGTTCAATTAGTGTCTTCCATGGCGAGAACCTGTTGTCCAATATTTATTTTGTTACCAATTTTTTTATCAATTTGAGTTATCCTACCTCAAGCTTGTGCGCTTACTGTCACTTGCTCTGTGCTTGAAACTATTCAAGATTTTTTGAAACCTCATTTCATACCAAAACTTGCAACAGCACTTACCTTGATTTTAAATGGATTGGGCTCGATATTCTCAGCACCAGGCGTCAGATTAGCACATCCAGTCAAAGTTATTAACGATATAATAAGTAATATTCTTAGAGATAATTTATACATTAATGACAAAATATGATAATTAAATATGATACTGAATATAAACATAGATCTAATAGATTCAAGGAAAAAACAAGCCTCATTTTATTAGATATAAGGCTTGTTTTTTGATTTCATTACGACTCTGTATTCAATTGTTATTTTTTATAAGCACTCAATTCCTTAGTAAATTCATCAAGTCCTGGAGCTGGTTCCGTGAATAACCTATCGTTAGATTTAATAAGTACTGATGCTCAGTTAACAATAGCATCTTTTTTATTCCCTTTCATGAACCATCCTTCAAGAGTTGATCTTCTTTTTGAAACAAGATCTTGTATAGAGGATCCCACTAGAAGTCCTCTTACAGTAAGATTTCCCGCTTCACACCAATTATTTGAAAGATTATTGTTAATGTAGTTTTTATCAGAAACTATTGATCCTTTTGTAAGATAGATTCCTAATATAGTTTGTGGCACATTACAGTTGTCAGTACCAATAATTATATCACCTTTCGGCACTACAAACAATGTATTCTGACTCACGTTCCCTACAATATTCAAGTTACCTTCCGAAACAATTATAGTCTTTGGTTTACCGCTTGTGAAACTTGATTCATTGTAAGTATAATTACCTTTGAAAATATAGATTTCTTTACCTGGTACTTTAAGTGTATTTGCTCCTAAATTAATATTCTCTACAGCTAAAAGTGTATATTTTTTAGCAAAATCATCCATGAGATAATTTATATTTTGAGATCATACAAATTCGTTTAATCAAACATTTTGGAGTTTTATGCTATACTGAGTAAGAATGCTCTGAGTCCCAGCATTACTTGAGAATCCATAGAAGTTATTCAGACTATCTGTAGCATTACTTGAAAGTAATCAACCTTCTTGCATCAAATATGGTCTTGATACAGTAAAGTTATATTCACAAATAGTCTCATCATAACTATCATTGAAAGTATTGAATGGAGCTATACTACCATTAACAGTAGAAGATCAAATTCCTGAACATACCTGATAATTAATTTTCTTAAGTCTAAGCTTATATTCTCAGTATTTATTAGCAATTTTTGCTGGGTCTAATAAGAATGAATGTCTTCCATATTTTGATGCAGCAGATGCGTTAAATCAATCTAATAAGTTATTTTGAAACTGATTAGTATTATAACAATTTGTTTCAATACTTTGAATAGGATTATTTGTCCCTGCTTCACCAGCGTATAAATCAAAGTAACATCTCATACTATCTCTCAAAACTTGACCAGACTGCGTACAACTCGTTACTACATTATCATCAGCAATATCCCACCAGAATGGGAAATATTCACCTTCCATAGCACTTGGTGGATCTATTTCAGTACAGCTTGGTGGTTCATAGCTCAAGATAACTTCACCTATTTTATTTACTACATTACAACTCGCAGTACATTTTTTACCAGCATATACTCCTGTTGGAATAGGGGTATTAGTGCCATTAGATGCACCCAAATCACAAGCTTCTCCAAGTTCCTGTCTTCCATTTCAACAGTTAGCAAGTGAGTTTGGTACCTCAATACATCAAATACATTGATATCCAGGTTTTGCTGGAGTATTGATATCACATTCTTCATATCCTCCTTGTTCCTTACCAGTTACTTTACCATCACCACATACAGAATTTGTAGTGAGTTTACAGTTGTAACAAGTCTTACCATTTGGTACATCTCATACTTCACAATCCTCTCCTGGTTCTCTAACGCTATTTCCACATATTGCTAAAGAATTTTTAATAATCTGACAATTTTGACAAACTGAATCAGCTGCAACAGTGTTACCATCGCATTGTTCGTCATGTTGTGGTTCTATGATCTTATTACCACAGAATGGATTTTGTGGAGGAATTGTAGGATCTACAAATAATCCTGCATCAATATCAAATTTAATCTGACCATTTGTAATAGAGAAACATTCTGTTACATTCGTGAGCGGATCAAGATTACTATCTTTATCAAAGCTACCTACATTTCTAGGTGAAACTCTATAGGTATCAGGAACTTGTACCATTACTCTATAACTTCCAGATCCAATTTGGATAAATTGGTAGAATCCATTAGCATCAGTTTTAGTGATAAGTTTTGGTGATACATCATTACAACCTATAAGCTGAATTTGTAAATCTTTAATACCTTTTTCAGTATCATCTTTTATACCATTCTTATTTATATCCAACCATACCAAATCACCAATCTTAGCTTCTCCTTGTTTTCCGATAGTTAAGTTAGTTGTGTTATTAGCGTAGTTACTTTCAAATCCAGTTGCCACAAGAGTAGTAGCTGTATTCGAAATTTGTTCAATATTTGCATTGAGCAGTTTCACAGTATATTTGAACTGTATATTCTGACCTGGGTTAAGTATTGTACTGGTATAATCCCAATAAAAATTTGTATAATCAGCTAAAGTGTTTGAAGTAGTAGCTGCATTTGTAGGATATCATTCTATTTTAAATGATCAGATTATTTTATCTTCCAATTTTACACCCTTTGCTACCCCACTTCCAATATTTCTTACATCAATAGTGTAGGTAATAGATTCTCCAGTAGCAAACCCAGCTTTATCAGCAGATTTTGTAACTAGCAAATCAGGTAAATCATAAGATACTAATTTTTCACAAGTATCATAATTTTTAATCAACATTGCTGAGACGTTGCCAACTACACAAGTAGAAGTTGATTTTTCTTGAGCAGTGCAGTATTCAATAGGATCAGGGAGTTGTGCAATGATACCTGGGCTAAATGCAGGCACTTTTAACGGAGCTGTAAATGTTTGAATAGCACAAATTTTACCATCAGATTTATTTTTATATGCACATTCAAATTGGTTATTTGAACCATTGTATGGTGTTATCTTATCGAGTCCATAATTAATTCCACTATTGATTGTACATGTAAATTTATAATTGAGTTGTTGATTGTTTCGTGGGAAAGTAAAGTTTCCTTGGCTTGTATTAATTACTCCATTTGGAGCTTGTACCCAAGTTTTATTAGCTCCTGTAGTCTCGTAAAACATTTGAAGTTTATACTGATTAGCATAATTTCCTTGACACACTACATTGTAGCTCGTATCACTTATCTTTGTAGTAGCAAGATTCGTACATTCTGCAAGACTTTTCACTATTACTGGTCTAATACACTGTCCAGTAGTTGGAGGAGTTGATCCAGTATAATATTCAATATAGTAGATTCCTGGATTCAAAATATTGAATGATCCATTCAATAGTTGTGAAGATCAAATCGAATTTTGTTCTGAATCAAGCAATCTTATAGTTCCTGGATTTGCAGGAACGATTGAATAATTTAACATAAATGGCGCATTTCCAGCATCACCACTTAATTTGATAAGGTCACATAGTGGAAGTGGATACACTAATACATTAGCTGAATTATTCGCAGTATTAGTTTCATCTTGAACTGCAGAAACAACTATACTATTGTTGAGTTGTGCTCCATTAGCTGCAGTAACTTTTGCTTTGATAGTATATACACATTTTTGTCCTGCTTGGATGTTTGCGGCCGACATATTACCAACTATTGAAGTATTTCCATTGATAGTAGTAGATTTCCATCCATCGCTTGGAGAACCACACATTGCTACAGACCCTGAGGTAAGAGCAATTTTATCATTGGTATTGAGACCCTCAAGACTAAGGCCGCTTGCTAAAGTATCAGTAAATACGTATTTATTTACCGTTCATGAACCAATATTTTCTAAAGTAACAGTATAAACTGCAGTATCTCATACATTAACATACATATTTTTTACTGTCTTTGTTACTTTAATATCAGGAGTTGCTAGAATCAGACCAAAATCTATTGAAGTATCCGAAATTCATCCACTTACAGTTATACAATCAGTAATATTACCATTCAATAGTCCATTACTATCTTTAGTTTTATCAGTTCCTTGGAGCGGAGCAGTTAAACTATACTTAGAATTTACTCCAGTAAGTACTATTTTTATCTTATATTGTCATACAGCAATATTTTGGAATTTATATAAACCATTAGAATCAGTTTTTGCAGATGCAATTTTTGTGGTAGTGTTCGTACATGTATAAAGCTCTAGATCAATATCCTTAGCGCCTTTTTCACCAATTGATTGAAGACCATTTACGTTTGAGTCTATCCATACAAAATCTCCAAGGTTTCCTGCTATAGTAGATCCACTAACGATATCATCATCAGGTTCATTCATACTATTATTACAAGGTTTATTTGGATAAGGTGGTTTTTGAAGTTCTTTGGAAGCAGTGTAGTTACAAAGTTGAGCATAATTACTAAATGCTCAGCTTATTAAGGTTCATTCTACATAGATAATGACTTGATTAGCTCCGCTTGCACCAAGTATAAGTCCTCCTGTAGTTCCTGTACCTCCCAATGTCATACCAGATCGAATAACCAAATCATTACCAGGAGTAATAATTGAAGTCAAATTATTTGAACTTAATCACACTTTTATTCCTGTCAATCCAAGCCATTTATCTTTGATTTGAACTCCAGATTGTCCATACACCCCATCATTTGTTGCAGTAATTTTGAAGAGTAATTTTGATCCACTCGTCATAGCTTCACCAGAACTCATAAGTTCTTTGGATAAACTCAATTGAGAAAGTCCACTTGCATTACTTACTATTCCTAAATCATGACCAAGATATGATTGCCCTCCTGTGAGTGTAATACATTCAGAAAGAGCATATTTACCATCTATTTTATCACTATCGCTATCGATACTATCATCAGTACCTACATTTTTAGCTGTAAGAGTAAATCCTGCAGGAAGTGTAGTAAGATCAAATCTGATGGCATATTTACCTGGTATCATATTATTGAAAACATAGTTTCCATCACCATTAGTTTTTACTCATGAACCCACAACCACATCAGTACCACACATGATAAGCTGTACCACCAAGTCATTTACTCATTTTTCACCTGAAGTTTGTAATCCATCTTCATTAGTATCATACCATATCCTATCTCCCAAAGCAGATGTATTAATCCCTCCTGAAACGATACTACTATCATCTTCAAGTTTATCATATCCATTACAAGAGTCACTATCAGGATCAGAAGCATCATCATATCCACAGGCTTGTACCATATTTACAAATTCATTACCTGATAGTACTGAATCTACTACAATAGAAATAGTCTGACCCGAAGTTAAAGTAATTCCACTTGCTATATTAAATTCTCCTGAGATAGCATTTGTAAAATACCCTGCCACAATACCACTCGCTGCAGAAGTAATTCTTACAGTAGCTAGTCCGCTAAATTGATCTTTGATAACCAGACCTGTTACTGTTTTGAAACCTTCATTTCTTACTGTAATCTCAAACTTGAGAGATTTTCCAACTTCTATTTTTTCACTCAATATTTTTTTAGTAACACTTATATCATACAATGTAGGAATACATAATAAGTTTTCATTACCACCTGTAGAGATTTTACCTGCGTTAGCACCAGTACCAGCTCCAGGTAAAGGTGATGATTGCGTAGGAAGACCTCCAGTTCCTCCTACCATATTTTCAGCTCCACCACCTGCTTCATTTGCTGGTTTACTATTACCACCCGCCGGAGGATTATTGTTGCCAGTGTTATTCCCACCCGATTGAGTTGCATTATCTTCGCATTCAAATAAGCCAGCTGCAGGATTTATAAATGTTCAGAAATTATAACCTGAATCTATTTTCGTGTTATAATGTATTACGAGCATTTTTCCAGAAGGAATAGTTACTCCCACCAAATCTGGTGTAAGCTCTACTCTACCTTTAGCTCCATTTTTATTTCCTTGTTTCACGATCTGATCATCGATACTCGCTTTCCATTCGTACATACTCATTCCAGCTGGCAAATTATCCCAGAAAGTTATTCCTTCCATTGCGGTATCAGGATCAGTATTTTCAATACCTAATTCATAAGGAACAGTTGCTCCTTCAGAGAAATCACTCGCTTGAGGTTCTTTTGGTTTTTTCTCACAAGGTCCTTTGGGTTCACATTTTTTTGGGCTTGAATCACCACCTTTTGGTGGAGTTGATTCGCCAATAGGAGGTGGCCCAGTAGGCTGAGTTCCTGTACTAGGAATCGTTTGAGTACAAGAACCAGTACCATTAGTCCCTGAATATGTACATGTTACCACTATGTTTTGAACTGCCCCTCCTCATGGACTTCCATTATTACCCACTCCCATAAGTATTCCAGCAAAGCTATTTTGTGAAGTATTTGTTATTCCTGTATTAACATTTCCATCAGTAATATTGAATCAGAAAGGACCATTTACTGCAGCATTTGCTGTACAGTTAAAGTTTAATGCACTACCGCTACTTCCAGTTCCAGATCATCATCCTAATATACTTGCAGTAAGTGTACATTTATTTCCACTAAGTGAAGAACCTGATGCAATAATACTTACTGCACTACATCCTCATCAAGTTAGTTGTCCATTGACCGCAATTATACACCCAGTATTAGTAGCTGTACCTGTGCTGATACCTACAACATAGTCTGTTCTAATTGTACAGGCACCCGTCGAAGAAAGATAGAAAACGCCTCCACCTCACAACCCCGGATCTGGAATAGGATCACCTGGATTAGCTGATGGATTGCTAGTTGTAGTAGCACATCCTGCTGGTAAAACAGTATATCAAGAGTAATGTAGACCAACAAAGCTATCTTCTATGGTCACATTACCACTAAATCCTTCATTTTCCCCCGAACCACTAATAGTGATGTCAAATTTCACTCATGAACCTTCCATATAGGTAAGTCCTGTGGCACCAACAAGTGTTTTAGTAATCTTTGGTGTACCAAGTTTTTTACCACTAAAATATCATGTAGCACTTGCATCTTTGACTTCATCAGATCACACAAATTTAATATTATTTGTGAACATAGCTGCAGTTCACGTATTTACAGTTCATGTTATTAAAATATAGCCACTTGTTCCGCCCGTAAGATCGCCTAAAGTCCGTGGTGCAATATAACCATCACCAGGGTTGATAGGCGATCCACCAATTGTTGGGCCTGTTTTCCATTCTACACCTGACATAGAATCTTGCAATATAACATTACGTAATACGAATGTATCATTTGGCGTATCATCTTCATGACCCAATGTTGGGTCTATTTTCATATTCCATTTTATTAACCGAATAAGATTATCACCTTCGTAAAAAGGTTCAGTTGTACTTGAATTAACAGAGTTATAATCTGAGGATCAAGTGTTTAGAACAAATTTCTCTAGTGTTAGATTATCAAGCCCAGTACTACATACAGTAGCTCCACTACCTACCAATGGAATATTAGTAGAATCCAGAGTGCGATAGTGATTTTTTACAGCATCCATATCGTTCGCAAAACAACCATATCCTGTAAATATTGTATTGATCACAATCTGACATTTATTTTCTTCTCCTGTGAGAATTCATCAAGAAAGAACAACAGTTAATACATCTCCTTCAATTTGACCACTTTTAATTATACAAGTATCTGTATTTCCACTAATAGTTGCCACCAAAAGAGGGTCTGTATTTGCCCATTCAAGTACACCTCCACTCAAAGTATCTACAATAAACAGATCACGAGTGCTCGTATCTCCACTAGCAACCACATCAATAATAAATGACGCTTCATCACCTATTGAATATCCAGTAGTGATATCGCCACTTACAGATTTAGTAATTTCAAAAGTTGTAGTACCCGTAGTTAGATCAAAATTATGAAATGCAGCAACTAGAATTCCATTTGGTGAAGCGTTTGAAATTGTGTTAGTAATTAAATCTTCAGTAGTGTCTGAATCAATATTTCCTTCCAGTACTGCATAATAATTGAGACGGTTTTGATAAACAGTTACTGATTGTCCACCAGCATTTGCAGTTCCTTCTAGTAGAATACAATAGTCTCCTTCATATACATTTTTATTATCAAGTGTAATATCATCAACAATATTTGTGTATCCATTACTATTTACATCTCCTTCGTACAACGCAGCACCAGCACAAGTCGCATTTCCATAAACACTATAAGAGTCAAAATCACTCAAATCTCCTTCAAAACCTCCAAGTACATACCCAGGATCAATAGTTCCATTTACTTGGTAACTAGAGTTGTTATTAATATTATTTGTTTTAGGATAAATCCATACTCATTTCAACGCAGGGCTATCAAAGTTATTTCAAATATATATGATATATCAATTAGTTACTCAATTTGCTATTCAAGCAACATTTCCAAATAATTGAGTATTATGATTTGAATCAACATGTCGAGTGTCGTTAGTCCCTGTGGATACATCAACAGTATTTCATCATAATACATAGTATTGATTACTTTCAGTTAAGTTAAGGTTAGAATCAAGTTTCGCATTATCACTTAATCAGTATTTTATTACTATACAATCCTCAAGTTGATTATTAATTATTTTACATCTATTGGTATTGAGGCCTAAGAAAGGTTCTGAAGCAATACCTTGTGCTACAACATAAGGAACTCCAGTATTATCAAATTCTAAGTCACTAATGTTTCAATAATAATCATTTCAAAGATCTAGAATTTGTGATTCAGATCATCAATCTAAACTAATTTTTGCAAAGTTAAATGGATCATTTTGATTAAGCTTATAATTTCTTACATACCCTCGCGTACTTAAGGTATGATTTGATCAAACAACAGAATTAGTCGGTATAGATGCAATTGTGGACTTACTTGCATTTCAGTCATCTAAATTAAAATCATACTGAAAAATATTTTTTCAAGGTTGCAGTAAATAAATTTTTATAATATTTCAATTTTTTTGAGCATAGATTTTATCTAATCCATTTGCTCATTCTGTAATTGAATTGTCTATACTTTGAACATCATCAAAATCAAAAGTATAACCTCAATTGCTCTCCACTGTTTTATTTTCAAATGTTTGTAAGTCCTCGTTAAATAATATTTGTTCTGATACTGGTTCACAAGATGAAGAATTTTGAATAATCTGACTAGAATCACCAAAAGGATTTTCGATAACATGAAGATTACAAATTCCACTTCCTACACTGTCCGTAATAGAAATACCAGCCGTAGAAAGACCTGGAACAAATCCTTGCGTATCCTTTCCTGATAGGTTTACTTCTATAAGATATTTTATTTCATCACCTGGATTTGCATGGCACGATTCACTGACATCATCAGCTCCTATGCTCGCACAGTATTCTGTGCTAGTGCCTGTTAATCCACCTTTGTATACTCCACGTTTTGAAGTTAGCTGAGGTAAATACACAGGTTCGTTTGATTGTGCATAAGCTGCGGGAATTATAGCAGCTCCTAAGTTATCCGAAGGCATCAATGGGAAAAGCTGAGTAACCACTCAACTCGTCAGGAAGTCAGCCATCATGGCGATAGTTAGTACTACTGAAAGTAATTTTTTTATCTTGATCATTCGCATCCAGGAAACAATAAAATAAAACTTGTATATCATATTAAGGGGTCTATTCCAAACGCGCTTTTGTTCAACTCAGTATGGATTAGACTTTAATACAAAATGTATCCCTATTGTGATAACTATTAGTTATCGCATGACAAGGTTTTTCAAGTAGTTTAGTAGTGTTTAAAGGAAAGATTTATTTGACATAATCTGATTATTTATCACTTCGTATTTTTATATTTGGTATAATAGGTATATAACTGTTATTTGTCTGACTTGTCTGACACTCCTTCATGATATTCTTCTTCGGTGTTTACATTCCAGAGTACTGATCTATCTATAGTATTATCGATAAGCATATCTGCAAGCATCATTGCTGATAACATACTATGATCTTGATTATTATATCTATGTGCTCCATTTCTTCAGATACAGAAAAGATTATCCACACCATCTAAGTATTTCTTGAGTGAATCAAATTGTTCATACCCCTCTCCAAAGTAACAAGGATAGGTATTTTCCATCCTGCGCACTACCCCATCAAGAAGGTCATTCATATCTAGTAGCTCCATCTTGATAAGTTCATCCACAGCAAATTGTATCATATCTTCATCAGACTTATTCCATATTTCATCACCCTTAGCACAGAAGTATTCTAGTCCAATCCAGATGTTTTTGGGATCAGCAACCATATAAGGAGATCGATTATTGAATATCTGTATTCTTCCTACCGTAGTTCCTTCATCGTGGATATAGATTCGATTGTCAGGAATAATATTATCAATAGTCTGATAATTTGAAGTATTGGAAACAAGGAGCTTATCAGCTAGAATTCATACAGTAATAAAATCTCTATATTCCAAAGTATTTCCTAAAGATTGAATATTAAGATCAGCTCACTTCATAGTATTGAGAAGGAATTTTATAGGAGCTGTAGATATTACGAGGTCTGGAGAAAAACTTTTTACTTCACCTTTTTGTGAATAAGATACACTATCAATGATAGTTTTTCCATCTTTGAGCCCAATATGAGATTCCAAAAATTCTGTTTCCAAAAGTATCGTTCCACCCATCTGTCTAATTTTTTCACTTACGATTTCTCGCATCTGTCCTGGCCCAAGTTTGGGATAATAAAATTTCCCAATAAGACTCGTTTCTGTATTTGTCGACTGCTTGTCTCAGATTATAATTTTTTTAAAATAATCTCGTACAGCTTTAGCAAGATTGAGACCCTTTACTCTTTGTGCTCACCATGCAGAACTAATCTGTGATGGTTGCTTCCCCCATACCTTAAAAGTATAGGCATCAAAGAATCTGTGATAGAGTCTCGTACCAAATCTTGACTTATAAAATCCTTCCAAGTTAGACATGTCGTACTTCTTAAGTTTTGCTGTCATGTACGACCATCCACACAAGAACAAATCAACAAACCCAAATTTTTTCAAAGTGTCTCGCGTAATGGAAAGCGGATAATCAAAAAATTTTCTATCCCAAAATATTCTTGATAATCTTCTTCTTGCAAGCATTACAAGATCTTCTTTATCTGGATCTGGACCTCCAGTCTTTACTTCACTCTGGATACCGAGTTGTTTATAATCTGAAGCTCATTCACCCTGTAAAGGCATTTGAGAAAACCATCGATCCATTACTCTTTTATTTTTACTGAAAAATCTATGTCCTCCTATATCAATACGATTCCCTTTATGATTATAAGTTTGCGCTAATCCTCAGACTATTATATCCTTATCAACAATAATGATTTCATATGCGTCAGGCGCTCTGGAGAGCAACTCAAATCATAATGTCAGACCCGCGGGTCCTGCTCAGATTATTAATATTTTTTCTTTCATGTGGTATAAAATTATATTCTAAAAATAAGGAGGTAGAGAAAAATAGATGCTATAAGCAAGAAATATAATTATTGCCAATCATAAAATGACATGTTTCAATCTTATGTCCTCTCATTTTTTGAGATCCAGCAATCCATAAATAATAAAGTATACTACAAATATCAACATTGGGTAGACATATCTAAAATGCATACTTGTGGCAAGTGGATAGATAATTCTATACGCCATCATTGATGCTAGAGGTATTAGCAGACCTGCACCCACAAAGATATCCTTTCTTCTTATATTGAATATATTTAAAAACATAAACAGAATAAGTAGTAGACCAGGTATTGTTAACAAATAAAAATAAGGATGTTTCGCATCATTTTCAATATTCTCACCCAATATCATCCCCTTTAAGAAAACGTTCCAGAATGATTTGTAAGATATATTAGTACTACTCACCCATAAGAATTTTTCATTTATAAATTCACTTGGGTAAAAAGTAAAGAATGAATCTGTCAAAGATATACCATCTAATTCTGTACCTGATTGTAGTCTATCAGCATTATCAACAATACCTTGTACTCATTTGATATAACTTAATCACAAAACACCGGCAGCTCCAATCACAGTGATCAATAATAATCTAAGGATAAGTTTTTTGAATAGTAATAAATTTCTTCCAAAATGTCATTTAAATAGTCTAACAATGAAAGGTATAAGTGTCACTGGAAGTCGTACAATACTATTTGATTTCATAAATATTCCTATCATATTCCATAAGAAAGCAAGAACTGTAAACTTTCATAATTTTTTATCATCCTGCCCATCTGATATAAACCAAGCATTGAGTCCATAAAATAAACCAATGTAGGTGCACATATAATGGAAGGTATCGTTACTTATCCTTGCTCAAATATAAAATTGCAATGGCCAATAATAGAATAAAGCCAAAGCCACAAAGAATATTCGAGAATTTTGGACTACTCTTGTTTTATTTTGATATAATAAAAGATATAAGAATCTGCTTGCGTAGCCAACACCAATCCACCACCCCATCCATGTTACTACTCTAATTAGCTCTATAGGTTCCATCCATCACAATATTTTTCCGAATTCATAAACATACTTAGAAAACCAATAATAAGGATTTGGGTGATAACACTGCCAGCATGCATCAGAAATAGGTATTCGTTCACCTCTGAGAAGCAATTTGATATAGTCAAGATGTCCTGTAATATCTGCAGACCATCTGAATAATTCTGAATGAATCATATATCACAGACTCAATGCAAACATCAGAGCAAACATGCCCAGCATTATTTTCCCATGTTTCTTATTCTCTCGTACAAAATATCTTGAAAACCAAAATACCAGGATACAAAACCATCCTATTCCCATGCTTATCATAGTCAACATTCTGACAGAGTCAGACACAGAAGGTTTGATATAAAAAGATCTTTTGTATTGTTTTTCTTGAACCTCAACTTGAATGATATTTTCTCCTTTTACAAGATAGTCTTTAGCATCTATTTTCACCCCCACCCAAGCATTGCACAAATCTCCTTGTAGTCCAGTAAATTCTTTATGGTTAATGATAACGCTTCTGATGCAATCATTTGGATAGATTTGAAAAACTCTATTTGTAGTAAGATAAATTGGCATCGTAAATACATATTTATCTATTGCCGTTCCGTTTGATCGATAAAAACGATAATCTGAACTACGTTCTTGATCATTAGCATCGTAAATTTTTCATTGTATAGTACCTCCTGTGAATGTAGGTATTAATAATCAAAATAAGAAAAAAAATAATCCGACTCCCAAAAGCCAAGATAATTTTTCAGATATTAAATTCTTAATAGCAATAGAAATCTTACTCATGGAAATTCTGTTATATAAAGTCCCTAATTAAATAATCTTTATGGCGGAACTTACAACAATGAATACGGATAGCTATAATAAATAATTGACAAGAAGTTTTAAGTAGCTCTAAATTGTTATAAAACTTTGTTATGCTGAGATAAGTTTTTATGAGGAATCGAGTATTATATGAGAGTGAATCTAATTTTTAGTTTAGAAAAAAGGAGGGGATAATCCTCTCCTTCATGTGTATTAGAATCACAGGAAGGAGCAGGCCCGAAGGGCTTTTGAGAATGTGTTATAATCTTAACAACACGTTTTCAAAAATCTTTCAGATAAAAATGCAAATCTCCTTCCCATGACATAAGTGAATACATCACCACGAGTGTGATAATTATATTCGTTTTGATGGAATACCACCTTTAACCAATTAGCAGGATTCCTGTGTGGAGTGACCTATTGCTAGTTAGCTTCAATCATAGTACTGAGAAATAATTAAATTACAAGTTTAGCATACAAATTTCAACTCAAATCACTCTCAGCTTGTTTACTTATCTCAAAAAACCATTGGCAGTATTGACAAATATAGAAGATACTATAACTATTAGTTATACCAAGAACTATTTTATCAAATTGGCGATATATATTTTAAATAACCTGTTGGAAATGATTTTTATTTTGTTATAACTCATATATAGGAAACAATATTTAATCAGCTTACACTCAATCCAATGTTTAGATTCATTAAGAATAAAAATTCTCAATCTCTAACTCTCAAAACAATACTAGGTCTTTGCCTCAGTCTGATTATTTTCTGAAGTATATATACTTATTCTAGCTCTTACTTACTAGATAATTTAGCAATAACTTCTCGTAAGTTACGATGAGCAAACGAGTCGTGGAGAATCTATGTTCCTAAGCCGGTTGATAAAACAGTAGAGTATAAGCCTAGTGAAAAGACAGAAGCGCAAAGAAAGGTACAAGTTGCAGAAGCTTATGTAGTAAAAAAATTTCCACAAGAATATAAAGTAGAAAAAGTAGTAAAAAAAGATTTAAATTGATCTTGGTTAAAATGGCCTATCAGCACTAAAAGTGCAAAGAAAAAAATTGTCATTCATCATACAGCTGAATCAAATGAAAAAATTAAGACCACAGGGGATGAATTAATAGTTCTACAAGGAATCTACAAATATCACACTTTATCAAACGGCTGGGGTGATATTGGATACAATTATATTATAGGACCCTCAGGCATAATTTATGATGGTAGAACTTGATGACCAGATGCAATTTGAGCGCATGCTAGTCGGAATAATTCTGAATCAATTGGCATATCGTTAATGGGAAATTTTGTAATTGAAGAACCTACTCCAGAACAAATTGCTTCTCTAGAAAAATTGCTTGTAGCAGTATCTCATAAATACAAAATAGATCCTTATGCTGACGTAACCTTTCATAAATTTAATGCGAAATTAGCAAGTCCTTATGTGCAAGACCTACACTTAGATAGCATTGTTGGTCATACAGACGTAGGAAGCACAGCCTGCCCATGAAAGAATTTATATGCACTTTTACCGAGTATTAAAGAATATGTTGCTGTACAATTATGATACATAAAACCCACTTTACCAGTAGTAAAACCTAGCACAATTTCTCCACTGCCCTCAGTAACAGACTGAAACAACTTAATACATCGTCGTAATGAATACAAAGTAGGAAGTGGTCCTCGTATTATCAATACAAATAAAAGCAAAATTGATGATATTTTCTTACGATAATTTTTCATTCTCCAACATAATATTTAAACAATGAAAAAAAAAATAATTGCTTTAGCGCCAATGGATTGAATAACAAATAATGCATATAGAATGATATGTCAGAAGGTTTGGGATAATCCAAAAAATGAATACAAAGAACACTATGATTTTTATAGATTTACTGAATTTATGTCTGTGGAATGATATGTACGCCACCCCGAAAGACTAAGTAAACATTTACTTACAACTACAAACTCAACTCTCACAGTAGCACAAATTTATGGGTGAAATCATGACAATCTATTACAATCTGCAATTGATATAGATAATAAATATTCTGATTCATTTAGTGGAATAGAACTCAATATCTGATGTCCAAGTCCCAAAATTATGTCTTGTGAGGCAGGTTCTGGAATGCTCAAATGTCGTCCCAAGACACTTCAGATTATTAAAAAAATTTCTGAATCCATTAAAAAACCTTTTTCAATAAAAACTCGTAGAGGATTAACTGAGGATGATACAGAAGAACAATTCAATTTTATTATTGATGCAGCGCCTTATTGCACTATGATCACTATTCATGGTCGCACTTATAAGCAGTCTCACAATGGAGACGTAGATCGGAAATATATTCTTAGAATCAAAAAAGAACTCACAAAACGTGGTCTCAATCATGTCAAAGTAATCTGAAATGGAGGATTGAAATCAGCAACAGATTGATTATGATACCTATGATCTGATGGAATTGATGGCATAATGCTAGGACAAGCTGCAATGTGTAATCCTTGGTCTTTAGTGAGTTATACACCTAAAATTAAAGAAATTTACCAACTCACTTTGGATCACCTTCATCTCAATCTAGCAAATGAATTTTACTTTAATGAAATAACATCATTTGATAAAAAAAACAATCTTTTGATACAGCCCACAGCTAAACAACTAGAAGATTTAGCTAAAAAAATTGAAGATTGAAGCATCACATCTGAAAAATGGCACTCTCTTCTGGAGTTTAGAAAACATTTATTTTGGTATGTTAATTGAATGGTCGCTTGTAATGAATTCAAAAGAACTGTCGCTACTATCCTTGATTATCCTACATTATTATCAACTATTCATTCATATTTTCAACAGTCATTGTCATGAGAATAAATTCTAAAAGATACTTAATAATCTGACTTTGTTGCACTTTGCTTTTATTTTTTGGAATTCAAAAAATGTTTGGCCAAAGCCAAATGAATAATGACTGTAATTTACTTATACATCAAAGTTCGCTTATTCCTGAGAGTTTTTGATTCTTCACAAGAGAAGATATTCTTAAATCATATGCAAATTTGAAGACTAATTGTCCCCCGAATAAAGCTGATGGAAAAATTATAAGTTCAACCTATTTATTTGATCATCTTGTAGATATTTGAATAAAAAAACTTGAATGAAAAGCAGAATCAATAGGTTTGAGTAGCGACCCTTCTGGGCTAGCACTTCAAGAGCTCTATAAAAAGTCAATTGCAGCGTCAAATGATGATAAAGTAAATAGCATTCCTAAAAGTCTTCAGGCAGAAATTGATGCAATACGGCAATCTAAGACACCATATTCTCATTACTATAACATACCCAAAGCAAAAAGCTTCTGAATATATGAATGATCTACAGGTCTCTTTGCAAAGTATAATGCTGTATGTGATCTTGCAAGGTGAATATATTTTAACAACCAAGTTAGCATTGTAAAAGGTTGAACAACAACCACAACCATTGACAGTAAACTTATAAATTGTAAAGATAATATTACAGCAATAATTCAAAATGAATATAATAAACAGGATGCAGTGCTCGCAAATACACAAACCAATGTAACAAGAAAAATAATTGAATCTATAAATGTTAATACTAAAAATAATCTTGATGAAATAAGTGATACTACTCAAAAAGCCAGTAACGATACTACAGATATTCTCAAAAAAATTGATAAACCTCTACAAAATTGTAATCTTACTGACGTATAATACCCAACTCCAATTTATAATTGAAAAATAAATACATGTATAAGCGTTATGATTACGAACAATTACAAACTTTTGGAGGTAGTTTCTTTTATAATTTGAAAAAAATTCTTAAACAAGAGAATGCTCGACAGATTCAGGACTTCCTAAAGAATCAATTTACTTTTGGTGATGAAACATATTATCGAGAAGGTTCTGACGCACTATTTAGATTTAAAAAAAATCAAAATGATGACGGAGTGAGCTATGTTTTTATTGATGAAAAAGAGAAAATCGAACTATTGGTAGATACTAATGTTATTAAGAAGATTAATTCATTTCTAAAATCAAAAAATAGTCATATCAAAGGAGACAACGTAATGGATGTTCTTTTCCAAGAATACCAGGAAGAAAAATATAGGACAATTAACAATAAACCTTATATAGTTTATGATGTAGAGACGTTATATGCTACCGCAAGCTTAAAAGGCTTAGCATTTGAACTAGGATATACTATTACTTCTTCAGAATCAAACGAAATTTTTGACAAACAATTCAAATATGTAGATAAAGAATCAATAAAAAAATATGTAGATTATTTATTAGATTTTGACGGCTACATTATTGGATTTAATAATATTGGATTTGATAATATAGTAATAGCTTACAATGCAGATTATGGACAAGATGTGATTGATAAACTAAATAGTAAAACTATCGATATTTTTTATTATTTACGAAATTTGACCAACAAAAGAATGTGACTTAATAAGATAGCTACCGCACTTATTGGTTTGCAAAAAACACTTACTTGAGGCGGTGTAGAGGGAGTAGAACTACTCAAAGATTGGTTGAGTACTGGGAACAAAGATGCACTCAAAAAAGTAAAAGACTATTGTAAATGAGATGTTAAAATGACTTTATGAGTATTATTATATCTGTATAAATTTGGTGAATTTTTTATCGACGACAAACAATTTAACTTTAATGAAGAAGAATTTATCGCTTTAAGTAGAGATATTAAAAAAAACGACTCAAAAACAAAAAACATTGAGAACAAAGTTTGACTTTTTTAGTAAATTAAACATATATTAAGATTCTAATTTATATGTTTTTAATACCCACACCAATTATGAGAGAAATTATTGCAAATCTTTTACCGTACGAATGATATCTTCGGCTTATTACATGATTTTGAAGCATATTATGGGCGTTGATAATGATTTATAAAAAAGCTGACACCCTTCTTACCAACAAACATCAAGAAACATTGGTGGCGAGTTCACCACAAGAAGATATTAGTGAAGAAATAATCACTAATGAGGTTACACAAAATCCAGAAGAAGATAGCCTAGTCCAAAAATTATTACAACAGACAGAAACAGAGAATGAAGAAGAAATAGAGTTTGTAAATAGAGTTGAAGAATTGGAAAGAGATTTAAATCTTGAAGAAGATAGTGAAATTATAATTGAAGAAATAGAGATCATAATTGAAAAGAAAGAAGAAAAGGATCCGCTTATTGAGGAATTTAGATTAATACAAGAATCATGAATAGAAATAAGTGAGCATGATAATGAAAAATTAAATACCAAATCCCAAGATATTGAATTCAATGAAATCGAAGAAGATGTGTTTATATGAGACAATGAAACAGATATAATCGTAGAAGAAAATAATAAACAAGATGAAATTATAATCAGCGAAGCAATAATCAGCGAAGCAATAATGATTACTCCAGAAATATATAATAGCAATAGCAATATAGAGACAATAAATAAGCAAAAACTTCAATTTGAAAGTTTAAAAAGCGAAATAGAACATCTAGGTAAAAGAGGTATGTCTATTGAATATGAAAAAAAACTTATTGAAGCTACAATTGATTTCTCAGATGATGTCTATTTCAACACATTGCTTTGAGATTATTACATGGAAAACAATGATTTTAAAAAGGCTCAAACAATATATAAAAAACTCTATCTACAAGATGCGCTCAATGACAACGCTCTGTACAAATTATGAATTATTAATCTTGAACTATGAGATATACCTGTCGCAGAATATTTATTAACGAAAGCTAAAGATCTTAAACCCGAAAATCCTAAATATTATCAAATACTTGCTGAAGTAAAATATAATTTAGAAAAAATTGATGAATCTGTAGAACTTATGGAAAAAGCAGTGGACCTAAGACCTACAAAATTTGAATATATGGAGATACTAGGTAAACTCTACAAAGAAACAAATAATATTAAATTATATTACAAGACGCTTCTAAAGATGAATGTTATAGAGCCACTCAATCAAAAAATAAAATTAGAACTCATCAAATTTCAAGAATGAAATTATTAAAATAAAATCCTTATGCTAAATTCTATTCTTATTGTTTTGCTAATTATTTCTGGAAATATATTTTCAGCTTATTTCTGGGTTTGGCTATATAAAGAATTATTTCATACTAAAATTACATTAAAAGTTCTCATAACTCAAGGCTTCATCTCTGCACTTAGTGCTTTAGGAATACTTCGCTTTACGGGCATCCAAACCTTAATCTCAAAGGTTATTGTTGAAGAATCAACAAAGACACTCACTAGCGAAATTAGTAATAAGCATGTATTAGCAAGCGATCATATTGTGACTTGAGTATTGGCGGGAATAGGATTTGCAGTCATTGAAAATATAATATATATATATTATCTGATAGACCAGAACTTATTACAAGTAAGTATAATGAGAATATTGACCAATAGTATTTTACATGCCTTATTTACTGGCTGTATCGGATTCTGAATATATCAGTTTATTAAAAATAAAAATATATTAAAAAAATATAGTAATGGTTTGATTTTCATATCCATGGGACTAATATCTCATATCTTATACAATCACTTTCTTCAATCTTCCGTGGCAATTAGCTTACTCTTTGTTATAGTATGATACTTTTTTCTTTCTTATTTTCTTTATAAATCAGATAGATTATTTTTAGATTAAATTATCAAACCAATGTTAGTTGAAAAATGTCAGAATATTATCACAGAGTATCTCACTATACAGGATAGATTATATGATTCTGAGGTAACTTCAAATATAAAAGAACTCACTAAAGTGAATCGCCAGCTTAATCGTGACAAGAAATTGTATGATCTTAGTTTGCAGTATCTCGCCGCTTATAATGAAAATGCAGAAGCAAAGCAGATTTTGGAATCTGAATCGGATCAGGATATGATAGATCTTGCTAAGTCACAACTCTCAGAATCTGCACAAAAATTAGTATCTATAGAAGAAGATCTCACTGAAGAAATGCTACCTAAAGACCCAAATGATGACAAAGATTGTTTTGTGGAAATTAGACCAGCCGCAGGAGGAGATGAAGCAGGATTATTTGGTGCTGCTTTATTCAAATGTTATTGCTTGTATGCAGATCAGATGGGGTGGAAGTATGAAATTATGGATCAGCAGCTTTCTGATATTGGTGGAGTAAAACTAATAATTATGAAAATAGGCTGAGATAGAGTATATTCAAGGATGAAATTTGAATCAGGAGTACATAGAGTACAAAGAATACCGGAAACAGAATCACAAGGAAGAGTGCACACCTCTACGGTAACAGTAGCAATTATGCCTGAAGTTGAAGAAGTAGACTTCCAAATCAATCCCAATGAAGTAGAAATGGATACTTACGCTGCAAGTTCTGCAGGAGGACAAAATGCGAACAAGAATCAAACAGGAGTAAGACTCAGACATCTACCATCAGGACTTATAGTGACTATTGGAGACAGTAAATCACAATTACATAATAAAGATAAAGCATGGACAGTACTCAGATCGAGACTCTATCAGATTGAAAATCAGAAAACTCAAGATGCAGAAAAAGCTGCAAGAGGAGCACAAATAGGAACGGGTGAAAGATCTGAAAAAATAAAGACATACAACTATCCTCAGGATCGTATTACCGACCATCGTATCAAACAATCTTGGTCAAATCTACCAACTATTTTACTTGGCAATATAGGTCCGCTTATCGATGCTTGTATTATCGCTGCACAAAAAGGTGTGCTTGGAACTGGAGATAACGATTAATTTATTATGTATGTACATAATATGCTGAAGAAATTAGATTCATTTTTCAAAAATATTGCTCTGTGAGTAATAAAGATATATCAATACACCCTCTCGCCTGATAAAGGTCTTCCAAGTTTTTGGTTAAAATGAAAAGTGTGCAGACATGAACCTCACTGCTCACAGTATGCAGTAGAACATCTTCAAGAGCATGGTTTTGTAAAATCTATCATTCCTATCATGGATAGAGTAAGTAACTGTACAGCTGGTCATGGTATTATTATTGATCCAGTTCCTAAGAATACAACATCACCTTCTCACAATAAACTCAAAGTAGTATTTTTTTCTTCAGCTCCTATTGGGATTTCATTCCTAGAAGAACTTCACAATGATAAGGATTTTGAAATAATCTGAGTAGTTACTCAACCAGATCAAAGCTCTGGCAGAGGCATGAAGATGAAAGCTAATATTATCAAAACTAAAGCCCTAGAACTGCTCGGAGCAAAGGCTACAAGCCTCATCCAAACTCCTCATACACTCAAGCTCAGAAGCAAGCAATATCCTTGAGAAGGGCAAGAATTTTATAATTGGATCAAAGATATTCACCCAGATTATCTGGTAGTTATTGCTTATTGAAAAATAATTCCTCAGACTATTTTAGGTATTCCCACTATTGCACCTATAAACATTCATGGCTCTTTGCTCCCACATTATAGAGGCGCGAGTCCGATTCAGACTGCTCTACTCAACGGGGATAAGGAGACAGGCATTACAATCATGAAAATGTCGGCTGGTCTTGATGAGGGCGACAGTATTGCTCAACTTCCAATCACTCTTGATCCGACCGTTACTACCCTAAAACTTATTGATTTGTTTATTGAAAAAGGTCCCCAGTTTACTGTCGATACTCTCAAGAAATACCATCAAGGTGGCTTGAAGACTAGTCCTCAGGATAATTCAAAAGCCACATTTACTTACAAAATCACGAAGGAGCAGTGAGAGATAAATCCTTTTACAGAGAGCCTAGATGAAGTGGTGAGAAAGTATAATGCTTATTACCTACGACCAAAGATTTACTTTTACCACAATAATAAAAGGTTTATTATTGAAGAAATTACCTTAGATCTCAAGAAATATAAAGATCATAAAGATGAAGTATCTGTAGATAAAAAATATAATCTGAATCCTGCAGCGCAAGATATGATGATTAAAGCAGAGTGAAAAAAATCCATTCATCGAGAAGAATGGAAAAAAGGATATGTAAAATAATAAGTTTTCAATTACATACTTGATAAGGTATCGATAAGATTTTCATCAAGTCTATCTGTAGTAATAGCGATATGATCCCAAGGATAATTTCGTCATTGCGTATCAAAGAAGCCTAGCAATTCTTGTTTAATTAAAGACTTAGCCACGAACAATCATTGTTTGCCCTTTGGTTTCATATAAAAGAACATTGTTAATGTATATCAAGAATGAAATATGCTAGATACAATTACTTTTGTAGATTGTTTTTCTAAAATAAAGTCTTTTTCATTAAGATAATTTTTTATAATTTCACAAGCTGATTGAGGATCATCTTGAAAACCAATATCTATATCAATATTTACTTTGATGATTTGTTCAGCACTAAATGTCTTCACGAAATTACTGACAAGCATTGTATTTGGAATAAATACTTTTCTTTGATCAAAGGTTTGAACAATGGTATGACGAATACTTATTTCTATAATTCTACCAAAATAGCTGAGACCGCCTTCAAACTGCACTATATCGCCAATTGCAAATTTTTTATTTGTAAGAATCATCAAGCCAGCAAACATGTTTCCCAATATTTCCTTAATAGCAAAACCAATTCCAAAAGTTAATCCAGTTATCAAAAAACCAATATTAATTCACATCATCTGGAAAAAAATCATGATTGCAAATGTCAACATTCATCGATAACTTACAGCACTCATGAGCTCAGCAAGTCTTTCGTTGTAAGCACTTTGTGTGATATCAGAATTATTGATAGAACTTTTAATTTTTTTGGAAACAAAACCAGCTACAAAAATCAAGAATGTGATAAATCACAAACTGAAAGCAAGTTTAATAACGAAGGGTATAACTCGTGAGAAATTAAGTTCCATATTCTATTATACTTACAATGCATTTTTAATGCAAATTTTTATTATTCAGATTATATATTTCCTCCAGCTAAATCTTGCTCATCTCAAGGAATATTAGTTTGAATTGCCTGTAATCTTACTTGGGTATTGTGGTAAGCACCAATGCTATCAATGACTTCATGAAATCAGGGAAGCTTCACATTCCCTTGGTAAGAAAAACATACACTTCCTTCATATTTTAAATCGTTAATAACCTTTACTCTTATTTGTTGAATTTCTGGATCTCACAATGCTTTCGTAAAGAAATCACTATAATCTATCAAACGAATTGTATCTTGTGAGTTTATTTCAATAATTTTATCATATTGACTTGGTTCTCATTCTTTATTGGTCGCCTGTAAAGCAATTTTATAAGTTTTGAGTCCATAGGTATGAAGTGTAATATACTCATAGCTTGTCAAAGTTTTGTAAGTTTTTGATGATGTCAGTTTTCATTCTGATTCAGCATTGGATTGGTCATCTTTAAAAAAGAATAAACTTGAGATGAGTTTATTGGAATTGGTAATATACCCAACATTTTCATTACATTCAATAATGTTTGATGTAATTTGTTCTGTTTGACCCACTATAGTACTATGAGTCTTGAGGTCTGAAGCAAAGTAACATGTATCAGCAATACAATTGAGATTTTTAGTGACAGTTGTGCTTCCTGATCACTGAGTATCTTCAAATCCAAAACCATGATTCTTGGCTTTTACTAATTGTAATTCAAGTCCTGCATTTGCTAGATAGAAAGCTTGTTGATAATCATGAAAAGTATTGGTAAAAGCTAACATCGATTTTATATAAATCATTACTATAAGTCCTATCAATCCAGTAATGATTAACAAAAATAAAGTAATAATAAGTATTGATCATTTTGGCTTTTGCATTGCGAATATAACAAAAATAATCAGAAATTATAAAATTATGGAGTAAGTCTATTTCTATCTCTTGGGAATAATTCTGCTTCTTTGATGTTGTTCAAACCTATCATTTTTTGTACTAGTCTTGCGATACCAAAACCAAAGCCTCCTTCCATAGGCATACCATATTTGAATGAATCAAGATAGTCTGTGAGACCTGGATTTTCTGGATCGTAGCCCTGATCTTTTATTTGTTGAATAAGCTTATCATAGTTTGTTTGTCTCATAGGAACTGTAGCAACTTCTACCCCACGGAAGAGTAAATCTGCTCTTTGAGCGATTTCTGGATCTTTAGGGTCTTGAATATGGTAAAATTTAGCTTCAGACCAAGGGAATTCTGTTACGATAACCGCTTGTGAACCTCGATGAGTTTCACTATACGCACAGATGAATTTTTCCTCTGCTGAATTGAGATCGCCTTCATTTCTATAATCCTCTCCCGTCTCTTTAAACATCAGCTCATGTAAATCTTTTACTGTAATTTGAGGTGTAGTTTCACTCAATAAAGGCTTTGTAGCTCATAAAGAATTTAAATGATCTGATCATTTTTCTCGTACATCAGATACTACTGTATTCAAGAAGTTCCCAATGAATGATAGTAAGTACTCGAAGTCGATAAATCACATTTCCACATCAAGCATGAGAATCTCTGTAAGATGTCTAGCGCTATTACTTTTTTCTGCTCTATATGCTTTTCCTATTTCATATACTCTTTCAAACACTGGTACCATCATTTGTTTGTAAAACTGAGGGCTTTGGGCAAGATATGCTTTCTTCTCAAAATAATCCAATGAGAATACTTCTGCTCCTCCTTCAGTAGGGAATCCAATAAGTTTTGGAGTCGTAATTTGAGTAAAATCATGAGCATCAAAAAATGATCTGATACTTTTTTCTACAAGCGCAGATATTTTGAAAATAGCTTGTTGTTTGGGATGACGTAAGGTTACTACCCTATTATCGATCATAGTATCCATCTCCAAAGCTAAATCTTCTTTACTGATATCAATTCCATGAACATGATGGCAGGCTTCCAGAACATTTAAAGTAGCATACTGTACTTCTTTACCAAACTTCTTGTTACCAGCTGCCTCGGTAGGAATACCTTCTACCTCAATTACAGTTCCTGTATAACATCCATCAAGTTTAGCAATTTCATCAGCTTGATCCAAAATAATCTGACACAAACCAGATCTATCTCTTAAGATTAAAAACGCAATTTTACCCAAATTTCTAAAATCATGTAAAAATCATTGTAAAACAATTTTATTTCAATAGTGTTGATCAATCTGTGATATAAGAGTACGAGTCATGGAAAAATTACTTTAAATTTAAATCTCTCAATACATAACAATATAAAGTGATTTTACAAGAAAGATTAGAAATTATCATAAGAAAAATTATACACAAAAGGATTACAATGTTGTAGTAGAATCATCAATCAAAAAGCAAATATTTTTATATTATAAGATCAGATTATTGTGAATATTATTTCTATAGATTACGGGACTAAGCAGGTAGGTTTGGCTTATTGTAAAGGAGAAGGCATTCCTTTGCCATTGGGAAATCTTGATAATGATGGGGATTTATGGTTTAGTATTATGGGTCAAATTGCTCAAAAACAAGCCAAAATAGTATTGGTAGGCTACCCTAAAGATGAAGGCATGAGAGCTAAGATAGACAAGTTTATACAGACTTTGCTGATCATGGATGCAGAATTAGAAGTAATCAAAATCGATGAAAACTACACTTCTGTACAAGCGCAAGCTATCACGGGAGAAGTTAAAAAACATGTTGCTCACGATACATTAGCTGCCATGGAACTCATCAATAGATATCAAAATAAGACTGGAATAATTAGTTAATAAGCATGATTTCAACAATCAATTTTAGTTTTTCATAGTAAAATTTGAAACTTGAACTCACTTCATGAATCCAATCCTACCTAAAATGACTATCCGATAAAACAATAGTGATTTGATTTTCTGGATGACCAGATAGCATAGCAACATATAATCTGATTTTAAAATATTATCAAGAACAAACTCGAGATACGAGTAAGATTTTTTTAGCACATTTTAATCATAAAGCACGCGAAGAAAGCAATCAAGAAGCAGATTTTATCAAAGAAAATTATAAAAATACTTTACTGGGAGAATATAGTAAAAAAAGTAATAAAGAAGCAGATTATAGAAAAGAAAGACATGATTTTTTTCGTAAATGTTTGATCGATAAAGATACTAAAACTTTAATTTTGGGACATAATCTCACGGATAGATTGGAAACCACCCTACTCAATATTGAGCGTGGCGCCTGACCCAATGGTATAGGGAATATGGAAGAGATAGGACAAAAAGAATATCTTTTGGATTCTCAATATACGATACTCAGACCATTGTTAAGCTTTCCTAAATTTCAGATTATTAAATATTGCGAAGCTCATGATCTCAAATATTTTATTGATAAAACAAACGATGATATTACCGTTTCCAAAAGGAATAAAATCAGAGCTGAAATTATCAAACCCTTAGAACAAGGAGATAAAGCTCCTCTCAAGAATCGGATAGATAAGTATACTTCCAACGCTCCTTGGGAAGAACAGATAGAAATTTATGAACTTTTTCAAGTTCCAAATGTAGAGTTTCGGGAGCAACTTCAAGAGTGGTATACTTTATTTTATACTCACCCAAACTCTCTTAGATTCTATCACAAAAGGATACATTTAGCAGATTACTTTGGTTTTGAATATCTTTATAAGATTAATAATGTGTTGTCGCTTGATGATCTTATTGAACTCCTCAAAGCAATTCATGAATATGGAAATACTACGAGTGCACGTTTGCAGGAATATCTGCGTTTTATCCGCAACTCCAAATCAGGTTATAAAATGATCTGAAAACGAAAATTTTTTCATTGTCATGGATGGATGTATCTTATTTTAGAAAATTCAAAAGAAAATATTGGACAAGCACTACAGTTTTGGTTACAATGAGAGTATAAGAATAATTTGGATCAAATAAGAACAATTGACTTAGATCTTGATTATTACAAAGGAAAACCGATAAATAAATACTTAATCAACAATAAAGTACCTATCTTTGTGAGAAAGTTTGTACCCGTACAGATAGATAATACTGGAAAGATAATAAAAACCTTGATTCAACCCGTACTCGACAAAATTCATGAATGATTGAATGGCAAGCTTTAGTGGATGATATAGCAGCGGATCAACTCCAGCACGACTTTTACGTAAACAAAAAAAAGCTATAAAACTTGCAGGGCAAAAGCTTCAAGAAATTGATAAAAAATATAGTAGCAAGATACTTAAAGATGATATACAAGCAGAGAATTTGTTGAACGAAATTTCAGAAATAAAAATAATCTGAGGAACAACCGTGTGATCTATTATCGTGAATTGAGATAGTAAAGTAATATTAGTGCAAACTAAAGATGAAATTTGGGGCTTACCTAAAGGAGGAATTGGTAATAATGAAACTGAAGAGGAATGTATGCGAAGAGTAACTCAAGAAGAAACTGGATTAAAAAAAGAAGATCTAAAACTAATACAAAGATTGGGCCAGTATGTAGGATATTCCACAAACCACAATATACATAAAAACTATATTTGGTACCTTGTTTTAGATCCTAATCCTAGTAGCGCACTTATGAGTGAAGATAATAAAATCATCAAGGTGGAAAAATTTGACACAGAAACAGTTTTGGATATAATGAAGAGTGAACATCAGAAAATATTCTTAGGCCAAAATAAAGCGATCATTGACTCTTTGATTAGTTCTGAATAGTAAATCATTTAAACTTTCATCCAAAATAAATGTCAGCCACTACACAACAACTCGATTTCATCAAAAAATATCTTTCTGAAGACCTTTGGGATACTGCAGGTCAATATGATATTCCTGTAAATTTTATACAAAACATGAAAGAACTTGTGGAGCTAATTCTCAATTCCAAAAGCATTGATACACCTCAAGAAAAACAATCATGGTTTAGTTTATTACCATTGATGAATGATGAACAAATAGGAAGACTCAACGATATTATGACAAAAGAGAAAGCTAAATTTCAAGAAATTCAACAAAATTATGATGAAAAGAAAGTAGAAATCAAAAAGAAATACCTTATGAAACGACAACAAATAAACCAACAAATGGAAACGACTGAAATTAAAAAAGAAGAAAATGCTAAAGCTGATGAAGAAAATGCTCAAGCAGACGCTTTACTATGAGGATTAAGTTAGTAAAATTTATAATTATTTACTAACATGAAATATTATTTTCACAAATTAATCATATGAAGTCTCATTGGGATATTTGGTCTCTTGGCTTTTTTTAGTACTACCCATGCTGTAAATGACTTATTAAATAAAGCATTTGATGAAGCTAAAAAATATGATTATATCATCAATCCAGGAAATACTAAAGAAGCGGTCGGATGACAAGTATTTAATCCCACTGTAGATATAAATATCCTTTCAGGAGGTAAGCTTAATGATAAAGATAATATAATAAATATTAAAGAGCCTTACTATATCAGAATTACTAAATTGATTCTCAGAGTAATGATTGCTATTTCAGTTTCTATAATTATTTTTGCTTGAATTTCCTATGCTCTTGCATTTGGAGAAGGAGCTAAACAAAAAAAGGCTCAAGACATGGTTATTTACGCATTGCTTGGAGTGCTACTAGGCTTATGAGCGCTCGCAATCATCCAACTCACCTTGACCATCACTAAGAGCACCTTATCTATATAATTTTCTGAACATTCTGATTACAAAAAACCTTCATCAATCAGAAGGTTTTTTATTAGTTTTTTATGTAAAGTTTATTATACTATTTCAGAATACAAAAAGATAGTGTTAATGGTTAGCACAATAGTTTCCGAAACTATTAGTCAGGGTTCGATCCCCTGTCTTTTTGATTACAGAAATTACTTTTTCTTAGCATCAAATAATCCAACAACAAGTCATAATACAGAAGAAAAACTATTTTGAAGTACGTTATTTACCATAAATGTAGTTTCTTTTACCGCTCAAGCAGTTTTATTTACAGTTAACATCAATTTTACTGTCATAATTAATACTACCACACAAATGATTAGAATCAAAGGAGTGAGAAGAGTAGTGATATCCTGAGCAATAGTTAGAACTGTTTCCATATTATAAAAATTAGAAAATAATGAATTACTTTATTCAGATTATATAATAATCAGATACATTCAATTGATTAGTATCATATAAATTAAGTTTGGTTGACAATAACTATATTAGTTTCATCAAATATTAAAATACTTGGTAAAATACTATTTAAAAATTTATAAGTTTGTTTTCTTGACTCGAGCTAAAATCTACAAATGCATTATTAATAAAATAACTTATATCTCAAAAATACCCTACTCTATTACCCAAATTCATATACTGCCATTGATCCAGTCCATAATTATTTCGTTCGTTACCATAATATTGATTATTTAACTTTAGATAATTAATAATCTGAGTTTTGTAATCTTTGCTACTTATTTCACTAATTCCAGATGTAGCATTTATAGAAAGTTTTTTGAGACCTGCGAAAGTAGTATCGTAAGTATAGTTTGGGTAACAATATTCTTGACCATAATAATCTTTACTACATGTTTTTTTCTCTATTTCATTTTGAGTGATAATTGGTAATAAGAGTTGTTTTGTTTTTTCATTCCAAACGAAAACTCTCGGATTATCAATTGCTTCTGTATAACTATTTTTTCCACCCAAGGTCTTAGTGAACAATTGTTTTATACCTATTTCATTTTTAGTTACCATATTATAATCTACTTCATACAAATCAAGCTTTACTCCATTAGTTGTAGTTCTTCCATCTTTTTCGATAGTATCTACTCCCAATCATATCAATAATTGTTTACCGTTTTTCATAGCAGAATATGGATGCAAGTATTGACTAAATCATGGTATCTTAAGCTCACCCAAGATTTTTGGTTTTCCTACAAGATCAATCACAAACAAAGGATCAATCTGTTTGAAGGTAACAAGATAAAGTTTGTCTCCAATAAATCTGCTTGATTTAAATTCTTCACCTGGTTCAATATTCAATAACTGACTTTGTAAATTCAAACTAGGATCAAACTTCCATAGATGAGTACTCAGTTCTGGTGACCAGCTTCTTGTGAGTATTCTAAATTCTCCACTTTCATTTTCATCCATACTATATTGATTGAGTAAGGATCATCTTATTACTGCAGAATTCTGGTAAGTTGGTTTACCTTTTATCAGATTATATTTATGAATCAATGAAAATTCGTCAGGAGCTCTCCAGATAAGAGGCATAATACATTTTGCATTTGGAGGACAACTATTATAATTGTAAGTGTTCAAATTTATAGAATTTACTATATATAATGATTTATCAGTCAAATGAATCTGACCAGCATTACCATAAAATAAGTTAGTTTGAGTAGGAACATCAGAATTGAGATCTATTGTATGTACCATAGCAATATTGGGATTGAAGTTATTAAGTTTTTCAGGAAGAATATATTGAAGATTTGAACATCCAGGATTAGAAGCAAACTTATCAATTTTCCCTGAAGATTTTATAATAGCTTCCATTCCGCTTGGAATAATATTTGAAACGGTAGGTATAGTATCAATTGGTTTTTTTTCTTGTAAGGCTCGATAAATTGGTCCTCGGCTAAAGTACAAGTTACTTACGATGTACAATTTACCATCATTGAGTCTTGCATCTTGGAGCTGTCCAGGAAAATCAAATAATCTGATTATTTTTGGCTGAGTTTTGTTAGCAATATTGAGAACATATACATTTGTTTTTGTATTTGTATCAAAAAAAGAAGTGCGATCATCAAAATTATTCTCTGTATATCTTGTAGAAACGAGAGCTAAAGTATTATTACTAATGAGTAAGTCAGTTGCATTGAAAGATTTAGGAAGTCTCATAATCTTGACTACATTTGGTCCTGTAAGATCAAGTTTTGAGTTTTGATAAGGTCCTTTAACGATATATAAAAGTTTCTTCGTGTTGTTTACATAATAGATAAAGTCTCCATCATTTTTTACAATATCTGGTTCATCTATTCCTGCTTTTTGAACATTCGTTGAAGAAAAATCAACATCGGCACCTGGATTTGCTTTTGTCTCATTCGCAACTGATGCGGTAGGAGCAGGATTACTTACAGCCATATCTTCTTGCACACTCATTATTCCGCCGCCACGTCGGTAAGTAGGATAAGGATTAACAAATTGATCTTTATTTTTCTTAATCCATTCTGTAAGAATAGTATCAAAATTTTCACAACTTGTTACAGACTTGAGGGTGAGACTTTTCTTTGCGTCGGCAAGCTGAGCAAGGAGTTCTGCTTCTGTCTGATTATTATATTCTTCTACCAATAAATTATCAATAGTCCCAACATTTCCTGGACTCATCTTAGTATCAGAAGGAGGAGTAGCTGGAGAAACAGAAGGCAAAGACATAGCAAAAGTACTTGAAGTTAATAGCGCTAATGTCAATAAAATACTCAGAAATTTCATAAGTAGATTCAAAAAAATTATAAATAAACAAAAAAAGCGTATATATTGGTGTATACGACTTTTAAAGTAGGTTTGTGACAAAAAATTAATTAATTGTAGGGACTGAATAATAAGCAGTTAGAAAATATTTTCCAGTTTTAGGATCAATACTCACTCCAAAACCAGCATCTGTATACTGTTTACTTACTATACTACGATAATGAGCGCCATTGTATTTCTTTTCTCCTATAAAAAATTTCCAAGTAGATTCAGCGGCAGCAATAATCTGGGTAGTACAGTCACTATTGTTTTCTTTTGGGCATTTCACATATCATCGTCAGATATTTTCGACAACTTTAGTACCAGACTTTTTAGAGAAACGAACTCCCAGAGATTCTGCATATTTTTGGATAAGTTTATAATCATAGTATGCCTTGGATCAATATTTATTATGAACAATATAACCAACTCATTTACTAACATTTGACCACGCTTGAGCGCTGCTATTGAGTCCTGTGTTGGAATCGTAAGTAGGGAGTTTTAGTGCAGTTCTAGTGGTATTAACTTTATCAAGTCGATTCTTTTGGAATAAATTGAGATCCACAGTAACAGTTTTATTTGAAGATGAGAAACTTGCTTGATCAGCATAAACTAAACTTGTAGTAGCTAATATAAGTCCTAGACACAGAAATAAGATTATTTTTTTCATAATCATCTTTTTATTAATGCTAAAATATTTAGTATAGATAAAGTATATTTTAAGTAGTCAAGAATAAATAGTAATTTTTATAATAATTATATCAACAAAATTTATGAGCGGACAAAGTATCTATATACATATACCATTTTGTAATTACAAATGTGATTATTGTAATTTTTTTGTTCTCCAAACATCTCATCCAAATTTTCAAAATAATCTGATCAGAGAATATACTCAAGCACTTTACAAACAGATTGATTTTTGGAATAGTAAGCTCGGTAAACAGGAAATAAAAACTATCTATTTTGGAGGTGGAACTCCCCTTCTCATAGGCGGAGTAGAAATATTTAAAATTATTGATTACCTGTTAAAGATACGATGATCTGAATTTTTGGAAGAAATCACCATCGAGCTCAATCCTGATCCTTTTGAAGAGACGCTCGCTTTTGTGGAAGAAATCTCCAAAAGATACTCTCAAGCTCCGAGAATAAGATTCTCATTTGGTCTACAAACATTTGATGATGAGATTTTGGAAATGAGTGGAAGAAAATATAACTACAATCAACTCAAAGGATATTTACGTAGTTTACAAAAAATAAAAAGCGCTCATATTTGCTACAACTTTGATTTCATAAGTTTCTGAACATTATCAGAAGAAGCAAAGCAAGGAGGACGCGGATGGAATGAGAGTAAGTTGGAGTTCTTTGAAGATTTTGTCATGAGTCAGATGGCTGATAGTTTTAGTCTGTATATGCTTGAACTTTTTCCATGAAGTAAACGACATAAAGAAAGCTGATCAGAAGAAGGAAGTAAAACAGAGTCTAATTTAGAACATATTGAAAAAAGCGGAATTACTGGTAATCCACTCAGTATGGGAACAAATGAAAAATTCAAACAGTGTATCAATCCTGATGAAGACAAGGTAATGTTTGAGTATACAGTATTATCAGATATCATACAATGAGGTGGATACCATAGATATGAGGTGAGTAACTATGCCTTACTAGGAAAACAATCCATTCACAATATGACCTATCGAACGATGGGCAGTTACCTGGGATTGGGGGCGAGCGCGAGCGGATTCTTGAAGAACATTGATGGAGAGATTTTTGGGATACAATCTAAAGACTGAGAAAAAAAAACACTTGATGCAGTAAGATATACGAATACAACTAACATCAACGAATATATAAAAGGCAATAGTCTGGATCCACAAAAAACTCAGATTATCACTCCTTACGAAGAAGCATTTGAGAAGTTTATGCTCGGAATAAGAAGTTCTGGGATTGAGGATTGTAGCGTATTTGAATGTATACTCGTGGATAATCGAAAACAAAAACTCGACCACTATGAAGAAGCCGGTTTATGCAAAGTTGATGGGAATAAAGTAAGACTCACCAACGATGGCTACAATGTAGCCAATAGAATTATTAGTGAGTTGTTGAAATAGCCTTTCTATGCGAGCCCAAAATTGTCATAAGGGACAAATCTTCGCTTTGCGAAGGTTTTGGAGTCCTAAACGAGCAAGCGCAAGGGTAGAGCGCACTCACGATTATAGTAATCTAATTCACCTCTCAACTCACCAAAGTCGCACGCCCACGCGTCGTCAGAGCCATACTCAGAACGGGACCAAAGAAAGCCAGACGAACCACAATCATTTCGCTCACCATCACTACGGTCACCTGACATCTTAGTACCAAGAAGAATACTCATAAGTTGTGCTGATCCTATCTGTCGACCCGTAGAATTTGGAGAGCTTGGTGGAGTTCCTTCAATTGGTCCTCATGGTAAAGCGGCAAGAGTTTTTCGCATATCTTGATAACTAGGAACTTTAGCTCCTTGTTTTACTATCTTATCCACCATCGCGAAGTTAAAGTAATCTTCATCAGCATAAGCTCCTTCTCCTTTGAATACCTGTGGTATATAATCTGTTGAGTTTTTTTGAGTATCTTGGGTGTAGCTTAATCCAAAATCACTCGCTTTAGCATTTTCATGTGCTCGTGATATTCCTCCTATAGTAATAGATTCTTTAGTAAACTGCACATTATTGATCATTGCTATGTGAGCTGGTGTTTCTAAGTCATTATCCTTGAGAAATTGGAGAGCTTGGGATTTACGTTGTTGCTCGATCTGAGAGATGTCATTGTTGTTCTCTACTTTATCAAGTTTTTTCTTTAATAGATTTATTTTATGTTGGTTTTCTTGAATATATTTTTGCTTTTCTTCAAAATCTTCTAGAAATTGCTTATCATATTGAAATTGTTCTCCTGATTCTCTGTTTTCTTGTCTAAGATTTTGGAAGTTTTCCGATTGTATTTGTTTTTTGAGATAAGGTTTAGATAGTCCTGGATCAATAGCTCATAAAGCATCGAAATCATTTCTGATTGAGTTAAGATAATCTTGTGACTTGGAAGAGAGTTTTTCACTAGAAAGAGGACGTTTTATTCATTTCATGAAAGTTAATTTGGCTAGCTAAAAAAATATTACATTATTATAATATTTTTTCTAGCTATTTGTCAAATATTTTAACTATTAAGATGGATATACTCTTATTTAATATTCACAATTCCCTTACAATCAGGATATTTTGAACATCCCCAGAACGATCCTCTTCTTGATCTTCTCAGTACCATTTCTGAAGCACACTCAGGGCAAACAGGTTTATCATCTCCTACTTCAAGTTCAATCTTATAGGCAGCTGGAGATTTTATTCGTTTTACTTCTGGATAGTCTGAAGAAGATAAAAATGGTCAGAATCTTCACATTCTTACGACGATTGTTCCTCCTGCTGGACATGGTTGTCCCTCAAACTGAGCTTTGATAGGATCGAGTTTGTTTGCTACATCTTCAGTTTCTGAAATGAAATCACATTCTGGGTAGTTGGTGCAGCCCAAGAATCTACTATTATTTTTCCCAAATTTTACTACAAGTTCTCCTTCTGCGCATTTTGGACACTTTTTTCCTGTGGTAAGAACAATCTTTTCTCATGCTTCCGCTTTGATGATTTGTTTTTCAAAGTCGAGGTAAAAATCACTCAGCATGGTTTTTCGATTGAGTTCACCTGCAGCAATATTATCCAGTTGATCTTCCATCAACGCTGTAAACTCATAATCCATCAGCTTATCAAAATGTTCTTCCAGAAAATCATTTACTCCAAATGCTATCTCAGTTGGTTTCAATTTACCTTCATCTTTCATGACATATCCTCTATCTTGTATCGTGCTAATCGTACTTACATAGGTACTTGGTCTTCCTATACCCTTGTTCTCAAGCATCTTTACCAAGGTCGCTTCCGTATATCTTGCTGTAGGTTTTGTAGCATTTTGTTTTGCCTGAATTTGTTTTGAACTTCCTTTGCTTCCTTTTTTGAGACTAGGAAGAATCACATCTTCATCAGTATCTTCTCGCAATTTTAGAAATCCATCAAATTCCATTATTTTCCCTGCTGCAATTCGAGTTTGATCTTTAAGAACTTTCGACATTGAAAAGTATTATTTTATAAATTAAAACTTATAGAGGTATTTTTTGATATCTATTTCTCATCCATCTACTTCAATATTTTCTTTTTCCAATAATTTTATTTGTTCTATTCCTCTTTCTCCAAGCTTGAGAGTGGAGATCAATCCTTGCTTATTGACTACTCTTCGCCAAGGACACATATCTCGTTCACTATAACTCATACTTGATAACAATCTTCCTACCAACCATCCACTCGTATTCGCATCATGTCTCATACACAGTTGTTCGGCAACATCTCCATAAGAGACTACTTTCCCAAAAGGTATTTCATTAACAATGGCGAACATTTCTGTTTTCATTATTTTATTTACTACTTAAAGGATGAAAAATATACTGAGTATTTGTAAAGATTGCATCTGCCATTTGGCTTGCAAGGGTTCTTTGCCAAATCAGTTTATATAATTTTGTTTCATACTGTCCCATTTTGATATCGTCAGGAATAGTCATAACATTGGTTGGTCTTATCGCTTCATGGGCTTCTTGAGCATTCTTTGATTTACTTTTGAATTGTCTTACTTGGTGGTATTTTTCTCCATAACTTCAGACTATAAAATCTTTACACTGAGCAATAGCGCTTCCTGAAAGATTGCTACTATCCGTTCTCATATAGGTAATAAGTCCAGCTTCATAGAGTTTTTGAGCAGCTGACATCACAGATCTTACAGGCCATCAGAACATTCTCGAGGCAGTTTGTTGAAGACTTGAGGTAATGAATGGTGGAGGTGGAGATTTTTTACTTTGTTTCGTCACAATATCTGCGAGTTCAAATTCTACTTTTTCTTTACTCGTAAGAATTTCATATCCTGATTTCTCATCTTTTTGAGAAGTAGCTTTAGTGATATCAAGTTGTTTGAGTACTGAATCAAGAATCTTCTTTGGAAATCTTCCGCCTCATTGTTTATCTTTGGTTTTTGGAGTTTCATCACTCGCATCCATAAGACTTTCAGTTTCTTTGAGACCTTCGATAGTCTGTAGACCTATTTCAATTTCCCCTTCAGATGTTTCAATAAGAGCTTTGATTACTCGATATTCTACAGGCACGAATGCTAAGATATCTCTTTCCTTTTCTACTACGAGTTTTACAGTTACAGATTGCACTCTTCCAGCAGAAAGTCCTCTTTTGATCTTATTCCATAATACTGGAGAAACCGTAAATCCTACGAGTTTATCAAGTACTGCTCTCGATTTTTGAGCAGAAACCATATCCATATCTATATTTCTTGGCTTTTCCAATGCATCCAATATTGCTCCTTTGGTAATTTCATTGAATACAATTCTTGGGGTTTTCAATGGATCGAGACCAAGCTGAGTAGCAAGGTGGAAGGCAATTGCCTCTCATTCACGATCTTCATCGGTTGCCAGTATCACCTGAGAACTTGCCTTGGCTGTAGACCTCAGATCTGAGACTACCTTTCTTTTATCAGGATCAACATTGTAATCAGGTTCAAATCATTTTTGTACCAACTTAGGCATATTCTTATCAATAAGATCAACGATGTGACCTACCGATGCTTTTACTACATAATCAGAACCAAGATATTTAGAAATAGTTTTTACTTTTCCTGGTGATTCCACAATAACAAGCTTTTTACCTGTTGCGCTCAGTGTAATTGGAACTGGCTTTTTAACCACTTCTTCAGTTGCTTTCTTTTTAGCAGGTTTTTTTTTGAGTACTTTGGATGGTTTTTTGCTAGCTACTACTGGAGCTTTTGCTTTACTTACTACTTTTTTAGTAACAGCTTTTTTCTTAGCAACTGGTTTTTTAACTGTTGGTTTTATTACCGCTTCAGCTACTTTTTTACTTGCTTTGATAGTTGCTCAAGCCGTAGTTATAGTTTTTTTCTTAATTATTTTTGAAGATACTTTTGGCATAATTATACTTGTAATGAAGTATTAAAAAGATTATGTAAACGTAACTGTAAACGTATTATAGTTTTTAGATTTTCAGACTATAGTATTTATGTTGAAATTATCAACGTAAATTTTATTGCTTACTATTTGTAGTCTCAAAACAACAAAGAACTCTTTTAATTACTTTGATTAGCTTACTTTATGGATAATATTACACAAGGGGTGATCTGAGGATCATTATATACGCTTATTACAGGCAAAAAGACGACTAAACATTTTTTATTGGGAGCATTGATTACGAATATTCCTGACCTTGACATTTTTGTTTCTAGATTTATTTATGATAATCCGATTGATCAATTTTTCTTTCATAGAGGGATATTTCATAGTCTGATTTTTCTTTTTTGATTATCATTTGTGCTAGGAGCAATACTGTATTACTCAGATAAAAAAGTAGCCTATCGAAGGTATGTATTGGGAGTCTTAGTGAGTGTTCTTTTTGGTCATTTGCTCATTGATGGTATGACTACTTATGGCATGAGATACTTCTTACCTTGGAATATCACGACCTTCAGTACTGATAATATATTTGTAGTAGATTTCTGAATGTGGTTTATCGTAGGTGCTGGGATGCTTACGTACTTCTTCTGAAAACAAAAAGCAAAAATTGCTAAATGGATACTCGGTATCAGTGCTGCTTATTTTGCACTAAGTTTTATCATACAATGCTCAGTACAAAAAACATTTGAAGAGCACTACCCTACTGAAATCACTCAAGTAGTAGAAAGTAAAACAATCGTGGAACCATTACAAATTTTCTTATGGAGACATGTCGCCAAAACAGATGATGGCTTTTATAAGGGGTATTATTCGATCTTTGATAGTGATAAAAATATTGATTGGCAGTTTATCCCGAGAAATAAAGATCTAGAGACTACCATACAATGAAGAAGCGAGGATTCTGCTAATGCTGATACTGCTCGCCAGATAAGCCAAATATTATCTTTCTCTAGAGATCTTTATACTATTACAGGAGATATTCGTTCAGGTCTTATTGTCCAAAATCTGCTTATGGGAAATTTGAATGGTTGGTTGGAAACATGATCTTCAAATAATTCCATGTTTTGATTTGAAATAAAAAATGAAAATAATACAACACGTATCACTCAACAATCAAATAGTAGTATGAGAGAGCTGAATAAAAAAACACGAAATACTTTCCGATCTAGAGTATGGGGAAATAAATAATCTAGTCCACTCACTCCTTTTCAGAATATTTTTAATTTAAAAAATTACTCAAAATTTCTCACCATGGAAACAAAACTATGATATCCTATTCAAAACGGGATACTCAATATTATCGATGCAATACAAGAGGATGGCTACCCTATCACTGTAGATGAATATGGCTATTATATGCGAGTAGATATGCCAAACGGTACGCAAAGAGCAATCTATGGCTGTGATTATGGTATCAATAAGAATGCAGTCATTCATAGAGTTTTTGATGATAAAATTATATGCAGTAAGATGCTTCATCAAGCAGGATTTGCGACTCCTGAGTCTTTCCTGTTTGTGAAATCAAAATCAGCCTATACCAATGATTCCAATAATATCTCTGCTGCTTTGGATTTTGCTCAGCATCTTGGATATCCTTTGATAGTAAAACCTACGCATGGACTGAAGGGAAGATGAGTAGTAAAAATAAAAAATAAGCAGATACTTACGCAATATCTTGAAGATTCTCAGACTGAAGAAGGCGGTCCTTTCAATCTTATCATACAAGAATTTATAAGCTGAAAAGACGTGAGAGTCATCTATCTCGATGGACAAATAGAAAGTGCTTACCAGAGAATAGCTGCTTCAATTGTGGGGGATGGAAAACATACTATCCAAGAATTAATCAGTCAAAAAAACGAGAAGGCAGAACGAGCTGTCATCAGTAATCACCTCGCTAATGAAGGTATGACTTTAGAAGATATACTGCAAATGTGAGAAAAAACTCAATATGTTGTTACTGCAAATGTCTCTACGGGAGGAGAAGTAGAAGCCTATCCATGGGATGATCAAGATCTGGAGTTCATGAAAGCTATAGCACACACTACAGGAGCAAGATACTTTGGAGCTGACATACTCACGGATGGAAACCTTCGTGACGGAGTTATACTTGAACTCAATAAAATGCCAGGCTGTGTCGGAGCGGAAAGACTAGAGCCATGATTCGCGAAGAAACTGGGAGCTAAGATTTGGGAGATTATCAAAATGGATGAAAGTATGTAAAATACTTGACAAATTTTAATAAATGTTTATAATGGTAGTAATAATTTATTTTTCTATCAGGAAAACTATGAAAAAATCTATAAACAAAGAGGTAAAACCAGAAATTATTTCAAAAATCAATCATCTTAGAAAATGATATTCATTTCTCATGAAGAGAAAAGCAACCTCAAAGACACATTAGTTTATATTCTTGATCCACAAGGTAATAAAACGAGAAAACAAGAGTATTCTAAAAATGAATCTGTGAGTATTCAAGCAAGAGAAAATCATAAACGCAAACAAGAACAAATTAACAACCTTATTAATACTGAATGAGTATCTGAAGAAGAAATACAAATTAAAAAACAAGAACTTTATCCTGAATACAAACAAATTATATCTCTAAAAAGAGAGTATGACAAAATAGAAGATTTCAAAGATGGATTTGCTCTGGTTGGGTTAGGACGTAAATGGGGTTTTATTAACACAAAAGGAGAAGAGGTAGGAGAAATTAAGTATGACTGAATAGGAAATTTCAAAGATGGATTTGCTATGGTTGTGTCAGAAGGTTATTACTGATTTATTGATACAAAAAGAGAACAAGTAGGAGAAATTAAGTATCACTGACGAGGAGATTTCAAAGATGGATTTGGAAAGGTTGGGTTAGGACGTAAATGGGGTTTTATTAACACAAAAGGAGAAGAGGTAGGAGAAATTAAGTATGACAAAATAGAAGATTTCAAAGATGGATTTGCTAAGGTTAAGTCGGAAGGTAAATGGGGTTTAATTAACACAAAAGGAGAAGAAATAACACAGATTAAATATGATGATATTGTAGATTTCAAAGATGGATTTGCTAAGGTTAAGTCGGAAGGTAAATGGGGTTTAATTAACACAAAAGGAGAAGAGGTAGGAGAAATTAAGTATGACTGAATATGAAATTTCAAAGATGGATTTGCTAAAGTTGAATTAAATAATAAATGGTGAATTATTAATACGCATGGAGAAGAGATAGTAGAACCAAAGTATGATACTGTATGAGATTTCAAAGATGGCTTTGCTAAAGTTAAGTTGAATAATAAATACTGATTCATTAATACGCAAGGCGAAGAGATAGCAGAACCAAAGTATGATGGCCATGTAGAAGATTTCAAAGATGGATTTGCTAAAGTTGAATTAAATAATAAATGGTGAATTATTAATACGCAAGGAGAAGAAGTTATAGAACCAAAGTATAGTAAGATATCTATCACAAAAGAATGATCTAATCTTATTGCTATGATACGAACGAAAGAAACTAATACATTACACAAACGTTTCTTGAAGAAAGTTGAACCTGAAATAACAGAAGTTCAATAAAACATACCCTCTATCAAAAAACCCATCTAGATGGGTTTTTTATATTTTTGAGTGAAATCAGAGGATTCAATAGAAATATTTTTAAGCATAAAAAAACATCAAATTCTGCTTTTGCTCTGATGTAATAAGTATATTTCAATCTGATCTATATAAGTTTGGGGATCTAGGATTCGAACCTAGATAAACGGAGTCAAAGTCCGGTGTCCTACCATTAGACGAATCCCCAGTGATAAATGCCGTATATGCAACAATTATTTCAGTAATATAACAATCTTTATTGTAATTTCCAGAGAAAAAATCATATTTAGCAAGATAGCAAGGTTATTATCTTCTCATAATTTTTTTTAGTAGTATATTTAGTATATTCAATGTTGTACAACACTAATTTACTCTCTCAGCGAGTGAGTCTTCCTTCTGACTACCCTACTCTCAATACTCAGCTTATCGCAAAATTGTTTGAAATAGAACACGGTGAAGTACAAAGAAAATTTCCTGATTTGCTCGTAGTAGGAAAAGTGAGTAATGTTCAAAAACATCCAAATGCTGATACCCTCTTCGTATGTCAGGTAAATTGTGGTTCACACGGAAATTTCCAAATCTGTACCGGAGGTGAAAATGTAGCAAAAGATCAATTCGTTCCTGTAGCATTACCAGGTTGCTATCTCCCTTCTATCGATCTTCAAATCTGAGAAAGACAAATGAGAGGTCTGGATAGTAATGGTATGATCTGCTCCAAAGGAGAACTAGGAATCAATGAAGATGAAGATAAACACTGGATATGGGATATGACTCAAGATCTCAGCTGTGATGAAAGTATGATAGGAAAAAGCTTTGGCGAATGTTTCCCAAGTCTATGTAATACTATCTTTGAAGTAGAAAGTGTAGCTATTACCAACAGACCTGATCTGTGGGGACATTTTGGTTTGGCATGCGAATGTAGAACAATTTTTGCTGACCAAGTAAAAACTACTGATAGCATTCACACGATTATCGACAAAGCATCAAAGTTTTCTTTATCTACTATAAATAATAATACTACTCCGCATTCTGGAGCTATTCAAACTCCAAAATGTAGTTATTACTCACTTCTTTCTTTACCAAGTATTACTAACGAAGTAAGTGCTTTCCCTGGAAGAGTTTCGCTTCTTGATCTTGGATATAAACCTAAACTCAATCGAATAGATTATAGTAATTATTTTATGGCGAACTATGGTCAACCAGTTCATGTGTTTGATGAGAAAAAAATAATCTGAAAAATTAACGTGCAAGAAGCAAAGTGAGGAGAAAAATTTATTGATCTCGCAGAAAAAGAACACACTCTTGAAGCAGGAGATATCATCATTTGTGATGAAGAAAAGATAGTTGGATTGGCTGGAATCATAGGTGGGAAGAGTACTGCATTTGATACTAGCACTTCTTCCATTCTTATTGAAGTAGCAAACTTTGATGCAATACAAATTAGAAAAACTGCTACAAGACTTGGACTCAAAACTGATGCAGCTGTAAGATTTGAAAAAGGAATCAATCCTGTATGGACTGCATTTTGTAGTCAGGAACAAATTACAGTACTTACAAAAAATAATACTGAACATAAAACAGGAGAAGTAAAAGATTTCACTTTTCAATCTACAATACATTCACAAACTAATCCGCTTATTTTAGATTTAGAAAAAACAAGTTACTATTTGGTAGGTAGTACAGACGATCAGATTATCAATAAAATTCCTAGCATCCTAGAAAATCTTTGATATCAAATTACGGTTGATAAAAGCACGCTTTCTCTGGTTTCACCAATATGGAGATCGGATATAAAATATATACAAGATGTATACGAAGATATAGCAAGACATATTGGATTGGAAAATATTCCAGAAATTCCTTCTTCAATCTTTGTTAGCAAATCTCAAGATTCTGTTATTCAATTTGAATATAGTTTAGCTCAAAAATTGATAGATTCTCTTTCCTTTGATCAAGTAGAAACTTACCCTTGGTATAGTGAATCATGGATTACAAAACTTGGACTTGATAAAAACACTCATCTGGAGTTACTTAATCCTACTGACACCAATACTCCATTTATGGCTCAAACATTACTTCCAGGATTACTCAATATTATTATTAAAAATCATAGACAAATACTGCCTATCAAGATATTTGAAGTAGGAAAAGTATTCGCTCGAGAAAATAAAAACAAAAAAGAAACAAAAATGATTGCAGGAATGATTGCCAACAAAAAACAAAATAATCGAGAAAAAGATACTTTCTTGGAAGCTAAAGAAGCAGTGTTGGGAATTTTTAGTAAGTTCGGAATTACTGATTATACTTTTGAGAAAACAAACAATACTAATTTTCATCCAAGTAAACAATGTTCCATAAAAATAGGAGAAGAAATAATCTGATTTATAGGAGAAATTCATCCTGTATTATTGGAAGAAAATAAGATTACAAGCGAGCATTCAGTAAGCTATATAGCCATGGAAGTTGAAAGACTTTTCTCTCATAGATTCAACTCTGAAACTCAAGAATACTCCAACCTTCAAGATCAATTTATTCGCAGAGATGTAAGTTTTGCGATTCCAGCCCATGATGATTTTAGCAAAATTATCGAAGCAGTAAAAGGAACTAAATACGTAGAGAAGATAGAAATCTTTGATCTGTATGATCAGAAAGACGCTAACAAGTCAATCAGTATTAGCTTCACGATCAAGAGTGATGGAACTATGACTACAGAACAAATCAATACTATCCTCAATGCTGTAGTAGCAAATGGTCAAAAAGCAGGAGGAATTCTCAAATAAAAATCAACAAAAAATCTCCAAGACCGAATTGAAAAAAAGTTAGAGTTTATTATAAGGTGAGCTAATCGTCTTTTATAATAGTCATAAAATAAAAATCAGATTATTTTTAATTAACTTATCAATTCTTATTCATGAAAAATACGCTCATCGCTTGTCTCATAAGCATTATAGTATGTGTAGGAATCATTTTTGGATTACATTTTAGCGGGATTATCACTCTAAATCTTCCTTTTAGTACTACAATCAATGAACCAAGCGAAACGAGTGGATTTTTAGATAATACAAATGTTGAACAAACTACAGGATATCTTATTACAACTGGGATTATCAATGATTTGCCAGCGGAAGAAGAAGTAGTTATTAAAGATCCTACTATAAGCTATCCGTACGATGGTAGTACTGCAGTTACAGGAGAATTTACATTTTTAGGAAATCAAGTAAGCGGTAATGCGGTCTATACTTACAGAGTAAAACAAGGTGGACTTAGGGGTGGCGTGGAATCAAGATGGAGAGCATATGCACAGACATATAGTATCAACTCTACTAAAATACACTATACAGATGAATCATGAACTCTTATCACTACTAGCCAACAACTAAAACCTAGCCAAGTAGTTTTCGTGGAAACATCAGGCTATACAAACTCAACTTCAACAGGGACAGTATCATACGAACCAGCAGAAACAAATTTTTCAGCTACTTTTGCAAATCTCGCATCAAGTTGCCAAGAATATTATAACTTCTTCCAATGTGCAGTAAAACTAGATAAAAGCAGCGATAAATCTTTGGTATCTACTCAACTACTCTCCTTTATAGATGTACTTGGTTCACTCTCTCCAAATGCACAAAATACAAAATGTACTGCCATGATCTATGATGCAAAAGCAAGTATAGTAGGAGATACTACAGTAAGTAAAGAATGTCTAGATTTATTGAAATAGTATTTCAAATTGAGCTATAAAAAAGTATTAACCAAAGTATTAACCATGATGGAGGTTAATACTTTTTTTTATTATACAATAATGAGGTGAATTATTTTTTTTATTTAAAACTTGATATAAGATAATAGTAATTATTACAATCTGAAGCATAAAATGCATTTTTTTTTAAAATCACGAAATAACCATTTTTTAGTTGCACTGGAAAGATAATTTTCCCACCATAATAATTTTCAAATTTTCCTGACCCATCAATATATCATATATCTAAGTATTCTAGGTCTAGTTCTGATATAAATATTTCTATGAGTTTAATAGAATCATTATTATAATTAAAATTCAATCGTTTTGGCAAGTTCCACAATTTTGGAGACAAGTCTTTAAGGGGTGTAAATAATTCTTTTAAATACAATGTAGCTTCTTCTTCTGTTTCTGCAGTTTTTACTTTTATTCATTGTTTTTTAAATATATTTTTAATATTTCTATCACCTTTTACATAGGTATTTAAGTGGATATTTCATTTTTTATCAGTAACCTTTAAATTGATAAGCTTTTTCTTAGCAATACTATCTGTTGATATAATTTTTGGTATTTCTCAATAACTTTCTATGTTTTTATAACTACCACCATATACTTCATAAATCTCTAATGTATTATCAAAATAGACTCCACCTTTATACACAGGGGTTTCTATCTTTTCTTTGTTTGTGAATAGAGAACTAATGCTATTAATTTTTTTATTAGTTTCCTTATTGTTCTGAGTAACTTCTACTGATAATATATCACCTATTTCAGTCTTCATCTTTTCTTGATTTTCATAATTTATATATGTATTTTTGGTATCATGAAATATTTCTTTAGTAAGTGTGGAAATAAGATCATGATATAAATTTAGTGAATTAAACTGTGTTTCTTCTTCAAAAAGGTTTTTGTATATTTGATCACCTCCCAGCTTTGTAGAAAATAGGTTTATTATTTTTTGTTTTTGAATATCAGAAAAATCGTAGTGCGATAATATTGCTTCTACCTCATCCAGAGTATACTGTCTATCTTCAGCTTTGTAATTTACTTTTTGAGACTTTCGATCGATCTCTTCTTGATTGGATAATAAAGATTTTATTTTCTGAAGTGCCATGATAAGATGGGAAAATATATAGAATAACTGTAAAATATGAGATTACTCTTATATTATAATCATAATGCTAATTTTTGTCAAATTTTTGAATATAATAAAAAATAAGAAAACATTTCTGAATCCTCAATCTTAACATAATTTATGAAAATCTTATATCAATACCTCTCTCGGTCTACCACCTTCTTGCGGTCCTACAATTCCTCTTTCTTCTAAGATATCCATGATTCTTCCTGCTCTCGCAAACCCAATCTTAAGATGTCTTTGAAGGGCTGTAGTACTCGCTCTGCGAGATTTTCAGATTATCTCTATAGCCATATGTACTAAGCTTTCATCATCTGCATCACCATCTCCACCAAAGCTTCCCATCATTCCTCCCCCGCCACCAATAGTGATATGAGATTCTATAAGTTTAACGAGTTCTTCATCGTAGATATCATCTTCACTCAGACCTTTCATATACTTCGTTTTGATATGAGCAACGACCTCTTCGATCTCTGGAGTATCTACAAATGGAGCTTGAATTCTGATTGGGTAACGAGAAGTGGGATCCACATAGAGCATATCTCCTCTACCAATCAAGTCTTCAGCTCATTTCATATCTAAAATAGTTCTACTATCAATCTGGCTTACTACACCAAATGAAATTCTTGTAGGCATGTTGGCTTTGATAAGGCCAGTAATTACGTTTACCGATGGTCTTTGTGTGGCTACAATAAGATGCATACCCACAGCACGAGCCTTTTGTGCGATTCTGGTAATGCATAATTCCACATCTTTCTTTTTACCTGACATCATAAGATCAGCAAGTTCATCAATCACAATAACAATTCTATGCATTTTCTGATATACGATTTGTTGGTCCATTGGTAGATGTTCTACCTTAGCATTATATTCATCAAGATTTTTGACTCTGAGTTGTTTGAGCATTCCGTATCTTGTATCCATCTCTACAGTAGCCCGTTTTAGTGCACGAAGTGCCTTTTCAGGATCTGTAATAATCGGACAGAGTAGATACGGCAAGCCTGAATAGAGTTCCATTTCTACCTGCTTAGGATCTATCATAATAAATCTGAGTTCATTGGGAGTATTCTGGAACATCAAGGAGAGAATGAAATCGTTTACTCCTACAGATTTACCTTGCCCAGTGGCACCCGCAATCAAAAGATGAGGCATTTGATCGAGGGATTTTATTACTAGCTTTCCATCAATACCCTTACCAAGCGATAAGTTCGTCAGATTATTATTCATATTTTCTACAAAGTCACTTGATCCCAATACTTCAGAAAGCCTTACCATACTTGGTTTAGGATTGGAAATTTCTATACCTACATATTCAGTACCCACGATCGGAGCTAATATTCTCAATGTCTTAGATTTGAGCGCACCCATAAGATCATTTTTCAATCTTTCAATCTCGCTATATTTTACTCCTGATTGAGGTTGAAGTTTGATTTGTACTACAGACGGTCAAATATTGAAACCAGCAATCTCTACCATAATTCCAAATTCTGCTAACTTCGCTTTAATAACTTCTGCCTTGGTAGCAATATACATTTCATCAATTACTTGTTTTGTACTTTCAGGCATTTGTAAAAGTTTTACTGGGAAACTTGGTTTATCTTTAGGAAAAGTAATAATTGGTTTTGCTACTTGAATTTCTGGCAATGCGTCACTTCCTCCATTTCAAGAAAGTCTATCAAGTAATTTTGCTTTGAGTACTGATTTGAGTGTGAGAGATTCTGTGGGAGTTTTTGTAGCAGCATTTGCGATATTTTTATAAGTATCTGTATTGATCTGGACTTTATTTGAACTAGTTTTATTATTAATAATCTGATGTTCTTTAGCTTCAGGCCTTTCTGGAACCTTAAAGTCTACTTTGGGAAAACTAGGTAACTCAATATTGGTAGACATCAAAATTCGCACTATTGTGGCTATGAGTCAGATAATGATAATTCCTTGTATAATGATAATATTTGTTGCAAATAATACTTTACCTATCTCTAATAAGGGCGCAGAGATATATCCTCAATATTCTGAATATTTTAAAGTATTATCACTTAGTAGACCAAAATTTACAATACCAGAGACAAACACACTCAGTAAGAGGAACTGCTTTGCTCATTGGGAAATCAACCATGGTCTGTAGAAGCTTAGTATACCATACAACAAAGCACACACAGCAATGAAAAGCATACCCTGCAATCCATAGATATAGGAACCAAGCAACTGCAATGTCGTGAAAAGTGGACTTGTTTCTGCAAAGAAATAGCAGGCAATATATATAATTCCAAAAATAATCAGAGGCAATCCAGTGTTATATTTTGTAAATTGGACTGATTTTCTGCTTCTCGATCTTTTGACTGATTTTTGTCTAGAATAGGATGGTTTTTTTGGCATCACGGAAGTTTATTCGATCAAATAGGAACTGCTTATGATAAGTAACTCCATATAGTAATTATGTTTATCAAACACTCAAAAGGATTGTAAGATATACGATAATTTTAAATAAAAGTAATTGACTTATTCAAAAAAATATATAATAATAGCCCACAATTATTCTCACCTTATTTATTAATCTATTCATGAAATCAAACCCAGAACAAACATATAAATTTCTAGAACAACGCAAACTCGAACCTATTCCTTTAAAGTGTGATTTGAGTGATAATATTGCTAAGATATTTGTTCCACTCAACAAGGATATTCTAAAAGATTTAATCAAACAAACAAACTTGGAAGAAAAACCTGATCTGTGTGTTATTTCAAAAGCAAGAATCAGTAAGTTTCAGGATGAAGTGTATTTTTTCTGCACTCCTACTACTAGCTATAGATTTTATACTTTAGAAGATGAAAAGTTAAAGATTGTAAAAAATCGTTCTATGCAAGAAGATGGAACGCTCGGTAAATCTGAACATATTAAAATGAACACACTAACTCAAAGCTTTTTGACTAAGGTAGCAAAAGATGGTTGGAAAAGATTCTACCCTCTTACAAAAAATAAAACAAACAAAAAAGCTCATATAGATACGTACAACGGAGAACGAGCAAGTGATGAATCATCACCAATACCATGAAATATGTAATAAATTTTGAGAAATTATTCTGTAGTTTTTTCTCCAAATCACTCTTGTTGGATTTTCTTGGCAAGTTCTACTCCTCCATGTCAGATTATTTTCCCTGCCTCCAAAAGATAGACATGATCTACAGCAATATAATCAAGAATTTGGAAATAATGAGTAATAATAATCAGACTATTATCTGGAGAATTGTAGTTTGCTAACAGCATAGCTACGTTACGGAAAGCATCAACATCCAGTCAGCTATCTACTTCATCCAAGAAAATATATCTTGGTTTAAGCAAACTGAGTTGAAGAATTTCAATCTTTCTACGCTCTCCTCAACTAAATCCTACATTCACATCTCTTCGTAAAAATTCTCTATCAATTCACAATTCAAGCAGCAGTGGTTCTACGATTTTTTTGAAAGAAAGAAATGTTTCCGTTACTCACCATTTAGAATTATAGATCGTTCTCAAAAATTCGAATAACTTTACTCCTTTGATTTCTGGAATATTTTGGAAGGCAACAAAAATTCCGAGTTTACTTCTCAAATCAGTATTGAGTTGTAAAAGGTCAATCATGTCCATGTTTGTGATTTTTTCTTTGAGAGTTTTTTGAGTATTTTTATCGAGTCAATCAGAAACTATAGATGATTCATTCACAAGGAATATTCAACCATCATTGTCTGTACTACATTCGTATTTGGGGTGACCCATTACAGTCATAGCTAAACTAGATTTTCATGATCCATTTTTACCCACGATACAATAATTTTTTCCTGCTTCAAATTCCATATTGAGCATATCCAAAACTTTTTTTCATTCTACTTCTACTGAAAGATTTTTTATTTGTAACATTTATTTATATATTTTAAATTGATAAAATTGAGCATTAATTACTTTTACAAATTGATAAGAATTCTATCAGTCTGGAACAAATATACTTTAATATTCCCATTTAGATTATTTTTCTTTTTGAGAATTGAAAAGATCTGTTTTACATCAGCAATTCCCTCTGTATTGGGAAGAATTATTCATCCAATTTCCGCATCCGTTTGCTGTACTGCAATTCAAAATTTGGTAAAATCAATCGTATTGAGTTTTTCATAGCTATATAATTCATCAACGCTAGTGACAATATCAACTGCTACCAATTTCACATTTGTTAATTTAGAAAAAAAATTATGATGAAAAATATCAATAATCTGACTCAAGGACTTATCAACTTCTACCATACCTTTACTAAATACCAACTTCCCCTCTTTGTCAAAAAAAGAGAAGAATACTCATTTATTTGATAAAAGTTTATATTTTCTTCAAATTTCAGTTTTGAGAAGCTCCAACATCTTTATTTTCAAAAAAAATATAAAAAAGAATACTACTCTATCACTATTTTTTTTACTTCATTCTTATTTGGCTTCCACTCTACTCTTGACCGTAGCTGTTGTTCGATTTTTCCAGCTTGTAACTGTAGTAATGTAACTTTTTCTTCAGTATCTTGAACGTCACTTAAGCTTTCTCTCAGTCAATATCATAAAGTAGAAGATTGATTTATATAGATAAGATATATAGTGATCAATCAAATAAGTAAAAAAGTTCTTAAGATAGCAAAAAATCTATTCCAAATAATACCTCTTTTCTTTTTGTTAGCTTTTGGTTTTTCTTTCTTTGATATATAGGTAATGACAGTTCTTTCTTCAACTATAATAATAAAGATAGAATATAAATATA
>CALMFT010000033.1 GCA_937862565.1 uncultured bacterium
TGAAATATGATGATGAGATAGTTTACAATGCTACAAGATTTTATATGCACATACTTATAACACGACACGTAAGTGAAATGATAGCTATGTGAGTTGATGTAGAAAGTTATGCAGATAGCAAGTATGCAGACCAGATTGAAGAAAAATTAAGCGAATTAATATCGCTTTGTACAGGTAGAACCTTTTTAGAATTAACAGAAACATTTATATGAAAATCATTGACTGAAAACTAATACACCACGCAATGAACGTTGGTGATATAGTTGTTCTACAAAAACACATATCAGGTAAAAAAAGTCTATTCTATGGACAGACAGTTATATATCTAGGAAACACTAGTCAGTGAATATCTCTATTCAGACTTAAACGAAACGTAAATGTACGTGAGAATAGACATAGAACAGATTATGTACCAAGACTACATCATATTGTGAGCTTTCCACTTGGAATCAACTGATCATTTACAGATCCACAAGGAAGAGATATTGGACAAACAATGCCTAGTATACACAAAATGGGTTGAGAATACTTTGCACAAGATTCATACGTAGATGTGACGCCTGAATGAGAAGATAAAGATTATCTTGAATTAGATATAGAAATACCAACTACGGACTTTGCATTTATTAAAAACCAAGACTTTAATGACTTTATCGAAAGACAAAGAGTATTACAATTCATTGAAGCAGAACCTTGGATTGAATTATATATGCCAGTAGCAAAAAAAGTAAGCCGTGTACCAGATATGGTATGGGGAAGAAAGGCAACTGTAGAACTAGAACAAGTATTTAATGAAAACACAACATCATACTTACCAAATTCCTGAATGGCATCATACTTTCAAAAAGATATCATCTATAAGCTCCACAACGGAGATATGGGTAATATGAATGTAGCAACAACAGGAGCAGCATATCCAATGACATATTGTAGATGACAAGCACCAAGAGGTAAATTTACGCATCAAGAACTCACTTTTGATATTCATAATGATCCAGCTTATGATGAGTGTCTAGTGTCAGTATGACAAGTAATTAACTTCGTATACTACCCTACACTACCAGGTTACCCATCATCTGAACAAAATATACCAAGAGAATTCTATATTGGAACTAGCCCACAACCTGCTTCGGAAGATGTAGAATACATATCAGAATGAGAGTCTTGGACAATTGTACAAGCAAGAACACATCAATCATCAGCAGTATCGCCAGACTTTCCAAGATGGAGATCAATAAGATCAGATGATCCACAAACAGCAGAAAACTTTGTAAGCACATATACATTAAACTACGATAGTGGTCCATTACCAACATCTGGATTTAATAGTACATCAGAAATGTTAGCCCATATCACAGCATTAAAACAACCTTCAATGAAACCATTAAAGTATGATTTAGAACAATGAGATATTGTTTATATTAATCCTGAACATATTGGTAATAAAATGCACAGAAAATATAGAGAATACATTGTAATCTCCTTCTGGTGAAACGATTGAGCAGGTAATCAAGTATACAAAATACAACCAGCCAACAAAAAAACATTCAATTGAGAATGAGCGATAGAGATGAGAGCAAAGCACTTATTAAAAGCAGAGAAGATTACAAAACGTAAATTCACTCTTGCTGAAGACTTTGGAAAATACAAAGCAGGACAAACATTCACCAGAGATGAAATGATACAAATATTTGGTAAATTCCAAGATGCTCGTGACCCGTTTATACTTAATAAATTATACATATGTGCTGAATAGCTTTTAGAAAAATAGAGACATTGAAAAATATGCTAGAGACACAATCAAGTAGAGGAATGGATTGAGTAGGACTTATTTATGAAGGACAAAAATGAATAACATTACATAAACTATTCGTAGAAAAGAATTATAAAAATTGGCTTGAATGGAAATCAGGTGACAAAGAAGCAATGTCATACTACTTTACAGACAACAGAACATACACATACGCTAAACTCGAAGAATTCTATCAAGACATTATAGAGCTTACAACGAGAGGGTTTGACCAACAAAAGTATGTATTTGCACACCACCGCAAATGAACTGTAGGATCAAACTCAATTGAAAATACTCATCCGTTTGAAACAGATAAATTCATTCTTGCACAAAATGGTACAGATCGTAGATTGCACGAATGGGGAATTGTAGAAGGAATTGATCCTGACAGATCAGATACATTCGTATTACTACAATACCTTGATATGCACTGTAATACTCTCGAAGAGTGTTTAGGACGCATTGCGATACTTCTTTCACGTAAAATCACAATTGGAACAATAATGATTTATTCAAAAACTGAATGAAAAATGATGTTCTTTGCAGACGGAGAACGTTCACTCTATATTGAAAAAAATACAGATGGTACTATCAACTATATTCAATCACGCAAAGATGATACAGTATGTGACTACAAAACAAAAGGTTATATAGTAACAGACTTTAGTGGTAATATATTTGTTGAAAAGTTAGAAAATCTTAACGAAGTTAAAGTTGTTCACAAAACATCAACAGCAGCAGTTATAAACTATTACACAGCACCAATGCTTTGAGCTTCGCAACAAACTTTCCCCCCAGCCCGATGAAACTACAATATGTATTGAGACGATCCAGAAGATATGAATTGGGGCGGAATTGATTGAGGTTTTCAAGAAATAGACCCAGACGTCAATGACGTAAACGAAATAGAGGCGGACAATGGTTGGATTAACGATATGCCACTTTCGGATGTAATGGAACTTCTTGAAGATGCAGACGAAAAGTTATTTCATAAACTGAAAGCAAAATGCTCAAACGGGTCTGCTACAGCAGAAGAACAAACAGAATACATTAACATAGTAATCTATGTAGGTATGTTAATCAAACGATGAGTACTTCTTACAGAGAAATTCATCAAAGAAATTGAATCAACTAAAAAATGATTTCTGAATCTCTGAAAAGATGAAATTCATACAACAGAAAGAAACAAACGTATCGCTCAGCTCCGTATGCAAATGATGGAACTAAGCTCTTATAAAGATATTTACAAACTATAATATGCTAATTTGAATAGAACACGAGGTTTGAGTCTTAGACCAACAAAAAAGCTTACAAAAAGCAATGTGAACAGTAAGACCATCTGACCACTATAATGAGTATAAAGAAGTAATGAAAGGACTACACGTAGCCTACGACAAAGAATACTACAATACTCAATACGAGGTGAAATTCCGCTGATTTGAACCATCAGTAGTCAATATAGCAGGAGTATCAGATTACTTCTGAATGCTATACTGAAAACACGATACAATACAAAACAAATGACCTGACTTCGTTGGTACACATATTCACTTATTCAATTGATATGGACCAACTAATAAAGGACACATACAAGTAGTAGCCAGAGTTTTTGCTGAAATGGCAACATTCTGGAAAAAATACTACGAAGATGACCGTATTGCCGATATATATAAAAACTACGAACTCAGACGATTATCAACATCAAACAATCTACTAAAGTTTCTAGATCATAATGTATTTTTCGGTAAACTAAGAAGTATTCTAGACTACAACTGACAGTCATATCAATACAAAGACATTGGATATGATAGACCTAAATACGCTCCAGTAATATGGTCTCACGCACGTTGAGGTAAAGAATACTCTCTTGAGCTTCGATATATATCAAACACATACTACCTACTAGAAGATCCAGTGGTAATTAAGCAATTAATTGATGACTGTGAAATGATAGTAAACAATGCTACTGCTAACCCAGTAGAAAACCTAGAAGAAACTAAAGCTACTTTAGAATCAATTTATAAAAACTACTTAACTATAACAACACTTTCATATGGAATCCAAAATAATATGAGTTTACGGGACGTTGAAGACAGGATTTGGAAATCACTACCTATTACAGCCGTTGACCTCAATCAAGACAGACTACGTTTTGTTTCACAAATTAACTTGAGTATGATTCCCGATAACGACATTTGCTCCAGAAGCAATGCTATTGTCAGATGACGCAGAGATGAATCAGAAGATGATTGATACTCAGATGAGGATGGATGGGAAGATGACGAGTCAGACAGCTGATCAGAAGAAGAAAGCAATTAAAATTGAGCTATACAAGGTTACAGATGAGAATATGCTAGCACGCCTAGACTCTCTCGAATGACACCCACGTTGGTACCGTAGAACACCGATTAGAACACTTAGTGGAGAATCTATAGAGATATACAATATGCCACTAGACCAAAACACTTCTCCATCATCAGAAGTATATATGGCACAAATGTTTGAGAAAGAAGATGATGATTTTATTTACTATAACTGGACTAGATAATGACAACAGCACCACTCGATATATGTTTCGCTCTTCAGGATATGACTCCAGACGAAATATTTGCAGACAAAAAGTTTGCACAAGAACTAGAACTCGCTAACGTAGCCTACTTCGATAACCAGATGCCATCACAATGTAGAAATCATAGTTGTTCAACAAGAATTACTGAAATTGATTGACTATACAAAGCAACTAAAGAAAAGCGACTCGCTTACTATAACTTAGTAAAAGAGCACTACAAAGACAAACTTCCACTCGGATGAGATAGATACCTTTCAGGTTGAAATCACTTCCATATCTTCTTTAATACACAAAAAGAAGTATCTTCTCTCATTGAGAAATGAGCTCCAATAACACCTGATATGTATACATTCATTCGGGCAATACCACTCTTTGCTAAATTCAAAAAGTTTGAAGATGGTACAAAGAAATTTTTCTCACGAAGATGTTGGTGACATAGAGTAAATACTGTAATTGCTCAAAGCAAAAGTTACGGTATTGCTGGTAAAACCTCTTACTCATCATCTGAAAATCGTTCATCATATTCATACAACAGTCCAGATGCAGAAACAGGTACAACAGTTCAGTCTCTTGAATTCCGTATGAACGGAACAATAGATAACCGTATCTATGGTCTGTACCAAGCATCAATGCTGTATGCACTTGATAAAACTTTCTGAGAAGTAACTCCATTACGAAGCTCCACTTCAATATACGATGGAATTACTGCCCAGTTTTCTGGAGAAGACTATGATAGTCCAGGATGTATCAGTTTAAATAAACTACACGATATGTGACACGGATTTAAATTGTCTAAGCCAGATGTAAAAAAGCTTACTACTAATATAAATATTATGTTATCTTTACTCAATAAATATGGTTTAACAAACTCTGCAAATAGTTTGCAATCCTATATAGATGAGTATAATATACTCGCTTAACCGCAACGCAAATATGTTTATTCTCATACAGAAGCCTCCCTAGTGAGCAATAAATTTGTTCTATTTTTTTATTTACTATAATTTTTTATTATTATGTCTCCTAATACAATCTTCGTTCTCAACCGTAACTATCTCGGTGAAGCTGAAGGATCAATCCTTGAATCAACATCAGTACCTGGAATCTACCGAATCCAAGGAACAGCTAAATTCGTAGGATCACAATACGCTCGTGAAGTTGAAGTTGAAGTTGTTCAGGTAGTAGCTACATCAATCCCTGCACAAGCAGAACAAGTACAAGAAACGTTCAACGCATCAAACTTCTTTGATATGATGACTCGTGGAAGTTTATCAATCAACAGTGTGTTATCATCAAGCGAAATAGCATCAATCGAATACCTCCAACAACACGTTCGTGGTCTCTCTATTAACGTAGGTGATTCTTACCGTTACTACACTCGTTCAACAAACCGTTGGGATCTTGCTACATTTGAAATGACAGGTACAGACATTGGTCGTGTAGTCTCAGGATTCGCTATCAAGTCTCCTTCACGTAAAACTGCAAAGAGAAAACTCCTTAAGGCACTTAACGATGTATACGGTCTTCTTCTCTCAGCTGACGAAATCAAGGAATCTGCAAACAACTAATCACTAACGCTTATACACACAATGGCACTTACACTACCAGGTAGCAATCAATCATCAGGGTCTTCTTATCTGAAGACTCTTGATATTGACTTCAAGGCTACAGAATGACTCTTCGCATACTACGATGGAGAATCAATTGAAGAATCAAAAATTGAAGGTATCATTGTAGGAGAAGGATTCGAGTTCCGAGGAACTATGGGTCGTCCTACAAAGGCTAAATCAACGAACTATATTTCAGAAACATTTGGTTACGATCAAATGAAAGCTGGAACAATTCGTATCCATCAATTCGTACGAGAAGGTTCAAACAACTCTAATTCATCTCTAGGTAAGAAAACTTACCAAGAATGGAAAGATCAAGGTATGAAGCTCCATAGAGTAGTATTCCTTATGCAAGGAGAAATTCTTGCTAAAGTTATCTTCTCTCCAGTAGCAACAAAACCTGTAGGAGACCTCATCTCTAAGAATCGAGACCTTCCAAACTTTTATTCAACAATTACCGTCAAAACTGATGCAGCAGGGAAACCTGAAATGTATTCAAACGATAACGGAGAATTCTTTGTTCCAGATATCATTAAAAACAAGCCTATTGAAACAGCTGATGAAGCTAGAGTAATGGCTCGTATTAAAGAAGTTGACGCTGTAGTTAACAAGAAAGAAGATATGACTCTTCCTGAGCCAGCTCAACCAAGAACAAACGCTCCAATATCTATCGAGGACATTCCTTTTAGATAGCAGTAGGAAATCTGCTATAAAATTCCTTAAAACGGATTTGATTTCTTAATAAAAACAAGTAAACTGAATCCGTTTTAATTTTCCACTATATGTTTAAAGACTGCAAACAATGTAACCAAAATAAACCTATAACAGAGTTTTATTCACACCCACTTACTAAAGATGGAACAATCAATCGATGCAAAGAATGTGTAAAACTAGGTAGACGTTCAGAAAAAGAAAGAAAAATGGCTAGAGAACACGATATATTAAGAGCTAAAACTCCAAAACGTATCGCTAAATCTAAAATAATCACAGAACGCTTTAGAACTGCTAATCCATTAAAATGGAAAGCAGAATGTATAGTTAACAACTATATTAAAAAACTAAAAAAAGCGTGATGGGAAAAACCAAAAAAATCTTTCATATCTAACGAACCACATAATTATATACATTTACATCATCCTGACTATGAAAAGCCATTTGAAGTTGTACCTTGCACACCATCAGAACATAGAAAAATTCATCTATGAGAAATAATAGTGGAAAACAAACATATCCTTAATCTAAAAGAAATATGCTTACTATCTACTACCACGAAATAGGCGATTCAGTCAAGAATATTCGTGAATGGATAGGAATGTCACAAAAACAGTTAGCTTTAGAGGCAGGAATATCACCTGCCTCTATTTCTTTACTGGAGAATGGAACTTCAACTAACATTGGATTAGAAAATCTTCAATGAATATTCAAGGCTTTGTCACACAAACCCATCAAGAAAAAAGAGTATTGAGAAAATACAGGAACACTAGTTCTCTCATTCGAGTAAATACAATAATAACCAACCACAACAATGCTAGATGACGCTAATCAGGTCAAGCTACGTGGTACAGTTGCTGAAACATACTATATGCAGACAGCAAAATGACACGATAGACTTACCTTCACACTACAACTCCAATCAGAGTTTAAAGACCCTTTCGGAGATACAGTTTACAACAAGACATTCATTACTTGTGTAGCCTGGGCAGGAGCTGCTAAGCTCTTCAAAGATAAACTTGAACAAGGTACACGAGTTCAACTTATCGGTGAACTTACTACCTATACATCTCCAAACAAAAAAGATCCTTCAATCATTATGTACAAGTCTGAAGTTCGGACTCATAAAATTGAAATCGTTGGATTTGATGAAAATTTTAAACCACGATCATTTAATAACGAGAAAGTAGAGTTCTCAATTACAGACGACTTTTCTGATCTAAATTAAATGATAGCAGAAATCCAAATACCTATAGAGGGAATACCTTACGCATTTGCTAAATATCATATCGAAGTAGATAACTTACTTGCTCTACAATGACTTTGAGCAGTACACGCTAGTATATCTCAAGATGTGAAATCTGCACCAAAAGAACTCTCTACACAAAACGTTCTTGAAGTAAAACAAATGCAAGAGCTATTAGAAGATACAGTAGAGAAATCCGAAATGAAGTCACGACTAATTGAATCATTAAAACAAGAACTCTGAGAAGAGAAGTATAATGCTATTAGAGAACAGACTCTTAATTCGGCTGAGTTCCAAGCCATAACCAAACACAGCTCTAAAAATGCACCAATCGAAGCCTAACAAACCATCTGTAAGTAAAATCGTTGCGGAAATGTTTCCAACAGACCCAACGTTCTTTCAAATGGCACTCAGTGCAGAAGTTATACAAAAAAAGAAAATAGATTGAGTAATTAAACCTGGCTCCATTGCGGACCAGGTTACTCATCTTGTTGCAAGTGATGTTATGTTTATGCTTAACACATTTGGAACAATCATACACAGTGTAGCATTCGACCGAGGACTACTTTGAATTAGCTATCCAGTTAAAAATAATGTACTAGCTAGACATATTCGCTGAATCGAAGAGTTTTTTATAAAGACTTGAGCACGACTCATTATGTGAGAAACGTGTGTAGAAACAGATGAATACACAGGTACTCTCGATTGAGTGCTAGAATGGAACGGCAAGTACTATATTATAGACTGGAAAACCTGGACAGCATATAAACATATCTACGGATTTGAAAATGCTATTTTGAAAAAGAATTGAGAACCTTATTCAAGAACACCAGATATAAAAAAAGTAGGGTTTCAACTCTCTTTATATAGAGAGCCCTTAGAAAAAAGAATTAAAATAGACGGAATGCTTGTGCTCTGGGTAACAGAACATTGAGTATTCTATTGGGAATGTGAATACAATTTAGGTTTATTAGATGAATGGAGAAAACGACACAATTGACTTTCACTTTAACCGCCTATTACAAATGACAACCATAGCTGCATTACGCAACACAAAAACAAAAGAAGTAGTCCTCTGTCACGATGGAAGACTTACTACAACAACACATCAGCTCTGTTCTGATAAAGCTAACAAGCTTATAAAATTTACCTATTTCGCTCTACTCTGGTGTGGCTCAGAACATATGAAAACACTTCTAGAGCACAAACATCGAAAGCTGTTTGATAACATAACCATTGAAAACGAAGAAGATGTACTCTGATTTTACCAAATATACTTTGACAATGTTCTTAACGATCCAGTTGCAAAAGCAGGGGACGTTGGAACAGAAAGACGCCATTCCGCAGACTTTATTATCATAACTCCAACAGATGTTTATGGAATTAATACTCTCTGAGAATTTACTGATGCAGATTTATCTCACACTAAGTACTCTGATGATCTAGTTTTGTATACAAACTGATCTTGAGGAGATGTCACACGTGACTACATTGAATGATATCTTCATAATACTGAAATTGAGTCATTCACTCCAGAAATTATGGCAGACATACTAAAAGCCTGAGCTGAATACGCAGGAAGAAGAATAGTAAGCTGTAACTCAAACATAACGCTCTATAAAGCTAGAGATCTATTCTTATAAAAACTTGCTTTCAAAAAAGTTTTTATTATATTAATTCCACTTCTTAACAACGCAATGAGTATGAGTAGTAAAAAAGTATATCCAAAACTCTCCACAGATGAGAATGGAAAAAAGTTTCACTTCGATGAAGGAAACACCCACTTTACAATACGTTTCGCTGGTAATCCAATGTTACTATTAGAGTATCTGTTTATTAAACGATGAGGTTCCGATTTTACAAATGCGTACCAATACGCTAAAGAAGGGAAGACTCACGAAGGACATCCCCTCCTTAGAGAATGTCGTGACGACTTATCCGAACTACTAGAAGTCATTGACCTTATCCACTCAAACGGAAAAAATTCCTTAGTCGTTTACATTAACGATCTAGTATGAGTCAGAAAGAATTAATGAATAAATGGTTGTCTCTGTTCGGAGAATCAGCCACTTTTTTGCTCCCTGACATTAAATGAAGCCAGTGAATTGACTGGTCTTTAGCAAACACACTAGACGACAATCTAGCCGCAAATGCCGAGGCTCCTTTTGGTATGTATTTTACTCCAAACGGTAACTTCGGACGTAAGCAAACTATATGAGAAAAACTCGTAAGACGAGCAGCTGACGCTGAAAAATACATCTCTTGTTTCTTCTTTGATATTGATATTAAGTCCACAGACTTTCAATCAGTTGATGAAGCATTTGATAAAACAATCGAAATATTAAAAGAACGTAACCTACGATTCCACTTCCTAACCAAATCAGGAGGATGAGTACACGGTTATATCTTTGTTGAGCCATCACAACGTTACAACGTATGAGAAGCTCACATTAGAAATTTTAATGGTATAATGAAAACTATATCAGAATTCTTTCCAGGATGAGACCCGTCCGTAGGGACTATAGAACGCCTAATGCGTCTACCTTTCTCAAATCACTGGAAAACAGGATTACCTATTAAAGTTGAATTATACAGATTAGATTGGGAAGAATGAGTTGAAGTAACAAAAGTGAAAGACGAAGACGATATATTCATAGGAGAATACACTTACTTACAGTCAGAGCATATTACTTCAATGGCATATTCTATCAAAGAAGATATAGATGTTAAAAGAAATCTCGGTGGAAAGCTATCACTTGGTACTAGTAGTCTTATTGACCAAATTAATAAGATTCCAATTGCTAATATACTAAACCACATTAAAAAATACCCACGTGTGAACTGAGATACTTCTACACAATTCGTATACAAAAACGCATTTATCAGCTTCTTACATACCAACCTTAAAACTGGTGAAGTAAAAGAAGAAGATACAATGGGTTACAGAATATGGGAAGACAGAAACTGTGTAAACAATTTCACTAACCATAACCACGATATATACGATAGACCACGATGAGGTCCATATTCATTCTTATATTATTACTTCCAAAAAGATCTAATAAAAATTAATGAGTTTCTAAAAACTGAGTTCAAGATTCAATTTGAAGAAAAATCAGAAGAATATATGATGCCAACAATCGTGTCTAGTGCAGGAATAATTCAGTTTACTAAAACAAACGTTATCTATAAGAAGGAACAAGTGGATAACAAATGAAAGGTAAATGTAGTCAACAGGATACTCTTTGACAGTCCAATTGTCGTAAAAGGAATAATGGAGAGTAAATACTCTTTATTCTGAGAAAAAGAGAACTCCCAAAAATACTATATCCTCCACAGACCTGATGCTTTTGAAGATAAAGATGTGATTATAGATTTTAACGAATCAAGATCCAAATTTAACCAAAAGTACTGAGGAACGTGATTAGTATTTAAAGGTCAAGAAGAAGACCTACTAGACTTCTACGTAGCACTTAATCACGCAGTAGGAGCCTGACAAATAGAAAAGTACCAGCTTCGTTACCTTAATTGATTCTACCCAGAATACTTCCTGCTTGGTAATACATTCGTTACGCCTGACTTCCAGATCCACAAAGACTGGCAAGGAACAATACTAAAAACTCAAAAGGTTGAGGTGTTAGTCACAGGACGTGAATATGTAACAGCAGTAGAGTTCTACGATATGATGTGTAAGATATTTTCAAAGAGAGTAACTACTCTTTCTTTACTATCTTATATGGCTCTATTCTTAGGACATAACTTCTGGGAACCAATCAAACGAGTTAAGCAACAATTTATGATGCCAGGTCTAATCCTCTCAGGATTAACACGTGTTGGTAAATCAACACTGATCTCAATTCTTAAAGAAGGTTCAGGTATCAGTATAGAATCAAAACGAATGGCTATATCTGCCACAATGCAACCTCTACGCCAAATGGCTACCGATGCTTTTATTGTCCATTACGATGAATTTACTGGTATTATTCCACTTGAAAAAGAACATATGATACGAGATATCCTTAACAAAGCTAACTCAGCTCGATGAACTATTACAGGAGATAATATCAACTACCACTACAGAGCCTCTCTAATGATTGACTGAGAAAGATTACCAGCATCAGCATCAGTACTCAATCGTATGATTGCAGTGCCAATGTTTGAAGAAGATAAGCTATGAAGTGAACTAAAACTGGAAGATATCCGTCATATGTCATATATGAAAGATCTCATCACGTCAGCATATAAATATGTTGATGAAGAATCTAGAATTGAATTATTTAGAAAAGCAGAAACAGCTCTTCTTGCAGAATGAATTGGATGACGTAACTTAATGTTGAATACGTACTTATACGCTATGGCTATGATGTTAGGGTTTAAAAACCTTAAAGAGATAGCCAGCATAATTAAATACAATGTATGAGTCATTGAGGCATCATCAGCTCAGCAAGATGAACTGTCATCAGTACTATCCGATGCTATTCTAACTAAACGATTCATTCCAGTTAAAAGACATTCATTTGCTAACGGTGAATATACTATCGAGTTACCGCTTACATCAGAATTTATTAATGAAAAAAGTGTACATCTTATTGCAATTCAGAAAAAATATCCTAATATTACACTCTATTGAAATAGACTTACAATTGTTATTCCTGAAGAAGATACTAAAATGATGAGTCTTGTAGACCATTATGAACAGTATTTCAGAAGTGAAACAATAATGAAAGAAGATGTTCTTAAGATTCCTCTATCTCCTAATATTAACACCAATGCAGTACAATCTAGTTCTCGCAAAGCACCCAGAGATTATACTGGGTACTCGTAAACAAAACGCTATGATAACCGATAACATCGAGTTATCTGAAGAAGAAATGGATATACTCAAGGAAAGCGATGCTGACCTTGATGTTCTTATCCACGTTCAAATGATGATGGAGTTCCAACAAGAACTCAAGTTCAAAGATCCAGCATACCAGTTAGGAATACTAGCTGAGCTATTCCACAAAATTGGTAACTCTAGAATGGAAAAAGCCTGTATGCAAGCTGAAGTTAAAAAGATAGATAAGTATACTTCTACTCCAAAATTCGGTGAAATGCTAATGAAACACACAAAACTCTTGAAAATAGATTAACCTTGTGTATAATCCGTTAGCACTAACCTTTCCAATATGTCTGATACACGTATCGCATTCCTAGATACTCTGCTCGCTGAATGTTCAGTCTACGCACAACAACTTAAACAAGCTCATTGGAACTTCACTGGTCCGAACTTCATTGAGATGCACTGATTCTTCGGAGATAAATACAATGAAGCAATCGGTTGGGTTGATTTGCTTGCTGAACAAGAACGAAAACTAGGTCAGTTTCCAACAGGAGTACTATCTAGGTATCTACTTGTATCAGGTATAAAAGAAGAAGAAACAACTGTTCCAGAACAGCTAACCGCAATGATCTTAAGGTCATCACAAATACTCTGCTCACACCTAGATAAAGCTATTAAAGGCACAAATGACGATTTAGTTACACAGAATCTGTTTATCGAAATCAAAGCTTCAATAGATAAAACAATCTGGTTTCTTAAATCAATTTGTCCGTGTAATTCTATTGACTTACAGGATAAATCTATAGAATGAAAAGCGTCCAGTGAGAGATAATTGCGTTGCTGTAGCTGGACAAAAGAAACGGGAAACCGTTTCTTTTTTATTTACCTTTTTACCTACATTAAGATGTCAGACACTAATTATGAAGTAGAGCTAAAAGTTTTACTTTGAACAGCATTTCCACCAGAAATATTTATCAAAGCACTCGCTAAAGATTTTAAATCTGTTAGAGAAGCTACAGAAGAAACTCATCGTAACCATTACTTTGAAGTACCACATAGAGTTAAAATAATGCCTGCATTCGAAGAACGTCTTCCAATAGACCACGAAGATAAACTCAGGATACAGGAATTCCGTAATTGAAACGATATTGTAGTACGAAGTAGAGAAATCAAAACAGTAGCCTGAACACAGGTATTACTTGTTATGAAATCAACTGTAGACTGAGGAAGATCCCAAAACGGAACAATCCGTAAAGAGCTAGAAATACCTATCCCAATGTCTATAGAAGATCTCGATGCAATATTAACAGCTCAAGCTGAGATTAGACCACAAGCTAAATGGTCACGCATCAGAAAAACATTCGATGTAGTAGATAAAGACGGATTCTACTTCACAGTATGCCTTGATAAAAATGCAGGATACTGATACATTGTAGAATTTGAAGTAGTAGTAACCAATCCATCTGTGATTGAATCTACTAAATTTAAGCTACAAAACTGCATCAAGACTATGTGACTCACAGAACTTCCAGCAGATCAATTACACCGTATGTTTGAGTTCTATACTAAAAACTGGGAATCATTCTATCAAACAGAAAATTACTTTTTCATTAAATAAACTTTCTCCACAATAGACGTTTCCTCTACATTATTTTACAGATAAGCCCTCTTTCGTAGAGGGGTTGAGTTGAAGATTCACCTTCTTCCACGCAATTCCTTTATGAATAACCATTACATTCTTTTTGACACAAGACTCCAATCCGATAGAATAACTCAAACTATATTTTAACTTATTCAATATGTCTTTCTTTGGTCAGGACCCACTTCAATCTTTTCTTAAAAAAGAACCTACTAATCCTATTGTACCAGAACAAGTAACTAAAGAACAAAAACAGCAAGCTCAATGAGAGTGAGCATCTTTCCTAGACGAATATGTATACGATCCTGGAGCAAAAGCCTTAGGTGCAATTGGTACTGGACTAAAATACGTATGACAAGGATGGGACCTATTCTCAGGTACATTCACTTGAGATATGGACGGATCAGAAGCTGAAAAAAAATGGGCTGCTGATGAAAAAAAAGCTAAAGAAGCTCAAGCTAAAATGGAACAAACACAACGTTCCGTTCAATCTACATTTCTCTCTGGATTAAAGAGTGATTTTCAAACACGCAGTCCAAACAAAAGAGTTGTACTTGCTAACCAAGTTGATGAAGCTACTAAACAATATTCATCTCTATATGATACAATTGATACAATGGATTGAATTGATCCAACAAAAACTAATAAAGCTCTAACTGAGAGTGGTGATCCTATTGCAAAATATATGGGAGCTGGTTATACATTTGGTTCAAAAGATGAATACAAAAGATACCTGGAATCCGATATTATACCTGCTCAACAAGAGCTACTACGTAGACAAGCTAAGTATCTTAACGAAGGAAAAGGTTCTGCTTATGCTTACGACAAAGCTATGGAAGAACAAGGTTCAGATGAACTCGCTCAAAAAATATCAGACTTCTCTAATAACTTACAAGCAGACTCTAATAGTGCAGCTATTGCTAAATTCAAAAATGATTGAAGTTACTTTAAAGCAGGACTAGCAGCAATCGGAAAAGTATTCGATGTAGCTCGTTACGCTGCAACTAAAACAGGACTTGGATGACCAGATATCGCTAACGAATTCAAATACACAGTAGGTGGAGCAGAACAAGACGCAGGTGAATGGCAAAAAGCTTGATACGGAGCTGTTCGTAATCTATATGAACTATGGGACGGAGCACCATCAATCGTTTCACAAATCCCTGCCTTTATAAGTGGTACAGCGGTAGAATCAGGTGTGTCTAAAATACCTTGAGTATTAGAATGAATGGCTGCACTATCTAAATCAGAAAAAGTTATAGACTTCACTGATGATATGTTATGAGTTGCTAAAGCATTCGGAGATAAACATTCAGTAATGAAAGCGTTCTCTAAAGAAATGCTTACAGACACAATGGTATATGACCCAGCATCACAAGTATTTATGTGAAAAGGTATGACAGATCAAGATATTCAAGACAATATGATTATGAACCTACCAATTAATCTTGGTATTGGATTAATGGCTCGTAGCACCAAAACAGCACAAATGCTCGCTCAAGAATATGATATTCAAAAGACATTTGCTAAGGATGGTACAATAAATCTCACACAAATGGAACTTGATCTCATCAAAAATGGAGAGTACGACTTAGCACAACTTAGCATTCTAAACCGTAACAAAGTATGAGCTAACGTTCCTGAAAATCTTATTAACCTAAGAAATATTACAGGAGATAAGACTCTTGCTAAAAATGCAAACAGAGTAGCTGAAAACGTACAAGCAATGCTTGAAAGAGTAGCTAAGAAAACAGAATCAACTGCTGACACACATATGCTCGGTACAGCTCTTGCTGATAACCTAATATCTGCTAATAGTGAAAAAACTATGGCAAATTTTATGGCATTTAAATCTCAACAAGCAGCTAACGCTTCAATAGAAAAATCAATGATGAATGGAATGGAAGGAGAAAATAGTAACAAGTTCTGGAGTGCTAAAGTAACAGAAGCTGGTAAAAATTGAACACTAGATATAGATACTGCTCTCACTAATTATATTAAAGCTAATCCTGAATATAGTGCAGCTGCTCAACTCTACCGTAAAATATCAGGTGTTGCCCCAAGTAAAGACTTCAAATTCAATGCTAATACAATGAATGAAAAGACAGTAAAACGTCAGCTTGGTAAAATGCTAAGAGATATTTACCGTGATGATGTAGCTTGAGCTGGTAAACTTGTAGAAGGAGAACGTCTATCTCCAGTTCACGTATTCTCACAATGACAAGTACTTAATATTGCTACAGGAGAAAAGCAAGACGTAAGCAAATTCTTCGGTACAGTTAATCGTTCAACATATCAAAAGAAAGCACTTAATGCTACAGTACTCGATGATGTTGCGGCTAACGCTCAAGTATTCGAATACTTTACTAAACAGCTTCCAGGTTGAACTCAAACAGAAAAACTACTTAACATCTTCAATAAGAAATCATTCGATAACTTATCATCTGAAGAAGTAACTCTTATTAGAGCTGCTCTATCTAATGAAATGCTCACTGACCTAGCTTCTCGTGGTAAAAAAACTACGCTACAGGCTCTATTCGGTCATCCTGCCTACAGAATGTTTACTAAAAATGAAGACGGTACATACTCAATTGCACTCAAAAACCTAGACTGAAAAGAACTATCTGAGACACTTGGTAAAATGTTTAAGACAATGGATGAAATGTCTATAGTTAAATACTTAGCAGATATTAAAGCTCAAGATGAAATTATAACAGGACTTAAAACAAAATGAGTTAAATCAACTATTACAGAAGTAACAATGAATCAGCCAGACTACTTAAAAAATATCTGGAGCGGATTCTCAGAAATGCTACTACGTAAAACTACACCTAGACTTAATACAAATCTTGCATTACCAAAAGTTCCTAAAGTAGAATGAATGAGAATGATGATGCAACTTCAAAAAGCATTTCCAAACATACCTATTGTTTACGGTAAGCTTCCAGAATGAATGAAAGGTATAGTATCACCATATCAAGGCAAACTCATCATAGATGACTCAAAAATGACTGAATTTACATCACTACACGAGTTCGGTCACGTATGGATTATGCACGCAAAAGCAGATGAAAAAGAGCTCTATGACTCAATGTCAAAAGCAGTTAAAGATACTCCTTACTTTGCTAGAGTTAAAACTGAATACGGAGCATTCTATAAAACAGATGAAGAATTCATTGATGAAGCAATCGCACACGCTATTGAAGATTCAGGAGCTAGATTCTTAAACAAATTAGAACGTCAAAACTTTATAGATAAATTTATGGCTCTAGTTCAATCAATATTTGCTAAACTACGTAAAACAGACCTAACTGGAATGACTGATGATGTAGTTAACAAACTATTCAATACAAAAGGTAAACCAATATCAGAAAAAACACTAGCAGAATTAGATATACTTCAATTTACTAAAGAAGATTTCGATAAAAATAGTTACTTTATTAGACACATTATGCAAAAGATTAGTGAAGATGAGTTATTCAACCGCTTCGCTAAATCAGCTAAAACAGCAGGAGAACAAGAATTTATTTACCAAATTATCAACTCTATGATTAAAAATACTGTCCCATCTAGCCAACTTAAGTCAACTGTAGAAAATTACATCCACGGATTCAATGATTACATTGGACTCGTAAATAAAGATCAATTCACTGAACAATATATTAAATCTGAAATAGCTAAGCTCGAAACAAGTTCTATTCTACGCTCAATGGTAACAGATTCTACAAAGAATCAGTCAACACTTGGTAGACTTCTTAAAGAAGGTGTAGCTACAACTGATACATTCATCAATCAACTCGATACAGCTATAGTACAGATGGGGAAAAACCTTGGACTAAAAAGAGTATTCTTCAATGGCTCACTTGGTAAAAACTTCGTATCAGAACTTCAGAATACTATTGATTCTATTAAAAATAGTGATATGAGCATTGTTCAAAAACAAAAAGCTCTCATAGATCAATCTATTGCTTACTCAAATGACTTTGTAACAAGTCTTTATGAAAAAGTAGTTAAATGAGATGACATTGGATTCTCATACACAATCAATGGTAAAAAAGTATCAATCCAGCCAGAAATGCTCTACCAAATGCTACAAGTTATGCGTCTTCCAGACTTTGCTGGATCACAACTTGGAATCAAAGCATTCCTTGGAAACAAAAATGTACGAGCTAATCTAAAAAAGTATTACGATGTTACAGCAGCTAAAATCGGAGAACTTAATGTAAACAATCAAGAAAGAAGAAGAATTGTTTCACAAGTTCCAGTAGATGAAATCCCTGCAAACAAAAATACTATTATTTTAGTGTCAGAGTCTAAAAATCCTGATATCACATACGCTGAATTCTCAGATGAAAACGGTAAGTATATGACAATCAATAAGTTCCTTGAATCTGAAGTAGATGCTAATACTAACTACCTCGTTTCATCAAACTTCTTTGCTCGTAGTACAAACAATCCAGAAATGACTGCATTCCTTGATAAAGTTCAAGATACTAAAAATGTCTACCCAGTAGCATTCTCAGTAGTACAATCAAACGGTAAAAATATGGTAGAAGTAAATGGTTATGATCAACTTAAAAAGCATTTTGCTATTAAGTATACTTCATTCGAAATGCCAGAGTTTAAATTTGATTACGCACCATCTGTTAAGTCTCTATCTCGTCTCTCAGAAAACTCAATCAATACAGAATCTCGTAAAGAATTAGGAGATATTCTCGATGGTACATACATAGAAAATCCTAAAGCCAAAGAAGTTCTAGAGGGTATGGGAGCTAATCCAGTTAACGCACCTACAGTAGATGAGTCACAACTAATCCACTCATTCGGTGAAATTGGTAAAATTGGAGAAATGTACAGACAAGTACTCTCTGAAATTGTTCGTAAGGCAAGTGCTATCAAAACTAAAAAAGGAGAACTCACTGAAGGATCATACATTACATCAGATAAACTCATCATTACAGATGATATTAAAAATGAATATCTTGATGCTATTACTGGTTCAGAAGATCTTGACGCTATCTATATCAACGGTAAAACGCTTACAGAAAACATTGATGATGAACTAAGTGCAGTAGATAGCAACGATTACCTACGCAATCTTACAGAAGACCTAGACGCTCTTAAAGAAACAGATATTGATAGTACAGACTTTGAAACTCATTCTGAATTCAATACTTGGAAGGAAAATGGAATCCGTGTTCTTGAATCTTCTATCTCTGATGTTAAAAAAGCTATCGAAGCTTCACGTAAAGAAACACTTGGTAATGCTATTAAGGAAACTAAATACGCTACAGGTAAAGAAGCATTCGATGCAATTACTACAATGCTAGTAGATGCTGGGTACAACTACACAAAGATCTCTGCAATCATTAAAACAGTTGCTACAGAAAATCCAGGATGGAAAAATGATATTCTTAACTCACGTGCATCAGAATTCCTTCCTTCATTCGATGGATTCGTTGCAGCTAGAATGGCTAGTCCACTTCTTGAAAAATACGCTGTTACTCCAGAAGCATTTAAAACTGCAATGGAAGCAACATACGAAAGAGTTCATTCTGCTACATTCCGTAAGCATTACCCAGAAAACGATACAATCCTACAGCTGTTCCTTAAATCTCTTCAAAAGTTTGAAGTTCTCGATGCTACTGATGATGTATTTGCTATTGCTACAAACCTTGCACCTGATACTAAAAAATCACTACACGGTCTAATAAATAATATCTACTCAGGTGACTTCCAAAAGATCGCACTTGATGATAATACTGAATCATATGCCACATCTACATTCAACCAACTCTACCGTCAATTCGCTCAAGGTATGAAGAAAGATATGTCATCAAATGATAAACAGTCGCTTAGAGAAATGGGTGGTATAGACGAAGGAGAAGATGGAATGTTTACTACAGATACTTCTGTAACTACATTCGAAGGTAACGCATACAACCAAGTGATGAAAGATTTTGTTTCACAACTATCAGATTACCATCAATTCGAACTTAATGGAATACTCCCTGAATCATTCTCATTCCGAGACACTAAAGGTAACCCACTATACGAATCAACAATGAATCTAAATGTGTGGGCAACTCAACCAGAACATAAGGTTGCAAACGCTACTCCAGCAAACATTGCTGCTCCAGTAACAGGAGCTACAAAAGAAAAACTATCAAACCGTTCAACAATGAACAAAGCTTACGGAATCTTCAATAGTAAATCAGTTGATACAATCAACAAATACATTGAACTCAATAAGTTTGATACGTTTGAAAAACTTCCTTTCAAAACAAAAGAGGGTCTACAAGATGCAATGCAAAAAGCTAACATCCGTATCCAAACAGAAGTAAACGATATTACAGAAGAAGTTCTATCTAAATCACTTAACAAAGCTGAAAAAGATATTAGTAAAGATAAGATAGAAGAAATTAATGAATTCATTAAACAATTCCCTGGAGATGAATCTAATATTGGAATTGCACTTAGAGAACGTATGAAAGATGACTACGCTTACCTTGCAGAGTATTACGCATCTGATGCAGTAAAACATCTTGATAAAAAATCAGAAGTTATCGGACGTATTATGGGAAGAAATAAAAAACTAGAAAGAGAAGGAGCAAATGCTGTTAAAGCAGAAATCAACTCAAATCTTCTTGGTAAAATTCTTAATAATGTAGTTCAAACTCTCGAAGCATTCCGCCTTAGAAAGATTACAGACTGAGCGAAAGATATTGAGCTTACTCCAATCTTTACAATGGTAACTGAATCAGGAGCTAAACGCAACTACTACCTTAATACAATTAACAACTCACCGATCTTCCGTACTCTTATGGCTGATGCAGGAGATGTTAAGTTTCCTAATCCTCTAATGCAAATTCTTGAATATGGTAAATATATTGAGAAAAAGATCTTAGAAATTGCTCCAAAAGATAAGGCTATAGTAGGTACACTTCCTTACCAAGGACTCGCTAGAAAGATTCGCAAGATTCAAAAACTCTATGGAGAAACCATTGGTAAAGATACAATCGACTCATACCAATATACAAATGCTCAGGGAGAAGTTATTAGTAGGTATACAGGAGATGACGACAACATCAATGCAGCAAAGGATTACCTTGGTAACATCCTCGCTACAGATATGAAGATGACAGTAGCTATTGAAGATATTACAGGGTTCAGTCCAATCAAAATTGAAGGAGAAGGATTCGATTTCAAACTTGAAAAAGAATCACTCACTCCAATTGATCAAATTGATTACGCTCGTATCAATCCAGCATACCTTGATTCATATGACTTCTCATTCGTATATACAGATTTAACAGAATGAAGTCCTACATTTGGTAAGACATTAGAATCAACATTTGGATGGGAATGAGACTCTGTTAAGCTTACAAATACTAGACAAGTCGTAGAAGACGTTGAAATTCCTAAAAAACTTAGTAAGATAGATGAAGAATTCAGTACACTCGCAGACACAGCAACCTGTGAGATATCTTCTAACCTTTTCTAATATGAGTGCTTGTGCTAAAACAAAAGCTTTTACAGACCACTTCTGGAACAACCGTTCCCTACAACTCGATCATTCAAATCTTAAACTGAATCCTGTTGTAAAAGCTGTAAGAGCATTACACGACTCGCTTAAGGATGCCCTCTATAATGGAGGGCTTTCTGAGCGTTATAATGTATGGAAGAGAACCATAAAATGACCAGACTTAATCTCTCAAGCAGACTTCGATGCTAAAATGGCTAATGGGTTAATAACTCATTCACCAAAAGAATCACCTGCTAGCTTACTATTCACTAGAATAAAAAAAGCTGAAAGAAATCTTCTTGCAGGAGAAAATGCTTTCGATTTCAATAAGCAATGAGGATTAATTGATTATGAAAACATCGATCCAGAAATTAAAGAGTTCTTCTCTAGTACTGCTGAATTTCATCAGTATATGGATTCAAGATACTCTCTATACCAAACACTGCAAAACACAGGAATTGATCTAAGAAAATACTATGCTCTCAGTAATGCTCAGTCAAAAGATTTTGCTTTAAATCTACTTAAAGATCTAGAAACAAACGAAACTCTAGCTATAATGACACACTTCAAAGATGTGCCTGCTACAAAGTTTAACGACTATGAAGAAGCTCTTACTGAATCAATGTGGAATGAAGTTCCTACTCCATTAAGAACAGATGCACAACGAAAAGAAGTAGAATCTCTAGCTAAAGATATGCTATTTCAATCTCGTCCAGACAACCAGCTAGTTCAATTAATGGAACAACTTCACCACGCTGTTCGTAATATTGTTATCCCTCTTAAATATACTGTAGGTGTTACAGCAGGGCAAGTTCTGTTAGTATCAAATACAGTAATGGGGGCAGTACAGCTCTTCTCACGTAGTAAAGGACTTGAATCAATTATTAACTCTGAATTAATTAAGCTACTTCAGGATGACGCTGGTATTCTAAAATCAGAAATGAGACTAGATGCTAATGTTGAATTCGGAGAAGGTTGGATTGATACACTCGGAGCAATGGTAGCTAACCTACGTAAAAATAATGAAACACTTAACACTGTTACAAAGGGTACAGCTCGTGTACTTCAATGAGGATGGCATAACATATGGGACCTAGCTTCAGACCCTTGGGCTAAAAGAACTGCACTAGCAGAAGCTATGGCTGAAATGGGAATTGACGGTTACAATATTAAAGAATTTGAACGCCAATACAAAGCTTGAAATATGATGCCTAACTTACTTGATGAGATTAGGGTTCGTGCTCACGATAAATACTCTGCATTCTACACCAACTCAAAAACAGCTTCTCGTACCACAAATAGATTCTCTTCATCAATGTACCTACCAGTTAACTTTATGCAGGGTTATACAATGAAAAGAGCTGCACAGATTATCACATCTGTAACAGAATTATCTAACGCAATCAAAGTTGGTAAAGTAACAGACATTAAATCATTTAAACGTTGGATAGACGGACCAGATGGATGAGAACTTAGAAATATTATTATGACAAGCTTACTCGCTTGAAAAGTGGCAGTATATGTTGAAACAAATCAATCTGAAAACCAATATCTTCCTCTTGAACAACGTCTTGAAAAGATTAAAAACTATATGTACGGACTTAACGATTACGTTAACGCTGGACAAGGGTCTCTACTTGGTAGACTAATAACAAATACCATTAAATATGGTACATCAGAGTACGTTTACGTTGACTCTCAATGAAACGCAGTAACTGAATACGGATGAATCTCTGGTGCAACTCTAGGATTCTTAGAAGAATCTATAAACTCTATGTATCGAGAGTTCAATGTATTTGCACTAGCACCTACATTACTAAACGGTATGAGAACATCAGTAGGATTTGATTTCGCTATTGAAGCAACTGATAAAGAACTTGGTAGAGTTATTAATGGTATCGGAAGATACTCTCTCAGTCCTGGTACAGAGGTCTACGGTATGAAACCATATCCTGAAGCAGGAGATGATGTATCTGAATGGCTAATGATAAAGAATGAAACTAATCAATCAATGAAACTTGCAGATAAACTTCGTACAACAGAAGATATCTCACAATTCATTGAGGCTCCAGGAGAACACACTTGGAAGTACTTAATGAAGAATCTTGTTCCATTTAAAGTTGCTGGTAAGTTCTTTAATACTCCTCAAGACATTAACAAAGAAGCAGCTTACGAACTATTCCAAAAATCAGTAGAACGTGATCCAGTTGCAAAAGATTTCTATAACGGAGTCTTCAATGCAGATGTACTATACACTGCACAAGAAGCAATGGATATGTGAAAACCAGAACTAAACAACGTAGATGGTCTATATAAATCACTTACCGCATTCAATAATATTGAAATGTGAAATGATACATTAATGAAACTTGGATCAGAGTACGGTATCAGTGATGGAACATTTGATGCTATAATGCAAAAGCTGGTAGAAGATGTCGGTCCACAAACATACCAAGCAATGATAGTTGAAACTAATCCAAAGATAAAAGATAGACAAGCAGCTATACTTCAAGCAACAGCAGAAGCTAAGCTACCTTGAGCAGGAAGAATGATGCTATGATTCATAGCTAATAAAGAATATATGGCAGAGTTAAAAGAAAGATACAACGTAACAGACGACAGACTTATTTCTCCTATAGCTAGAGAAAACCTACAAAAAGCAATCATTGCTGAGTACGGTAACCAACTAATGCTTACTGATAAATACGCTCAAGTTCAATACCTCGGTCTAAGGGCTAAACAGCTACACCCAGGATTAATAGATGAGAATCCTGAACTAACTAGAGTAGTAAACTCTACAATGATAACAGATATGTTAATACATCAATCTGCTAAAAATGGTGATCTCAATGCTAGATATCTTGGTTCAGTATTATCTCTCGCAGGTAAATATATGCCAGATAATCTTCGTTTACCTATAATTGAAAAAACATTCTATGGTATAGATAAAATGAATGTATCAGAAAACGCTAAAAACGTGCTTAAAACGGGCGTTTGACTTTGAAACGTAGACTTTATCGGAAAAATAGCTAAAGACCCTGTAATGGGCAAAAAATATGCTTCTACAGTGAATAATGTACTTAACTTAATATACAATACTCAAGAAGCTAACTCAAAACATCCAAATCCACTTGCACTTGATACAAATGACTTCGATAAAAAAACTGGTAAAGCTTACGGTAAATGAGCTTGAAGTTACGGATCATTTAAAAAAGACAACAAGTCTATTGGAGCTGCAACTAATAACAGAGAAGAACCAGGAGATAAAAATGTTCAAGATAATGCAACAGCAAGAGAAGTATTGTCAAAAAAACTAGTATGACTAGCACCATTTAAAAGAAATAAAGTAGTAAATCTTACAAATCATAATGTAGATTCATATAAAAATTCACCAAAAAATCCACTTGCAGAGTTCTATGTAAAGACATTAGAATCGCAAAAACAGGGTGCAGAATCAAAAACACTTGATAATTCTGTAGACGTGAGTAAACTAAGTCAACAACCTAAGCCACATTCAGCTAAAATTGGATACAAATCCAAGAAATGGAAAACAGCTAAACTTGTTCTTCCTAAGGCTAAAAAGGTTAAGCCTATTACTTACAAATGATAATGTCTACAGAACTTACTACAACAGATACCGCAACTTCCATAGTTCGCAACGATGGTCCTAAAAAAGATTCAATCGTAGTAGCTATGGAAGATCACGGAATTACTGATGATTACATCGCAGAAACAATGAAAGATATAATGGATAACGCTGTTACAGCTAATCCTAAAACAGGTGACTTACTTGTTGATTATGGTGTTAGATTACAAGCTGTAAGAGCTTGGCACAAAATAACAAGTGGTAAACCAGATATCTCAATTCAAATTGCTAATGTATTTCCAACTGGTGCCAACATTCTTTAACCCCCTCTCTTATGTCTACTATAGCAGAACCAACATCTCTTACCGAAGAAATGGATGACGCATTCTTTAACTTTATGTTATCAGAATGATTCTATATCCGTGAAGGTACAGGTGTAATAACAAATCCAAGTTACCCTTATGATCTAGCCTACGTCACTGGAAGGTGGATGGCTCAGAAAAAAGAACAATTCGGTACTACTACTAACAACCCTACACAATGAACGATGACCTCAAAATCAAAAAAGAGTTCTTCACGTTAGAGTCAAAAGAAGAGAGTAGATACACGGACTTCAAAAAAAAGTATAGACTATATACTCGTAAATGAGAATTCCTACCATCAGCTCGCTACATCTATGACCGATTAGAATGTCCCCAAGTTAAGGGACTTTCTTTTGGTATAAAATATTTAGGTAAACCAACGGAAGAACAATACCACGTTATCAGAACAATCCATAAAAGAAATCAAGAATATAAATATGGATGTGGACTTATAATAATGGGAACAGGTAAAGGTAAGTGACATATAGCAATGCAAATAACAACGCTAATGCACACTAGCACACTTATCCTATGCCACAATATACAAACACTTAAAGAAATGATTCAGAAATTTAAAGAGTTTACAAACATAACACCAGGAGTTTTCTACGGAGAAAAGAAAGATCTACAAGAAGTTACTATTACTACTCACAAATCATTCATTCAAGCTAACTGACAGCTAGGTGATTTTGAAGTAATTATATACGATGAATGTGATTATTCGTTGGACAAAAATATGTTTCAAGCACTAGCACAAAGCTGAGCAAAATATTTATACTGAATGACCTGAACGCCTTATAAAAAAGAACTTAGTACAGAAGATTTTGAAAAGATTTTTGGTAAGCGAATAATCTGCCAGACTATAGAAAAATACAACATAGTACCAGAACATATACACGTCTACAGATACAAAGCACCAGAGCCTTACGTTTACGAAAACTGGGCTGAACAAAGAGCTGAAATGTTTAATAACAAAGAACGATTAGAATACCAAGTTAGATTAATTGCTCACCATAGTAAAACTTGAAATGGCTCACTAATACTCTCAGAGAGAATAGAGGAGGTTAACAACATCTACGAAGCCCTCTTAAAGAAATGACTTAAGGTAGCAATGATAACAGGAGAAACTAAACCAAAAGACGATAAAATAGTTATAGAAGCTCTTGAAAAAGGAGAGTTTTCCATTATAGTAGCGACAACAGGAAAAGTAGCTCGCTGAGTAGATATTCCTATTATAGACACAATCTTTATGTTCGCTTGAGTACAATTTGAATGAACTATCGTTCAAGCAGTATGAAGAGCATTACGCAAACATCCTAAAAAAGAGCGAGTTCATATAATTGACTTCTCTGATGATGAATGTAAGAACCAAAGATATCAACGTGTTAAGGCATACCAAAAAGAGTACTGACTTAATCCTAATAACATTACCATTAACAAACCTCCTAAAAATGCTTCCCGTACTCAACTCTCATTATAGTATAACAAAAGAATGAGTAATTATTAATACTGAAACTGGTCTTATAATGAAATCAAGAATAGTAAATGGGTATAAAGTAATAACTCTAACTATACTAAAAAAACGTAAAACTTATTATATTCATAGACTATTAGCATTTGCTTATATTCCAAATCCAGATAATAAACCACATATTAATCATAAAGATAAAAATAGACTTAATAACGACTTAGACAACTTAGAATGGGTAACACAATCAGAAAACAACAAACACTCTTGGATATGAAGAGTACAATCAACTAACCAAAAAATTGCATCATCAATAAATTGAAGAAATAATTGAATTACTGTATATCAATTTTCAAAACAATGAATATTAATAGCACAATATAATTCAACAAGAGAAGCATCAAAAATAACCAATATAGCACACACATCAATATGATACGTATGTAATTGAAAAAGAAAAACTGCTGGAAAATTTACTTGGTCCTATATTCTTAATCCTTAAACATATGCTACCTATAATTGAATGTAAAAATATTAAAATCCAAAACGAAAAAGCCTTCCAATGATTTCTCACTGAGAGGCTCCGTAAAAATGGATGGTTCGTAGCTAAGTTCTCTGACCAAGCAATGGGCTACAAGCCGTATGACTTCGTATGTGAATACAAAACAGGTTGTTACCACGTTGAACTAAAATACGTTTCTAAGACAGATAAGGTCTTCTATAAGTCTAAGATACGTCCTAATCAACACGCTTCGATGCAACTTATATCAAAGTATAGACCAGAATGAGCACTAATAGGCATATACGTAGCAGAAGATAAACGCTACTATATGTTTACATATAATGATCTTATGGCACTTATGAAAGATAAAACATCTCTAGATTTAAAAACTCTAGCATAAATTAAAACCGCACCAATTAAGGTGCGGTTTTTTTAAATGAAAGCGTACGAACAAGGAGTAGCATAACTCATAAGAGTTATAAAGCTAATAAGACAATAGAATCATAAACGCATAAGTAAGTTTTAGGACTAAAACACAGTGTTAATTACTGTGGTTAGTGACGCTGCACCTTTACTCCATACATCATCAATGTCATCCATATTAGATATAAATCCAAGCTCAATAAGATAAGCTACAGGAGTTGTATCACGGCAGAAGCCAAGACGACCAAAACGAGTACTCGTATCAGGTTTAGCACCACGTGCTATGACTCACATTCATTTTTCAAGTGTCTTAGATATCTTATCACAAGTGCTAGCCATCTTAGGATAATCTCAGTGATAAAACACTTCGTTACCAGAGGCTACAGCAGGACCAGAGTTCATATGTAGTTCAATACAAATATCTCAGGTCTTTGCGTTCGCATTGATAAACTTTATACGGTCCTGTAGATTTAATCCTTCAGGGAGAATAGAAAGTTTATGCTTACCAGCATATGTTTTTAAAAGTTGATTAGCAACTTTTCGTACCACCTGATACTCAGTGAATCCATTGCCAACGGCTCAGTTATCACGAGTTACAGAGTACCAAGATGTTCGAGCATTGTTATGCCCACAAGAAATGAAAACAGTCATAGGACAAATAGTATAAGGGTAAAAATTATTTTTGCAAACGTTTGAATTCAAAATCAACCGTTCAGTGCTTATTGGTGCGGATTACTAAAAATCAAGTTTCAGAGTGTAAATTCATACTTTTATCGTAAGAACCAACTCAAGCAAGTGCTGGTACTTTAATATTAGTGAAATTACGTCATTCAGAGGCTCGTAGCGTGTGTTTATCACCAGAAAGGATAACATTATAGGCTGAGAGGTTTCAATACGTTATAACGACCTTTTCTGGCTGTTGACGATCCATATTGCCATCTCAGTGATGAATAATATAATGTATTCCATCAGCTTCAAATGTTGCAGCGTGTGAGTTATAATAATTCACTGTAGCAACATTATTCAGTCATCGCTTTAACATTTCATAGATTACAAGACCACCAACACGTTCTTGATCCTTCTCTTTTTCAATAGACATTCTATCGTGGTTACCAGTGATACCAGTAAAGATGACTTTCTTGTCACCTTTTTCAACAATGAATCTAATCATACGTTCAAAGATTTCAGATACTCTGACTAGTAGATTGAATCCATACATACCAAAGTCGTGGTCAGTACCAAATGCAATCTGGTTAGAGTGCATACCATCTCAGGTAAATGCTTCAGCAAGATCACCAAGACAAGTAATATAAATAGTATCAGCAGGTGATGCGACACAATAGTCAGCAACCTCTCATAATCTATTTAGAATCTTATTCGTCTCAAGTTTACCAATATGTATATCAGAGATAACAACGTGTTCAATATTAGATGAATGGCGTTCTAATACTTCTATAAACGTTCAGTCGTACATCGGAACGTAGTCTTGAACAGCTTCCTGAATTCTTTGAGTAAAGTAATCCAGATTACCTTTAGCCTTAAACGCAGCTTTCGCTTCTTTCTTAAACTTACGATCGTGAGTATAAGTAAGTCGTTCAACTAAAGTATCGTGATGAGTCTCAATAGCATCATCGATTCGTCCATCTAATTCCTCTTCAGTAGAGTTGTCAGCAGTGAATGGTGATACTACGTGTGAATACTTATTCAATCGGAACGCTCTTTTTATTGCGTCCCAGGCTTCTGGCTTAAATTTATACTTGTGCATAATCTGTTGTTGAGACAAATTATTACCATATATAGAGTAATCAGCAAAGATACCGTCTATTTCATCAATAGAGAATGAAAAAGGTCACACAACATAACGATTACCATTAACTTCATATAAAGGATTATCCTCTACGGCAGCATTAACAGAAACGGAAATATCTTGTGTAACCAATGATATATAGTCATCATAAGCACAGCCAGAACCAAAATGTTCAACCATTTCATTACGAATGATTCAAAAATGTGTTCGTTTATGCTGAACTTCAGGATAACGTGCGAGAATGTAATCAATTTTGCGTTGCTCGATAGCCATTACTTGGTTGTGTTAATCGGAGTAAAGTTTGGGATAGCTCAATAGTTCTGACCAGGTTCCATTTCCCGTGCCTCAGCATCATCAAGTATTTTGCTAGCCCTTTGACGAGCTACTTCTCTCCAGTGATGTTGTATAGCGGCAGGAACAGTATCATCTTCATACTCTAATCGTTCAGTAGACATATAATTATATGTTAGGAAAGTAAGCATCAACAACCTGTCTATAAGAAATATTCATTATTTTCTGATACTCTTCATAAACAAAATCTTTAATCTGATAAGCATCAATAGGTCTTATTTTTAAAACCTCTGGCTCATTAGCGTGTTCCCACCCAATTTGGGTAAGAATATGCTTTTCTCAATTAGAAAATTTTGTAAAGTAAAGCGTTGCAGTGTTAGGCATAAAAAGATTATAGAAAAGATAATAAAAAAAGCAATATAAATTACTTTTTGAGAGACATTAAATCAGCAAGAGCCTGTTTAGGATCTTTACGATAACGTGCAATAAAATGTTGTACAATATCAATAATTTGTACATAGAAAATACCTAGTGTGAACCCAATAACCGCTTCCATTCACCCTGCATTAGTACCAAAATAATGCTCAACTAAAGTTTGAAGAATAGGAGTAGTATAATAAGTACCAGACGCAGATATAAAAAATGCCATATATCTTTCGGTAGGGGTGGCATTTGGACGTAAATAACGAAGCGATGCAGCTCATCCAAGTATTGAAGCAATTGCGAGAGACAATTTAAAAGTTGAGAAAGGTTCTTGCATAACAAAAAAACGTAATGTGTAATTACGTCTAGGCTAAGAGTTTTCTAAAAAAAAGCAAATTATTTTACAAAGTTTCAGGCATCCTTTCACTTGAAGTGTAAGCCAATAAACAGCCCAAAACAAAAAATATTTCTAAACCAAAATCAGGTCCAGTCAATACGATCCTTTACGTAAAAGGAAAACCAAAGATCTGCATATAATTTCATTGTACGAGTACCTCAAAATTCACATAAAATATCGTGAACTCAGCAACCATATTCAATCTCTTTAAAACAGATTTTTCCTTTATCAGGAATAAAATGAGGAACACTTTCAAGTCATAAAAAAAGCTCAGAAAATGATAATTTTCATTTCTGTCAGCATCAGTTTATAACTCATTGCGTGACACCAAATTCATAGATGCGTTTAATAGAATCAAAGATCTGCATATTAAAGAGGAATAGAGATATCACCAAGATTAAGAATAGTATCACCAGTTTTAACAGTAGCTTCAAGTTGAGCAGCCTGAGTAGGACTTAATCATCCACTCTCCGTAAGACTTCTAACAGTATATTCCCAAACAGCTTGAGCAAGAGCATTGAGGTCAACTCAACCAGATGAAGCAGTATTAAGTTTAGCTCACATAGTATTTGCTATATTATTTTCTGTAGCAAGTGCTGACCATACTGCATTCGCTAATCATTCAGGAGATAATTCCGTAAATGGATTCATCGAACCAGACATAATTCATAAAGCAAATATATTCCCAGAGCCACTAACCGCTATAGTGCTAATACCTGTTCAAAACGCATTTGCTCATATAGTTCAAACAGCTCATAAAGTTATTCAACTAGTTCCTGTAGCATATAAAGATCATACAATTTCACCAGTAGAAGTAATAACAATATTACATATACCTGTTGCTGAAACTACTAAAGATAGATCAGCAAGACCAGTAAAACTAAAACTAGAACTACCTGTTCAATTAACTCACATCACAGCATTACCAGTACTAGACAATTCATTTTCAGAAAAACCAACTACATAACCAGCCTTTCTAGGTAACATCCAACCAGAGTAATACCCCACTGGAAGTCCCCACTGGTCTGGTACACTTACCTCGGAAGAATAAATAGCTCGCATTTGTCCATTCTTTTGAAAATTAGCAGGAACATTTGAAATAATATTCCCTCAAAAGAACATACCAGGCGACTTATGGATGACAGAGTAGTTTCAGAGTAACATTAGTCGTTTTCGATTAGTGGAATTATTCAAGGAAATCGTAATTCTGTTGCTTTTGTTGCAAGGAATAATCTTTCTTCTTGTTCGATAATTTTAGCAAAAGCATAACGATCAGTATCGATATTCTCTGCTACAAGTTCGAGAAGTCTGTGTGCATTCATATAAGTAAAGTTAATCTCACCAAGCTAAATCTAAGTGCCCATATAAGGCAGAATTGACAGGAGTAGCTGCTCCGTGATAAATCATCCATACAAGATTGGCTCAATCCACAATCTGTGGCATAGAAGGAACCTGATTCATTAAATCTCTTTCGCTAGCTACACCAAGAGTAGTAATAGGAAGAGTTAAAATAGGCTTACATAGTCCAATTGAGAACTCACCTGATACATACGAAGTCGATATAGTAACTGATTGTATTGAGCGAATACCTGCATCGCCTGATTGAAGAGGCATAAATGGTCAATATTTTCCTGCACCAGTTCCAGAGTAGAGAATTTGTCCATTTGGGCAAGCTGTTTTCCCTACTGGCAGAACTGCTGGTGTTGCTCTACCTGCTGTTCCTGCACTATTCGTATATCCAATAGAAAGATTAGGAGTTGCAGCACCCATTGCTGTAGTATTAGTATTCCACATAAATGCCTGTACTCCTGCACCATCAGTATACCTTGGTAGAGTAACAGAATTGTTTAGTGTTTGAGCAGTAGTTGTAGTAACTGTTGAAACACGATAGAACCCAAGTAAATCTACAAGCATAAGAATACAAGGAGCTGTTGTAGGGGCTGCTGTGTATGCTGAGGCATTTATAACGTGTTTAGTAGCAGGAGATACATTACCCCCGTGCTGTATACCACCTGCACCTACTGTACTTCCAGAAGTAGCTTGGAATGCAAGATTAGTTCCTGTATTGTATATAGAACCAGAATCTGGATTACCAGCTCATTTAGCAAGAAAAGACCATTCTCAAGCAACAGCTGCGGAAGTAGGTAACATATTCTTATTCCAGTCAACTCGTTTAAATTGACCAAGAGTAGAGGTTTTATTGATGAAGTCATCCATTGAAGAGAATCACATATAAGAAATTAGTTAAAGATAAAGGTAAAATCACAAAGCAGTGTATATCAAAGTCAGGATCACGTTGGCATCATTATGAAATTAAGAAATGCGTCAGTTTCTATTTGAGGTAAAAGTTTTCTATCTTTAAAGTATTCTACTTCCACTGGAGCATCCACTCAAACCAAACAAGTCTCTATAATCGGTTTAACAAGAACAAGTGTAAATAATCATACATCTGCATCTAGCATTGTAACAGATTCAATCTTCCTAACTCAAGTATCTCATTCTTGCAATGTTAAAAAAGGTGAAGTTCTGTTTCAATTAGTTGCTCAAGTAACTTGTGTAGTTATAAGCGATCCATTAGATGTAGCATTACTTGTAATATGAATAGGAGTTATTCTTCCTTCAATTCAATCTTGATTAGTATATTTAACTTGAAATCTTGCTCATCAAGTTCTGGCAGCAACCGAAACAGCCATTATGTTTACTCATCATCAATCAACATACCTAGTAACAGGATTTGTATTATCAAAAAATTGTTCATCTGTTATTCATTCATCTATAAAAGGATAAAAATATAAATAATCACATAACAAAAAAGCTCATTGAGGTACCGTTGAATTACACTGTAAACTCGTTCTATGTAAATATTTTTTCATTGGACTTACATCTCCTCAATGAAATATTCATCAGTCTGTAGACTGCCTTAAAGGTATACCAATCATAGGAGTTGCAGCATAGTACTGTGGGATAGGATTACCTGGACTCATTGATAAATCGTACCAAACACCAGTTACAGTAGTTTGAGTTGGTACCTTTCTATACGTAGTATACCTTGTTTGCCCCCTATTAAAGGCATCAATGATGTCTTTAAATTTAGTTATCATTAGTCGATTGTAATAGATAGTGAAGCAATTGGAAATTGTGGCTGAATACCATTTGAGATAGCAAGAGGTGATCCTAACACTCCTGATGCAAGACGAACTCCTGCACCTGATGCAGCAGTACCTATTGAAAAATGAGTAGCTGTAGCAGAGCCACCTGTACAAGTAGGAAACTGTTCAAGATTAGCATTAGTAAATGTAGACCCAGCATCTGTCCAATCAGATGCTTTAGTAAGAGCAACACGAGCATACGAAGTGTAAGCTACTTCATTAGTAGTTTGATCTCAAGTTTCTCCTGGATCAGAAGAATGTAGTGCAAGATAAAAAGTAGCACCTGCTCTCCAAGATGGATCAGTACCTTGTAAAAGGCACTTTAAGAAATCGTTTTCAGCTATATTAGATAGAGACATAAATAAGAATTAATAAGTATATGAAGTTCTGTTCTCCCATATACTATCGAAATAAATTCAATTTTCAATAGTATATTTTAAATCAACTCAACCAGCTCATAAAGTGACACGAGAAATCTGCCAAGTATCATCGGAATCCTGAGCTCAAGCTAATCATTTTCCAATATAAAGAAATCACGGACTCGTTACCGAGTCAGTGACTAATCTCATTCATTCGGGATTTACTTTGAAGTAACGTTTAGACATATTACGTTTTTATAATGTAATTAAGAGTAATATATGGCTGAAGGTTATTATGTGCAGCTCATCATCCTTGTGATGGAACAGCAGAACTCACTGGAGCCATATTCATAGCAGTTGCAGGAAATGTTGATGATGGATGTGTATAGTTACTAGAATAATACGTCCCAGCGTGGTCGTGGGCTGGTATTTCTGATATTGAAAGAGTATGAGTTTTAGCTCATCCTGAAACACCAAGTGCTTGAAATTCAGCCTGTGAATTATCTAATCATACAATTGTTCTTCATTTTATATTTGGTATATTAAATGTAGTTGATCCATTTCATAATCCATATGGACAGTATACAAGAGTGTGTACCCCCGATTGACTACCAGTTGTATTTATAGAAGACCCTCAACGTGATCCTGAAAATTGGAATGTATTTGCTGTAAGTCCTGTGGCACTAACATAATACAAAGTATTTGCTACCATACCAGTTGATAATGCACCAGTAGTTGTAGCATAAAAAGCATCTCAAGCAACTAAACCGTGAGCTGTTAATGTAATAACTCAAGGAGTTGCTATAGTAACTGTAAAAGTTCATTTAGTTGGAGCAATAGCAGCAAATAAAATTGAATACGTAGTACGTGATACTGCTGCCCCATCACATAACAAGTAACCACTTGGTGCAAAAGCACCAGCATAAGGAGAAATCATAGCAGTTGCAATAAAACCAGCACCAATAATGACTACCTCATTTCAAGATCAATCACTGCTCATTAAACCATTCGGTATTAATCAGGTTCTATATCATCCTGCTTTATCTAATTTTGTAGTAAGCTCACCATATGTCATTGCAAAACCAGGACGAAGATCAGTAATTGCACCAATAACTCAACCAGTAACAACAACGCTACCAATACACACAGCAGCTGCAAGTGTAGAAGACGCAGTAACAATAAATAAGCGAGTAGCAATATCAAAATGAACATAATTTGTTGTATTATCAACAAGTTGACCAACAGTAACAATTAATGTTTGATTAGCAACATTGTAAACAGTACCACCATTATTAAATACACCACCCCAAACCTTAATCGTTTGTGTTCCGTCAATCTGATTAATATCACCAAAATTATCAATATTATCTGACATTTCATTAAGAATATCAGCAACATCATTAACACGAATAGAGGCTCAAGCAGCGTGAGTAGGTTTTACATAACCTCATACTGGAATACGTTTATCATATGTAAGAGTATCTCCAGAAGTATTTATAATACGAAAGATTTCTTCTTTCCCTGTCTGTGCAAAATCAGCCGTTACAAAATAAGTAAAAGCTCATTGTGGTAAACTAAATCAAGCAACAGAAATATCTTCCACCTGGAATGTTCCAGAAGAAGATATTCAATCTATTGATGAAGTAGATTTTACTTTCGAGATGAAGCGATTTACCGCACGAAATTGAGATTTCATAAGTGTTATTTAATATTATTTGCCGCTTTATAAGCTGCGACATCAGCATTCTGTTCGGCTTGAGTTCTACCAGTAGTAAGAGGAGCCTTCCATCCAAGTTCTTGTTTAAAGGCATCAGTAATCATAGTTTTCTGCTCAGGAGTAAGATTTTGAGTACTTAAATACTTAGTGAAGTTTTCTAGTGTGTTATAACCTTTTGAAATAGCACTCTGAGCTATAGTTTTAGCAGTAGCCAAAGATTTAGCATTTGAAGTTCAACCTGAACCAGAAGTGGTATTAGCTTTTGTGAGATTCTTTGCAGAAGCAGCCAACATAGCGACAGCCTTAGTGATATCTCATTCTTTAGCGGCTTTATCAAAATCATCAGAAGAAAGTCAAGCACGAGAAATAGAAGGATCATAATTATAGAGAGCATCTTTAAGCTTAGCAACACGAGCAGAAGAATCCATACCAGTCCAACGATATTGGGCTTCAGAGTTTTGTTTAGATGAAAGTTCAGCGTTATTAGAATCCTCAAGACGTTTGTCTTGAAAAGTTTCAACTGGTTTAAACATTTCATCAACACCAGCTTGTTTAATAGTACTGATTTTTTCAGTATTCTCATTAATCTTAGAAAGAAGTTGTTCAGCAAGTGCTCTCTTAGATTCAGTAAGATCAGTTTTAGACTTCATTATATTATCGTACATACCTTGATACTCTTTTGTAGTACTAGCAAGTGTATCAATGTAATCTTTTTGAAGTTTAGATTTCTGTTCTTGATAAACAGGATTATTACGAATTTCATTCTGTGCATTAGCCATTACTGTATCATTCGCACCAAGTTTACCAAGTTTTTGAGTAGCCTCAGCTTGATTCCCCATCTGACGATTTGCAAGTGCATCATTTTGTTCTTTATTCCAAGCTTCAATCTTAGAACGTTGTTCAGCTTCAAGAGCCTCAAGTTTAGTTTGACGACCAGCATACTCATCTTTTATAGCCTGAAATTCTTTTTCATATTCATCCTTATAAGCAGTAGTATCCTTTTCAGTTTTATCTCAAGCCGCATCAATAACTTCAACCTTTTGATTGTTCTTGTCAGCGGCAGTATCAATACGATCTTTTTGTAAATTTTCATTACGATCAGTAACTTCCATTTCATCAACACCTTTCTTAGCAGCAGATGTATCAATCTTAGATCAAAGAGCAGTTTCATCAGGAGTTTTAACTACATTTCAAGTAGAATTATCAGCTCTAGATTTTTTTAAATCCATAAGCTTTTGAATTTGTTGTACACGTGGGTCAGAAGCCCCATATTTGGTCTTTGCCGCATCAAGACGACCCTCTAGGGTAGTAGGAGTCGTAGAAACAACTCAACCCTTGCTAGGGACATTAAATTGAGACGTAGAAGACGCATTAGTAGATTTGGCAACAACAGGAGCTCACGCAGTAGCAGTATATTTCTTAGCATTTGCTTCATTAACCTTGTCTTGAGCTAATTTTGCAGCTCTAGCTCTACTATCAGCAGCATCCTGTTCTGGACTATATCCATTAGCACGAGCATTCTCAAGTGTATAAGGACCAGTAGTAATATTTTGAAAAACCTGACCAGTTTGCTTATTAGTAGTAGTTCACGCACTAGAAGCCCCTGGAGTAGGAGCTTTTGGTGCTGGAGCTGTAGGAACAGGAGTTGTAGCTTGTTTTTGTGCAAGAGCAAGACCTAGTTGATTAGTGAGAGCCATAAATTATGAGTAAGAAAGTGTATTTTCGGTATCAGTTACCTGAGGTTCAAGTAATTCATAACCAGTTAAGAGTCAGCCAAAGTGGATTATATCAGTATTACTTCAAGTAATTTCAATGATATCCATATTTGTAAAAAATCAAGTAGGAATTTCAACTATACAAAGCGGAGAGATTCAGGCAAGTCATCTATTACCAGAATAATATTGAGATATACCTACAAGTGAATCACTATATAGTTCCTCATCATTAGAACCAGCAAGATAATCAAAATATTTAGCACCACTAAGTGCGATAGAATACTTATCAATATATCATCCAATATAACTAGAGTGAACGACTTCTGTAGCAGGAGTTGTATTATTACCAATAATAAGCTTAGTAAAGAACATACGCTTAACTTGAAATATATTATCCTCACCACCTACAATCTGTATATTCTGAGAATATCAAACAGATCATCAATCAACAGTAGCATTCGGAGTAGCATAATAGATATTAGTTCCAAAATACTTCCCGAGTTTAAATCCATTAAGAAATAAATTTGTAGTCCAACGAATCCATCCTTGATAAAAGTTCTTATATACAAATATATTTGTAAACGTACCATTCCAATGAAGAATATATATATCTTGGTCGTATACCCAGAATCTTACCTTGTCTGTCGATACAATAGCATCAAGAAACTTCTGAATATACATTCCTTGTGGAGTAAGAGTAATAGTATACTTATCATTCGGTTGCGGAGTAATCGTAACTGACAGAAACCTCTTATTATTTGAAATAATGTAAAAACCTTGATTATAGATAAGAAAATAATTCTGTGCATAAATAGCAATATCACGAGTCATCGTAGAAAGTACTTCAAATGTGTATACTGTTCCTGAAACATTAGTAGAAACCGTTAATATAACGTCTATACCTTTACTATTCAGTACTAGTATATAATTTTGAAATGCAGTAATGTTAAATACTGATAAAGAAGAACCAATTAAAGACCTTCAACCATAATAGAGAGAAAAATAACCGACATTGCCAACATAGACGTTAGAAGAAGGAGAACCAGCAACGAGCGGTTGCTGTACGATGTACAGTCTGTTGTTTTCATAAATAGCATCAAGAGGAGAAGGAACACCTGGAACTGGAATTAAATCATCTGGAGTAGAAGCAATATCTTCATAATCGTGTATGACCATAATATTGTCTGTATCTATAAAAGCAAGAGTTGACCCAAATCAATCATAAATTTTATAGTCACATTGGTTTGGAGAAGCAATCCAACCTGTAGAAGCAACATTTAATTTACCACCAGTACTGTAATCAATCTTAAATACTTGTCATATCCCCCCAGGGGCTGTAGCAGCGGCATTCTTCTGATACAGATATATAAATTTACCATCTAACCCAGTGGTAGCAAAACCAGTACCAATTGTTTGTTCTCAAACATTTTGAGAGATATTCGTTCAAGGAGTATTCGTTGTACCTTTAGCTGTATTAACATAAAGAAATTTATAATTTACTCAAGCCTTATAAGTTTGAGAATTACGAATTGTAACAACAGTATCAGTAGATATCTGATAACGTTTTACGTGAATAACAGTACCAATACGACCTATCATATATAAATAGTCCGTACCATATTCCTCAATATCAAATATTTCAGTAAATCAAATAGCATTAAAATTGGTACCTTCATACTTTTTAGCAAAACCATCTCTCTTGTTAAGAAAAAACGTATGAGGAACTTCTCATTGAAAATATGGAGGTGGAACAATCTTACAATTCACTATATCAGAATATAGCTTATTAAAGTCCTGTCCAAGAGGATATGATGAGTATTGTAAGTCAGCCATTATTTGATTGAAATTACGAGATTAGAATTTTGAGAGCTATTACTCTTTAATATACCAGCCATCTTGTCTCACGCACGTTGATAAAAGCTTTGATCTTTTCATTCACCATACTGACCAAACGGAAGCATAAGATATGACATACAATAGTCAAAAAGAGCAGGAAGGAAAAAATCGGGAATAGGAAGAGTATCATCAAGAGATACTAATGTCTTAAATCAAACAAAGTACGATATTGTATACGTAATTGGAGACCCTGGACTATCCATAACAGTTACAGTAGAATCACCAAACCTGAAATGCACATCGTGCATATATTGCAGTTTAGGAATAGCTTTTACAGATAATGCAGGCAAAACATTACCATTCACTTCAACAGAAACAATTCTACGAACAAATTCTGTAGAAGAAGTAGGAATAGTATGTACAAATGTATCAGAAGCTCCAGTAGTTGTAAAAGTGTCATTTACACGTAACTGAAATCCCCAGTTTACACCTTCGTAATTAAGAACATCCTTTACTGCAAGGTCTACTGCACGAAGAGTATTCGTAGGTGTAATAAATAAGTTAGCTCCTCTTTGAGATAATGCCCCGTAGATAAGCTGTAGAAAATCATTAACAGAAGACATAGAAAAAAAGTTATAGAAACATAATATAGGAAAGAAGACTAAAAGTCAAAAAAAAATCCAACCGAAGTTGGAAATTTTTATACAAGCTATTAGATAGCAGGAGTTACGAACTGTGTAACTAGACGAACTGGACAACGATTACCAAGTGACATACCACCAACGATCATACCTAGTTCAAATTCCATATCGTAAGACTTAGTTTCACGGATATTAGTAATTCTTTCGTAGAGACGAATAGATTGGTCAGCACGAGTAATTCCTCCCTTAGGATTGAATTCTTGGTTTTCACGAACCCAAAGTTTAATCATTGAACGAGGAACGATATACGCAGTACCAGTCGTGTAAAGCTTATTAAGCATTGGGTCACGAACGATATCTACTTCACCGAACACTGTTGAAAGCTTAGGAACATTGAGTTTGAGTTTATCAACGAATGCTGTGTAACGAATCTTATCCATATTGATCTTAGAAAGTTCAGAAAGGAATGAGTCATTACATAGAAGCATTACTGGCTCGTCAGAAGTAACAGAACCTGATTGGTGAGCGATGTTGATTTCGTTAAGAAGTTCACCATACGCTACAGATGCACCAGTGATAACTTTACGAGTACCACATTCAGTAACAACCTGTTCAAGACCAAGCATTTCCATTTTTTGGAGAGCACCACCACCTGGAGATTCATTAGAACCCTTATAGATAGCTTTATTTACTTCTTGGAATAGGATACCAAGGTTGTACATAAATTTCTTTTGAGCTTCCATCTTAGCATCACCTTCGTAAACATAAACCTTATTAAGTTCAGCTTTCGTAAATGAAATTTGACGAGAGAAATGTTGAACGTAAGACTTAAATTCTTTGTAGTTGAATGTAGAAGATGAACGAGTAATGTCATCATTATCATTACGTCTCCAGTAACCACGTTCTACAGTTTGAGCCGCAAGTACAGCAACTGTACCAGGAATAGTTGTAGATGTATTTACCTTAGTAAGTGTTACAACCATAGTTGTAGCATTTGTAATTGATGAAACCACACCGTTAAGTTCATCTGAAGTACCAGATGCAGCCTTAATAACGAAGATTGTATCATTTTGTGCAAATCCAGAAGTGTCACCAACTACAAGAGTAATTTGGTTAGAAGTTACAGTAAGAGCAGCATTTGTAGAAGTAACAGTTGTGTTAAAGTCAAACATTGAGTAATCAAGCCATTTTACAGCGTAACCATCAACAGTAACAGTAGCATCAATACCTGGAATTTCACGAGGTTTAAGAGAGAGCCCACCTTCACCAGCGAGTTGTTTAACATCGAAGAAAGCGTATTGGATGTGCTTAAATTGTTTGAAGAGGATTGGGAAGAGACGAAGGTTTTTACCAACGACATCTTGTACAACCTGTCCTAGGGTATAAGTAGACCCTGTTCATACAGCAGACATATATAAAAAAAAGAAAGGAATAAATTATTACCAAAGATTATTAGTAGAATCTTCGTATGACACGCCAATGCTTTCACGAGAGTCAGCATTAACTTGTGATCCACTAGATTTACCAGCACCTAAAGCAGCAGCCATTTTATTGTTCTGAGATTCTTCTGCAAGAGAAGTAATATCAATACCAGTAAGTTCAGAATACATATCTCCGAGAAGTCTTGCATATTTTTGTTTAGCAGCTTCATCCTGATTACCTGAGAGATGTATAATTGCACGGAGCTTCGGGTCAGCTTCAACTTTGGAAATGAGAGGCTGATTCATTACTTGGTCCGTATCTTTCGATGCGTATTCAAGTAATCGATTTTGTAGGGATTCGTTTTGTTTAGACAGAAATGCCATTTGAGTAGCATCTTCAGCAGACTTCATACGAAGTTCGTTGATGATGTCATCCATTACATTCTGTTCAGGGTTTTCGCTACCAGCTTCTGATTCAAGTTGTTTGAACAGTGCTTCCATTTCAGCGTCAACAGGATCAGCTGCATTAGCATCTGTACCAGTATCAGCATCGGCAGCAGTTCATTCAGAACCAGCATCACCCGTAGCAGAATCTTCACCTTTTCATTCACCCACGTCTGCACCTTCAGCATTTTCATCGCTAGGAGTTTCACCAGCAGCTTCACCAGCAGTTTCAGCTTCATCAGCACCGAACATATCTGTTCCGTCATCAGAAACTCATTCACCAGCTACATCACCAGCTCCGAAAATATCATCAGAAGCATTCATAGACCCTTCGTCTTCGGACTCTCAAAAAATATTGAGGTCTCGATTTAAGTCGTTAGTACCCATACCCAAAAAGAAAGTTAAAGAAACTAAAAAAAATTCTCCACGTTATACTATGGAGAAATAGGGCTACTGTCAAATCTTTTTGCGTAAATCGAAGAGAAATTCAGCAACTCATCGCATTTTTGCTTCAAACTCAGGGTCAAAATGTTGTCATTCATAGATAACCACATTATTTCGTTCAAGAGTTTTAATCTGAATCCAATGTTGCGTAAGATCAATAAATTCAGCAATCATTCGGCTATCCATCTTAGAAATATGTAAATTCCAAGTATCGATTTCAGTTGGTAAACTAATCATTGGTTATAAAAGAGTTACGTTTAGAATGGTAAGCATAAAACATTGCATTACACTGAATAAGACCGATATGAGGAACTCCTGATTCAGGATCAACCTCTTCTCAATCCATTAGTGCAATCATATGTCTCATCATTGATTCAAGAAGCTTTTCACGAGGAAAACCTTTTGTCCAATTTCTAGGAGCATATTTCTTGGCTCCATATTCAAGACCACGAACCATAGGCTCTAGTGAACCAAAGTCAACTAGAGACCATTGTGGTTTTCATTCATTATACCTGAGAGCTTGCGTTGCTGTCATTTTAAGAGAGAGTTATTTGTTAAAGAATGATCTCATTCTATTCAATTTTTCAGGAATTTCAAGTGTACGTTCACCGAATTCATAGATGTTTCAAGTAAAAGCATTTGCCATATTATGATTGGTAAGCGGCTTGTAAAATCTGAGACTGTTCAGGAGATTGTTCTTCAGGAGGCATTCACATTGATTCAGGATTAGATGCTACAGCACCAGGATCTACAGCAGGAGCAGCAGGTGCAGCTCAAGCCATAGCTTTCTGAGATTTAGCTACTTTCTTCGCTAGATCTTTAGTATCTAAAATGATATCATCGGTTTCAAGGTCGTGTGCACGAAGTAAACCATCCCAAAGTGTTCTCATATCAAGGAAGAATTCACCAGTAGAAGGATCTTGACCTGTTTGTGCAGCAAGTTGAATCATATCAAGGAATTGTTTCTTGCGAACGTCACGTGTAGAGGCTTTCAGAGAACGTGGATCAATTTCAACATCATATCTACCAACAAAGTCAGCAGCAGTCATAGTTGTAAAGGAAGCATTCCCATCTTCATTAAGAACACGGATATCTATTTCATCTTCCATCATTGTAAGAGCAATGATTCACCAGAACTCAGAGATTCGAGTAAGTGCACCATTAACTGAGTCCATCATTGGAAGAAGACGTGATTTAAACGATTCTACCATAGCTGTAACACCAGCAGCAGAACGTTCTACTTTATTCTGATATCCAGTAGCGTACGAATTTATACCTTCTCCCATTTCTGCTACTTTCGTAAGAAAGTCGAGAAAATTTGGACCAGAGAAATCTTGTACACCAAGATCAAGACGTTTAATTCCATCAGGAGTATTAACTTCGTGAACTTTAAATGGAGAATAAGTAAGAGTATCAGTTCCGTCACCAAATGAATCACCACCTCTCATCTTCGTAAACATCGGAGCAACCAGCATCTTCACATTATCAATAGAAAGATTCATAATTGTATCAGACACATTTTGGATACCTTCTAACGAAGTACCAATACCGTGAGAAAATCCAATACCTGGGATTTTTCCGTAATGGATTCCAAAGTAAGGTTTTTTCTTGATAGGAAACGGGTTGGAACCATTGTACACAGTTTCACCATCAATGATTAACTTAAAGGTGTTATCTTCCCAATATTCAAGAACTTCACTATATCAACCTTTATAGTCGATAGTAAGAAAATTCTTATAGTAGATATTAAAATCATTAGGAAGATTAGTAGTAGATGTTCCTGTAACAGGATTACTATTAATAAAATCACTAATAGTATCGTTATTCCAGAATGATGTTAATTTAACACGATTATAATCGTGAGTATTAAAATAATAAGGATTTTTCTGTGCTTCTTTAATAGCATCAGCCTTATTTCCTATGAACGGAGCATATTCTTGCAGAATATCATCTAAGTGCATTATCTTTCTTTCGATAACATAACGTGATGATTCAACATCTTGTGCAGTTGGATCGTAGAAGATATCAAAACAAGAAACATATCTAATTTTTGGGTACTTCTCGCCTTCAACTAAATACTTAACTGATTTCCCATTCTTAACGTACGAGATTTCCTGATTACCATCGTGAAACGAGATACGACCAAATCCTCGACCAACAATTAACGTTTCTTTGATAACTTCCATTAATTGGTCATAAGAACCAGAGATAGTAAAAGCCCAATCAAGAAACTCGTTAAAAGACTTAGCTTTTTTAAGATCTTTCTTATTACGAGGTGTAACACGAAAAGCAATATCGTTATCATAGATCGCAGCAAACATAGTATCAACATACTGTTTGATTACAGGAACTTTCATATTCGTTTGAAACTTCTCAATCTGAACCTGACGGTCCATAGTGTAGAGAAGATAATTCTTATATGCAAGAATTTCCTTATCATTCACATATCTTTGGAAGTAATCACGAACATACACAAAGATTCTACGGAGTTCTGAATCCATTTTTGAATCTTTTATATCAGTAGAGACTTTCTGAGTAGACATATATTAGAAGGTGTAAGTAGGTTTTGAGTTATTATCTTTTTTTGGTGCCCTAAGTCAAGCAAAAGAGTAAATGAGGTTTGTATCAGGATTGATATTGCGTCTTAGTTCACGTATTTCTTCAGAATTCTCTTTAGAAATATTATGGAAGTATCAAGCAATAAACCCAAAGTAGAATCCACATAACATCATTGCGTTTATTATATCATCGTGTCCAGTAACCGCTTCATATTTCACATTCCCAGATGCAGTTTCAAATGATTTGAAATGTTTCAGTTCTTCAAGAAGCCCAGAAAGCGTATTATAGGCTTGTAACATTTTAAGATCAATCAGTGACTGATTCATATGTACAAGATTTTTCTTAGCAAACTTCCAACTTCCCCATTTATCCATTTCAGGATGTGATGAACTTCCGCTTCAACCAGTGTACCAAAGTTTATGGTCAATAATAGAACCAAACGATTCAGCAACTACGTCACCTACCATCGTTCCATCAATAATTACCGATACCTTCCACTTCTTATTGATATACTTCTGCTTTAGATTGAAGATAAACTCCTTTTGGTAAATAGAGTAGTCACCCTGAATTGCATATTCTTCAACAATAAATAACTGTTTCTTATAAATATATCCAACCACAACTCCACCATAGTCACTTCTTTTAGCAGGATCGTAACCAATGATAACTTCATCAGGAATAATCTCTCCCATTGGTAAACAGAACAATGACTGCGTAGCAAATACTGAATGTATCTGGGGAAATGTCGCATAGAGTTCTGCAAAGTAGCGTTGTAAATTTCCTTTAAGTGCAACCTTCATACGTTCCTTAGACGGAGCAGATAAGATATTCTCATCAATATCATCAATAGTCACACGTTGTGCATATCATTCTGGATCTCATTCCTGTTCATAATGACATAGTAGTTCATAGAACCAATTCTTTGGAGTGTTCCAGTCAATAGTAGAAATAGCAAACAGCTTAGCGTTTTCATTTTCCACAATCGGAAGGATATTGAAGTACACGTCTTCTTTAATAAACCCAGCTTCATCAATAATAATAAAGTCAGAACCATTACCACGGGCAGGTTCATAACCTTTACCAGATGCAAAGTCACAAGTAGCAACCGTGACAAGCATACTCTTATTTCATCTCCCTAAATGTTCATCTACAAGCTTCAGACGCTTTTCATCTTTACTCCACTTGAACACTTTAAGTATACGGATTCTTTCAGACGCAGTATCAATATAGTCAAGAACTGACTTGTATTGTTCTTCCTTTGGAGCAATATATAACGCCTTAATTTGTCTACTCTTATTTCTAGCAGACGGATTTCTATACAGTTCTCTCATTATGAGGTAACTCGATAACAGAGTTTTTCATCATCTACGTACTCAGGCAATAGTATCCAATCTCTTTTGTGCAAGAAGAAACTTCATCTGCCAAGATTGCGGAGCAAAACCGAGAACTTTTCTGAGAAGATGAGTATATGCACCATACAATTTATAAGTCGTAGTGCCATCTCCATTGTTTATAATCTCAATCGGTTTAAATTTATCAATCTCAGTCTTTCTTCCTTTCGGATCAGTCACTATCCAGTTTGATTCTTCCTTTGTAATATTGTATTCAGTCTCCTTAGAGTCAACATTTAAAATCTGTTCACCTCTCATCGTGATCGTTAAGTCCTGACCAATCTTGTATCTCTGTTCAGTCTTGTTTCCTTGTGAATCAGTATTCACAATCGAGTGACTACGAAACGAAAAGTAACCATCACTCACTTCTTTCATTACAAGCATTACATTCGTGTAGCGAAAATCGTCCGTTGAAAGTTCCCATACTGGTGTATGCGTGTTAACACTCATCGTATTCTCACCAATCTTAATATCAACAACTCCTGAGAAAGGAATTTCACTCTCAAGAACTTTCTGAAAACAATAGAACGTTCTATTTTCTTTCTTATCAACAACCTTCACAACTCTTAAGTAATGAAAAACCTTCTGTAGGAATTGAAAGAACTCATCCGATATAATTCCACCTTTAATAAATGTTCTGATAATCTGATTCGCTTCGTTCTGACAATCCGTGACAGTAACATTCTCATTATCCATCACTTCCTGTGTAACTACATAGGCTCTTTTCTTCCTAATAGAACCAAATAAAGACACATCAATATAGTGTTGTTCACAATATTTACGTGCCGTCAGTTCCCATCTCGAAGCAGAATCTTTGTTGATTACTTGCTTTAATTGTTTTTCCTGACCAAAGTAGTTCAGGTCTCCTCATTCAATCGTAGGAATGAGTGATGAAATAAAATTAATCATTGCGTGCAGTTAAAAATACTTACCATCTATCTCCGCTCGATATGCGTGAGATTTGTGCTTCTGAAACACCGTACTTTTTAGAAAGTGCAGAGTGTTTAACTCCACTTTTACTCGCTCTTTTGATAGCCTGTACATTACCTGCGTTCAGTTTAGACTGTGAGTTTTCTTCACCTTCAGGACGATGTTGCCTATTCTTATTCACCTTATCCTGAGTATTACTGGTATTAGTACCAAGTGTTAGATTAGATGTGTTATCATTTTGTTGGTTATCATCATTATGTTGTACAAATGTTTTCTCATCATTGATATCCATACCAAGATAAGCACTCGCAACAAGTCGGTGGACTAGATAAGTCTTACCGTTGATTTCACACTTCTTACCACCAAACTGGGTTTCATTAATGGCAATAGGTTCACCATTCTTGTAAACTTGTCAGGCTCTAGTGATAGAATATTCGGGAGCAAATGAGAGTTTCTTTCAGTTCATATCTGCATCTTATCGCTTTAAGTTGATCTGTCAAAAAATAATTTACGATTGCAACATAAACCGTGACAGTTGTCAAGGCTATAAGGTGATTTATTGGAAAATATGGGAAATGGCTAGTTTCCACCACCACTACCACCACTGGGTCTACCACCCCCCTACACTTACCTCACCACTGTACGTACCTTCTCCCTACGGACCTACACGCACTACTCATAAGAGGTCTATTCAATTTTCTCTAACCAAAGATGCGGACCTAGACCCTCAACGATATACAACCTTAGATCCCATCGAAGAGTACACCTAAGCCAGATCAAACCGTGACAGTCTAACCGTGACAGACAGAGAAGCCGTAATAAGTTAGCCGTAAATTGTGTACACATTATGTATAGATTATTTGAGACAGTACATTCTGAGACCAGAGAATCCGTAACAAGTATGCCGTAAAATATATGTTACCTCGTTCGTATACGTTGTGACCAGTAAGACTGTGGCAGACTACAGAGGTGCCGTAATATGGGTGCCGTAAAATACACACTAATCACATACCTCACTCGTATCCGTAACAATGTCAATAGACTTATTCAAATATTATGTTCATTACTTCTACTGCTACACTCGATATTGATACTATACACTATTAATCTATAGTATTATGGTACCGTTTTATTCGTCACGGTTAAATCCTACACTGAATTACTTAATACAATGGAAACATTTTCTCTATATACTACTACTTATTATCTATAGTATCAATTCTACTTATATCAGTAATCTATACAAAGGACCTATAATCTGCATAAAGATATATTCCTCACACAAAATAATCTTTGTACAATTTTATCATCAAACAAATATCATCTTGATTCGTACAGTTATCAACCCTCAATACAAACTACCTCATAAGCTATAGTATCAATACCCTGTATACCAGTAACGCTTACCTCGTACCTATACGTCTTACCCAGAGCATCCTGATGCGGATACTTACCTCGCTCGTATACGTCTTACTAAAACCTTACCTTTCCTCTACATTATTCTTACACTATATCTCAATTGAGATAATATTCTTTACCCTTTTCTCCTATGACTATCTACGGAATAGTACCAGTATCTGCTAAGAAAGCAGCCATCTATAACGCATCTTCAAAACCAAAGAAGATAGCAACCAAAGTAATCCGCATCGAAGGTACTAACAAATTTAAATCTGTACCTCTAACTCAAGCAGTATAATGAAGTATTTCATCGGCATCCTCGTGTTCCTTACAATAACGCTACACTATTGTAATAACCAACAGACATCCTCAACATCATCTCAAGCTGAGAGAATGCGAAGCGAAAGCTGAGCCTACTCTCGCACACAGTATCCTCACATTGAAGTCAAGATACTAGACTGAGATACATTCGTCTACAACAAAGAACACATACGCCTTGCATCAATCAACGCACCTGAGATTGCACACAGTGGCAAGCCAGCAGACTGCGGTTGATACAGAGCAATGTCACGCCTTGAGTATTACCTCACTCGTATACGTCCAGCATCTATGCTCCGTATCGAACGCCTCGGTCAAGACAAATACTGACGTACTCTAGCCACAGTCTACATTGATAACGAACCAACATCCGTTAATCAACATATGGTTAGAGATTGATACGCTCAGTCATACAATCCTTGATTCGGAATCACAGTACCAGACTACAGTGCAGACTATACACAAGCAATCAATCAACAAGCAGGTGTATTAGATATCTGTTCTCTTGCTAATAAATCTAACTAATACCAATATGAAACCAATACTCTTCATCATCCTAATACTTACCTCACTCGTATACGTATCCGAGTGTGAAGCGGCACGCTGAACACAAGTAAGCGTACCTACTACAGAAGCTCACACTATCAATCACGATTGGTGTGATGCTATGTTCTCGGCACTACGATTCGAAGAAGTTCCACCATCAATACATCTTGAATGCAAATCACGCTTCAGGTGGAATATTAACCGTGAGAAATCTTCAATGCGAGCATACTCAAACAAAGTTAACTCATTTAAATACTAAGAATATTATCCATATGAGACCAATAGACATATACGATACAAGACATAAGCCTGCCAAATATCTTTGAACAGGCTACTTCGCAAACAGAACAGAAGCCAAGACAGAATGATCTAACTTCTTCCAAGTTCCAGAGTCTAACATCAAGGCATCAACTGCTCTCCCATTCAAAACCCTTTCTTAACCCCACCAACAATGAAGACTACTAATCTTTTTGCTGACAACACTGTCATCCAACATCTCAAGACCCTTCCTCAAAACCAATGGGGTGAGGAAGAAATACTCCATATGTACACAGAACTTGAAAGTATCAAGACTGAAATCTCTATCTGTTCAGTAGTACCAACTACTATCGGACACAGAGTACAACTCCAACTGATGTATGCTTGGCTCAACAACCATAGACTTACATACGAAGAACACTTGAACAAGATGCTACAGAGACAAGCTCTCTTCGCATAGAGTTACCTCACTCGTATACGTACCTGTTACAGACCTAGACCTTTCCTCTACATTTTTTATTACACTTGTATCATTTGATACACTATCTTTCTAACCATTATAAGATATGACTACTACTTCTACAAAGTCTACTAAGGCTTCAGTTGCTGCTAAATCAGCTTCACTTGTTCCAGCATCATTCGGTTCTAACGGACAATTCATCCGCTACAATCTTAAGCTTGCAACACCAGCACTCAAGAAAGAGTTCCCTGGTTACGATGAAGTTCGCATCACTGCGTACATCGGAGGACATATGTTCATCCAACCAGGTGCAACAAGAGACGACACAGTTGCTCCAATCGTAAAGAAATCAGCTGACTCAAAAGTATGGCTTGCTAAACACAACCTTCAAGATATCACTAACAACCACACATTCGGTATCAGCCGACAGATTGTTGGTCAGAAATCTAAGAACCCTGCTAAGGCAGCAGAACTCACAGCTGAGTTCAACTCATCTCGTGCTACAATTGGATAGCACACAAAACCCCAACCTAAACAGTTGGGGTTTTTTCTTGTTCATACTACCAGCCTAGGAACTTACCTCACTCGTATACGTATCCGAGTGCAACGTTAGTTGGCATCAGTATACGGAATACTACGGAGCACATCATAGTGTGCCGTTCGGAAATCTCGTACTGATAGACCGCCTAACAGAGACTCATACGATTCCCAGAACTCCTCACGAGAACTATATCCATTAGCTTCATACTGATTCCAATCTGGTTCATCTTCCAAAAAATGTTCAACATAATTAATCATCTCGGAGGCAGAGGCACTGCCAGATTGAAAGTCTCACATACAATAATCATACAGATTAATAAGTTGCCAATCAGATAAATCAAAGAATGTCTTCTCAACAGATTGAACTCATACATTTCTAAGAACACAAGGAACTCATTCCATAACCTTAACCTTCTTAGGCATACGAGCTGCATTAGCTTTCACATACTTATTATACTTGTCTAGATCCCAACATCTATCACCTGATATTACCCAACCATTAATATAATCAATCAATTCCTCTACATTATCTATATATTCTGAATTCATTTGAACCCACCGACACATAAGCTCTCGTGATACTCTTGGATCTCTTCCATACTTCTCTTCCCAATCTCTATATCACATATACCCCTTAGAAGCACGACCACTCTTATTTCATTGAGAACAATATTCTTGGTACTGAAAGTCATTTGACCAAGCTACCATTACACGGTTAATGAAATCAAATGGTAACTCCCAAGGATAACAAGTGATGCCATAAAATGATCCACGGCTTGATCTAATATTCAAAGCATACTGATCTCGATCTCATAATGATTCATATCCAAACTTACCTAAGATAACTCTACTTACGGTAGCCCTTCAAAGATCAAGAGCTTTAGCAATATACTCGCTACTATAAGAACCACAGTTAGCAAGAATAGTATTTATAACTCATAGTGGTAATTTCTTTCTTCATCCAGCATTCTTGAATCATTTAAAATCTTCACAAATCCAATTAGCAGTATGTAATCTATTACTAGGTACATTATCTACATAAGATATAAATCTTCATTCAACCTTAGCTCAATACCAATATTGTAAAACAATACTACCGTGTGATACATAGAATCTCTTCCAAGATCATCTCGCTGTAGGAATAGGCATAACAGGTGGAGTTATATCTCGTAAACTGTTAGTGATAATTCATCCAACTGGACCTGTAGTAACAAGAGACTCTCGTCTTCGGTTATATTCATCAAGCTTCTTGTCATAAGAAACAAGAGCTAAACTATTATCCATAGCCCAATCGTGCTGAGGATCATACAAAGCGTATCGTAAGTATTCCTTACCACTCATCGTAATCTTCTTAGGCACAACTTCTATCCATTCATCCTTAGAAACAGTAAACACATACAGAGTTCCTTCAACAGTGAGACGATAACTACGATTTCGTAATTCAAATGACTTCATATCCATATTATATAGGGGTTAAGAGATATACAGTATATCCATTTCTTAATTTTATGCAAACTTTTCTTATATATCACGTAGACCATTCCTCTACATTATTTATTATATGAGCTTTACTTCTAACCCATTTTTTATGAGACAATTACTTTATGCAATACTCCTATTCATTTGATCCTACATCATATGATTCGTAAGTGGATTCCAGTACCTGAATCAACAGGACCGATACCAGATATGATATGATACCTGAGACAATGAATGATACTCTCGATGATATGAACAATGAGCGTGTTGAATTGTACGATCAGTAACAGGCAGACTAAATTGTCAGATTAAAGAGATCCAAACAGCATCAGGAAAAACTATCAGAGCAGCTATTTCTTTACCAGAATAATCTATGCCTACTAAAGCACACATAAAAAACAGACAGATACTTGGATATCTTATGCAACACCTCGAAGACGCACCAGGTTATAGTGTATGGTTAGACCAACACGGTGGATGATTTGAATCAAATATGGCATATCTTGAAGATGTTAAAGATTGCTTAGATTTAACACCAAAAGAAATGTGGCTATCACACTTAGCAGTACATAAATTTGTTGAAACACATTTACTATCATTAGAAGATATAGACATTGGAGACACATCTCAAGTAACAAGAGTAGAAGTAATAGATGAAAATGGAAGACAATACACAAACTACAATTGCTTTACTGTAAATCCGTGCCTTCAAGACAATAGAAAAACTTTAAAAATATTCCTAAGCAATAAAACTAATGATAACTAAGCCTTGAAAAGCAAATAGACCACGAGGTCTCGAATATGAATGCGAGGAACCAACGCTCGCTCTTATTCGCTCTGGTGACCCTGATGAAAGAGTATGGGAACACGATGTACTTCGAGATACACTATGATGAAAAGATTACTTCTACATCGCAGTATTCAGTGAAGCAGTAAATTGTTTCATAGCTTACCCACTTGGATGACATTCAATCGTAAAGAAACACATCTGAGATACTATGGAAGTATATGAGAACATCTTTGACTTCTATATTAAATACGAAGAACATCGTAAACAACTCCCTATTCAATGACCATACAAAACATTCATAAAGAACTTAGAATTTTATCTCAATAACGCTGGATTCAGCCTTTATCGTTAATATGACACCACTATATCAAAAAGCAAAGAAATATGATGAGATGACCAAAGAATATTGGAAAGAATATAAAGCATTTCAGAAAGAAAAATGAACAGAACTAAGAATAATGCCAAAAGATTTTTCAGTAAAGTTAAAAATGCTTTACGATGCACTACCAGACTTCAATGAACATTTTGAAGAAGAAATATATGAACCACACGGACTATTCCAAGCAAAAGTATGAGACGTTGAGATTCATATTCTATATGGACACGAAGAAATAAAAGTGATAACACCAGAAGAAACATTTGCAACATCTACTCGTTAATAAAACACTTATGAATACATTCATTATACCTATTGGAGATTGGTCAGACGATTGACACGGAAAATACGACCAATACACAGTAAAAACACGACTAACTCTGCAAGAAATGGCAGAAGCATACAAAGTTATAGATGATAAAGTAAAAATATCAGAAATAGCTAGTGAGTATGAACATAATACAATATCTAAAGAACAACTAGATCTCCTATCTACGATATGAATCATTAATTGGAAATGGCTATGATATCTTAATAAAATAGCTTATGAAAATGATATTGCAAATCTTACACCAGATGACCCTGAAATATACATTGATGACTCAAAATCCTTAGCAAGACTCATTATACAGGCAATAAATCTTGTGCATACAGATTCAATAAAGCTAGCAACAGCAAAAACACCATCACAGTTTAATAACTGGACAGTAAACATACCAGGATCATTACATTTACCTTGATACGGCTTATTTGATTAACAACATTCTATGTACTCACAAACTACATTCGGACATAAGTCAATGAAAGCACTCAATGCTATTACATCAGTACTCAACAATATGGAGAACAAAAAAGCCAGCAGATATTGGGCAAGTATGCTCTCAGATATAAATGAAGTATTCTCTGACTTGTCAGACCAATCATTCAAAAGCAGGCAGACAATTACAGTAGCAACAGATCAAATAGAGAAATACTTCCAAGACAAGATTGATGTACAAGTATTTAGAAAACTTGAGTACCAAGAACGTACTCATACTGGAAACTCAATAGTGTTACAAACACATACTAAAAACATACTCCGAGCAATAAAGAATAATGCTCAAAACCATTTACTTAAAAAATTAGCTAACAACCTATGAACACAAAAATAGATATCAGATACATCGTTGTATGAGATACGAACGATGGTGACTACGAAACACAGATCTTCAATGCAACAGATCACTGTAAAGCAGAATGAATTACTATGCAAGATTTTCAAGCAAAAGTAAAAAAGTTTACAGAAATGCTTAAAGATAATGAAGATGGACACAACTGGTCTAATGAATACACAGATATATCACTAGAAGATATGTATCCTCAGTTATTCGAAGAAGGAGACTTCAAGCCAGAATGGGAATTCTTGTACGAATTTGTACCAATGGGGGAACCTGGAGTACACTCAATAACAAATATTGATGTCAGTGTCGGATCAACGGAAAATATTTATTCTAACTAAGTAACTATGTCTAAAAAACTAACACCAGATCAAAAACGTAACCTTCACGTACTCATCGTTGCGTGTGTATTAAACTTCTCATTTGCTATAGAAAAACTCTGTAACATCACAGGACATCAACAATCAGACTTTGTTTGGTTCTGTGTCTACGGATGATTCTGACTATACTTAGTGGCAATAGCAGTCTATGATTACATTCACGATGTTAAAGAAGGTTCATCATCTAACAATAACGCACTTATCTAATATGTCTACTAAAATAGCAATCCAAATAAACAGTCTCGAAGCTTTAGAAAAACTAATGTGAGACAGTAACTGAGAAATAACACTAGAACTAAAACAAGCAGTCGTTCAAGAATTTGTAAAAAAACATCTCAAAGCTGTAGCCAACGAAGATATAGTAAGAAAAGCAGAAATAGCCACAAAAGAATGGATAGAACAAAACTATTTTGATAAAGTTAAAGGACAATGGGGAAGAGAAACACTAGTGTTCAAAGAATCAACAATGACGACAATGAAAGAAATTCTAAAAAGAATATGAAATGCTTCAGTATGACATTGGGTAGAAGAAATTGTTTGAATAAAAGTAATGAAAGAAAGAGTTGACGCAGCATTAAATAATGCAACAACAGTTATTACTACAGCATTAACTGATGCTCACCTAGAATATAGACTCAAACAAATGGTAGATAAAAAACTGCAACAACTATCAGACCTAGCATCTAAACTAAAATAAAATGTCTACTGAAATAAAAGTTAATTGCCATTGTTGATACAATGATAACCAAGAAATTGGTAACGATTGATTCGATCAAGAGTTTCCATTTTGCCCAGAATGCTGAGATGAACTTACTTATAACCCATCTACTAATGATTATCGTTAATATCTCTAAAGAACTCATTGCTAACGCATTCAAACACGAAGAAAAAACCCTATCCCATTACTCCAGAGAAGCAATCCTTGCTACCTGTGCCAGAGCCGCTTGAATTCTTAATTAACACTTATGACTACTATAAGATACTGGGACAACGTAGAAGAAAAACTTGTAGTCAAAGACTTATGACCAATCGAAGAACATCACGCTTCTAAAAATAGAGTAGTAAGATTAGACTACATACGATGAGAATTTAATGAACCATTGGACTGATACTACTTCACTTTCTATCTTTATACAGAATGGGATCTAACAACACCATACAAAATCATTCCATTCTTTGATAGAGAAGTTATAGATTCTAAAACAGTACCAATGATTGCAATGAAAATGAATCGAATAATTGTAACACACGCAACAGATGCTCTAGTAAAAAATAATATAGCATCACTACAAGATGCAAAATATCTAAGAGAAACAATGCACAAACATATTACAGCATTCGATGTTCATCTTGCTAAAGTCAAAGATCCAGTAGAACCTGAACCAGACTTAAGACCTTATGTGTTCTTAAGATTTCTACTAACGCTACCGATAATACCAGAAGAGAACTTACATAGTATTTATGTGCAACAAGAAGCGATGGCAGCAGAAAAAAGAATCTTAAAAGATGCTGCTTACATTAAATCTTTAAGCGATGAACACTATAAAAAGTACTGAACCCTAGCCGAAAAAACAAAAGTTTACCTATCTAACTTCTTCAAATAATGAAAAAGACTAAAACCGTCCTGACCTGCCCTGTATGCGGATGATATGATGAATACGATGTTCGCACCAACGGACAGAACTCATATCTCAATCACCACTCTACCGCTTGTTCACTTGTTACTAAATAATAACCTTTCATACTTATGAAATTAAGATCAATTCTTGCTATCATTTTTATAGCATTGCTCGCATTCGGAACAACCGTTGAAGCTAAATGAAGTAGTGGTGGAGGAAGAAGTTCATCTTCTTCATCATCACGAAGTTCATCATCAAGTTCTTATTCTAAGAGCTACTCAACGTCAACACCGTCAACTACCACAAGCTCATACTCTAAGAGTTATTCAACTCCTACAACATCAGCTTCAACAAGTTCATACTCTAAAAGCTATGGAACACCAACATCAACTACAAAGGTTGGTAATACTACCACATCTACCTACACTAAGCCTAATCCAAGCTACACACCGCCAACAAAACAAACAGCTACAAGAACAACTGTAGTTAATAATCGGACAGTTATCTACTCTAACGGAGTGGGAGGTGGAGGGTCAACAATGATGGATTCAATGATAGGTACAATGGCAGGTATGGCTATCTATGATGCTATCACAAACGACAAATGAGAAACAGTTAAAGTTGTACCATATTATGTTTCAGGGGAAGAACGTATTCCAGTATGAACTGGTAAAGTTACACCTAAAACAGTTACAGAAACACAAACTACTACTGAGACAGATTGGTGAACATTCTGGGCTTGGTTCTGGTGAATAACTGGAACAGTACTTGTAATCGGATTCTTTGCATCACTTATTAACCCAAACTACTAATGCTTACCTACGTATTTTCAATCGAAGAACTTGTATCAAAAGATACTCAAACAATCTTAATGGAGAACACTACAATTGAACTAGCACTCGATGACCTATATGGTCGTGGACTTCCACAGTTCAAAATTCTCTCAATGTATAGCGAACCAACCATTAACCCACACACCAATGGACAAAAAACAGATACAGGAGCGAACACAAGCAGCATTTAAATATGTTCAGTCACTCGGTTACAGACCAGTCTATATAGGACTATACGGATCTCAAAACTATGGACTGGATGTACACGATAAAGATTACCAATCTGACTTAGATTGGAAATGCTTAATACTTCCTACACTCACTGACCTTATTCAGAACTCTAAACCAGTATCAACTGTATTAGAGTTCGATGGAGGACAGATTGATCTTAAAGATGTAAGAGCATTCACTGACTCAGTAGTAAAATGTAACGTTAACTTCCTAGAGATATTAACTACAAACTACTTCCACTGTGAAAACCAATCAGTATTAGAGCTACGAAAACAAGTAGTTCCACTAATGAAAGAGATGTGATTCTTATATCTCAAAGCTTGCTTCGGTATGATGAAAGAAAAAGAAGCCGCACTCAGACATCCTTATCCAAAGACTAAACATCGAGTAGACCAGTTCTGATACGATCCTAAACAATTGCATCACGTAGCACGACTCAAAATACTTATTGAACGCTACGTAGCTTGCTCTAAAAAAGATTATATCTGGAACGTTGCAAACTTTGCACACTATGGAAATGAACAAGAACAACTTGTTGCACTTAAGAAATGACTTCTAACTAATGAAGAAGTAGATGAAAGTGTTAAATTCCTATTAGAGAAAGCAATAGAAGCAATAGAAGACTTCAAACGACCAATGATTTTCACAGCTAAAGCTAGAACAATACAGCTTGCTCGTGATCTAATTCTTAACGAAATCATCAAATGAATAAGAGAGAACGAATCTTGGCTGAACTCGTCAACGCCAGTATTGCCAAATGATTCTGCGAACACTGTGGAGACCCCGTAAGTGATAAACAGTACACACTTTGTACTAAACACTACGATATGTTCAGATCAACAAATGATTACCAATACCTTTGCTCTAAGCAATCATCGCCTGAGTACAGAAGTCTACTTGGTATTTGAGACATATATGCAAATGCTATAGAATGTAAAAAATGTAATAGCATAGCAATATCAACAAACTGACATCATATGGCTTGGTGTAAATGCTGAGCCTGTGCAACAGATGGTGGTTCATACTACCTACGAAGAATAGGTCACCCAGAAAACTACATAGACAAATCCATTTCATTTACTCACCTATCAAAATAACTTATGATTTACCTCATTCCAATCGCAATCGTAATTGCAGCACTCGTTGCACTCACTCTATTCGTTGCAGCTGCATTCCGTGTAGTAGTATCTACTAACGAAGTACACATCATTCAGAAAAAGAAAACATCCATCTCATATGGTAAAGGACAAGAAGCTGGTAACGTTTACTACGCATTCCCCTCTTGGATACCAATAATCGGTATATCACGTATCGTACTACCAGTATCAAACTTTGATATTTCACTTGATGCTTACGAAGCATTCGATCAAAACAAAGTTCCATTCCGTGTAGACGTAGTAGGGTTCTTCCGTATCGCAAATCCTATTGAAGCTGCTGAAAAGATTGAAAGCTTCGAACATCTTCATAATCAGCTCAAACTCATTATCAATGGTGCTATCCGAACAGTTCTCTCTTCAAAGACAATCATAGAGATTATGGAGGAACGTTCAACAATCAGCCAACTCTTCAATCAAGAAGTAGAACCACAACTCAAAAACTGGTGAGTTGAAAACGTACGTTCAGCAGAAATTATGGACATTCAAGACTCACAAAACTCTAAGGTTATTCAAATGATTAAAGAAAAGAAGTCATCAGCAATTGAACGTGACTCACGTGTAGAAATTGCAGACAACCTCAAAACCGCACAGATCGCTGAAATTGAAGCAGTTAAAGAAGCTGATATGAAAAAGCAGAATGCAGAACGTGAAGTTGGAGAAAAACAAGCTGAGAAACAAAAACTTGTAGGTATTGCACAACAAGTATCTCTACAAGAAGTAGCAACTGAAACTAAGATCACTCGTGAAAAAGAGATGGAAGTTAAGAAAGTTGAACAAGTAAACCAAGCTAACATTAATAAGGAACAAGCACTTATTGACGCAGATAGAGAAAAACAAATGAGAACTATTGCTGCTGAAGCTCTCAAGCTTGAACAAGAACAAAAAGCAGAAGCTGATCTTATTACCCAAAGTAAAAATGCAGAAGGTAAACTCGTTGAAATGACTAAGAATGCAGCAGGTATCAAAGCTGAAGGTGCATCTAAAGCAGAAGCTGAGAAGTTAATGCAAGTTGCTATGGTATCAGGTGCTATTGAGCTTGCTTCAAAGATTGCTCAAAACCCTGAATATATGGCATACCTTCAAAATATTGAGGCTATCAAGGCTTCACAAAATGTTGGTACAGCTAATGCAGAAGCTCTCAAGTGAGCAGATCTCAAGATCCTTGCCAACGGAGGAAGTGTAGACAAAGGGATGACCTCTCTTCTAGATGTATTCTCAGGAAAGGGATGAGCGTCAATGGCTGCAATGCTTGAGAATCTCAATAACTCAGACCTTGGTAAAGATCTCATCGGTAAGTTTCTAACTCCTAAAAAAATGGATACTAGAACAGAAGCAGAACTTAAAGCAGAGTAATCACTCAAATGCTAACTTTATTCTTAAAAACTAATAATGACTAATACAAATCCAGAACCATCATACACTACAGAAACAGTTAAAATTACAGTAGACTTCAAACGTTTACTAATCATTCTTGCAATCGTAGTTACACTTTGAACTTTATTTAGAATTGTGTACACATACGCTTTTCCAGAAAAAAGCCCACTTCAAGTATGTCAGGAATCATATATGGAATCAGTCAATACAATAGCTAGAGAAAATGAAAAAACAGCACAAAAATGTGCAGAAGACTTCGGTAGCGACATATACAAACTAAACAAATGTACATCATCACCACTACCAACACCAAACAACAACTGTTGAGTAACATTGAACGGTACAGGAGCCAAATCTCCTGTACCCCCCAGTGGTCCAACATTAAGAAAAGAATTCTGACTTGAAGATTGTCGCTTTGTTAACAAAGACCATCGGATGAATAAGTATCACCTTAACTGGACTGCTTACGATATAGCCTGTGTAAAATGAGTTGCATTCGATATTAAATCTCCTTGAGATTATAAAATAGAAAAAATATGATTCTGATATAATATGGGCAACTATATTATTCTTAAATCAGATTGAGACTTTAGAATTGTATTAGCTCATACTCAAACAAGTAGAAAAGTTGGAGAACAACTAAAAAAATGAGATATAATTGGTCAAACTGATTTATCTTGAACCTCTACTTGAATGCACGTCCATATCGAGCTATGGTATAAATATTTTATACTGTCTAGTGAAGCCATCTACGGATGAGAACACACTAGAGAAAATCAATGGGCACTACTACAACACAGAAAATGGGACTTCGGACAACCAAAAGAACAACCTTATTACTTCACTGCTTACAACCTATGAGACGTAAATCAAAATGATTCCACCCCTTGTATTGGAGCATCGGGGGTAGACTTATGTGCACTAGAAGCCTCGGGAGTGCGTACTATGGCTCTTACCGCTGACATCAGGAAAAAATACAAGGTAAGCTTAGGAGAGAAAGTCAGACTTACTGGAGAACCTGGTTGCGAAGGCGAGTATGAAGTTCACGATGAAATGAATATAAGATTTAGACAAGACCCAGGAATACTCAGACCTTGAACGCCTTATTTTATCAAAGGAGACTTGCCATCCAAACCAGGATGAACTTGTTTCGTAACCAAACTTTAAACATATGTACGAATTTTTATCAACAGTACCTGTATGGGCGTGGGTAATTGGAGGACTTGTAGTCTTCCTACTACTGGCTCTTGTAATTGGTGATGATGTAGATGTTATTGACCCAGAAACCTGACTACCAGAATCAGATAACACAGATATTATTACCTGTTCAGTACCAGGACAAAAAACAATAGTGTTTAATCCTGAACAGTATCAATACTACAGCGTAGATTCATATGAAGGATTCGTTGAAATACAATTAATTAACTGAAATCTCTGTTACGTACCATCTATGTACACAACAGTAATAGACCAATCATTTCGAAGTGTATCAGAGAAAAAAGCAGTATAACTTTACCTATATGTAGGCTTGCGTGGAGCTTCACTACATACAAGGTTCCAAATTTATTGGGTAAAAATTTATAACGTTATAATCTTTTATGCTACCTATAGAAATCCACTCAGATCCAATACCAGAAAAGAAATCTGCTGGTACATCACCATCAAAAGAAGTTGCAAATGCAATGCAACGACTAGAGATATCTCAATGTTTTTATTTGCCTTATACAAAAGAAACATATAATATACTCTCAACCCAAGCCTCATTCATTAAACGCAAAACTGAAAAACGTTTTACAATACGTAAAATTAGTAAGGATGCAGAAATGATAATAGGAATTTGGAGAGTTAACTAAACACTTACACTTAACATTCATTATTATGAAGCTTATCATCGCAACACTTATCGCAGCACTCACACTTGTAACAACAGTATCAGCTGCAACAGGTTCTACTTCAACAGGTTCTACTTCAACTGGAACAACACTCTCAACATCAGTAATTGGTGGAGGAGGTGTAACTCGTGGATTCAATGTAACTACTAACCAGTACGAAATTGTACCACAATGCTTCCCTTGGGCGTGGCTCGTTGACTTCTATAAAGGTAATATCTTTATGATCTATGAGAACCAAAAAGCTTGCCAAAAGCAACGTTCAGTAGACTTCGGAATATAATTCCACCCTCATCGTGAGGGTAGTATAGTAAGAATCCAAACCAGGATAGGACAGTACTCAGCACCCCCTGTTAGACAGGTTCTTTGCTGACTAGAAACGCTGGCTTAGAGGACGCTGTTCATTACTATACTACTCTCTTTATGAGATTAAAACTTAATTAAAAAATATGGAACTATACAGATATCAACTTAGTAGAGATTCTTACGATCAACCAAAACTTGATCTAATTACTTTCCCAGTAGTACGTGAAAGTCAAGCATCATACTGGATTCAACTCAGTGAATGGTTTCCAGAAAAACAAAAAATTGTACGCAAAGATGCTAGAAAAACATACGCTTACTCAACACAAAAGAAAGCATTATATTCTAAATTACACACCTAATGTTAACAATCACAGCTTGTATCGGTTTACCTGGATCAGGAAAGACTACATACGCACTTAAAGAAGTAGCAAATAATCCTTACTGACTCGTTAGAGTTAATAAGGATGATCTTCGTGCAATGACTAGTAACTCAGTCTATAGTAAATGAAATGAACAATTCATACTAGAAATAAGAGATACTATCATTACAGAAGCATTGATGAATGGAAAACACGTTATAGTAGATGATACTAACTTAAATCCAATACACATACTCCGCTTCAAAGAAAATGTTCAAGTAGTTATCAAAGATTTCAGAGATGTACCTATTGAAGTTTGCATTCAAAGAGATGCAGCTAGAGATAAACCAGTAGGAGAAGAAGTCATTCGTAAAATGGCAAATGATTTTATGAAACATCATACGCCAGAAGATAAAATGATCATTAAAAATGATAGCACAAAAGAACCAATTATAATTGTTGATATAGATTGAACAGTAGCTAATAAATGAAGTAGATCACCATACGACTACACTAAAGTATTAGAAGATACACCATATAGAGATGTAATAACTCTACTAGGTATTCCTACACTTGATCGATCAGACGTTACTCCAAAGCCTGGATTCAAAATAGGATTTGTAACAGGAAGACCAGAATCTTGTAGAGAAGATACAACAAAATGGCTTAAGACTCATCTACCGTTCGAATTCGAATTTGTTCGTATGCGTGCGACAGGAGATACTCGCTGAGATGATATCGTAAAACACGAGATCGCTTCGGAAATCGCAAAAGAATGGTATATTTACGCAGTATTTGATGACCGCAACCGTGTAGTAGAAATGTGGCGTAAAGCTGGTATCCGTTGTTTACAAGTTCAAGAAGGTAATTTTTAATCAAATACATATGACTCTATCAGAAAAAGCAGTATACAAAGATCATCCACTAGATGAAATACTGCACAGTAAGCACGATATATATAAAGGTGACCTAGATATATCTGGCATCTATAAAAATCTATTAAACACAACAGTTACAACTACAACCAGAGAATGAGAAATAGTTCAGATCACACTCGCTGAAATGAGAATCAATAATACACAATGATGAAAAGGTAAATACACCTGAGACATTTTCCCTAGTACCTGGACACACAACCAAATATACTTATGGTATATGAAACGTGACAACACCAAATGACACTGGCTTCCTCATTGAGATAAACAACCAAAAAAACGTACTCGTAAGAATTACGTAATTTCACCTGAAGTTTCTCCTGAATAAACAATACTGAGCATAGACCTTTCCTCTACATTTTTTTTAATTATTAGATCTTTTTGATTTATTTCTTGATTTTTCTTGAGATTCTCATATGATCCACCAGTACAGAGATACAATTCTGGCGAGGGGGGCGTTCTTCGGAACAAGGTCTACGGTCCTAATTTACTCTCTTCGGAAAGTAACCTCCACGTAAGTCATAGAATCTTGAACCCCTCTCTTCCAGAAAGTACGAGGGGGTTCGGTACTCAATCAAACACAACACATTTTGGTACTCATCGTAAGAGTTACTTCTCGCATAATGGTAATGCAAAAATCTTGAACATTTTCTACTCTGGGTTCAATTCCCAGGAAACACTCTTCGGAGTGACACTCTTACAAACTTAGTCCAAGTTTTTATAGCCTTGTGGGGTTGCCATAAAAACAAATCAAAGAGTACTTAGCAATTCGGTTACTTCGCTCTGTAGCAATACAGAACAAAAAAATCTACTTATCTGGTTAACTCCAGAATTATGAAGGTTTAACTTCGGTTAAGCTTATACTTCACAGGCAAGTCTCGATTAGTAAAGTCTGTATCGTTTACTAATCACAAACAGTTCTTAAATGAACAAACCGAATTGCAACTCAGTCTCTTTTTCCTTAAGATCAAACATCTGATACTCACTATTACAGTTACTTCGCATTTTTAAAGCCAACCATCGCTGTGATAAAACTTAGTTCAGATATCGGGCATTAGTGTAGCGGTTACCACGGCTCCCTGTCCAGGAGTTGACACGAGTTCGAGTCTCGTATGCCTGACCATTTCAAAACATTCTATTGGTACTTAAATTCACGTTTTCATCGCTATCTTCAACATTGCTAAACCAACACGTAAATTAACTTAGTCCAATATGGGGCAATAGTACATCAGTTAGTACACCTCGCTTGCACCGAGGAGAGCACAGTGCGATTCTGTGTTGTTCCACCATTTATGGGCTTACGATAATAGCCCTCCATAAGTAGTTCTAGTATTGAGGAAAAAGTACCGTGTGTTGCAACATATCGTACAATTCTGGAGTGAATACTCGTCAAATCAACCCATACGTACCTGTGGTTGTGTTAGTCATTATCAAAAAAATGAATGGTCTATTCGTTATCCACAAATCAACGAGGGTTTACTTGGTTCCTTAATACCAAGACGTTTGAGCCGATATGCAAGTGGTTAAAGCAGGAGGACTGTAAATCCTTTCTTAATTGTTCGTAGGTTCGAATCCTACTCGTCTCACCAGTATTTATACGGTAGTAGTTCAATGGTCAGAGCATCACCCTGATAAGGTGAAAGTTGTTTGTTCAAATCAAACCTACCGTACCATACACTCTTAGCTCAGCAGGAAGAGCAGCAGGCTTCTACCCTGACGGTCATTGGTTCAATTCCAATAGAGTGTACCATAGATTCAACTTTCTTTTGACATTTGAATCCATATAAATATGATGTTCTTATGATAAAACAATGCACAAAATGCAATTTGCATAAAGACATCTCCGAATTCAGTAAAAAATGAACCAGAGTAGACTGAACTATAAAATATAGTCCCGAATGTAAACCGTGTCACAGAATTATTGCAAATGCTTATTATCAAAATGATAAAGATTGATACAAAGCACGCTCAAATAAAAACAGAAAAGCAAATATAGTAAAGTATAGAAAGCAATTCTTGGATTATTTAAATACACAACAATGCTTCGATTGCTGAATTAAAGACATTAGATTGTTAGAATTTGACCACATAAAAGATAAAAACTTTAATATAGCGTCCAAAACTAGAACTACCCCAATCAATTCATTACTGCCAGAAATACAAAAATGTGAAGTCGTATGTGCTAATTGCCATAGGATAAGAACTTACACAAGATGTAATTCACATCGAATAAGCTATGCGAGAGTCGTTTAATGGTAAGACACTAAGCTTCAACCTTGGCTACGCCCGTTCAATTCGGGTCTCTCGCTCCAT
>CALMFT010000034.1 GCA_937862565.1 uncultured bacterium
TGGATATTTAATACAAATATTACACCAGGAACGACTGGTAGTATTTTCTTAAATTTTAGTAAAAATGGAACCGGTCAATTTACAAATACTGGGCAGTTGTATGGCACTAAAGATGTGTGTGATATTATAAATAATAATAATGTTGTTAGTACAAATTTTGATGTAACTCCTCCAAATTTTGTAGCACCAAATCACGATGTTATGATTGATAAAAAAGAAGGTATTTGTAATCCCACTTCTGGTATCATACCATGAGGATGAGGTATATTTGATCCTGGTATGATTTCGTGATTTCAGTCAATTTTTAATTGGAATTGTACTAATACTGCACCATTAAGTAAGTACAATCTATGAGATGATGTCTACTATACATTATATATTCATAATTACTGACCAAGTTTAGTAACTCAACTTGCTGTGGCAGATGTATTTGAGAATAAGTGATTGCAGTTTGTTTCTGTAAGTGGTAATTATTTTGGTCAGAAAAGTTATGTAACATGAGCAGATCTTCTAACTTTTACAAATTGATTTTCGTTATGAGTTAATAGAGGAGCGTTTGTTACTTTAAGGTTTAAGGTGATTGCAGATGAATATTCTCCTTTAAATAACGAAGCTAAAACACGAATTATGATAGGAGGACCAAGCCAGAATACCTGGTCAAAAATTAAAAATACATATACTACGATTACATTCCCATGAGATACAAATTGATCGAATAATGTTGATAGTACACAAATAACAGTAAAAAGTTATGACTTAGCTATTCAAAAATCACTTATTTGAGGAACAGAGACTCCATGAGCCACCGTTGTATATAGATTAAATTTTTCTAATACTGGAATCGCAAGAACTGACATTCTTATAAGAGATAAATTCACTTTTAGTTGAGTGAAAATACAAAGTTGGGCAGGAAGTCCTGGTTTGATTGTAGATATTCCTCCTGTCTTTACTGCATGAGATGATTTCTGAACGCAATTCCGACAAGGAATTCATCTTTGATCAAACTCTACTGGATTTATCAATATTACTGTAAAACTACCTACATTATCACTGTGGTGTGTAAATCCACCTGCATTCAGAAATCTTGCTGCAATTGGTACCAACGCTGGAATACCATGAGAAGAACCTGGAATTTATATCAATCGTAATGACAGCAATATTACAAATAATAATGCTCTTTTGTCTATTGCAGTACTTCCTGCAGCTATGGATCCAAACTGTGGTGTGGTGAGCTCTCCTTATGATCTTCGTATTACCAAGACGGCTGATAAAGCTACTGCAACCGAAGGCGACACAGTGACCTATACTCTCAATGTTTACAATAGTGGGCGTAGTGATAAATTTATTTACCTAGATGACAACATTACTAATGGTATGATTTTTGATAGCATAGTAGTTGATCCGCTGAGATTTATGAAATGGCGAGATATTACTAATCTGAAGAATGATATGTTGACGAATATTACATGGCCTGATAATTATTCATATAGAAACATACGTTATTATACAAAAATTTTTTGAATTATTGATACGTTATCGCAAACTAACATAGGAAATAACACTGATATATTTGATATCTTGAGTGGAAATATTGCATGATTATGAGCTTGTCATACATTATTTGATACTTGAAACATGTATCAGACAAGCTTTGCTTGAGTTATGTCTATATTTGCAAATCGAGACACTACTTACGCTATCAAAATAGGTTTAGGAATGAGCGTCCCAGAAGCTATCGCTACTACAATGGCTGATATCTACAAAAGCATTTGGGTGTATACGCAAAATCAGGTAAATACAAATGCTCGAATAAACTCAACTATAGCATCACAAGCAAATAATTGCTGATATTATGCAGGTTATGAGTATGCTTTGGCAAAATGATTTTCAGCCAGTGAAGCTATAGATTGGGGAAATCTGATTGCCTGAGAAATGTCTTCATATATGAAAAATATCAATAATATTCTAAATGATAATCTTATTAGCACACTTGACAAAAGACTTAGACTGGCAGGTTATAATAATCACATTCCTTTTTCTGAACTTTTTTCATTATACACTAATTCTGGACAGGTGCGGGATGAGATACACACTCTCTATCAATATCCTGAGAATACCTATGTTGATTTATTGCAAGGCAATACTAATACACGTGGACCGAGCTATGTAGTAAGCGGTACGGATATTCTGTATAGTAATTATTCATATGGTACAAGTACTTATACAAACTTTGGAAGTTTTATATCTACTCCTCATTGAACTGGTACGTATTCTATTCCATTATATACTCCAAGTGTGAGTACTGATTACGGACATAATTATATCTACTTCCAATCCGGAACAGCCATCGATAATATTAAAAACTTCTTTTATGTACCAGCAAACCAAAGTACGCAATTTAAATATAAAATGATAGTCTGAAATAATTTCAATTCAGGTGATATTATCAACAATAGTGCTACTATAGCCATGTGTGCAAATGCAAACTGTATTCCTGGTAGCTTCGTATATAGCAGTGAAATAATCCCATGAGCAAACAATACAAGTAATGCTAATGTTCTCTACCAAGAAACATTGGTTCATTATGATTTGAGTGGTACTAATTTTGTGACTGCGCCAATCAATTTAAATCTTTGATCACCAATTTCTTACGATGCTACTTATTGTAACAATGGGCCAGATACAGTAGCAAACGCTACAATTACTTATAATTATGATAGTAGGTTGGCTTTTGTTTCTAGCGTAGGCGGAACAATTGGGACTCCTACAAATGATGGTATAAATCATTTACTCAACTGGCCAGGTACAAGATCTCTAGCAATGGGTGAATGTGAAACCATTACTCTAAACTTTACACTTCAATCTCTTACTTTACCACAAAATAATATTACTACAATTTTACACGTTGGTAAAGAATTATGAATAGGACTAAGCTACGCAGGAGATACTAATATTAGCAACAATCATGTACTTGAAGATTTTGATATAAATGACTCTCCATTCAATGGAACTGCTTCAAAATCTGCTAAATGAGCTGGACCTTATCATTCTGGAGATGCGATAATCTTTACTATAACTTTCACAGGGCAATGAAATCCTACCACAATTATTGATAATTATAATAACAATGTTTTAATATTCAATACTGCTACAAATGGGGGAATATTAACATGAATAACTTGAAATCAAAGTGTAATATGGACTAATATTGATGGGACTGTTGTAAATAGTGTTCAGGTGAGTTTTATAGTTAAAAACACTCCTGGTGGATTTGAAAATACTGCTACTATAACAAGTTCTAAAACATGATATTGTAGTAATGAAACTATTTCAAGTGTGTACTCATATGTTACGGGCGATATTGATGTAAGTATATGCTGAGATGGTAATATTGACATTGGCGAACAGTGTGATGATGCTAACTGAGACAACAACGACTCTTGTAGTAACACCTGTACTCTCAATGCACCAAGTTGTGTAGGAGTAGACTTCAGTCCAACAGCTTGAACTCCAGGATTACTTGTAACTGGTACTTTACCAGTACAAACTGGATTCAATTATTCTAACCTTAATTGGGGAGAAGGACCTTCAGTAGTATTACCACTCAACATCGAAACACATATCTTCAACAGCGTGGGAACTTTCCCAATCTCTGTTCAAGTTTCAAACAGTCTTTCTGGTTCACTCACAATCAGCTGTACTGGCCAAACTCAAATCTCATTTGCACCAATCAATGCCATATGTTGATCTGGAGACAGTGCACAAGTATACACGGGAACAACACCAACTGATCTTTGTGATGCAGGTAACCTAACAGGATTACTCCTATCAGGAAACACTTGGTCTTGGTTATGTGAAGGTCAAAACGGAGGATCAAACGATTCTTGTGATGCACCAGTAGGATATTGTGGAGATGGAATCATTGGTACTGGAATTGGTTATAGTAACCAAGAACAGTGTGATGA
>CALMFT010000035.1 GCA_937862565.1 uncultured bacterium
ACAATGCCAAAAGTAAAAGAAAAGAAATATTCTACACAATGCCAAAAGTAAAAGATAACCTAATACTCTGCTCTGCTCCAAACTTAATATCAAAAAAAAGCTCAATCCCAAATAAAATCGAACTTCTTGAATAATGATAATACCTATACTAGAACTTTTTGAGAAGTATTTCTTTAGCTGTTCCATCCCAAGCATCATCATTGATACCAGCGATACAGGTCAAACAGTCTTCTTCGTCTACATCTACCAGTGGATAACCAAACTTTCCTATATCAATATTTTCAAATCATTTTTTGACAGTACAAGCACACGAAAAGCAGGCTCCGCTACGACAGCTATATCAGATATCGATATTGTGTTTTTCTGCAGTATCTAGAATACTTTCATGTTTACTTGCAGGAAAAGACCCGAGCTCAGTACCGTCTCTTTCAACTACTTTGATGATAATTTGAGAATCTGTGTTCATATTAATATAGTTATTTAAAGTGTTTCAGCCTTATTCTTCTCCCCTCTTCAGAACTTTATTTGTATCATATTATTGGCTATAGGATGTCAAACATTTGATAATCAGATAGTATTCGTAGGATAATCGCGCTGCGCATTTGCTTTGATCGGATCTATAGTCAGATTATTATCTTCTATAGAGACTTCATTCAGTTTATCTACAAATCCTAAAATCTGATCCATTTGGCTGTGCATTTTTTCTTGATCAGCTGGATCAAAATTCAGCATAGTCATGTCGAGTAATTTTTGAAATTGTGCTTTGTCTATCATGGTTTTGATAAGCTATTAAATACTGAGTTTTATAACTTTCCTAATATCTTCAAATACTTTTTCCTGAGACTGATTTGCATCTACTTCTACAAGAAGATCTTGCTTCTTGAGGTATTCAATGACAGGTTCTGTTTCTTTATGATATTGCTCAATTCTAGTACGTATAGCTTCAGGCTGATCATCTTCTCTTGTGATAATTTCATATCCTTGCCCTGTTACCAACTCTAACTCTTCTTCGTTTTTGATGAGATACATTCTGTTATCTTTCTTGTAATATCTTCTATTTACCAAACGCTCTATAGCGGTTTTCTCATCGAGTTTGAGGTAAATACCTACAAGTTTACGATGATGTTTAAATTCGAAATCAAGAAGATGGAATAATTGCGGTAGATCTCTTGGATATCCATCAAATAAAATATTCTGATTCGCGTCAAGCATAGGAATCATAAGATCAAATACGGCGTTAGTTACACTATAATGAATAAAATGTCCCTGATTGATTTGTCTTACGAAATCTCCTACCCTATTATTGAGTGTGCTGAGTGCACGGAAAATACCTCCAGTTTCAAATAAAGCAAATTGAGGAAATGCATCAGAAACAAGTTCCGCTTGTGTACCTTTACCAGATCCTTGTATCCCAAATAATGCTATATCAGTCATAAAAATTTAAGTTTAATTAAGGTATGAATAATTATTTCTATATATTTTTGTATAAAGCTATTTTCATTTCTATATCAATCTTTAGAAGCTCAGCTTCAAGATTATCTACTTCAGCAGGAGAACTAACTACAGATTGGCGAATTTGCTCCTTAAGTTTCATTTGTGATTCTTGCAAAACTGCGAGAGGACTTTGATTATCTAGTATAATCATATTAGTCAAAATTTGCAACTTATCACCTTCGATTTTGAGCACTCCTCCTAGACACCCAAAAACAATATATTCTTTGTCAGTCAAGAATTCAAAAGTTCTTTCGTGCTGAAGTATACTAGGAACGAGTTTAATCAAACCAGGAGCAAGCACACTGATCATATTATCATGTCCAGGGAGAACGGTAATTTGTCCATTGAGAGTATTTACGGTAAGTTGTTTTACATCTTCATCTCGAATGAGTCATTCTAAGGAGGTAATTTTTAGGTGCATATGGATCAATTCGATAAAAATAAATATTCTGATTATTTTTTATACGTATATCAATTATTTTTTATATTAAATATCAATGTTTGGTGCTCCACACTTTGAGCAGTACAGATAGTTGAATGGATAATAGGTAGCGCATTGTTTACATTCAATCTTAAGTTTACAACCACAAAATACACAATTATTATAATCTGTAAGATTAGTCCTATAGCACTCTTTACATACTACAGTTTGCAAATCCAGACCCTCAAAACCAAGATGTCTTTCGTGTTTATAAGAAACGGGTCTAATCAAGAAATATAAAGGCAATCAGATTATTGGTGTTCCAAATACCACTAAAATCACTGAGAAAAATTGAAAAGCGGTACTCTGTGATCTTAACATTGAGTCTTTCAATACTCGCAAAACTCAGTATATCCACAATGCTATAAATGCTATAAGAAAAATATAACCCGTAAGCTCACTACCAGTCCGCGTACTGAGTGAACTCGTTATTTGTTCAAAGTTTCAAAACATACTGGAGATTTAAATAATAAATAATTGCGCTCAAATAGTACTAACAATATCTGTTAGATTTTCAATTCATAAAATAAATTTATATACTATTCTATCTCGTTTTGTACAGGTGTTTCAGGTTTAACAAGCGGGAACATAATCACATCACGAATATTACTACAACCTGTAAGTAGTGAGAATATTCTATCAACTCCCATTCCTCGACCTGATTGCGGAGGCATTCCATATTGCATTGCCAACAAGAATTCTTCATCAGATTTTGTTGCTTCTACATCTCATTTTGCTACAGCTCATGATTGTTCTTCAAAGTTTTTTTCTTGAATAATAGGGTCAACAAGTTCACTGTAGGCTTTGATTACTTCCCATCCATTGATGAGTAGCTGCCATTGCTGTACCATATTATGATTGGCATCATCCTGACGTGCAAGTGGTTGCATCGTCTTAGGATAATTGTAAATGAAGGCTGGTCCCACAATTCATGGTCTCGAAACTTTCTTATACAAATAATCAATCATAGTTGCAGTAGTTTGTACATCCAATCCTACCCAATCATATCATTTTGATTTGATCATCCCTCTCAAATTATCTTCGTCTCCTGCCCCATATAACGATACATCTATTTCACTGTCTTTTTTGATCTGTGCTACAAAGTCTATTCTTTTCCACGGAGTACTGAAATCTACTTCTCTTATGTTACCTTCTTTATCAGGAATACTTACTATAGGATTGAGTTCAGGAATATTTTTGAAAATATAGTCAAACATTTTTTCTGTAAATTCCATATTCATAATATAATCCCAATAAGCTGCATAATGTTCTATCATGCTAAATTCTTGATGGTGACTTGGATCTGAACCTTCGTTACGGAAGTCGATACACACTTCAAAGATTTTTTCTAGTCCTCCTACTGTTGCCATCTTGAGTCTTGGTTCAGCGCTAATTCTCAGATACATATCAAGATCAAAGTCATTATGATGAGTCACAAAAGGAGCTGCAGCAGCGCCCGATGCGAAGTTACCTAATATTCCTGTATTGAGTTCTATAAATCATTGTTCATCATAAAAATTTCTAATTACCTTTAGGAACTTGCTTCTGAGTTTCATTCTTTCCAAAGTTTCACGATTGAAAATCATGTCCAAATATCTTTGTCTGTACGCCTTTTCTTCGTTCTCTCCGATACCATGAAATTTATCTCCAAGCGGTAACAAAGCTTTCGATAAGAGTTGGAATTCAGAAACAAATAAGGTTGCTTCTCCTTTGTGAGTAACAAATAATTCTCCTTTCACTCCCACAAAATCTCCTACATCAATATATTTTTCAAAAAATTTGTAGGCTTCGATTGGGTTTCCTTCTGGGTCTGTGAGCTGATCCTGAATTTCTGTAATAGTATTGTAGCCTTCATGATTTCCTGCTTCTTTGGTTTTATTGAGTAATTCTTTTGCAGATTGTAACATAATCAGATCTCTTTTGAAAATTCCATCCAGAAGTTCCCATTCGGTATCTTTGTCAGGATTTGCGATTTGATGTTTCAGATTATTTTCAAATTCTTCAATTTCCACCCATCTAATTTCAAATCAATCAAGAATTTCAGATTCAATAAATTGAGGTAAACCCTTCTCTCCTACTGTCTTACAAAGATATCCATATGCGAGTTGATGTCTATCTCGTTTTTTGAGATACTCGTGTACTTTTGGTAACTCATATAATATTTTTACATCACAGCCAGTTTCTTCTTGCGCTTCTCTGTGAACCGCGTCAAAGTAATTGTCGCCATCATCTACACCACCACCCGGCAAAGAGTAGTTTCCTGAACTTGAGACATAGCTGCATGCGATCTTTCCGTCATCATCTACGATCACCATTTTTACAATATGTCTCCAAAGTTGTTTTTGTTCTGGAGAGAGTTGTTGGTATTCTTGATTTACTTTATGTGGTGCTCTATTTTTGAGTAATTTACAATTATCTCTATGAATCATAATCTGAATTTCTCAACTTTCATCCATCAATTTACCAAAAGAAATTTTTCCGTGAGAACGGAACAAAGTGAGTCTTCCTGCGGTTGATATTTCTCTTTGAGGCTGAGCTATAATATCGTTGATATCTCTCAGTAATTCTAAAGAATTTCTCGATTCACAAGACTCATTACATTGCTGTAAGGTTTGTATTTTTTTGAACCTAGGCGCATAAGGAACTATGTTCATCTTGAGGAGTTCCTCTCTTTTTTGGGTTCTTACTTGGTGTTCACTGAGTGCCATAATACAATGTACAAGATTATAAATAACATATTAGAATAGGTGGTATTTTAGTCAATAGAATTTCAAAACCATGAGCTAAAAAACAACCCCGAAAGAGTTGTTTTTATAATAGTTATTATGATTTCATTCTCAATATCCATTTGAAAATTGATTGAGTTGGTATTCCAAAAAAGAAAAACTTGGAAGACCGACGAAAACTTAGGCTCTCGCATAAAACTCGATCACTTTCAATACATCTACTGGCAATCCTTGAGTTTCAGTTTCACCTGGGAATTCCAAAACTTTGATTTCGAAATTAGTAAAGTTAGCTGACAACCAAACTGGAGATTGATAGTTTTTAGTATCTAAGTCATACAATGCTGATGATTGTAATGCTGGTTTCAAAGTAAGGATATCGCCTATGTTCACAAAATAAGAAGGAACATTATGTTTCTTACCATTGAGCAAGAAATGTCCATGAACTACCATTTGTCTTGCTTGCATAATTGTTCTTGCAAACCCTGCTCTCAAAACAACATTATCCAATCTTCTATTCAAAAACTGAGTCAATACCATATCATGATCTTGGCTTTTATTTTTAGCATATTTTTTACTCGTGATATTAACGAGATTAGAAAATTGTTTTTCAGACATTTGATACATTCTTTTCAAAACTTGTTTGTTTCTCAAAAGTTTGTAGTATTCTGACATTCTTGGTTTAGCTTGACCATGTTGTCCAGGACCACCTCTTCTATTCTTTGGATCATATTTTTCAGGTCCAAAAAGGTTTACTCCCTCTCTTCTACATAATTTGTATTTAGCTCCTGTATGCCTACTCATCTAGTGTTAAGTAATAATAATAAAAGTATATATTTTGTATTCAATAATATTTTATTAGTTTCTTTTTGGTCTCTTACCTTTTGTTCCTCCAAATCTCAATGGAGTAACGTCCTTAATCCAAGTAATATCAATTCCACCAAGTTCATTGATAGCTTTGAACATACCATCTCTTCCGAGTCCTACACCCTTACAAAGTACACCAACTTCTTTGAGACCACACTCATTTTTTGCGATTCCAATAACGTGTTTAGCAGCCATTTCAGCAGCATATGCAGAAGATTCTTTACTACCTTTAAATCCTACTCTTCCAGTTCCAGCAGTAGCGATAACATTACCATTATTATCAGTGAATGTTACAATACTATTGTTACTTGTAGTTTGTAGATGAATTAATCCAGTAGCGATTTTAGGATACTTTTTTTTCTTATTTCCAGTGCTAGCACTTCATGATTTTTTTACTCCAGCCATTTATTGTTGGTGTTAATAATTAATAAATAATAATCTGATTATATGTTATATGTTAGAGAATTTTATAATGTATTATTTTTTCAATACTGGTCTTACTCTGCTTCTTCCAAGTAATTTTTTTGCAGTATGAGCATTTTGAGAAGTTCTTTGTCCTCTTACTGGAAGACCAAGATTATGTCTCATACCTCTATAACATCTGATTTCTTTCAATCTTTTGATAGCATTGCCAACCTCTCTTTTGAGATCACTTTCCACTACCATTTCTTTGATTTCATCAGTGATGAGTTTTTGCTCTGCTTCAGTAATATCTTTCACTCTTTTATTGAGTGGAAGCTCAAACTTTTCAAGTAATTTTTTACTTGTAGGAAGTCCTATACCAAATATAGTAGTAAGTGCTGTCCAAATTATTTGATTTTCTGATAATACGTGACCTTGGATTCTGAACATTGTAATGTTAAATAATAAGTTAAATATTTTTTTAATTAAGAACTATCCTTGACGTTGTTTATGTTTTGCATTAATGCAGATAACCATAACTCTACCGTGTCTTTTTATAATTTTACAGTTGAGACATCTTTTTTTTACTGATGTTGCGACTTTCATAGGTAGGCAATTAAGAGATTAAAATAGTTGATAGTCTGTATAGTAAGATATTGGATATTGAATTAGCTTTTTACTCATCTATAAGTGATGATTCCTTTACTCCAGTCATCAGGATTAATCTTTACCATTACGGTATCTCCTACGATAACCTTGATCTTTCTCATCTTCATCTTACCACCAACGTATGCAGTGATAGTTTGATCAATTCCTTCAATACGCACTGCATAGTTACCGAATCATAGATCTTGTTCAATGATTCCTGAAAGTTCTACATCGTTGGAATCTTTCTTAACTCTTGGCTCAAATACTTTTTGAGGTTTTTGTGCTATTGGCTTTGCCATAAATTGTGAATTGGTATATAGTGTAAAATAATCAGATATATAATAATTTCGTGATTAATTATTCAGCTGTTTTAGCTGCTGGTTTCTTAGCAACTACTTTTTTTGGAGCAGATTCTTTCTTAACTGCTGGAGTTTTTGCTTCTTTCTTTGGAGCTTCTTCAATATCAGCTTTTTTAGCTGCTGCTTTAGTCCCACCTCCAATGATTTGTTTCACTTCAAGTACTGTTTGATGTGGTCTAAATCAGATTACTCTTTGGTATCTATTTTTTCTTTTAAACTTAAGAACTCTGATTTTTTCTCATTTTTGGAAGTCAGTCACTACATTGAATGCAACACTAGCTCCAGTGATGAAAGGTTTCCCCACAATCGTATTTGTTCCATCTTCTTCAGATATCAACAAAACTTTAGTTGCTGTATAATTACTATCAGTGAGCTCTAACTTATCAACAATAAGTGTATCATTTTCTCTTACAATATATTGATGTCATTGTAATTCTATTACGGCAAACATAGGAATCTTTGAATTATAAATTAAAATTGATGATATTGGGAATCTTTATAGTATTTATTTTAAAAATTGTGTTGTGGAATAACTGATTAAGCGAGTTTACCAAGTTGAACAAGAAGATCATATTTCTTTTGATTTTTCTTGAACATAGAACTTACGATAGCTCTCATTCTGAGATATCTTCTAGAACTAGGAACATCTCTTGATACATTTTTTCTGTACCATTTAGTGTTATAATGCTTTTGTTTTTTTGCATACTGAATAGTTTGAGAAGATTGAAGTTCTTTCTTATAGAAAGCAACCATTCTTTCGTTACTACTGAGATCGTTTGTTCTTCGGATTGTAAACGGCATGTGTGAATTGGTATAAAGAATTATAAATATGATTCTGATTATAATAATTATTATTTGTTTTTAGATTTGATATTGATGGGTTTGCCTGGGATCGGAATCGAACCGACAAGATATTACTATCGGCGGATTTTAAGTCCGCTGCGTCTACCAATTTCGCCACCCAGGCGTATTATTCTCGTACATTTCAATACGAGACTATTTGGTAAGATTCTCAGATTATTTTGTAATTTCAGAGTAGATATTATCAAATACAGCAGGGAAAACGATAGCGATATTGCTAAGCATTTTTCTGTTGAGAGTAATATCTTTATCAGAAGCCATCTTGATGAATCTTGAATATTTACCACCTTTGAGTTGAACGGCAGCATTGATTCTCTCAATCCAGAGTCTTCTTTGATCTCTTTTTTTCAATTTTCTATCTTCGTAAGCATGTTGACCTGCCTTAACAATGGCATTTCTTACTTGCTTGTACACATTACCTCTTCCAAGTCTATATCCTTTTGCAAGGGCAATAAACTTTTTATGTCTCTTGTGTCTTTGAAGTCAATTTTTTACTCTCATTGTTGTGGTTGTAATAATTAATAAAATAATTTGATTTTAGATATATTAGTAGAGTTTCGTGAATTATTTAGCGTAAGGAATAAGTGCTTTAATGTTTGCTTTATTTGCATCGCTAGCAACTTTACCGTAATCAAATGTCTTATCTGATCTTCCTTTGTTACTCATCAAATGGTTTTTACGAGCTTTGTCGTGAATGTATTTACCAGTTCAAGTTATTTTAAATCTCTTTGCTGTTCCTTGATGTGTTTTGACTTTCATAATGGAGTGATTTGTTAATTAAAGTAAATTGATTTTTTGCTGGGTCGTCAGTATATTGTTGTTGTTTGTTTTTTCAAATGGTTTATGGATTTATTTTTTTACTTTTATTTGCAATGCTAGTTTTATTTCCAATGAATATTACGCTGTATCCTTGTGGTTCACTCTTAATTCATTGTGATTTACCAAGGTCGCCAATTCATTCTACAACTTTTTGAAGTTTAACGAAAGCAATGTCTTTGAAGATATTTTCTCTTCACTTCAATTTTATTGCGAATCTCAATTGATATCCATCAGATAAAATTTCCTTACCTTTATTCATTTTCATAAGTAAGTCATTATCACCAATGTTGTAACGTATAGCAAGCTCTTTCATTCCTTTGTTTGCTGATTGTCTTTTGTCTCCTTCTCATTTTTTCTTGAGATATTGGTACTTACCATAATCCATAAGTTTGCACATACTCGTCATAGTAGCTGCATCGTATCTCATTTGAATAAGATCGAGTCATTGTTCTTCAGCAATTCTTAATGCTTCATCCCTTCTATAGGTTCACAAATTGTTACCTTCAGCATCGATAATGATGATAGTAGATGCCTTTATCATATCGTTGATAAATTGTCTAAACTGGTCATTTCTTTGTTGGAAGTTTTTTTGAGCTTTGTGAGCTAATGGGTTTGCCATAAAGTTGAATAAGAATAATTAAGTGGTAATATTATTACCGATTAGGGATTTTACTCCTAGCGGGATTTGAACCCGCGATCTCCGCCGTGAGAGGGCGATGTCCTGGACCACTAGACGATAGGAGCTTAGTGGTGATCCCAGATGGACTCGAACCATCAACCTTTGCCTTAGAAGGGCACTGCTCTATCCATTGAGCTATAGGATCTTAAATTTTTCAGCTTATGAAATCTAAATATACGAATTAACTGGTTTTTTATAGGTAATAAAAAACTCGAGCAATCTTATAAACAAAGGATTGTTCGTATCAAGGCATGAAGATTAGTAACTATCTTGAAAATAAATGCAAGAGAAAATTATAAATAGTATCACATTTTTGTAAAGTATCAGATGCGTATTCAGGACCACAAAATCTGATGATGATCTAGTAATTTAATCATAAAATATTAGTATATAACTATCTATTAGTAATCACTAACACTTCAAAAAAATGGAAAAACCAAAATATTATGTACTCCCTATGTTCCCCTACCCGTCAGGGTTCGCTATGCATGTAGGTCATGTTTCCAATTTTTTGATCACAGAATTCGTGGCAAAAATAAAAAGAATGCAAGGATACGATGTTATCTTTCCACTTGGTTACGATAGTTTCGGATTACCTACAGAAAATTTTGCTATCAAAAATAACAAATCAGCGCAAACTGCTACAGAAGAAAATATTGCCTATTATGAAACACAAATTGAAAAAGTAGGATTTACTTTTGATAAAGAAAGAAGACTAGCAACTTCCGATCCAGAATATTACAAACGAACACAGCGAATATTTAGTAAACTATTTGAACATGGATTAGCTTATAAAAAAGATGGCCTGGTCAACCGATGCCCTGTTGATCAAACAGTACTTGCGAACGATCAAGTGGTAGATGGAAAATGTGAAAGATGTGAGTCTATCATCATCCAAAAACAAATGCCTCAGTGGTATATCAAGATTACAGACTACTGCGAACAATTACTCGACTACTCTGACTGTGATCGACCTGAAGAAACTAAAATTCATCAAAAGAATTGGATAGGCAGAAGTGAAGGTGCGGAGATTGATTTTGAAGTGCAATTACATCCAAATACCAAAATCAAAGTCTTCACAACTCGCCCAGATACACTCTATGGAGTCACGGCGATAGTGCTTGCTCCTGAAAATCAGATTATAGATCATTTATTAAATAGTCAGAAAAAAGAAGAACTGAAAGAGTTTCGTACTCAGGTTGCCAAACTCAATTCGATTGATAGACAGTCTACTGAAAGAACAAAGAATGGAATGAATTCAGGAATATTTGTGACTCATCCACTAAGTGGAGAACAAGTACCTGTGTGGTTTGGAGATTATGTATTACCAGATTATGCAACAGGAGCTGTGATGTTTGTGCCAGCTCACGATGAGAGAGATTATGAATTTGCGAATAAATATAACATAGAAGTAAAACATGTGATTGCGCAGCACTATATTTCTGGAAATCCTCCGGTGCCATGAAAAACTCAGACAGTAAGAAGTAATGTTCTCGCTGTGCTTTTGGATGAAAAAGGAGAAAATGCACTTTGTTTAGATTGGAAGAAAGCCGTATGGAGATCGTTCGTAATGGGCGGAGTTGAAGAATGAGAAGATTGGATTGAAGCAGGACAAAGAGAAATCTGTGAAGAAACAGGATATACTGATATCGAGTATGTGGAAACTATTGCGTGAGAAATTCATGCGGAATATTTTGCTCCTCACAAAGATGTAAATAGATATTCTTATGAAAAATGCTTGGTGTATCGCCTAAAATCAAAAGCAAACAATGGAATCATTGAGGATGAAGATAATCATAGTTTGCATCGGATAGCAATAGATAAAGTTGAAGAATTTTTATCTGAAGTACCTGGTGATTGCAATTCTAATCTCATTTTCTTTCAAAGATATAAAGAAAAAAATCAGTCATATACTTGAACAGGTAAGCTTATAAACTCAGGACAGTTTGATGGTCTTGATAATATCGAAGCCAAGGCAAAAATCACAACATATCTGGAATCTCTCGCTAAGGGAAATAGAAAAACTACCTATAGATTGCGTGATTGGTCGGTAAGTCGTCAAAGATATCGATGAAGTCCAATTCCTGTTTATTATACATTTGCGGACAACGAAGATAATACATATGATGCTCACAATCCCCATCCTGATAAATCAAAATGGATTCCGCATGCTATTCCAGACGATGAATTGCCGGTACTGCTTCCTTTGGATTTACCAAATTACAAACCAGCAGGTAAATCACCACTCGAAGATCACCCCACTTTCAAATACTATCATGCTAAAGATGGAAAGACTTACTTGCGTGAATGTGACACTTTAGATACTTTCATGTGTAGTTCATTCTACTATCTACGTTTCCTTGATCCCAAGAATACTCAACAACTTATCTCGCCAGAAAATGCAAAATATATGCCTGTAGACTTATATGTGGGAGGTAAAGAGCACACAGTAGGTCATCTTATTTATTCTAGATTTATCTACAAATTCTTGCAAGATACATGATATATTCAGAATGCGAGTAAAGAACCGTTTGCAAAACTAGTACATCAAGGAATGGTTCAAGGTCCTGATGGGCGTAAGATGTCCAAAAGACGAGGAAACATTATCGATCCTGTAGATATTATTACTCAATACAATGCTGATACTCTCAGAACCTATATCGCTTTCATGGGACCGATTGATATCAATAAAAACTGGAATCCAGACAGTGTCGCGGGAGTAAAAAGATTCTTGGATAGAGTGGAAAGAGCTACTCAATTTATAGATAAAGGAGATCATTTGGATAGTCTGACACAGATTACTGTGCAAGGAGTGAGCCAAGATATGGAGGCATTGAAGTTTAATACAGCTGTTAGTAAGCTCATGATACTAACCAATGAAATTTATGATAAGCAGTCTATTGGCAAGAAAAACTTTGAGATCTTACTTTTACTGTTGTCCGTGTTTGCGAGTGAATCAGCACAAAAACTTCGAACACAGATAGGAAATACAGGAAATGTTGCCGATCAAACGCGACCCCAATTTGATAGCTCCAAAGTAGCAGATCAGATTATAAATCTACCTATTCAAATAAATGGAAAACTCAAAGGAAGCTTCCCAGTGCCAAAAGTTATTAATCAGGAAGAAGTAATAGAGCTTGTAAAAGCAGATGAAAAATTGAATAGATATCTCAGTGAAGGATCAATTAAAAAAATAATCCGAATACCAGGTAAAATATGCAATATTATTATCTCATAATTTTAGAGTTCTTATGAATTTTCATCAAACTGTATTGTTAGTTATCATCGCTGCATGTGTGGGAATGCTTGCGCGAGGAGTCAATAATTGATTAAAAAACTCACCTACAATAATTGCTTCATCCACAGGAGTCATAAGAACCAATCCTGCTCCCTCAAATCCAGTTGCCTACAATCCGGATGTTATCAAAGTAAATCCAGATACGACTACAGTTAATACAGCAGGACCAGAAGCACCGATAGCGAAAGAGCTTACCTTATTAGAAAAAGCTCACAAATTTGCTTACAATGGTGGTATTACTTCCTTTTCAACATTGGAAGGATTTCAGCCAGAAGAACCACTTTCGAGAGAAGGGGCAGCTAAAATGTTCACTCAATTTGCCAAACTTATCGATCAAGAACAGTATTTTAAGCGCGTAAATAGTAATGTAAATTGTTATTTTCAAGATAAATCTGACATTACGCCAATATTTTTTCGAGATGCAGTAGAAGCATGTTATACTGATATTATGGCTGGAGATTATGGTTATTTTATGCCAAAGTTACAACTCACTCATCAACAAGCAAATATAATTATAGGCAGAATAACTGGATTGGATATTAGCACCTGATCTATTTTACCAGTGAGTAGAGGTGGATTGATAGAAATGATGCTGGATGCATATGCTTTGAAACAAGCACAACTAAAGTCTTAAAATCATTGTACATTCAAACTTGCTGAAAAAATTAACATATAAAACTCATTTTATCTTATAATATATTTTACCATGAAGAAGATCATTCTTTTCGTGTATATTACGTCAGTTACCATATTTTGAGGTCAAATCTTTGCTGCGACTTCAGCTCAACAGACCTATTATAACCAACTTAATACCGCTCATACTTGGGCATATGAAAACCAAATTACAAGCGTACAGTGCTTGGATTGGTTTCAGCCTAAACAATTAATCAATAGAGAACAAGCTGCTAAAATGTTTGTTCAATATGCTAGAGCAACCTTGCAAGAAAGTTATTTCAATAGACCTAACTTACAGATCAACTGCAGCTTCAACGATAAATTTGTTTTCTCCAAAGATCTGTATATGTTTATTATTGAAGCATGTCGTTTTGGAATTTTCCAATGAATAGATAGGTCATTCTATCCTCAAAACAATCTCACTGATAGCCAAGCCAATACAGTATTAACAAGAATCAGTAACAAAACAACAAGCACTGGAACTCAAGATTTTATAACAAGAGGAGATCTAGTTATCAAAATGTATAATCTTTATAAATCACCATAAGCAATATAATCCAATAAAATAGTTTAATATTATCATATGTCATGACTCATATAAATACCTATACACCAGAATTAATACCTCAAATAAAGCAATTTCAAACTATCATACAAGAAAATAGTAGTTTTTTGTTGGTAGGACATACAAAACCAGACGGTGATTGTCTAGGTTCCCTTCTTGCGCTGGGTCATTGGATTGAAAAAATCGGTGGGAAGGAAGTACATTATACAGCTTCAAGATCTCATGCTCCTAGTATGAATTGGGTATGGTGATCAGAAAAAGTACAGTACTTTACAGACCATGAAAGTTTTAAACTTCCAGAAGTACAAGTAGTAATACTTCTCGATCATTGTGCACCAAATCAACGAAGCGATATTCAGATTATCTTATCAGATTATATTAAAAATAAAATAACAGTTTGCATAGATCATCATATAAATACACCTGTGCCAGTAAATTGCAGTATGGTAGACGCTAGCTCAAGTAGTGCATGTGAATGGTTATGGGAAATTTTAAATTATCTGGATCCTGAAGGTATTGATAAGCAAATTGCCACGCGATGCTTTCTAGGTCTTACCACCGATACAGGTGGAAGTGTAGGATTGGAGTACGAAAAAGACAGTGTGCGTAGCTTTGAAAACGCTTTGGGTATGCTCAAAGCAGGAGCTGATAAAAAATCAATTATACAAAAACTCAATGAAGTTACACCATCTCAGCTAGAATATGCTAAAAAAATGTTTGGTTCTATTCATTTTACTAAAAATTGTCTTTGGGTAGTAGTGGAGTGAAAAGACATTGAAGAATTAGGTTTAGATACTGAGCAAGCGGGTCTAGCATTTGGGTTAATGAAAAAAATAGTAGGGAAAGACGTTATTGCTAAATTCACTCATCAAGATAACAAACGATACGGCAGCCTTAGGACAGCAACTGATATTGACGTCCAACAGATTGCAGCTAGTTTTGGAGGTGGGGGCCACGTAAAAGCTGCAGGATTTAGATTAGAAGCTGATTATTCTCTCAAAGACATAGAAGCCATCATGTTGCAAATAGAACAAAAAGTAGAATTACAAAAAAAATCATCATAAATTTCAGAAAAATACAATACAGATTTATTAAAAAAATTAGATTATTCATGGATTTTAAAGGTAACGAACAAGCGCAAACTTATTTCAAAAAATGCATTGAGCATATTATCAATAAAGGTGATGATAAGGGTTTTTTGTTATTAAGCTGACCTCAATATATAGGCAAAATGACGCTCATTGAGTCTGTTATTGATGAACTTGTTGAACCACAATACCAATTACAAGATCTCATGATTTTGAGAGATCTCTCGGACCAATGGTTGCAACTCAAAAAATTGAATGATAAAATAGTGAATACAACTCACGTATTCAAAATAGATACCGACTATAGTAAATTTGAAATAAAATTATTGGATGGCAGTATTTATAATGATTTTGGAGCTAGAGAAATCATGGATTGGCTGGATAAATCTCCGATTGGAAAAAGAAAATTATTGGTGATGGAAAATATTGAAAGGATGAATAAAGCTACGGCAAATGCTTTCTTGAAAACACTCGAAGAACCCTTGAAAAATAGAATAATAATCTGCACATGCAGCAATATTCAACAATTACTTCCCACTATTGTATCGAGAGCACTACTCATCAATTTTTATGAAAATGCTGAAGTTGATGGTCTTGGTTTGGGAAGAATGGGCATTGAAAAAAGAATCGCTTATGATCCTGTATTTCAAAAATTAGCTGAAAGTGTAAAAATTATAGATGAAAACTTTTTGAAAACTTCATTGTTTAGCAAGCAATTCGAACTTTTCACACAAGCCAATGATATGTGAGTACTAGACTTACTTATCTGAGCTCTACAGGTTAAGTTTGTCAATGACCCAATATGGTCAGCAAAATTTATTCAAGCAAAAAAATATCTCAACTCTAATATCTGAGTCAACACGATAATAAATAATTTGATATTCAAATAAGAAATCTTTATTGTGTTGCCTGTCTGACATATTGCTCAGGATTTTTGAGGAACTTCACTTGAGCATATCTATCATAATCCATCAAATCCAACATAAACTCTGGAATAAGCGTACGAACTTCGTCTATTTTCACATAAATAGGACTAAGCTTCCAATTATTATTTTTGTCTAAAATCGCAGAAAACACAAATCATTGATAGCTTCGTTCAACAAAATACTTTTCACCCTTGCTAACCACTAGATCAGGTTTTATACCTAAGTTGTTAAACATTCTATCTGAAACGAGTGTTTTTTGTTGAGCATCCAAATTACTGACTGTAGGATTGTAGCTTGATGGTTTTTGTGGTTGATAAGTATCGAGGTTGTCCTGTCCATCTGAGTTAGTATTATCAATTTGTGTATCCAATGGTGTATCTATTTGTGTATTAGTTGATGTATTTGTTCCTCCAGAATTGAGTGTATTTTCAATAGTACTATCTACGGTTCCAATTAGCTTTTCAATAATCTTAGTATCTACTCCAGATTGGCTATTAGTTCCAAGTGTTTCTTCTCCACCCAAAGATGGGTGTTCTTCAGTATAATCGGTCGTCAATACCATTCCAGAGGATATTCTTCCTCTGAGTCATACTACTCCATTAGCACTATCACCAATATTGAGACGATCAAGCTTTTCTAGACTATTTTGCAAATCAGTAACAGTATCCAAATTTACAACATTTTGTAAATCAAGTAATCACTTGAGTAAGTATTGATTATGAAATTTATATATCAAATCGATGGTAAATTGGTCAAGTGTTTTGGAGGCCAACATGAGTTTTATATACTCATAATACGAGTTTAGGAAAAGTATATCAATCTTGTTATCCGTAATCTGAGTCTGCAATACTTGCATACTGCTCACGAGCTTAAATTGATTTCGTATGTCGTTTTGATCTATCGTAGCTAGCAAACTTGTTCTAATTTCTTTTTCAAGTTGAGTTCGTTTGAGCAATGATTGATGAGTTTTCTGAACTTTATCATTACATTTTGATATAAGCGGGTCAAATTGTGCATTGGTAATTCAGCTCAACATCTCATAGTTTACAATGCTTTCGCAGATATCATTACTTGTAGAGCCTGAGAGAGTTTGGATATGCTGAAAGAGTGTTTCAAAGTTCTTAAAGTCGTAAAGAATATCATACTGATAAGAATATTTTGCAAATTGTTCCAAATTATAATTACAAAATTCTCCAAATATCAACGCTACTGAGTCTAAACATCATAACTTAAACTGATCGATAAGATCCACTTGTGGAAGTTTAGTAACTTCATTTTTAATCATATTCTCGTTGATTAACTGTGGTTCCAAAATTATAAAATTCTGAATATATTTTGCTACCTTTTGTTCCGTGGTATCACCTCCATAATCAGTATTTTGAGAAGTGCTAATATTTTGAGGCAAAGGGTAGTTATCATAAGTCATAAGATTCTTATAACCAAGATGTTTCCCGTTTATAAATTGATATCGACCACCCAATAAGTTCGCTTGGAAATCTCCAATCTTAAAACCTTCATCGCGGTAATAGATATTTGTTGCAAGCAAAGTAGTCCCTGTTTGAATAAAACCAACGTTTCCAGTATTTGAAGTATGAACAATAGTCGTTTCTTTTGCCATTCAGCCAATTAATTCATATCCAACAATTACTATGCCTACAATCAATCATAAAACTATCAGACTATATTTTTTGATAGCAGCATAGCTCAGATTATAATTGTTAATAATCTGATAAATTGATTCTGAAGATGGTGAGATATAAAGTTTAATAATAATAGTTACAAATTATAAATGGTTATTATTGCACTTGACCGTATTGGTTATCATGGTACGCCAGACTTGTTCCTGTTACCAGTAAATCAGCGACTTGATTGTTGCGTGCTTTTGGCTCAGCAAATACAATAATTCTTTTATCGCTTGTTCCTACTGGGTAACAACCCATGATAGCTAGTCTTTTCTTCGTGCTATCAAAATTTTGTGCATAGGCTTCAGGAACTTCATTTGGTTTTACTATTTCTTGTTCTTTTACTTCGTACTCATATAATTTTCCATTCCAAATTACCTGAATTGTCTGACCAGCTTTGAGTTGTGGTATTTTTGAGAAAACAGTATTGTATGCGGACTTTACCCAAAAATAATTACTCGTATGTCAGAAAATCATAGTAGTTCCTGGCTCATTTGGCTCTGGTGTAGTAGGATAATGCACTACCCCTTGTTTCAATTCATCACTAAACAAGCCATCTTCCATCTTTGCTTGTACATCTCCATCTACATCTTGAATAGGAGCTTGAATACCAAGATCAGGAATAATAATTCTCTTTCCAGGAGGCAGGATATTGAATTGGAAATCAAGAGTTTGTGGTCTAGAATTGTAATAAGCATAGATATGATCTTTTACGTTCTGTTTTCTAACAATTCCTTGAGATTTAAAGAGTTGATCGAGGTAATTATCTTTGGAGTTAGTGTTGGAGTGGGCGTTATCAGCAAATTTTGTAATTCCTATTTTTTGAACTCCATTTATGAATTCATAAAGTTTTTCTTTATAAAGAGTTGCATTCACAAAAATATTAGCAAAAAGGAAGCTTCACAAAATTACGAATCCTACCTTTATTGATTCTCAAAGAAAATTTCATATTTTTTTCTTTCCGGATATTTTGCCTTCAATAACAGGCTTACGGTGATGAATGAATGGTTCTTCTAGATCATTGAGTGTTAACATTTCACAATATTTTTAAAACTAAGAACAGTACTCTAGTATACTCATACTTTCTTAGACTGTCAAAAATGTGAATGAAAAAAAAACCAATCCCGTATAAGAGATTGACTTTTCACTATTTAGTATTTATATAATCAGATTATACTATTTATTAAATCACATCTTCTATTTCTGGCTTTTTTTTAGCTTGCTCCCTCACACTACTCCAGATAGAAAGCCCTATCACCACTATCCCAATCAATCAAGTAAAGACTTCTGGAATATGAATAATAGTACCCAAAAACATCATCAAAGCGAGTGAGCAAATTGCCCAAAAAGCTCCATTTTCCAGGTATCTATACATATTCAGCGTTCATTTATCATACAGATACATAGTCATACTTCTCACAAAATAAGCACCGATTCCTAGACCCAAAGCTATTACTAGTAAATTCTTGGAAAGCGCAAAAGCTCAAATCACTCCATCAAGTGAAAACGATGCATCCAATAATTCCAAATATAAGAACCACATCATACTACTTTTTATCATCCCTGATGCCTGATTTGACTCCAAAAGAGTGCTCAAACCATCTACAATAATAAATACAATTAGTCCCAAAATTCCACTGACAAAGAAATCAGTGAAATGTTCTGGCGCAACAAATTGTCAGAATATATATAATAAAATCATAACAATACCTGCTTCAATGGCCTCCATTTTGTGCATTTTTTGAAGGTATTTCTCTATCCATCAAATCCGATGTGTATGTTTATCTTCATTAAAGAAGAATTTGAGACCTACCATCATTAAAAATGCTCCTCCAAATCCTAAAATAGGAATGTGAGCTATTTCCAATATTTTTGCATATTGATCAGAATCTCGCAATGCTAGTCTGAGCGCTTCGACTGGATTAACATGACCAAAAAGCGACACAATAAGAAGAGGAAAAATTATTCTCATGCCCACGACCGCTATCAAAATTCCTCGTGTCAAAAATCTATGTCTTCGCTTGGCATCCATCTTCTTGAGTACCGTAGTGTTTACAATTGCATTATCAAAAGAGATAGAAGTTTCTAAAGCTCAAAGTGTTAGAACGATGAAGAACGTTGAAAAAGCAGTCTCCCAGCCGCCTGTAGTATATCCATATACAAAGGCTGCGATCAGGCATATTACAGAAAAAATAATACTATTACGAAAATGTGATCGCATTGGAAAAATTGATTAAATAAAAGAATACCATTCATAATTAAAATCTTCCAATTCTCAATGTAATAGTTATAGTAAGCCCAATATTCTCTTGTTTAATTTGTAAAAAATTGTATTGCCCTCGTTTTTATGACAAAATTTTCTCGTAGATAGTAAAGCAAAAACGAAAATTCGTGATCTGGTTTCCTGATACAAAGAAAAAAATAATCTGACTTATTGCGTGGAAATTTGACCTGGGAAAGGCGCAATAACAAAGTTCATACAGCCCATCTTTGCGGAAAATTTTCGAGCAATTGAAAAAGATGAAACCTTCCAAGAGATACTTGAAGAGCTCATAGATCCTGAACACATTATACGAAGCGATGTATTATTACTCGAGAAAGAAACTCTCCCTGCTATTGCCCTAGATAAGACTCTTCTATACGGCTCTTTGCCTTACTATATCACTTCTCCGATTATTTCCAAATTTTTACTCAATCCAAATTTTGGGATACCAGTAGGTATATTTATAGTACAGAAAGAATTTGCTCAAAAAGTAGCGACTGAGGCCAAGAAAAAATCCTACTTACGATGGTTGCTGAATTATTCACACACTGTTCAATACAATAAAACAATATCTGCAAAAGGGTTTTCCCCTGCCCCAAAAGTAGACAGCGCCATTATTTCTATCATCAAAGGTGCATCACAAAATATCAATTATGAGCATATGCTCGTGGTACTAGATTTGATAAGCGGATTCAAAAGAAAGACACTGGGAAAGATTATAAAAATGCTTGAAGATAATAAAAAAATTAGCTCTTGAAGTAAAGAAGCTAATGTTGATGTGAATCTTAAGGCTATTTTTCCAAAAAGGTTGGAAGAAATTTCACGAGACGAAATGAATATTCTGACTCAATATATTTATAGTTCAATTCTAAATTCAAAGATTTCAGCTTGAAAAAAGTAATCTTATTGATTGAGAGCTCTTTTCACTAATCATGATAACCATGGTCGCTCCTGTCACATCTGAGTAGCAGTGCTAGAAACATTTTGTTGAAGTTCTTGTCTTTTTTGATCGGCGAGTTGTATATACGCTTGTTCAACATTTCATCCAGGCGCATTAAAACTTGTATGTATCTTTTTGAGAGTAGATAGTTTGCTCTTTATTTCTTCTATATTTTCTTTTTCTTTTTTTTCAGGTCTGTTTACCAATTCACTTTCAAGTAGTGCTAATTGTGCAAGACTTTGTTTGAGGAAATCAGCTGATTTAGTGTTATCTTCAAGTTTTTCTTTGTTAACTTGTATTTCAAGTTTTTTCTTGAGATCAGAAAGATCATCCTGAAGGGAATTTTCAGTATTGAGTGCGGAATCTAGATTGGGAGTTTTGAAAGTATCCATGGTCAAATAAGATTAGAGTTCTACTATTTTTACACTATCGTGTTTTTTTTGAATATATTCCATAAGTCTTTGATCGTGGGTAATAAACAAGATGGTATGTCCTTGTTGGTGAAGCTGAATCATGCTATCAGCGATGAGTTTACTATTATCTCGATCAAGGTTCCCTGTTGGTTCGTCCGCAATCATAAAGCTAGGATCGCTTGCCAAACTTCTAGCAATACTTACTCTTTGTTTTTCACCTCCAGAAAGCAATTTACATGCTATATTTTTCTTATCTTCAAGTCAGACAATTTTTAGAATACGATCCAGACTCTCAAGTCTAGCGATAGGATCAATATTATCAATAACTAAAGGATACGAAACATTCTCCCAGACACTCATAGTTTCGATAATTTTATAATCTTGAAAGACTACCCCAAGTTTTCTTCTATAGTTTTGAACTTCGTCTGTAGAAAATCTAGCAATATCTTCTTTTTGGTAAAAAATAGTCTTTAAAGGTGGTTGCAACTGTCTGAGTAAAAACTTTACCAGCGTAGTTTTACCACTTCCCGACTTTCCTACCAAGAAGCAAAAATCTCCCTTATGCAGGGTAAAATTGAATTTATCAAATATAAGCTGATCTGATTTGGGATAAGCTCGTGATAAATCATGTATTTCTATAATTGGTTCGTTCATGTATGATTATGTCAAAATAAGTATTGGTTCTATAATAACAATTTATACCACCAAATGCAAAAGGAAAATAAGGAACTGCAAAAAAACAACTTGAATGCGATTGAAATAAAAAACCCAGGAGACTCAAAAGCCTATCTGAGTTTTCAGATTATTTTTAATGTATTATATGGTAGTTAGATAATTTAGTCTTAATCTTTGCTATAAACAAGTGACTTGAAAGCCAAACCTGCTAAGATAGCGCCTGCAAACTGCCCTATGAGATGTTGCCAGATAAGATTTGTAGCAAATAGACCATCAAAGTAAGATCCAATTACTACTGCTGGATTGAAAGCTCCTCCAGAGATACTGCCTACACTAACAGCTCATATAAATACCGCAAATCCAATAGCCAAACCGTAAAATCCTTTACCAGAATTTGATTCAGTAGCTGCGACATTGTGCACTACCCATACCAATACAAAGGTATACAGTAGCTCTACTACAATAACTTTGAGAGCCATGGGATCCAATGTTACTGTCGTCAATGGATTTCCTACAATCCAAACCACGAGAAATCAAGCAATTATTGCTCCAGCCAACTGACTAATCCAATAAGGAATTACCTGTGACCATGAATGTTTACCGCTTACCGCCAGACCAAGCGTAACCGCAGGATTGAAATGTGCTCCACTGATATGTGCACCAGCATACACTAACACCATCAATGCGCAACCAATAGTCAATGCTGTCATAGCCCCTCCAAACTGTACTGCTAATCCGATAGACAATACAAAAAAGAATGTTCACAATGCTTCTCAAAGATACTTTTTCATAAAAAAAATAAGAGAGGATAAATGGATACTTACTATGGGAAATGCTGTTTTATGATTAAAATACAAGCGTTTTTTAGTTAAAAATGCCTAATATGGCAATAAAGAGAGGATAGTATCAGAATAGTTCGAAAGTAGTATTGTCATTATCACAAATCATCACAATAAATAGGGTATAAAAGCTAATTTTTCATCTTCAAGGAATAAGAAGCCCAATATCCCACAGACACTTGAAGCAAGCATATGTAAAGCTAATGTCAGGAAGATAAAATAATTATAATTTGAGCTTACATGCAACTCCTGAAAAGTTGAATGCTGGAGCCCAAGTCCAAATAACAATCCAAGTAGACCAGCAAACAAAACATCTCCAAACCCTAAGCCCTGTCACCGAGTATTATATTTCACTTTATGGATAAGTATTCCTATCAACCAAATTATAAACCGTAAACCAAACCAATACATACCTATTATCCCAACACCCAACTTATCAACACTATGACTCAAATAATATAATCAGAAAAATAAGAGTAATGATAGAGTGTAGGTAATAACTGATAGTTCCTTTTTAATAATGTCTATCATGGCCATGTACGTGAGACAGCATCCAATGAGCGCAATCAACAACTGAATAGCTACCGTTGAGCCTGCGAAAATACTTCCCAAGTACATAAAAAAACTTGCTGTTCAAATTTCTGAAATAAGATAACTTGTCGAAAGTTTTGACTTACATTGATTGCATTTTCCTTTTTGGATAAGCCACGAAAACACAGGTATCAATTCGTATCGCTTGAGCACCTTATGACAATGATCGCACTGAGACCTAACTACTAAGACGTCTTTAAAATTGTGATTGCAGTTAGCTAAATATCGCAGGAAAGAACCCATACAAAGTCAAATAATGGCATACAATAAGATGAGCATAAGATGTGCTTCAAAGTTTAAAATATTAATTTCTTACTCAATATTACTTTCAGTGTATTCTTCGATATTCTTCTTGCTTTTTATCACATTCATATATCTGAGTATAATATCTTTTCTTTTATCTCCGTGGAATTTAAGCATGTAATCATTGATTACAATTCACCATCCTTTTTTGCCTAGCCTCCCTTTTTTGATATGTAACCATGGTCTTCGTAAAAATCCGATGAATAAATTGAGTAAGTTTCCAAGTCTTCTTTTCAATATCCTTTCTATGGTTTCTTTTCGCCAATTACTTCAGACTATAAGGTCATTTCCTAAGCGTATGAGCTGTTTTCCAGGATGGTTGGGTAGATAGGATTTAAGCCATTTATTTGACTTCCAAATAAGATCAACGTCTTTCACACTCGTAGTATAGAGTGGCACTAGATGCGCAATTCGAAAAATAAGATAAATATCCAAAGGCTGTAAGAGCAATTCATAAAGATTTTCATGTTTCTTTTCTATATAAAACGAAAGACAGTATTTTTTCTGAATTTTATTTCAATTTCTTGCTAGACCCAAGAAAAATAAGATTAGTCTACTCATAAATCTTGCAATTCGTAGTCTACCTTGCGTTGTAATAATAAATAAATCTATATCAGAATCCTCATGCAAAGCATTAAATGTTATGCTATTCGCAAGATAAATATGCGTCACGAAAGGTAAAGATTTCCAAACCCGAGCATGTTTCTGTATTTGCTCAATGTATGCTTTCATGCGCTCATCTGCTGGAGTATCCCAACTAAATAAGTCGCATTGTTCAGCGGTATGTTGAAATTTTTCTTCGATCACATCCTTAAAGTCATCAGATCATCGTTTTAAAAAAAGCTTCACCTCTTTAGTAGGTTCAGGATATTTCATAATCTGATAAAATAGTTGAGTAGGATTTTTCATCTTGTATTTTTCTTTATACTAATTATGAATATAAAATCAAAGTTACATTATGGTTATTTTTACTAATATTAATTTTTCATGTTACCTTACATCATACTATGATGAACTAAAATAAGTATGTTTTGAATCTGAATCGCAATCTCAATCTTAGTATTTTTGTATTCATCGTATCGTTATTGTAAGAATAATAAGCTAGACTTTAAACAATTTTTCTTCTTTTTGCCACGAGCATTTCTGATTATTTACATAGTTTGAAAAGCATCTGGATATTATCTTGAATCTAAAGACCTCTTTGGATTTGCTAATATTGTAAAGTTTATTCTCACACCGAATGGTAGTGATTTCCATTATGTAGGCATAATCATAGGCTCAATCATTGCATTATTAATTTTCTTAAAAAATAAAAAAAAGAATACGATCAAAAGTATCATAGATATGCTGTTTTTTTCGACTATGATGATGATCATGACTTTGTGATTATTTCTCACACTCAGTGATAGCGTGATAGGTTTGCCCAACGACCATGGCCGATTTGCTATTAGAGCTTTGGCATCATATAGTAAGATTCAAGCCTATGGTCAAGTATATCCTTACGGTCTGATCATTAGCTTTATTGCACTTGCTTCTTATCTACTTACCAAATATCTCAATACTCTTCTCAATCGTACTGGTATCGGCTATATTGGATTTGCCTTATTCTTTTTCCTCATGATATTTGGATTTAGTTATCAACTCTATCCTAAGCACGGCGTAATTGGTTTCTGGGGACTTAGTATGGATATCAAACACTATGTGAACATGATTCTTATAGTTGTCTGCGCCCTAGAATATCACAATATTACAAAGACAATAAGAAGAAAATAAAATATAATCAGATTTAATTAAACAAAAAACGAAGAATAAATTCTTCGTTTTTTTATCCTTAGGTTTCAAGAATATTTGATTAGTTAGCCATAGCTTCACCAGACATCATCATTTCACCAGACATCATTTCACCAGACATCATTTCACCAGACATCATTTCACCAGACATCATCATATCACTGTTATCCAAAGCATCAGTTTCGATAGCTGCTCCAGTAACAATAACTTCTCCAGACATAACTTCTTCCATAACTGGTGCAGGTTTTTTAGCACATCCAGCTACCAATACAACTACTCCTAAGATTAATAATAATTTGTTCATTTCGTATAAATAATTAATAATAAAATAAATTAGATAATAGTGACAAATATTTATTTATTGTCAAGTATCAAGAGTATTTTTTCAAATTATATTATAATTATGTAAGAAGTCAATCAGCGAGTCGTGATCTGCATCATATTTATGATGGAGATATTCTGAAAGTAACTGCTTCCAATCAGAAAAAGAAGAACGGAAATCAGACTCTATAATAGAGTTAAATTGATCTTTATTTACCAAGTTATCTATCTTTTTGATTTCAATATGATTGAGTTTTATGGCAAGACTTTCAGCTTTAATTTGTGAGGTGGGACCAGCGGTTTGCAGAGTAACATCAAGATTTGCAAGTGATATAATTTCTTCAATAATAATAGGCACAAAAGAAGATTTCAGATTATTTTGAGATTCCGCTAACATTTTATCAATCTGTTCTTGTACTTCCAAATCTGTTATTTCAATCTCACCATCTAGGTCTTTTGAAGAAACTTCGAAGGAAATTTTGGGATTGATATGGAGCATTTGGGCTTCAAATCATTTATTGACATCTCAGACAAAATAGTATTTTGCTTCATTTTTTTCCAAAGAACTCGTATGCCAAAAAGAACCGCAACAAAGATAATTTTGGAAACTGAAAGGTTCGTGGATATGACCGCTAATCAACATAATACCATTAATATCAAGAAATTTGGGATGAATGGCGCCATCACGAAATTGAAATTGCGTATTCACTCCAGGAAAAAATGTTTTTGCAGTATAGTAATGATGATAAAAGACTATTTTGGGATATTTATTTTTATTAGTTTCGTAATAAGTAAGTACTATACTATTGAGCAATCATGAAAGTTTTTCTCCTTTTTTGGGAGATTCCAATAAACCTCTGCTGCTCTCAAGAACTTCCGTCTGTTCACTAAAAGTAAGAAGTTTAGTATCATAAAACTCACTTTCCGCAGGTTCTTCCAGACGATCATTGTAAGGAATTACAACATGCAAGGTTTGCATTTCATCCACCCACTGAGTTGGTTGCGTGATAAATTGCAAAGACCCCTTCATCGTATTTTCTCCCGCTTCAAACATTTCTCGTAAATGTTTTCCTTCCTCAAACACAAATTGATCCTGTATCCAATCATGGTTTCCTGCCATAATCTTTACCTTTCTTCCTTCCTTGCACAAGCTAATAAAGAGTTTAAATAATTTGAGTAAGTAGCTACGATCATAAGAAAACATATAGACATAATCTCCCAAAAATACTACCTCATCATCCTTATGTTTGGCAAAAAGCTCCTCCAGTTTTGCGAGAATCTTATTGCCGTATTTTGCATTGATATGGATGTCAGGTATCAAAATCATAGTCTTTTGGTCTGATTAAATATTCCTAATACAGACTTAAACATAGTCAAAAAAACTTTCTTTTCAAGCGGATAAAAACTTATTTCCCAAGTAAATTATAGACATCAATATTTGGCAAAATAGATATTGGAATATATTCACCTTTCATATTCCAGCTTGCTCGTACGCTTCCCAAAGATCAAGTCATAAGCTGATGAATTATAAGCGATCATCCAGTAGTATTCAAATCATAGACAGCCTTCCATTGTTGAATACGTTTTTGATTTTCATAGACTGTAATATCAAGAACTGTATTCACAATATCATGGTAAAGATCAATTTTCATGGTTCTTTTACTGAGTCCAAGACTCTGAGTTTGGAGATGAATTTCATGGTCTGTAAGATCTCCACGTATCGTAAGTCCTGATGATTCCAATTGATTGATCAGCACTTTGTGTTCTGCATCGGAAAATTCAATATCTTTCTTCTTAGCTGCTTGGAGATACGTATATATCTTACTTTTATCTCAAGACAATGATCCCAAAAGATCAGTATCAATAATAATCGGACATTGGGTAAAATTGCAAGATTCAGCAGGGAAAGTAATAAAAGGTAGTATGATGTTCAATGTTTGTTGGGCTTGGACAATCAAAGAAATCCAAGGAGAAGAACTAAAATTACGCAGATAGATAAAGGTGTTTGGTTGCCTAGAAGCTGTTTTCAACACTGTTTCCAGAAAGGCTGAGGAGGAATTTCATGGACTGGTTCTCCTGCTTTCAAAGGATTTTACCTTGAGATAATAGTTTCCACCTTCTCGGACAGTAATGACATCCAAAGCATAGGGTCCCACTTCTCCATCAAAGCTCACCCTATTTTGTTTGCCATCTCCTCCCCATCAGATCTTCCCCAGAATACGCAAGTTCTCTCCAGATCCATCAGGACTCCACACGCCTGAAAGATTTCCTTCATACCATGTTCAAGTCGTCATTTCCTCACCCCAATCTAATCAGCCGTTGAAAATTTTCCGGCTTTCCTCCACGACAAAGTCTTTCTTGCTAGGAGCACTACAGCCATTCAAAACGAATACCGTCATCATGAGTAGGAATATAAGCAATACAAATTTTTTAGTTTTCATAATAATAGATATGATAAATTGCATGATGATGAATAAACACCACTGCCAGCTCCACTTCAAGAGTAGACGCAGATTGCTCATTCAGAAAGTGAAAGATTGTTTTTTGAAGACTAGAGATTTTACGTTTACCGATAAAATCACCCAAGCTCGTAATACTATCTACCACTTTTACTTCTACAAACAATCGCGTCTGATCGTTTTTCATGATTACATCCAACTCTCCTCCCACAATCGTATAATTCTGTTCCACAAGACTAAATCCCTCCTGAAGAAAGTGATCAATTGCCAACTGTTCTCCATGATATCCTTTAGCTTTTTTGGAAGAATACATCGCTTGAGGTTAAAGAATAAGATAATCAGAATGTAGAAAAGCCGTTTCATAAAACAAAAGAAATGAATCAGAAAAATCCAGACACCCAAATCCTAGAATAAAACAATCAAATAAAAAACCCACAACTGGTGTTGCAGGTTTCTATTATATCATCGAGATGAATATACTAAGCGAGTTCTACTTTATCAAATGAGAGACTTACTGGAGTTGTTCTTCCCATAAATTCTACCATTACTGTTACTTGTCCTCTGAGGTCATCTACTTCAGCGATTCTACCTTTCATATTTTTGAAGTTTGACTCTCTAATTACTACTACATCATCTACCTTAAATGAGTTTCTTGTTGTGAGTTTTACATTCTTTTCTCTTACCTCAGCAACAATCTTTTCATATTGTTCATCTTCGATAGGAATAGGTCTTGTTTCCGCTCCGATAATCAATCTTACTCCTGGTGTATTTCTTACTACGTACCATATTTTATCATTCATTCTCATTCTTACGAACAAGTATCCTGGATAGAGTTTTGTAGGTTTGATAGATTTTTTGTCTTTTCTTGTGATGATTTCATTAACAATCGGAATGAAGAAACTCGTTACATCAGTATCGAGACCAATCTTTTTGATTCTTTCTTTCATATTCTCCACTACCATCTCTTCCTGGTTTGAATTTACTGAAAGAACGTACCGTCTCAGATTATCATCTTTGATTTGTTTATTGAGATCAAGTTCTTGTATTTTAGCCATAATTAACCTCTAAATAATTGATAAAAAGTAAGATACAAGTTACTGATCACTGCATCATAGATAGCAAAGATAGCACCAGCTAACAAGATTGCCAAAAGCACAAACAATCCCATTTGAATATATTCTTCTCTCGTTGGAAACTTAAGTTTTTGAACAGTTTCTAAACTGTCATAAAAAAAATTGAACATCCCTATTAAAAAAATTTAAGTATAAAGAAACAATTAAGCATAAAACATATGTTTCAGTATATAATCAAAAAATACTCAATATCAATCCAAAATCATATCCACAAGTCCCGCTCAATACATTAGCCTACAAAATCTGATTATTATAAACCAATGTTGATTCTTTTTCGTCTTCACGAGCAAACAGAGTATCTTCTCCTTCGTCCGCCATCTCGATCTCCTCTTCTTCCTCATCAGCTTCTTCTATGCTCTCAGGAGCTTTGTTATCCAAAAAGATAAAATTATCTACAATAATTTCCGTAGACTGTCTCGCGTTCCCTGTCGCATCAGTTCGTTTCTTGGTTTTGAGTCTTCCTTCCACATACATTTTTTTTCCTTTTGTGAGGTATTTTCCTAGGATTTCGGCACTGTTTCCATAGGCTGTACACCTGTGAAATTCTGATTCTGTGACTGCTTCATCCTTACTGTTCGTAAACTTTCTGTTAGTGACAATTGTAAAATTTATCACCGTCATTTCACTTCACTCGATTCTTTTTACATCTGCAGGTGCAGTGCATCTTCCCATAATCATTACTTTGTTCAAACTAAAACTCATCATAAAAAATTTAAAAGATAAAACAACATTCTCATATTCAACAAATCTCACATTTCAAGCCAATCAAGCGGAAAATTAGTGAAAAATATCAGAAAATATAATCTGAAAAAGTAGCGTGAGATAGTAGAAAACGCAAGGCAGGAAAGCGAAATGAACGGAAAAATATCAATTGATTTTGTAAGTAAATTGTTTATTAGTAGGTTTCACGCCCCGGTGGTGAAACTGGTAGACACGCTAGACTCAAAATCTGGTGTCCGTAAGGATGTGAGGGTTCGAGTCCCTCTCTGGGCAGTTACCATACTATTGGATTTGCCTCCTAAAGTATCGGCTTATTTATTAATTATTTTTAAAACATCATGGCTAAAGCAAAACTAGGAGACGACGTAAACATGAATGATCTACTCGCCCAAGTAAAAAGACACGGATGAGACAACGGATCTCCAGAAGTTCAAGTAGTACTCCTTAGTATGGATATTACAAAACTTCAAGGTCATATCGAAACAAACAGACATGACGTGGATTCCAAAAGATCACTCTTAAGAAAAGTAGCGAAAAGAAGAAGTTTCTTAAGATATTTGAAGGACAATAATATGGATAGATATACCTATATTACTGACCTACTAAAATTGAAAGCCTAGTAAAAACTAGGATCAATATGGGGATGTTTTGGTTTTGACAGAAATTCCAACATATTGATCGCCATCCCGGATGATAGTAACCAGTAAAATCTATCAACAAACAAACGCAAACTCTAACAGAGCTGCAGGACTCAATCTTAATAGATTTAATGCTTACGCTTTCGCGTAATCAAGCCCTTATCTTATCGTAGTGTTATAGACAGGTTGTAAATACGATAGGCGACCGAAAACCTTCAAAAACTGCTTGTTTGTGTGCAGTAAACACATCCACATCAATGATCGTTTGTCTAGAGACCAAATCATTGATTACCAAATCTAGACTATGATGGTAGTATATCAATATCTTGCTTTTTGGACACGAGTTCGATACTCGTCATCTCCATATTTTATAAATTTTATTAGCAAAACTTATTTTGAAAAATACTTGCAAAATATGTAATGGAGAAACTAATACATATCTTTCATGAAAAGATTATCGATATAAAACATCAGACAAAATATACAATATAATCAAATGCTCAAATTGTAAAACAGAGCAAATATTCCCCACTCCGACCAAAGAAGAACAGTTTACTTTCTATCCACAAGACTATTATAGTTATGAGGAAGAAGTTGCGTCAAAACAAACAAGATGATTTCTTATGAAGTTATTCAAGAATACATGAAGCCTCATTTCTTCAGGAATGATTGACCTCATGTATTTTTTGTTATATTGATCTCAGTACAAAATTGATAAAGGATGATTTGATACATTTGTAGAAAATAAACTGAATAAAGCGGCGTGATATGATGTATTGGATATAGGATGCGGAGCATGAACTACTCAATCGGCATTTGGTGATAAACGAAATCGAAATGGATTTGATATCTCTGACAAGATTAGCAAAAAATGATCCATATTTTACTGACCATCAATCGATACTGTGGATTTTGGAAAACAATATGATGCTATCATAGCAATTCATGTCTTTGAACATATCGACGAGCAAATTCAGTTTATAAAAAATATCCATAACTTATTCAAAAATGATGGAATCTTGCTCATGAAATTACCAAGCTGTGATGGTATATTCAATAGGATTGTGGGGAAATACGCAGCAGAAAGAGATATACCTAGACACTTATTCAACTATTCCAAATCATGATTATCCAGATTATTTGAAAATAAATGATTTAAGGTTCTCGATATCAGATATCTCAAAAATTATGGAGCTGCAATATCACTTTGACGATATCTCATGGATAAATGAATCATAAAAAACACAAACTCACTCTTGTTTAAAATTATATCATCTTTGTTGTATGGGGTAGATCTCGTGGTATCTTTCTTACACTTACCAACCAATCAAATAGGGATAATTGCACAGAAGATTGATAAGTAGCATATACATATTAAAATAATCTGAAAACTCCGCTTGAGTGATCGAGTGGGGTTTTTAGTGGCTTGCTTATAGTTTGATACTTACTCGTATTACACTATTTTTTATTTCAGTTTTTTCTTTATATTTACTTTATCTCTCAAAGACTGTTGCCTAGGAGTAAGACGATTATTTTTATCTAATACAGATTTTCAAGTTTTAGATTCAAGATTTTCTCTTGTTATTTTAGCAACGACCGCTCATTCTCTCAAAGCATTTTCCACTTGTCCAAATCACTTTGCATTTTTACTTTTTGCTATTTCAATACCCGCCTCTTCCGATAACTCAGTCAATAACATTTCTGTTCTTGTCATATGATCTCTTAGATTATCAGATTTTACGAGTCATTTATGCTTTTTATAAGATTGAGCATCTTTTCCTGATCGCTGGTATGATATATTTGTTAATTGAGCATATTGATCGACTTCAATACCTCTCGTTTTGAGTTCATCAGTATAATTATGTCTGCCATCTATCATCTGTATTCTTTGCGTAATTTCATTTTTATTCATACCTCTGCTTTGATAGACTTTAATTGCAGATTCTCTTGCTCTTTGCATACCTAGCTCTGGATCATTGAGTTCTTCCATCTTTCGATTTCCTAGTGTAGCAAGTCGCTCTTTGAAGGGTTCTGCTTTTGGAGAAGGGATAGACTGGATAAGGCGCAAAATAGTTTGCGTATTTGCTGCGTCAGATTTATATCTTTTACCATCTGAAGCTAAAAATTTCAGTTGGTCACAATTTGTGACCACCTTAGATCATTCTTGTTTAAGACGACTTTTGAGTGTTGTTCGATATGTTTTAGCTTTTTTGTAATCATATTGATTAGTTAGAGCGCCAATCACATCAATGAGATTAAAAAACCGTTCTTCCTGATACCGTTCTTTTCTAATTTCTTTATCTTCAAATAAAGCTTTCGTCCTGGAAGATACACCCAATTTATCTATTGTCATAATATCGTCATAAAAACTAAAATATTACTTGATACATATTCTAGGTGTATAATTTAATGTTCGTAAGACATTTATTTGTTATTACTTTTAGCTACCCGAAGGAATTTCCCACAAAATATTACGGAAATATACAATTCATGATATAGAAAAATAATGAAATCAATCTGAAAAAATCAGGAAAAACAAAACCCCACTCAACTAACCAAGTGGGGTTTTCTCTTATTCAAATAATAATACACACATAAAATTATTTCTTAGAAATCCCTCTCCCACTTCCCAATGTCTTCTGCTTATTTCTTTTCGCCTCTAGGATCTTAATATCCTCTTGAGCAGGCAGTTCTTCTGGAATAATACCTCTTTCAAGCATTGCTTTTCTGGTAGACGCAGCATTACTTTCCAATTCTTTTGTTAGTTTTTCTTTTCAGACTATTTTTTTAGATTTAATATTATGATCCGTCATTGCATATACAAAATCTTTTGCTTTGAGTTCGAGCTCACTATCAAAATCAGCTAACGCTCTTTTGCTGGGAATATTCCTCTTCTTTTTCAACTCAGCAATATCCATACCATACATCGCTTGGATTTTGGTGTTTTTGAAACTTGAAAAATCTTCAGGTTTAGTAATTCCTCTGTGATATATAGTACTCTCTATCTTCCTCTCAACTTCCTTCAATCTTTCTCTAGCCTCAATCCTTTTGATCTTATTCATTCCAATTTGCGAAAGTTCCTGAGTCCTTGTCAGCGTAGCAAAATAATTTTGAGCATTGGAGATTTCAATCTTACGCGGATCACCATTCATAGCAATGAGGTAACAAGCATATCTAGAGAGAATATAATCTTCTAGTGGTCTTCATCCCTTTGTAGTAGCGGTTTTTCCCGACGCCGGGAAAAAGTGCTCATCAACTATCTTTCATTGAGATTTACAGGAAGCTTTGGCTCTTTGTATAGCCTCTACAAAATTATCTCGTTTGGTATAACCAAGCATTTCCATAAGATCTCTTCCATACCAAAACTCTACTCCATCATGTACAGACTTGATATCTTCAAATGTTTTTTGCATAAGAGAAGGAATATAGATAAATATATTTTTAGAGCTCTAAAATCAGAATATTGCATTAATATATCTTTATGTATAGTGATAATACTGAGGCTTGCAATAGTTTGTAACTAGAGTATACAATTCACAATCTAGAATAATAATGAAAACAGTCTGAAAAAGTCAGGAAATACAAAAACCCCGCTTGAGTGATAGAGTGGGGTTTTGCGTGGCTTGCTTATGGTTTGAAAAGTCAGCTTATTTTTGTATAAAGAAGTTTTATTTTAACTCGTATATTTGAAAATGAACATAGTATTACTTTTGGTAGGATTGGCTATATTGGTTAAATGAGCTGATTTTTTTGTGGACTGAGCAAGTGGCTTAGCAAAGAGAATAGGACTTCCTCCGTTTATCATTGGTCTTACCGTGGTGGCACTAGGAACATCTGCGCCAGAATTATTCGTAAATTTACAATCTGCGATAAACTGACATACAGAGCTCGCTATATGAAATATACTCGGAAGTAATATTGCAAATATTCTCTTTATTTGTGGAGTCTGCGCACTAATTTGGTGAGTACAGATGGATAAAATCATTCATCAAAACTTTGCAATCTCTCTTTTATTTGGAGTGTTATTGTGAATTGTATCATTGACTGCAGGAGGAACTATTGGCGTAATATGAGGCGTTGTGCTACTCATAGCTACCACAGCATATCTTTATTATATGTTCAAGACAAGCGAGAAGCAAGATATACTAGAAGCTGAATCAACAGGATATCCTTATCGAAAACTGATACTTATGGTAGCATGATGATTGACTGCTTTGATTCTTGGTAGCAATATGGCAGTAAAAGGCGCAGTATCTATTGCAGGATTGATTTGATTATCTGAAAGAATCATCGGACTAACAATCATCGCTATAGGAACTTCCCTACCAGAATTGATCACTACAGTGGTATCTATCAGAAAAGGACAATGAGAAATGTGAATCGGAAATATCGTATGATCAAATATACTCAATATCGGTCTTATCGGTGGAATCACTGCCCTCATACACCCTGTTATCTTCTATAAATCTACCTATCTTGATCTGTTTGTGTACTTGTGAGTAACAATATTAGTTCTTATATTACTCTTTATCGGGAAGAAATATAAAATCACCAAAGTACGATGATGATTGTTCCTTTTGTTGTATATTATCTATGTGGCGTATATTATTATTCAGGGGTAGTTTTATAGGATGAAATAAGCTGAGCGAGCTTGCGGGAATGATGGAACCATTAAAATGTATTTACATAGATTAGATAATATGTAAGCTTTTAATAACTTTAAAGTATACAATTTATACAATTAAATTTATTATTATTATCTAAAATGCTTCAAAAAGAAAAGGAAC
>CALMFT010000036.1 GCA_937862565.1 uncultured bacterium
ATATACTAACAAAACAAAAAGGTGTTTAAGAATATGTTAAACTTGTAAACCTTTTGGCATAGTACTAATATTCATCTAATCTATGTGTAAAGTCCGCTTTGATTGCAAATATTAATGAAGCACAAGATTTAATTTGCTTGACATATCCTACAGTGAATTATAAAATATCTTACTTCTTTCAAAAAAAAACTTTAGATGATATTATTTATTAAAAATCAATTTATACACTCATCTCAGCGTATACCAAATCAAAAAACATCAATATTTATTTAAAATTGAAGCCTTACATAGGCACAGACGTTATAATAATATTCATCAAACAAATATTTTTTATCAAACTAGTAGTAAAATTAAATTTATGATAGAAAAAAAGACCCAATCATAAGTCTTTAGTATTAAATGATAACATATTGAACACCTAATCAAAACAACATAAAATTTATCAAGATCTAATAAAATACACTTTTAAATATTATCAAGTGCATTTTTCGCAGCATCTTCTTGGGCTTTTTTCTTGTTTGTTCCATATCCAATACCCAGTTCCTTTGTATCCAAAGATACGGTGCTTTTATATTTGATATAATTCAGTTTATCATCTTTTTCAATAATTTCTTCACTATAGATGGGAAGTTTTTTGTGAGTAGATTGAACTTTTTCTTGGAGCAATGATTTGTAACCTTTAGTTCCAGCTAATTCTATAGTATCTTTTTTACTATACACATATTTCAAAATAAACTGCGATGCGATTTTTATACCAAACTCAAGATAGATATAGCCCATCAAAGCTTCTACTGCATCTCCGAGTATCGCAGGGTTATCTCTTCCATCTTTTCTTTCTTCTCCCTTTCAGATAAAAATTACCTTATCAAGTCATATACTTTTCCCTACTTCATACAGACATTCTTCTCTTACTAGACTGATCTTATACAGGGTCATTTGCGCTTCATCAAAACTAGGATTATCCAAGTAGAGTTGCGTTGCTATCGTCATACCCAATATACTATCTCACAAAAATTCAAGCCTTTGGTTATCAGGAAGTGGCTTTGGTGATTCTGTTGCATACGATGTATGAGTCAAAGCTTCCGTCAATAATTTGATATTTACATCTTCTGGAGAATCAGGAATCACAGTATGGATAAATTGGATGATAGTTTTTGTGGTGATCATAGGAAAATGATATTATATATATAAATAATCTGATTATATTTTTATGCTAAGAAGTCTGTATTTTTGATAAATTGTAAGGATTGCAATATTCAGATTACTCAGATCATAGCAGCATTATCGGTACTATATTCTTTTTTTATTGGTCTGAGAGACTGTAGAGTATCAGATGAACTGTGACTACTCACCTTCTCAAATAGCCTATCGTTAGCACTTACTCCTCCTACTAAGCCTATAGTTTGAGCGGTGGAAAGTTCAGCAGCACGAAGAGTTTTTATCATCAGAATATCACTTACACATTCTTGAAATTCTCGACATATTTCTTGTATATCTTCCGTAGTTAAAGTTTCAAGAGGATATTTTTGAAGAAGTTGATAGACTTGAGACTTCATTCCTGAGAATGAGAAATTGTGTGTATTTGTTTCTATTTGGTCTTGCTTAGTATTGGTTCATTTTCCATCGAGAAGTATACGTTTGAAAAGCTGTTTTTCTCCATTACTGAGTGAGAACTTTGAGGGAATAAAATTTTCAGAATCTTTTTGTGGATTGAAACCAGCAGCCATCTGAGATATCCACGGTCCTCCAGGATAGCTTCCACCCAACATTCTTGCTACCTTGTCAAAACTCTCCCCTGCTGCGTCATCAAGTGAATGTCCAATTCTACGAATTTCAATACCCGCTTGTGCAAAAGATCATTCAATAGTGTAAAGTTCATTATGTCCGCCACTCGCAGTCAGTATAGTCCATGGAAGCGGAACTTGATCCACATTTCTATCTAGTAAAAGAGAGAAAATATGGCCATAAATATGATTAACTCTGTAGACAGGTTTGTTGAAAAAAAGTCCCAGCATACTTGCCACTGTATTTCCTACTACCAAAGATCCTGGTAATCAAGGAGTTTTTGTAACCGTAATAAAATCACACTCTGCTATCTGATTATAACCAATCTCTCTTATCAGATCCAGAATCTTTTCTTCATGCAGTCTATAAGCAATTTCTGGAACTACTCCACCAAATTGTTGGTGTTCAGTAATTTGGGAATAGGTACGCAAAATTGGGTTTTCAAAAAATCCATTCTCGTAGCTTACAATAGCTAATGAAGTATCATCACAACTCGTTTCTATGGCGAGAGTTTTTATCATAAATTTGTAATATAATCAGATTTAAATTTTTTGAGTCGAAGTGTTGAGTGCTTTTATTTCTTTCAGAATATTATATCATACAAAAAGAAATAGTATAATTCAATAGAGTGTTAATACAATCGATCGTGGATTTCAAGCTAAATGCTCAGGCACGAGAGGCAACAAAGATCCGTTAGTTTCACTAGCTCAAGCAAGTTGTTTGAGTATAAACAAAGGTATAAGTTGTAATCAATTATGAAAGATATGTATGCCTATTGAGTATCTCAGACCCCATTGTATTCTGATAAATCCAAGCATAATTCATAATAAGAATTGCGGAACCACAAGCAATAATAATAAGGGATTCCAAGTCTGAGTATCAAAGTTTGTAATATGAGCCAAAGCAAAAGCGGCAGTAAGTATCCAGAAAATCCACCCTGGTCGTCTGACGTATACTCTACTTATGCGTGGAAAGAAAGGTTTCAGAATATGAAAACTTCCTACTACGGATAGTAAGAATAAACCATAGCTAATAACAGATCTGTAAAACTGCTCTAATTGAAGTCCTTCAATAGAATCTCCCAAGAAATATTTGAGTACTAAAAATAGTATTGATCATAAGAGAAAACTTACATTCTTCCCTCCCCAGACCATTCCAGCTCTAAAGAATAACTCCTCCATCAAAGGTCACAAGATGGCTGTAAGAAGTACAATCTTTATGATGTCTGGACCAAAAATAAATTCTTGGAGTTTTATAGGTTGTAGCTCATTTTGAATTTGTGGAAACAAAAAGGTAATAATTGCTGTATAAAGTATCACAAGCACATAAAAAATACTTCGTGTTCTCCATATCAAACGAGAAGAAACCGGAGTATCTGAAGCTTGTTTACGAAAATTATGAAAAAATTTTGATAATAATTGTAGAACGCTCATAGTGTAAGTTATAATTAGGTGTATTTTAAAATTAATTTGGTCCCAGCAAGAATCGAACCTGCATTCCACCCTTCGCAGGGGTGTGTCCTATCCGTTGAACGATGAGACCTCAAAATAGTGTATCAAATAACCAATGAGTTACTTAATTAGATCATCAATCTCTATTTCATTTGAATCTTCTTCTTGAGGTATTTTAAATACTTTCTTATTTTCTTCAATTTTTATTTTTGGTTTGTTTGTTGTTTTTGTTTTTACTTTTTTGGTGGTAAGAGTCATTTTCTTTGGTTTTATTTCTTCTACAATTCCTTCCTGTGCTGGTTGGCTGATTATCATATCAATACTCGTACTCGCATCGATTGTAGGTTGAGGTCTATGAAATAAGAATCGATAAAGCAATACAAATATAGCTAAAATAATAGCACCGTTTACAGGGTTTCGTAATTCAAATACTAAAAATAATATATTAGACAGGATATATACAGCTATCAATAAAGAGGCTCTATACGCATATCTGGAGATGAGATGAATTTTTCTATCACTCCACCAAATTCATGCATAATAAAAAACAAAATATACTCCTCACCAAATCATAAACAAAAGTCCTATAGATCAGATCAATACTCCAGTTTGAGGGTCTTGAAAAGGATCTATATACATTTTAACCAACGTTAAAACTCCCAACCCTACAAGGAATTTGAGGAGAGATAAAGTAATATGAATGTTTTTGTATCGTTTTAGCATCGTTTAGGATAATAATTTTCTATAATCTGAATACAATATTATAATAGTTCTTAGTACATCAAATAGTCTAATTTCTGTGGTAATAGTTATTATAGATAAAAAAATAATAGTGTCATTATTTTTTATATAATATTTAAGTATTTTTAGGATATTTTTGACAGAAAACAGGCATTAAATATAATATCATTATTAAAGAAAATAAAGTATTTAACTCGCTTATATGTATTATGATATCAAAACAGTTATTTACTTCCTTGGAGTCAATAAAGAAACAAGAATATCTCTTGGGGATTTTTGCGGAGTTATGAAATGATAATAAAGATATTAACAATATCATTGAGTTACTTGAATCCTGATTTATATTTCAGTGAGTAACCTTAGACCAAATTTATGATAGTATAGTCTTGTTGCTAAAAGAAAATAAAGATAAGCACATCACACAACAAAATATCAATATGCATAATATCCAGCTTGCATTAGAAAAGGAATCATCTAACTCAAGTGATAAAGCTGATGCTTTATTAGAAAATATTTAATTATAGGGGTATTAACGATATGACAGATATTATACCAAAAAGTGTAGATCAACTTAATCAATCAAACTTAGGAGATAAAAAACTAAGTAGAGAAGAGATTTGATATCTGAGAAATCAAGAGCAATTATGGTATTCGAATGTTTGAGAAAAATTATTTCAAGATATTATAGAAACAAATAAGAGACTATTATCCTATGATAAAGTTCTTTGAAGTTTTATTGATGAAATATTATCAAATCCTACTACCATGAAACAAATAGCATATAAAGCATGAATAAAACTTTGATCTAAACAATTAGCTTTATTATGAGACGATGCTCCAGAAAAAAAGTATGAAAAATACTCTATATTAGTACACATGTTATTAATCTGATGTAATGCTATGCCAGAAGTAAAAACAAATTTAGTAAACAATATTAATAATTTACTATATACGGAAAGTACCATCAAATCATTACATAGATTTCAAAAACAATGAGCAAAAATGAATGGATGGTCAAAAGCTGATTGTTTAATTGGGAAAAAAACTATGCAACAAATGCTAGCAAAAATGGGTATTCAAGGTGTCAGAACCAAAGTAGATTCTAAGTTTGCATCATCAAATATTACTGCTAAGAATAATTACGAACGAAATGGAGAACAACAAAAACAGATGGATAAGATCATAAACGATCCTATCTTATCAGATGCCGAAAAAACAAAAAAGTTGTTAGAGGTAGCTAAAAAAACAGTGACAAAAGGTACGGACGGTCTTGATAAAAAATATGGAGCTGTAAGTTATATGCTCACAAGAATTTCAGATAAATTGATGCGAGATAGATCAGAAGAAGAAGTGCAAGTTATTATAGACACTCTAAAATGAGATCCTGAGGGACTTCAACTTATTAAAAAATATTGGAACGAAAATAGTGCTAAACAATTTGGCGCAAATCCTACTCTCATAAAAAAAACAAATAATTGGATTGCAGATTTAAATGAGAGAAAAGAGATAGTTATAGACAAAAGAAAAAATGTAAAAGCCATGATTGGATGATACAAGAGCTATCTTGAAAAATTATCTCAAGATTATAAATGATTTGATTGGGCAACTGATGTAGATGAAAAATTACAAGTGCATGTTAAAAAAATTGATAAACTTCTCTATGAAATAAATAATACAAACTTATATCAGGATGATGCCTTATTAGCAAAAGCATTCATAAATATTATGAATGATCCACACAGTCAAAAAATTTTAAATGATCCAATGACTAAAATATTTATAAAAGATAAAACACAATGATCTTATCAATACGAATATTATCTTACATACAATGAAATGCAAAAACTCATCTCCAATCCATCATGATGGTGAGAAGAATGAAAGACAAAATTTGTCCAATTACTAAGAAGAATGGATAAATATGATGATAGCACTTTATTATTGAGTAGTTATGAATCAAGCGAAGCAACTAAAGACCTCAGTAAAGATGCTGTAGATAAGTCTATGACAAATAATGAAGATACAAAAAATAAGTTGAAAGAAATGAATGATTTATTTACTTCTGATAAGGAAGGAAATTATACTCCAGCGTTTGAGAAATTAGTCTCTTATATTGACCAAGGCAATGAAGATGAGGCTCGTAAATTTATCAAAGAACAAATACAATGAATATCTACTGATGATCATCGATATCCAAATTTTATATGATGAAATGATTATATAGACGATCTCATGGATAGTGTTAAATCTCTCAATGAAACGGAAAAAGAGACTAAGAAAGATATAGAATCTTGATTAGAAGAAGAAATACAAAAACTGATAAAGATGGAGGAGAATGGGACACTTAATAGGCAATGAACAGAACAATTAGTGAAGCTCCGTGAGGCAAAAGGAAACAAGACATTAAATATCTTGATCGATGACTCATATAAACAAATAAAATATGCTATGATATCAAGTAGTATAGGACATGAATTACGTAGTCAGATGCTAGATAAGTATCCATCGTTATTTACTGCGTGATCTGGATCATTAGTAGATAGTTATGCAAATGTGGTCTGAGCTGGAGATTATCTTTCAGATAAAACTGTAGAGTCTATTCAAAGCACAACTGTTCAGATTATTATACAAGTAATCTTAGCAATATTCTCATTTGGTATCGCTAATGCAGTTGAAGCGACACTAGCATGAAGCATTGCGAGGTTTGCTGGTAAAGAAGTAGCAACTACCTTAGCAAAAAATCTTATATATAAGAGCGCTATGTTGTTAACGAAATGATTAGTTTATACGGCTACTACTGCAGCAGGAAATGCTGTAATGCAAGCTAAAGATATTGGTGAGATAGGTACAATCTGGCAAAAATGAATGTCACTAGAAAATATTTTAGGAAATACCGCAATGATAGGTATTTTATGAACATTAAAGAATATTTCTATGATCGGTAAAGCACTAAAAACAGGCGAAATTACTGGTAAAACATGATTTCTAATAAAAAACTGAATAGGAAAATTTATTTCAAAGTGATTATCAAATAATATTGCCAGAGTATGAGTGGAAGAAATTAGCATTAATCTCTCTCAATGAGCATCAAAAATAATATTTGGAGATGGAAATTACACAACTCAAGATTTTTTAGAAGCGAGTGCTCAAGGTCTTGCATTTGAACTCATACCATGAGTAGGCGAAATAAAGTTTCGAAAAGATAAAAAAAATAGTATGAATGTAACCACAATGGTAAATGGAAAAGTATATGAATGACACCCTGATAAAATATTGAATGATATTAAAAATGACCATCCGTGACATCAAATAAATAGCAATGGCAGTAATTGAAATAACGTATTAAAAGGAGATTTAAATTCAACAAAATGAGATAATTGAATTGAAATTAAAAAAGAAAATAGATTAAAAAATAAAATAGATGAACAATTTCAAAAAACTCCAGCACAAAAAAAACTTGATAATCGGAATAAACGATATGAAAAACAAGATAAATTTGAGTTGTTAGTATTACAAGCTCAACAACTTATAAGCGAAGTTGAATTATCTCTCAAAGGTGTAAAAAAACCACTTACTAAAGTTATGCATACGTTACAAAAAGCATGAGATATTTCTCAGCTTAGCCCAAATGATATTAAACGTGTTCAGAAAGAAATAGGAGCTAAACCAGATGGTATACGATGACCTAAATCACTAAATAGACTTTCTAGTTATTTTGATACACAGTTGTCGTGAAATAAAAATCATCTAAATACGATTGTTGATGTAAAAATTAAAGAAACATTAACTCCTTCATGATCATCAGAATTATTCAATATTAAGAATGATCTCAAATTAGCAATGACCCATATTGGAATTACAAAGTGAAATATAGTTTCTATCGAATGAAAAAAACATCAATTTATTTGAGTGAAAGAATGAAAGGCTCATTTTGTAGAACAGTGAATAAAGAACGCTGAGCCAAAAGTTTATAAAAATCTTGAGTCAATGAAAGATATTGTACGAGAAGTATGAATCAAAAAAACTAATGCTGGCCGCCAAGAAAAATTTGATGAATTAAATAATACAAAAGAAGATCTTATTACTGATGCTGATCAAAATAATACAAATCCACTTACTGATGCTTTTGAACGTAAATCAAATGACACACTATTTAAATCTCTAGATGATGCCGCTGTTAAAGGGGATACCCTAGGAGATATTATTTCTATACCAAAAACATCACTTGAAGCTAAAAATAACGTGGAAAAATTTTGATTTTGGCTTGGAAAAACTACAGTGGGACCTACATTGAAGTTTTGTAATGATGCTTTAAAATGGTTGAGATCTATTGAATTAAATTTTCCTGATTTAAATTTACAAAAAAAAATAGACAGTATCAGGAAAAACTTATTAGAAAAAACATTCAAAAAAGGTATTGAAGATATTCCGACTATTGAGGTAAAGAATAACAATATTAATACACCCAAGGATAATGCTATAAAAATAGAACCATTTGAGATGGTAAGGTTTGAGCAGGCTACTATTGATTGATGATATGCAGATAAATTAAGAGCGAGCAGGGTATATTTTTCTAAATTTTTTGATCAAAATATTTCTTTTGATTCAAACATTATGAGAACTATGATGGAAGAGATGCATATAATATCCTCGTATAAGGATTCTAAAATAGGAGATGTTTGAAAAATAAGGACAGCGAATGTAAGGTGATGAACAAGGACACGAGCTATAGAGTATGTTAATGAGATTGCGAAAAAATTATGACTATGAGATGTATCAACTACAAATATTGCACAAACTCAATATGCTGATTTTAATAATTTCAATACATTATTTGAACGTGCAGGAGAAAATTTAAATAATATTAAAAAAGAATTGTTATCTTGAAAGCCTGATAATCAGAAAATTATTAATTTAATTGCAGATTATTATCATGATATGATATTTGCTAGACCTATGGGAAATGTGAATAATAGTATGATTATGAATCAGGTAAATTATTTATTAAAGCTCTCCTGAAACAATGGGATATCTCATTCTCAATTAGATCATATTGCCACGAGAGTAGATAAATCTCAATTTAGAAAAGTTTTTAATTCCAATCTAAAAGAAGAACTTCCTCAATCTATTGATTGATTAAAAAATGATGATGCTTCCGAGAGCGTAGTTGACTTGCAAAAATCAAAATGGCAAACTTTTAAGTCGGGAGAAGATGGTAATTTTAAATCAGAAGATGAAAGTAATATCCGTGTAGTAAAAGATGAAGATATCCAAGTAGTAGAAGATAAAGATATCCAAGTAGTAGAAGATAAAGCTATCCAAGTAGTAGAAGATAAAGATATCCAAGTAGTAGAAGATAAAGCTATCCAA
>CALMFT010000037.1 GCA_937862565.1 uncultured bacterium
AATATAACTATACTGATACAGGTGGAAACATCAGTAATACAGTAACCAGAACAGTGAACGTTACAGATCAAACTGCTCCTGTGGTAACACTTTCAGGATTTAGCCCAATGACCATAGCTCAAGGATGATCATACACAGAACAAGGTGCTACACGAACTGATAACGTAGATGGTACTTGAACTATAGCATCACCAACTAGCGGATCTGTAAATACTGCAGTAATTGGAATCTATGTACTCGAATATAACTATACTGATACAGGTGGAAACATCAGTAATACAGTAACCAGAACAGTAAATGTTACAGATCAAACTGCTCCTGTGGTAACACTCAATTCATGAAATATGACTATCAATTGGGGAGACTTATATAGTGAACTTGGAGCAACATGGACTGATAATGTGGATGGAAATGGAACAATAAATTTCCCCACCAGCGGCACTATGAGTAGTTTTGTTCCTTGAATATATACACTAGAATATAGCTATACTGACGCTGCATGATATACTGGCACTGCAACAAGAATAGTTACAGTTTGAAATCCGTGAATACCACAACCTGTCAATGATTTTTATAATATGGCTCAAGATACTTGACTATTGTTATATGATATAACCGACAATGACATAGATATACAATATACTACTTCTTGAGGAATGCTTATTGGTCCAATACATGGAACTTATATCGAATCTTGAGCATGAATAATTTATTACCCAAATACTGGATATGTTGGAGTTGACACCTTTGTTTATCAATTGTGTAATATTCTAATGGAATGTGGTACAGGATTAGTAACAATCACTATACAAGATACCCAAGCTCCTGTGGTAACACTCAATTCATGAAATATGACTATCGATTGGGGTGGTGCTTATACTGAACTTGGAGCAACTTGGACTGATGACATTGATGGAAGCTGAGATATTACTCGACCAACAACCGGATCTGTAGATAATTACACACCTTGATTATATATTCTTGAATATACTTACACTGATACTGGAGGAAATTCTGGGACTGCAATAAGAAATGTAATAGTTAGTAGTCCATGAATTCCACAACCAGTGGATGATAATTATAGTATGCCACAAGATACAGCATCGCCACTATTTTCTGTGACTAGTAATGATATCAATGTTCAGTTTATCACCTCATGAGGTATACTTGTAGATCCATTAAATGGAACATACTTTGTGACTTCAGGATGAATATTTTATTATCCTAACACAGGATATGTTGGAGTTGATACTTTTGTTTACCAAATATGTAATATTTACAACCAATGCGGTACAGGTTTAGTGACTGTAACAGTAAATGCAATATCTAGTGGCTCTACTCCTTCGTCACCTCTTGGTGGATGAGCTTATGTTAGCCAACCGATACCAAATAATAATAACCCAGAGATTCCTACAACTCCTGATATTGATACTCCTGGAGTGGATATGAATATTTTCAATCCTGATATTGATTCAACAACTTGTTTTGCCCCTATGGATAAACTCACTGTGGACCAAGGTAATGATATGACCCAAATGTTCCGTATAGCTCATCAGATGTTGTACAGCTATGGACTTACTACTATACCTGGTACTCAAGATTTTATGTTAGATCGTAAAATTACAAGAGCTGAAGCTGCAAAATTCTTTGTTCAATTTGCTCAAAATGTACTTTGTAGACAGAAAATTAAAACTTATGATAATAGATTCAATGATATAGGAGATCTTTATCCAGATTTGCAGACGAATATTATTCTCTCAAATGAATATGGAATCTTCTACGGCTCAGAAAGTAATAAATTTAATCCAAATAGCTTTATCACAAGAGATGAACTTATAGCAGTCATCATGAGATTAGTTACTGGTAAATATGATGATGCTGAATGATCTGACCGAGCGGCGAATTATAGAATAAATCTTGAAAACCATACTTCTATAGATCTTACGAATACTACAAGATGAAAATTAGCTGAAGTAATATATGATCTTTATAAGCATAATAAGTTTGAATTGGGAGATTCAGGGTATTTACTACAATAAAATCAAATTATTTAATTTTTATATATTCCTCGTGTGAATTATAGTGTCATAAATATAAAAACAATTTTGAAAATCGGTATGTTTGCTTTGTTTGCACTATTTTTTATCGGCTTAAAATTACAAGTTTCTGCAACTTCATTACTTCCTGGAGATTTATTTGTGTTGACTGTAAACGGTAATCCAGATATGATAGAGTTGGTTTCTCGTATAGATCTAGCAACGGGAACGAAAATATATATCAGTGATAACGCGATTACGAGCACTTGAGCATGGAGAAGTACGGAATGATATATTACTTTGATTTCTAATGCATTTATACCTAGATGAACAATTTTAACACTCACGGGAACTGACGCAGGAACTCAATATATAACTCCATCTTGAATAGCAACGCTATCGAGAAACGGAAATTTTAATTTTGCAATTGCGTGAGAAAATATCTTGATTTACCAATGAACTTGATACAACCAGTTGCCAACCGTATTTCTCTACGGATTTTGATTTTGAGCACCACCAATAACATGGATAACTACCTGAACTCTAACGTCAAATAATTCATTTCTACCCCCTTCTCTCAGCTTTTGATTATCAGCGATTTCCCTAACAGGGCACAGTAATGTACAATATAACTGTTCCAATACTGCTTTATTGGACAGTTCTTTCATAAGTGAAATAAATAATCAGACTAATTGGAATAAGGGTAGTGGAGTATTCAGTCCCTCTCCTTGTATATTTGATTTTATCAATCCTGTCTTGACTATAGACGTATTGACTGGTCAAAGCGCACTTACGTCTTGACACACTGTTAGCTTTTTTGTTCCAGCTTCTGAACCGATTAATACAGGTAGTTTTACTTGTGCAGATATCAATATAAGCTGAACATTCCTTGGATCAGCAGTTTGTGATTCTATTATTGAGCTTTCTCCATTTGATCATAGTCAGTTTGAGGTGAGAATAAATGTTACTTGAGATGGCGTAATCAATATTAATATACTTTCTTGAACTGTAAGAGATATTGCTTGAAACCCCAACGATAATTCAATTATAATAAACAACTCGATACTTATTGATCAGACTGCTCCTGTTGTAGTTCTTTCATGATCAAGTTTTATGTATCTTCCGCAATGGAGTATATACTCTGACACTGGGGCAGTTTGGACGGATGATGTTGATGGTAGTGGTGTCATTTTGCTTGCTACAAGCGGATCTGTAAATACTGCTGTGGTTGGAAGTTATTTTCTCGAATATAGCTATACGGACATGGCAGGTAACAAAGGTTTTGCAATTAGAACCATCGTGATAACTGACCAAACTCCGCCAGTAGTCACACTATCTTGATTTAATTCATTAATCATAGCTCAAGGAGGATCATACACAGAACAAGGTGCTACGCGAACTGATAACGTTGACGGTACAGGTGTTATTTTGATACCATTTAGTGGATCAGTAAATACTTTGATTGTTGGTACGTATATTCTTGAATATACCTATGTTGATGCAGGCGGAAACACGGGTAATATAGTAATAAGGACAGTGAATGTAACTGATCAAACAGCTCCTGTGGTGACGCTCGTTGGATTAGCCATAATTAATGTTACTCAATGATGATCATACTCAGAACAAGGAGCGACATGGATTGATAACGTTGATTGAAGTGGCGTCATCCTCATTCCTACAAGTGGATCTATAAATACATTGATAGTTGGTACGTATATCCTTGAATATACCTATGTTGATACGAGTGGAAACACAGGAACAGCTGTAAGAATTGTAATTGTGTATCAAGCGAATGGCGGAGGGATGTATACTGGAACAAACTTACCAACTCCTACTACTCAAGATGATATAGACGATATTATAGACGTTTTGAATTCAATCGAAATCTTTAATCCTACGATCGATACTAATACATGTTTCACTCCAAACAATAAAAAAACACTCTACCAAGGTAATAACGTAACACAAATATTCCGTACAGCACATCAGATGTTATACAGCTATGGGCTTACTACTATTCCTGGAACACTAGACTTTGCCCCAAATCGTCAGATTACCAGAGCAGAAGCTGCAAAATTCTTTGTAAACTTTGCTGAACACGTACTCTGCAAACAAAAAAATAAAAAATATGATAATAGATTTATTGATCTTTCAGAAACTAGTCCAGAATTACAAACAAACATCAAACTTTCCTACGAATATGGTATATTTTATGGTTCAGAAGGTGGTAAGTTCAAACCAAATAGCTTTATCAGTAGTGATGAACTTATAGCAGTGATCATGAGATTGGTAACAGGTAAATATGATGATATACCTGGAATAAATCGAGCCGCAAATTATAAGGCTAATCTAGAAAACCATACAACTATAAGATTGAACGATACCAATAGAGGAAACCTTTCTGAAGTAATCTATGATTTGTACAAAAATAATGATTTTGTATTAGTAGGCTCAGGTTATCTTTTACAATAATTCAGATTATAAAAAAATTTATAATTTATAATAAAAAACGAGAAGTAAAACCCTCGTTTTTTTGATAGTATAGAAAAAATATTTTCAGTATATTTAAACTTTACATTCACTAATCACATATTTTGTAGCAGCTATCACATTACGATATCTATCAGCGTTGAGATACACTCATCAAAAATATCTTGTGATCACTATGATCACATTTACGATATTATCCCTTTGTAATTCTCTGAGAATGCAATTCCCTGCTCCAGTTTCTCCATCATCATGTTTGCCTTCTTCTATAATCCCACTTTCATTTTGTATTCTATAAGCATAGGTGTTGTGCGTTGCTTTTTGAAAATATTTATGACTACAATACACCTTAAGTCGATTTTTTATCTCTCATTTATCATTTATTTTGCCAATTGAACCGCTATACTTTGATCATCTATCGCTAATAATATTTACAAAAAATTTGTGCTCAAAATCAATGCGTTTCGTACCAAAATCAGGGAATAGAGATCATTGTGTCATAGCTTTAAATACATGCTTGGATAAATCCCATGAGTAATGGGTGAGGGTTGGTCGGCCTAGCTTTGAGCTCTGGATGAGCTTGTGTTGCGATCATAAAAGGATGATCAGCTAGTTCCGCCATTTCTACCAATAAACCATCAGGACTTGTTCATGATATAATGAATCAATTTTTTTCAAACTCTTCTCTATATTTATGGGTATTATGCTGATTTAATTTCATTTTTAGCCTCCTTAGTCTTATTGTTTGTGATGGTCTGACTCAAAAATACCTCTCTTTTTGTATCAAATCCTACTACTTTCAATAAAGGTCTTTTCATACCAATACAAACTTTCTCATAATATTCCTCGAAGGGGATTGGTGAATTGGAGCCTACGCCACGAATATAGGAATCTAGTACTCGAATTTGTTGTTTTCCGCCAGTCCACAATCTAAAACCTAGTAGTCTGTGATTATATTTAGGGTTATCATTAGATTTGGTAAAAATATCAAATACATCTCCTTTAAATTTACTCATGATTTGAGGTAATTTCCCTTGTAGATCTTTTCATTCTAAGTTACAAGAAGGAGTTCTTCCCATAGTGTTATAATGATCAATTTCTCATTGTGCACTTCCATGACCTCTGGAAAGTGGGATATTAAAAATTTTTTCTGCATCTTTTTGAACTGTAGTAGAGCAGTAACTCATAGTTTTTCCCTTACTATTTGTCTTTATAATTCTACCATGGGATCTGATGCGCTCAAATGGTATTGCCTCTCATTGTTTTATGTCTCGATCGAAATTTTCATAATTCTGATCATATAATTCATCATAATTATTAATTACTTCATTTTTGACTTTACCAGATTTTATTTGAGTGTCAAGTTGGTTGAGATTTTTTTTATAATCTGACATATTTGCGTTTTGCATTTCTGCGCTCTCTGTGCTGTTTTGTGAATCATCAGAAATCTCCTTTTTTTCCTTTTTTTTGAAAATATTACCGATGAATTCCATTCATTTTTCAGCTAATCCCATAACAGCATTTTTCAATAGTAAATTTAGTTCATTAACCATACTTTTATTATACGATTTTTTTACTTATTTGTCAAAAAATCTCTTGATTTCGTCCCCCACTTGTTTATCACTTCACTTATCTATGTTCAAAAAATTATCTATTTATAGGTGATTTTAGAACTATTGAACTTATTATTATTTATTCATATTTGAATTATATTATGTCTAAACCACATTTAAACATTGGTACTATTGGTCACGTAGATCATGGTAAAACTACACTTACTGCTGCTATTTGTACAGTACAAGCTAAAAGAGGTCTTGCTCAAGCGAGAGACTATAGTAGTATTGATGCTGCTCCAGAGGAGAAAGCAAGAGGTATTACAATCAACACAGCTCACGTTGAATATGAAACTGAACTCAGACATTACGCTCACGTAGATTGTCCAGGGCATGCCGATTACATCAAAAATATGATCGTTGGTGCTGCACAAATGGATGGTGCTATCTTGGTATGTGCTGCTACAGACGGGCCTATGCCTCAAACTAGAGAGCATATCCTTCTTGCACAACAAGTAAATGTACCAAACATCGTTGTTTTCTTAAACAAATGTGATATGGTTGATGATGAAGACATGCTTATGCTCGTTGAAGAAGAGCTCAGAGATTTATTGACTAAAAATGGTTATGACGGTAAAAACGTTCCAATCATTAGAGGTTCTGCTCTCAAAGCTGTTGAAAATCCAACTGATCTTGAAGGTGCTGCAAAATGTATCGTAGATCTTATGAACGCAGTTGATACTTGGATTGAAGAACCAGTAAGAGAATTGGACAAACCATTCTTGATGCCAGTTGAAGATGTATTTTCTATCAAAGGTAGAGGTACTGTTGCTACAGGTAGAATTGAAACTGGTACAATCAAAATCGGTGATGAAGTTGAACTTATCGGTGTTAGAGAAGATGTAGTGAAAACTACTATTACTGGTATCGAAATGTTCCACAAACAACATGAAATTGGATCTGCAGGTATGAACGCAGGTTTACTTTTGAGAGGTATCGATAAAGAAGGAATTGAAAGAGGACAAGTTCTTGCTAAACCAGGTACTGTTAAACCTCATGCAAAATTCCATTGTGAAGTATATGTATTGAAAAAAGATGAAGGTGGAAGACATACTCCATTCATGACTGGTTATAAACCACAATTCTTCTTCAGAACTACAGATATTACAGGAACTGTAAAAGTAGTAGGTGCTGAAATGATTATGCCTGGTGATAACGCACAAATGGAAGTAGAACTTATCCATAAAATTGCTATGCACGAAGGTTTGAGATTCGCTATTAGAGAAGGTGGTAGAACTGTTGGTGCTGGTGTAGTTACAAAAATCTTAGACTAATTATATATAAAATGAGATAAGCTGATTGATAAATAAAAATATATTGATCGGCTTATCTTTTCTATTCATTTTTAAATGAATATCACAAAATACATCCCTACTTATAACTTATATTTATAGCAAATGGCTGAAAAAAAAATTACTGAAAAAATTACTCCAGAAAAAAAAACTGTTGCTAAGGTAGCTAAAAAACCTGCTGTGAAAGCTGCAGTAAAAGCTGCTCCTGCTCCTGAAAAAGTAGTGAAACAAGTTAAAAAAGCTTCAGTATATGAACCAAAACTTAGAATTAAGTTGAAATCATATGATGTAAGAATGCTTGAAAGCAGCACTTCAAAAATTGTAAGTATGCTTACAAAATCTGGTGCATCTATAAAAGGGCCAATTCCATTACCAAAGTGGAGAAAACTTTATACAGTGAACACTTCACATTTCGTAAATAAAGATAGTAGAGAACAATACGAACAATTTGTTTACACAAGATTGATTGATGTTATAGAGACTGGTATCAAAACTATGGAAAGCCTACAAAATATCAATATACCTGTAGGAGTAATGGTTGAAGTTAAAGTATTCTAGCATATCACATATATATTGAATCTAAATTATTCTGATTATATAAATTATAAACAATTAACCATGAAAAAAGGATGAATCATACTTATTAAGAAAGAAATGACTAAGATGTGGCTTGAAACAAACTTCACGTCAGTAACTATCTTAGAATTTCCTGCTCAACAACTTTTGAGAATCAAAAGTAAAGAAAACGATGGCTACGAGGCTGCAGTTGTTACTTCAAAAAGTGGTAGAAACCCAAAACAATATGAGTTTAGACTTGATGAAGGTAATAATTTAGGTGTTGAAGCTTGAGAGATCACAACTACGATCTTAGAATGAGTTGATATGGTAAATTTTACTGGTACTAGTAAAGGTAAAGGATACGCTGGTGGTATCAAAAGATACGGTCTACATGGTATGCCTGCAACTCATGGTCACAAGTTTACAAGACATTTGGGAAGTAAAGGAAATAGAAAGCCAAGAAGAACTATGAAAGGTCATCCACATGCTGGACATATGGGTATGGAAACAGTTACTGTTAAAGACATCAAAATCCTTAAGATATTTGAACACGAAAGCAAACAATTCGTAGTTGTAAAATGATCAATACCAGGACGATACAATGGTACATTGAAATGTTACTTCCAATAATATACCTTTAAAAATATCATTATATCCCAATATTCATATTAACACTTAAAATTATTAACTATGACTTACATTGTTCCAATTATAGACACTAACTGAAAAGAACTCTCAAGTATTAAGCTTGATGCAACTGTATTTACTCAAGAAAAAGTAAATAGTAGTCTTATTCATGAATATGTACTTATGCAACTTAGTAATGCTAGACAAAGCAACGCTAGTACTAAAACGAGAGGAGAGGTATCATATAGTGGTAAGAAATTAAAAAAACAAAAGGGTGGTGGAGCGAGAGTTGGTGATAAAGGTTCTCCAATCAGAAAACATGGTGGAGTTGCTTTTGGTCCTTCTTCTGAAATTAATTGGTCAAAAACTATGACTAAAAAACAAAGAAAACTAGCACTACTTGGAGCATTTGTAACTAAATTGGAAAATAAAGAAGTGGTTATCGTTGATGGTTACAGCGCAGCTCATATCTCTACAAAAGGAGCTTACAGTCTACTCAAAACCTTAGCTTATTCTGAAGATCACAATTTGATCATGTCAGGTAATTACGACGAAATTCTGAGTAAATCTTTCAGAAATATCGAAGATACTAAATATGTATCTATTGATTATATGAACGTTGTAGATCTTTTGAGATCCAATCATATCATGATCTTTGGTAAAGATGGTCTCGACAAAATCATTACTAGATTCTCAAAGGCTGCTGAAGAAGAAACAGAATAATCAGAACATATAATTAACTTATTATAACTCTTACTTAATCTAATTTATAATTCTCAATCATGGCTTACAAAAATATATTAAAACGTAGATGGATTAAAAATAATACGAGAAAACAACCTTGATTGGCTGGTAGTGACGTATTATTATGATTACTACAAGGTGAAAAGGCATTTGGCATGATTGATGGCCTCAATAAGTATTGCTTCTTCGTTCCTATGAATGTCAACAAAATTGATATTGCAAAAGGATTTGAACAGCTTTATGGGAAAGTACCTACCAGTGTTAACACTATCGTACTTCCAAGTAAAAGTGGTTCAAGAAGAGTAAAAAGAAAATCATTCAAGAAAGCTATTATTACTTTAGCAAAAGATGATAAAATTGATGTTATCTAGCCAAGACTGATAACCATCTAGCTGCAAAATTAGCCATTGTAGGTATAGCTAGAGCTCAGATTATAAAGAATTTAATGATCTGATTACAAAAATAACACTTAATTTACTATTCATTATTACTCTAATAAAATGGCACTTAAAAAGTACAGACCAACCACACCATCGAGAAGATTTATGATCGGATATGACTTTTCAGATATTACGAAAACGACTCCAGAAAAATCACTTACAAAGTTTTTAGGAAAAACTGGTGGTAGAAATAACCAAGGTAGAATTACTTCAAGATGGAAAGGAGGAGGACATAAACAACTCTATAGAATGGTAGATTTTAGAGGATTTGATAAACTCAATATTCCTGCTAAAGTTGCAGCTATCGAATATGATCCATATAGAACATGTAGAATCTGTCTTTTACACTTTGCAGATGGTGAGAAAAGATATGTACTCGCTTGGAGCGGAGTTAAAGTTGGTGATAGTTATGTTTGTGGAGACACTGCTGAAATTAAAGCTGGAAGCAGAAAACAACTCAAAGATATTCCTGATGGATTCACTATATTTGCTCTAGAGCTTACACCGTTTACAAAAGGTAAATTGATAAGATCAGCAGGTAGTTACGCTACTATCGCTGGTAGAGATGAAGCAACTGGTGCAGTTATTGTAAAATTGCAGTCATGAGAAGTTAGAAAATTTGATGAAAAATGTTATGCAACAATTGGTAAAATAGGAAATGAAGATCATATGAATGTAGTTATTGGTAAAGCAGGTAGACAAAGATGGAAAGGTATCAAACCACGTGTACTTGGTAAAAACATGAATCCAGTTGATCATCCACATGGAGGAGGTGAAGGACATTCATCTATTGGATTGAGAAAAGGACAAAAAGCATTTAATGGTAGAAGAGTTGCTCCAGGTATCAAGACAAGACACGCTAAAAAATGGAGTAATAAGTTTATTGTAAGTAGAAGACCAAAGAATAAATAATTTGTAATATTATCTACTTATTTATAATACAAATATCAAATTATTCACTATTACTATTAATTATTAACAATCATGACTAGATCACTCAAAAAAGGTTACTATGTTAATCAAAAAATACTGAGCAAAGTACAGAAAATGACTACTTCTTGAGATAAGAAAGTTCTTAAGATTTGGGACAGATCATGTACTATCATACCTGATTTTGTATGATATACTTTCGCTGTTCATAATGGTAAACAATTTGTTTCCTTGTTCTTATCAGAAGAAATGATTGGACATAAGCTCGGTGAATTTGTACCAACAAGATCATTTAGAGGACATCCGTTCTAATACTAGAATAATATAATATCAATCTTTAATTATTACACCTACAACAATGGATAGAAGTTATACAGCTACACTCAGATACGCAACACTAAGTTATCAGAAAATGAACTTGGTAGCAAAGATGGTAAGAGGAAAAAAAGTTTCCGAAGCACTTGATATGTTACACATGATGCCTAAAAAGGCTGCTGATATACTTTGGAAGGTAGTAAAATCTGCTGCAAGTAATGCTGAACACAATGCTGATGCTGATTTGAAAAACCTTACTATATCAACTATCAATGTTGGTAGAGGTATGCTCTTGAAAAGATTTAGATTTACTTCTAGAAGCGGAGTGCATAGATACTATAAACATAGAAGTTTTGTTAGAGTTATATTAGAGGATATAAAATAAACTAAAGATTAATTCATATTATTTTACTTATTATCGTTACTCACTTATGTGACAAAAAGCTAACCCATTAGGATTAAGAATAGGAACTATGAAGTCTTGGACTTCAGAATGGTTTCCAAGAAAGAAAAATCAAAAAGCATGAATGTTCGTAGAAGATATTAAATTGAGAACATTTATTGATAAAGCTTGTCCAAATTGTGGAATAAGCAAAGTAATCATTAGAAAAACTATTTCTGAGGGAGAACTTTTGATTTTTACTTCAAAACCAGCATTCATTCTTGGTAAAGATAGTAAGAATATTCTTAATATAGAAAATAACTTAAAAAAGAAATTTGGAAAAACATTCAAAATTACTCTTAAGGAAGTAAGAACTCCTGAATTGAGTGCTAAGATTATGGGTGAATTCATTATTAGCCAGGTGGAAGGTAGACTCCCATTCAAAAGAGTATGCAAACAAGCTTTGGAAAAAATTATGGAAAAAGGAGCACAAGGAGTAAAAATTCAAATCGCAGGAAGATTGAATGGAGTAGATATCGCCAGAACTGAAAAATATTCTCAAGGAGTAGTACCACTTCAAACTCTAAGAGCTGACATAGATTACCATTATGACGTAGCTAAAACTAAATATGGAGTTTTGGGAGTAAAGGTGTGGATATGTAGAGGAGAGTTATTTAAGAAAGAAAAAGGACTTATAAATATCGCAGCATAAATTGAATCAGTTTATTGAAAATATCTATTATTATTAATCATTAACTAAAAAAAGCCATGTCATTATTAATGCCAAAAAGATGGAAACGAAGAAAGAGTTTCAAATGACTTACAGGAGGTATCGCTACTAGCGGAACTGAAGTAGCATTTGGAGAATATGGTCTAAAAGCCATGTCAAATTCTTTTGTAACCAATAGACAACTTGAATCTGCGAGAAAGGTGATTATTAGATATGTAAGAAAGGTAGGAAAAATGTGGATCAGAGTTTTCCCTGCGCAAACTATTACAAAAAAACCTCTCGAAACTAAAATGGGTAAAGGTAAAGGAGATGTAGATAAATATGCAGTAAAAGTTAAAAGAGGAAGAGTATTGTTTGAAATTAGTGGTGTAGATAAAGCTACAGCATTGGAAGTATTTAGACAAGCAGGATACAAACTAAGTGTTAGAACAAGATTGGTTGAAAAAAATGAAATGAACTAAATATAAGGATATTGTTATTTAATCACTAGGCTCACAATTATGAAATACTCTGAAATACAAAAATTAGATTCTCACAAGTTGAAAGATGAGATAAAAAAACTAAGCAATCAGCTTGGTGAATTACAGCTCAAAAAATCAATTTCTGTGGCTTCAGTAAAAGATTCTTCAGTTTTCAAAAAAACTAGAAAATTGATAGCACAACACAAATTCGTATTAGATTCACAAAAATAGTGTCACACAAATAAGGTAATATTCGTATTACCAATTTATAACTTCTAAAAACCGGTACAATGATTACACCAAATTGAAAAAATATTAGAGATCTTACAGGAGTAGTTCTTTCTGCAAAAGCTGATAAAACATTAGTTGTTGAAGTAAAAAGAGTTACTATGCATCCTATCTACAAGAAAAGATTCACTGTAAAGAAAAAATATTATGTTCATGATGAACTCAATACTTACAAAGCAGGAGAAACGGTTACTTTCTTGCAAACAAGAAAAATTAGTAAATTAAAAAGCTGGAAAGTTCAGTAATATTAAATAATCTGATTATATATTTTTATAACTCATTAAAAAATGATTCAACACGAAAGTATGGTACACGTAGCAGATAATACTGGGGTAACTCAAGCATTGGTTATTGGTATTATCAAAGGAAATAGTAAATCTGCTGGAATTGGAGATGTAGTGGTTGTGGCTTACAAAAAAGTTGCAAGTACTTCTACTTTGAAAAAAGCTGGAGTTGGTAGAGCTATGGTGGTAAGAACTGTAAACAAAATCAGAAGAAACGATGGAAGTTATATCGCTTTTGCTGATAATGCAGTAGTGCTTATTGATAAGGAAAAACAACCGCTCGGGAAAAGAATATTCTGACCAGTTGCAAAAGAAATCAGAGAGAAATTTGCTTACAAAAATATTGCCAGTATGGCTCAAGAAGTAATCTAATCTACAAACTATAATTATTGGTTATTCTATATTATAAATTATCAAAACAATGCAAAAAATTAAAACATGAGATACAGTAATAGTAACTACTGGTCAATATAAAGGTAAAACTGCCAAGATCGTTAAAGTTAACGATAAAGGTGTTTATCTTGAAGGTTTGAATATCAAAAAAAGAGCTAAAAAAGGTCAATGATATATTGATGTGCATCATGCAATCAATTATAGTAATGTCCAATTTTGGGATGGAAACAAAGCAAGTAAAGTGGCTATTAGCATAGGAGATGATAAGAAAAAAGTGAGAGTAGTAAAAAAAACTGGTGAATTAATTAAATAACATACCTTTATAGTATCGGACAATGCCGACACTTTTATTATCTATAGTTTATTACAATGAGTTTGAGTACAGATTTTAAAAAGACAATTATCAAAAAACTACAAAAAGATTTGGGATTGGATAATATCCACCAAGTTCCTAAGCTTGATAAAGTTATCGTAGCTTGTGGAGTTGGTTCACTACATACTAGAAAAGGTGTAAAAGACTTTACTGAAATTGAAAACAATCTCAAAGCGATTACTGGTCAAAAAGCAATCTTGATCAACGCGAGAATGTCAGTAAGTAACTTTAAATTGAGAGAATGATCTCCAGTGATGTTCAAAGTTACTCTCAGAAAGGAGAGAGCTTATGATTTTATTGAAAGATTGGTTAATTTTGTTCTTCCTAGAGTAAGAGATTTTAGTGGATTAAACGAAAAATCTTTTGATAAAGGTGGAAATATCTCATTTGGATTTAAAGAGTTTGGTATCTTCCCAGAAGTAAATGTAGATAACTTAACTTTAGCAGCTGGATTACAAATTACTATTGTACCAACTTCTGCTGATAAAGCTCAATCACTTGCTTTCGCTAAATCTTTAGGATTAATTTTTAAAGCTCCTGTAGTTACAAACTAAATTATTATTATACTTTATTAAACATATAAAAAAAAATGGCAAAAACTTCATTGATCGTAAAACAAGCAAGATTAGAGAATAAAAGACTCACTGCACTTGCTAATGGAACAAAAATGAAAAATATTTGTAAACATTATAACAGATGTAAACTTTGCGGTAGAACGAGAAGTTTCATTAGAGACTTTGGTGTTTGTAGAGTTTGCTTTAGAGTGCATGCTAGACAAGGACAAATCCTCGGTATGAGAAAAGCAGCATGGTAACATTGCTTCACGGCAATAGCTATGTCCAAATTAATTATTCAGAATATTAAATAACTATTTTATTGTTACTAATTGTATTATTATGAGTTATACTAGCGCTCCCATTATTGACTTATTGATTCAAATTAAGAATTCATATATGGCAAGAAAACCAGTAATTACTGGCATTATACCTTCAAAATTCAAACTTAATATTTGTAAGCTTTTACAAAAAGCAAAATTCATTCAAGATTTTGATGTTACGACAGAAGGAAATAAAAAAACTCTTACTATCAATTTGATCAATAGTACTAATATGTCAGAACTTGTCCCAAATATTAAACTATTCTCGAAACCATCAAGAAAGCATTATATTGGATATGAAGAGATAAAAGGTGTAGCTGGTGGAAAAGGAATTGGTATTATCTCTACTAATAAAGGACTAATGTTTGCTCATGAAGCTAAAGTGCAACATTTGGGAGGTGAGTTGATAGCAGAAATCTATTAATTTTATCTTAAGATTATTTTGTATTGAGTTGATAAATAAACTATCATTATTATACTATTGAAGAAGCTAATAAGTGAGTGTCTTCTGTAAGAATCTGCTTGCTGATAGAGCTAAAAATTTAATTATTATTATTGCATTTGTATTATGTCTAAAGTAGGAAAAAAACCAATTATGATACCAGAAGGAGTTACTATATCAATAGATAAAGATACTGTAAAAGCTTCAGGACCAAAAGGAAATCTAGAATTAACTATGTATCCTGGTGTAACAATCAAACAAGTTGAATCAACTTTGGAATTGTCTGCTGATGGATATGAAATGAGAAAATTTTGGGGTCTAATGAGAGCATTAGTTCAAAATATGATCGTAGGAGTTTCAGAAGGATATGCTAAAAAAATGCTCGTATTTGGAGTAGGTTATACTGCTAAACCACATGGATCAAACGGTATTGAGTTTACATTGGGACTTTCTCATAAAGTATATCATCAAATACCTGTTGAAGTAAAATTAGCTTTTGAAAAAGATTCTAAAAATAATGATATACTCTCATTTGAGTCTATCAATAAAGAACTTATTGGAGAGACATGTGCGAGAGTAAGAGCAATCAAACCACCTGAGCCTTATAAAGGAGCTGGTATTAGATTCCTTGATGAAGTTATCAAACTCAAACCTGGTAAAGCTGCAAGTAAATAAAACATAATCAGATTATAATTGTAATTTATTCAATACATTCAACTCACGATGAATAAGCAAAGAAATCATACTCTCAATGTAGAAACATTGCACGCAAAGAGAAAAAATAGAACAAATACTACTTTGAAAAGTCATATGGCTGAACATAGAGCTATTGCAGAAAAATCAAATGTACTCAATCGATTAACAGTGGTTGATAACAAGGGCAATACTGTAGTTCAAACAAATGACAAAGGTATGAAGGGTAAAAAAACCGAGAATGCTTTTGAACTTGGTAAAAATATTGCTGAAACTTTGAAATCAAAAAATATAACTAAACTTATCTTTGATAGAAATGGTTATAGATTTACAGGGAGAATTAAAGCTCTTTGTGATGGTTTGAGAGAAGGAGGAATCACTATCTAATACTACTATCAATATATTACTATTATTTTACTTAACCATAATTAATCCAATATCATGTTTATGTCTAGAGAACTCTTAGAGCAAGATGAAGTAACGGTTAACGAAGAAACGACTTCTGAAGGGTGAGAACCAACTCCAGAAATAGTTGCTCCTGAACCTACTTCAACTGAAGAAACAACTTCTGAAACTACTCCAGTGGAGTCTGCTCCTGAAACTACTTCTGCTGAAACAGCTAAAACTGAAGTTGCTGCGACAGTATCAAATGATCAGTCTATTAGATCTACATCTTTCAAAGGAAGAAAAGGAGGAGATAAAGATAAAAGAGAAAGAAGACCAAGAAGAGGAAATGAAACTAAAAAAGAATTTGAAGAAAAAATGCTTGAAGTGAGAAGAGTGACAAGAGTTACAACTGGTGGTAGACAATTGAGTTTCCGTGCGACTATGTTGATCGGAAATAAAAAAGGTAAAGTAGGTTTGGGTATTGCTAAAGGTAATGATGTTCAATCTGCTGTTAGTAAAGCTACTCATGATGCATACAAAAATATTGTTGATGTAACTATTACTGCAGAAGGTACTGTACCATATCCATCTAATAAAAAATTTAGAGCAGCTAACATTAAACTTGTTCCAGCTAAACCTGGTACTGGACTTAAAGCTTGATCGTCTGTTAGATCTGTATTAGAACTTGCTGGTTTTACTAATATTTTGAGTAAAATTGTAGGAACAAATAATATCTTAAATAATGCTTTGTTGACTATTGAAATGGTAAGTTCATTCAAAAACTTTAGCTTAAGGTTTAAAGAAAAAGAAAAAGCTCTGGATGCTGCTGAATTACCAGCTGCTGAATAATCAAAATATTTAAATATCAAAAAAAATTATAAGTCATTGTTTATTATATATCTTAATTATTATAAAATGGATTTAAGTACATTGGAAAGATCACCTGGACTCAAAGATAAAATGAGAAGACTCGGAAGAGGAAACGCAAGTAAAGGAAATTACTGCGGAAAAGGTTTGAAAGGTCAAAAAGCTAGATCTGGTAAAGGAAGTAAAATTCCTGCTTACTTTGAAGGTGGACAAACTCCGTTATATATGAGATTGCCAAAACTCAAAGGATTCAAAAGATATTATAAACTTACAACATTGATCGAAACTGTAAATATTAGAGATTTGGATAAGGCTTATGCTTCTGGAGATGTTATTAGTAACGCTTCATTATTTCAAAAAGGTCTTATTAGAAATGCAAAAAATGCTGTAAAAATCTTGGGTGACGGTGAGACTAAAAAGAAATTTCAATTTGAAGGAATTGAATTGTTCAGTAAAGGTGCGGAAAGTATAAAATAATCATTATTTAATTTCTCTTCATACCAAGCATATGGGAACACTTAGTAAATTATTTTCAAATAAAACTTTAAGAAAAAAATTGCTTGCTACACTTTTGTTGTTAGCCTTATATAGAGTGCTTGTATTTATACCAGTTCCATTTGCTGATGTAGATGTACTTGTAAATTTTACAAATCTTCAAAATAGTTCATTATCTTATTTTGCCTTACTTTTGTGAGGTACATTGGATAAATTTTCATTATTAGCTGTAGGACTTGCGCCTTTTATTAATGCAAGTATTATTATTCAATTACTTACTGGAGTTGTTCCAGCACTTGAAGAACTACAAGAAGAATGAGAATCAGGAACTAAAAGAATAGGTCAAATAACAAGATGGTTAACTTTCCCATTAGCGTTCTTACAAGGAATAGGTGTTACTTACTTTGTGAACTATTATCTTGGTGGAAATGCAATCGAGTTAACTACTATAAACATAGCTCTAGTAGCATTAGTAATGGCTTTTGGTAGTATGTTCTTGGTGTGGATTGGTGATCTTATCACTGAATATGGTATTGGTAACGGTACAAGTATGATTATCTTTGCTAGTATTGTTTCTGGAATCACTTCAAGTCTCTATAGCTCAATTACAGCAGCTACAAATCCATTTGCAGTAGGATTATTCATATTAGTATTCGTTGCAGTTCTTGTTTTGCTTTCTATATTCCTTATCCAAACTACAAAAGAAATACCTGTTATATATGCTAGACAATGAAAAGTAGAACAAACAAGTATACTTCCTTTCCCTCTTAATCCTGTTGGAATGGTTCCAATTATATTTTCAATCGCTTTTGTTTCCTTCCCTTATTTGTTAACTCAACTTGTTTCAAAATTTGGTGGAGCTACAGAATGAATTAAGAATATTTCAAGTTGGATTGAGGCGAATTTCAATATTTATAATCAGAATCCATCTTGGTGGACTATTATAGCCTATTTCGTGCTCGTTGTATTCTTTACCTTCTTCTACGCATTAGTACAATTCAATCCCGAAAAGATTGCAGATAACATTCAAAAAAGAGGAGGATATATACCATCGATCAGACCAGGTAAAGAGACTATCGCATATATCTCAAAAGTATTAGGACATCTTTGTTTCTGGGGAGGTATCGGACTTTGAGTACTTGCTTCTTATAGCTATCTTTTGAATAAAATTCCGCTTTTACAAAACTTATTCCAATGATTTGGTACTATCCCAGTAGTAGTAACAGGATCTGGTATTATTATCGTAGTAGGAGTAGTAAAAGATATTATGAATAAAATGAAATCTGAACAATATATGACTGAACTAGATTAAATTTAGTTTGTTAATTGTAACTTATGCAGTCTCAATTAAACGCTCAATCAAATCATCCACATAAACAGTTTTTAAGTCAAAAAGAACTGGAAGAGCAAAAAATTGCTTCTTTCAATAATCAGCAAGAAGTGACAAAAGGTCAATTGCGTAAACTTATAGCACAACAATCTCATCATAAACGTAGAAAACAAATATGGAATACCTTATGAAATTCCTAACAAATTTCTTAGTAAAATTGCTTCAGATATTGCATTCTGAGGTTTTTTTTATATACATAGTGCTTATTAATAACTTGATATTATAGTCTTATCAAGCCCGCTCGCTCATCTCTATCAGATTATTTTATTTTTATCGCATTCACAATGTTAACTACCAGTACAATAGAACAATGGAAAGCAGAATTTACTGAAAAACTCAATGCTGCAAACAATGAAGTAAGCGTAGAAGAGATAAAACAGTATTTTTTGGGTAAAGCTGGAATAGTGACTGCATCATATAAGGAATTAGCTTCTCTCGATATAGAAGGAAAACAAATGATAGGACCTTTGCTTACAGAGGTAAAGAATTTTTTTGAAAGTCAGCTTAACGAAAAACTTCAGATTTTTAAAAACCAAGAAATAGAGGCTTCACTTCGTGATGATTTGGTAGATTATAGTGTGGAATTACCCCTCCATGAAGGTCATCACAATCTCATCCAAAAAGAACTCGCAAGAATGTATGATATATTTGCAAAGTATGGTTTTTCAATCCATGATGGAAATGACAGCGCTACCAAACATCAAAATTTTTACTCAGTGAATATTCCACCATCGCATCCTGCTACAGAAATTCATGATACGATCTATCTGAAGCAACAAGATGAGACAGGAGAAAATCTCTTACTCAGAACGCATACGAGTTCGATGCAACAGGAATTGATACGTAAGTTGTGACCAGAATGCAGGTTTGTAGTTCCAGGAAAAGTGTATAGATGGGAGAATATGGATGCAACGCACGATGTAGCTTTTTGGCAACTTGAAGGTGTATGTATTCGTAAAAATATGTCTCTTGCTCATTTCAAACACGACCTGAAAGCTCTTCTTTCTGAGATATTTGAAACAGAACTTGATATCCGTCTCAGACCATGATATTTTCCATTTACAGAACCAAGTTATGAAGTAGATATTGATTGCAGAAATGACCCAAAATTATTTGAACTCAGTAAACGTAGAGGTTGGCTGGAAGTGCTTGGATGTGGAATGATTCATCCTGAAGTACTCAAAGGCGCTGGAGTAGATCCAGAACAATACACAGGTTATGCTTTCTGATTTGGACTTACAAGAATGGTAGCGATAAAATATGGAATTAAAGATGTGAGGCTTCTCACTAATGGCGATCTGAGATTTGTACAAAGCTTTTAATACTTATGTTTACAAGTGGTTATGCAAGAACAGGAATATCTATTTCAAACACTAAAAAACTGTATACAATATTCATTGCAAGGTTTGGCTTCTGATCCGGAGTATGATTTTGCTACTATGAGAGAAAATAATTTTTCATCAGACCTCAATAATGCTACTCTTTACAATAAAACAGGTAAAAACCTTACCATTTCCCGTGTGACTAGGCCACTTAAACTTATTATTATGATAGATGATAATCAGAATTTCCAATTTTGGAATAAAAAGTCTTCAAATAATGAAATCTTTCAGAAGATTCAGGAAGAATTTAAAAATGATATCCAGATTGAAACTTTATATTCGCAAAATGCACTAGATAAGCAAAATTCTCATGAATATTATTCATATTTGGAAGAATATATCGATAAAGCAGAAGTTGAAATCCAACAAGGCAATGTAGTAGTTGTTATTTCAGACTTTCTAACGAGTTCAGCTGATACAAATGAACGCTTGCAAGCACTAAGTTCAGATCATTTTATAGCTTTACAAATTAGTATTCCAGTCTTTGGAGAATCTTATCATCAATATTATCTTCAAACACTTGCAATACCTCAAATTGACCATCGGTTTAAGCTCTAGTTTTTTGACTTTTCAAAAGCTTTTGGATATAATAAACTATGAATCCAAAGCTCAAACTCATACTTGTTTTAGCTATCCCTATAGTGTGAGTATCACTGTGGGTGTTTTCGTTATTTAAATTACTTTCACCGGCTGATGTTACAGGTTCTGAACAAACAGATAATACAATTTCAGGACAACAAGCAAATGAAATAGTAAACCTAACTGGTAATAATACAAATATTCTTTCTACATGAACTACACAAACCGCAACAGGTACGATCAAAAAACCTACCATCAAAGTCCTCAAGATTGCTATGCCTATCTGGTCCTACAATGAACCAGGTTGGAGACCAATAATCAATAAATTAGCTCAACAAAATATCAAACTTCAGATTATTACTAATACTTGGGACGTTCCTTACCCTGATTTTACTGATTCACTTTTTAAGGACTGAGCTACTGGAGCAGATATTATTCTTACAGATGATCAGAGTTTGGATAAATATCAGGATTCGCTGTGAAGTTTTTGATTTAGTCAGGATATTTCAAGTTTGTTTCATTCGTCATTTTTTGAGTATTTTGCTCGCAAAGATTTTACATTCATTCCTTTTGGTATTGATCCATTAGTTACCTTTGCTAAAACGCCTATACAAGAGAACGTGCAAGCTCTTGATCGAGATACGATTGTAAATAACAGCGTTAGCGATCTTGATGAGAGAAAAATTGATGTTCAGATTCCTATTTTATTTGGATTATCAAATCTTGATCTTCAGCTTATCAAAAATAAAAAAGAAATATATGAAGGGTATACTGATATTCTCAAAAATATCCTGTATCAATCGGTCAATAGATCTCAGCTCATTGATACTCTTAAAGCGTATAGTAATGAAGCTTTGGAAGTAAAGATTTGGGATTTAGCAAAATATAAAAGAGTATCTGCAAAATTGATTGAAAGAAATCCAAAATGTGGAATTTATCCAAAGTTATGTTTTATGTATTATGGGCTGACTAATTTTTCATTTTGATATTTGAGTGAAGTAGATATTCTTAATGGCTATTTTGAAAAGTCAGATTATACTATTTATAATTTTCCTACAAGTACGAGTATTTATCCAGTAAGACTGCGAGGTTGGGTGGTTAATAAGAATAACTATGATAGTACAATTAAACCTGATGGCGATGGCGTAAGTATTGCATGAATTTTCTTTCAAGAATATATCAATCAAGCTACCAATGGAAATCACTACCTTCGACCTACTTTATTTAGTGCTTTTAATGCAGTGCTTGATGATCAACAGTCAGATGTGCAGCGAAAATATATCAGTCAATATCAGTCAAAACGACAGGTTAATCCTATTCAGGTTAAGACCGACGAGCAATATAAACAATTTCTTGCCTTACTCAAAGGTGAATATGATATCAATGTATTTTTATCAGGACTCACCAAATAGAAAGTTTTCTTGCTTTTTAAGCAGGGAATACTAATATGTAAATATCATTTATATTATGATTTTTTTTTGATAATGGAAGATTCGTGAAAAAAAATTGGATTGAGAGAAGAATTGGAACAAAGAGGTTTATTGAAACAGTTTAGTAATGAAGCTTTTTTTGATATATACGATAAAGGAGGACAAACGTTGTATATCTGAATGGATCCGAGTGCTGATAGTCTGACTATTGGTAATTTTGCCATGTTTATGACTGCCTTACAATTCATGAAAAGAGGAAATAAGCTGATTTTCATCATCGGGGGAGAGACTGGTATGATCTGAGATCCAGGAGGAAAAGATGCAGAAAGGAATTTGCTTTCAGCAGAAGTTTTGGAAAAAAATATCGCAAGTATAGATAAACAAGTAGCTTTCTTACTTATGAACATCAAAGAACTTTCAGGAATAGACTGTAAATATGAGATCAAAAATAATCATGATTTTTATAAAGATATGAGTTTTGGAGATTTCCTGAGAAAGGTAGGAAAATATATTACAGTAAATACTATGATCAAGAAGGAGACTGTAGCGAAGCGTATTGAAGACCCAGATAAGAGTATTAGTTTTACAGAATTTGCATATACTTTGATACAGGGATATGATTTTGTAAGATTATATGAAGATTATGGTTGTAAACTCCAAATATGTGGATCTGATCAACGAGGAAATGGTGTTACAGGGCTCGAACTTATAGGGAAAATACTCGGTAAGACAGATGCTTTTGTGATGACTTCTCCCCTTATTTTGGATTCAAATGGGAAAAAATTTGGTAAATCTGAAGGTAATGCAGTTTGGTTGAGTGAAGAGAAAAACTCAGTATATACTGCTTATCAATTTTTTATGAATGTACCAGACGAGGATGTAAGTAGATTCTTAAAAATATACTCCTTGCTTGATAGTATGCAAATTCAAGAAATACAAGAAAAACATAACCAACATCCAGAGCATAGAACTGGTCAAAAGGAACTTGCTTATAGAGTATGTCAGATTATTTTTGGTACTAAAAGCGCAGACCAGGCTAAAAAAGTAAGTGAATTTATGTTTGCAGATAATAAACTTGAATTGCTGCAGCAATCAACTTCAGAAGAGAAAAAAGCAATATGTCGTGAAGTGGGAGAATTTACGTATAGCGAAAAAGCATCATTACTAGATGCGTTGGTGGAAAGCGGCTTATGTGAGTCTCGCGGTGATGCAAAGAAACTCATTAACCAATGTGCTATAAGTGTAGATGGAAAAACGATATCTGATATTGGCTTTGAGTTGGACCCTTCCAATTTGCTTATTCAAAAATGAAAAAAATCTATGAGAATTATATCATAACCACATTTGTCTATGAAAATCGTTAAACTTATTTCTACGCATAGGCTTGATCCTGAAAAAGGACGAGATTTGATAGTAAGTCGATTACATACGGTACTATCTGCAGGTTCCGAGGCTGACTATAACATCCAGTATGATATTTGTGGCGATGGAAGTATGAGACCTCAGATTGAGGAATTAGTAAAACTTTATCCTGATCATATTTCATATTATGGTTATCTTCCTCTTTCCAAAATATTTAAGAATTCACTAGATTATGATTTTGTACTCATGCCTTCTAAGTTTTTGGAAACGTTTGGTTTATCAGCGTTGGATTTTGCACAATTTGGTATACCTACGATTGGTTACAAGAAAGGGTGAGTAGCTCCTTTTATTCTTGATAGTTTAGATATTCAAAAGTTTGAAGGAAACACAGAACAAGAACAATTTGATACTGCTTTGCATACTATTTTATCTGCCGATTCATTTCCTACTGCTGACCAAAAATACATCAAAGATAAGTATGGTGCTACTCAATGGGTGAAAAAATTTGATAAGCTGACAGAAAAGAATTAAACTGAAGTTTTTGGAGTTGTTGAATCTGGATTAGCGCTCGAACTTGAACTGCTGTTATTTTCTGAATTAGGATTTGAATTAGAATTTAGGTTGGAACCCGGAGTTGAACTTGAACTAGGAGTTGAACTTGGGTTAGTATTGGAATTTGAACTCGGTGGTGAAGCTGGGTTTTTTTCTGAAATTGCAGCTGCACTTGAACTCGAATTTGTATTCGAATTCGAGGTGGCAGGCGATGTTTGAGGACTAGGACTTGGGGCAGGACTAGGACTTGGGGCAGGATTTGGATTTTCGGTTTGATCATTTGATATTTTTGATCTACTTACTCTTGCTCTTACTGCAAATACAACGATAGCAAATAAAAATAGTGCTACTGCTGAACCTATGATCCATAAAATCCATTTTACTATACTGCTTCCACCAGCATTATCAGTAGTTGTATCTGGTTTTACAATAGTTTCATCAGGTGCAATTACCTCATTTTCTCCCACCAAACACTTACTTCATGGTATTTCCTTGATAGACACTATTTTACAAACTGAATCTTTTATTGAAGTAAAATCATCTTGTTCAATTGTTCATGCAGCTACTTCCAATCCATAAAGTCTGAGTATTTCAGATAATTGGCTGTACATCTGAGCTTTATCACTTGTATTTTCCAAATTATCAAACAAATTACTTATCTTAGGCTCCAAGCTTGGATTGGCATATGCTAGGATATTGGCTTTCTCTCTTTCGTATTCAGAAAGACCTTGCGTAGCTCTAAATCAAGCATTTGCAAGCGAGTCTGTTATTGCTTTTATTTCAGCTTGAGTGGTTGCAGGATAGGTAGTTGCTTTCATTTCTGAGCTCAAATCAATCAGATATTCTGTTGTTTTTTCTTTATCTCCAAGATTTTGAGCTAAGCTTTGTAAAATAGTTACCAAAGTTACATAATCTTCTTTGTTACTATACTTTTCTATAAGTTCACTCATCTTTGCAGCAGTTTCCTTATATTGATCAGGAACAATAGTCTGATTATCTAATAAATTAATTTTAATAATTTTACTAGTTAGACCTTTCGTATTTTCATACCATAATTTATAATATACTTCGCTTGAAACTGACTTTATATCGATAGTGTGTAATTGATTGCATAATTTATCTTTATTTTTGTCTCCATCACTTAGGTTGATGTCGATATAACATTGCCCTGTTCCAAAATACTGAGGATACAATATAATCTGATTATTAAGCGACTTTCCTACATCAAGTTCAAATCCATTTGCAGTTTGTTTATTTTCAGGCGTAGACATTAATGATACAAACAATCTGGTTTCTGGAGCTTGGAGAGTAATTTTCTTTTCAGTTGTCACTGTATTGCCATACTGGTCAGTAGCAGTAAGAACTATCATATGTTCTCCATAGTCTTTGTATTCATATAAGAAAGTTTTTTCTCCTTTGATTATTGTGCTTTTACAGTCATTCTTGTCCAAACAATACTCAAAAGTCGTCTTTTCATCAATTCCATAGCTCGTATCTCTAATAAGTACTTTTTTATCATAGCTAACCACGATGAAGTTTGGTTTGAGTGCTTTTTTTACAATAATAGGTTCAGTATATCCTACTCCTACTTTTTCTCTATAAATTACCTTCACTTTTGGCTTATAGGGTTTTCAATCAGGCGAAGGATTGGTATAGATATATTTGATAATATCATCTTTGGTAGTCAGATCATCGATTCCGTCTCCATCAAAGTCATACTTAATAATCCTGTTAGCTTTGAAATCAGATCTGTTTGAAAGTATTTTGCTAGAAACCGTAAAGGTCACTTCTTCTCCTACTTTAGTAGTCACGGCATCAGATTTTATAGTTACCAATGGAATATCAATACTATCATTTCCTTTTGGTTTGATAAAGATCGAAGGTCCCTTGCCGATGATATCTTCAGAAGCAACTTCACCTCCATCATTATCAATAAGCTTAGCTCCAAAAGTATATTCCCCAGCTTCTCTGCTCAATGCAAAGTTTACTGCATTACTATTTCCAGGTGTAATTTTGATATCTAATAATCTATCTGGATCTTCAGGTTTGTAATAATACCGAGCAATATAAGAAATACTTCCATCCAAATCTACAGGATTGTTCATATTTACTCTTACTACAAGTGGATCGAATTGTTCAAAATTAGGATCTTTTGGAGCATTATATTGAAATAATCCAATTCCTACGTCGTTGGAATACTGAGGGAAACTAAGATATAGGGTATTCATAGTAGGAAGTCCATTTTTTACTTTAAACCATATTGTTTTTTTGTCTGTTGTTAGTTCTTCTTGATCTTCCACTACCATATCTACAAATTGGCAACCAAGCTCACCAAATTTATATCTAAATTGAGAAGTAGTAAAAACATCATCATTTTGTGGTTTAAATAAAGTTTTGATATTGGATTTTTGTCATTTGATATCTACTGATTGTGAGGAATCTATAGTCATTTGTTGGTATCTAGTAACGCTATAAGCACTTTCCCCATCACATTCATCTGTTGGTAAAAGCAATTGATTGTTTGGCCCAAGTACATTGTAAACTCCTATGGGAGCTTCATTTTCACCAATATATATCATTGTAGAAACTGTATTTTTATCACCTTCAGCGGATGTTGCCAACAAAGTAACTTTATACACCCCAACTTTTTCAAAAACATGATCTACAGAAGCTGTTTGTACTGTTCTGCTTTTCCCGTCTCCAAAATTCCAGATATAACTCACGATTTCTTTATTTGCGCTCGCATTAAATTTGATATTTGTTCACCAAGGTGCCGCTATTGGATTGACTTTAATCACAGGTCTAAGTGCACTATTGATCACTATTTCTTTTGTAAGTTCGGAACTTTTACCAAATGAATCAGTTACCTTAAGTTTTACTTTGTGGCTGCCATTAGTGTTGAACTGAACCTGCACTTGTTTTGATCCTTCTGCTTTTTCAATTACCGTAGTATTATCAGGGTCACTAAATCATCGTTCAAATGTTAAAGAATCATTGTTATTAAGCATATCATAATCAAATGAACTTGATGCATCAAAAATAAACTGAGATGGATTGAGCCATTCACTAGTAGGACTCATGGTAAATTGAGCAACTGGGGGAGTAGATTCTACAGAAACTTTCATTTGTGAGCTATCAGTGAATCATTGTTGGTCAGTTATAGTAAGCTTTACTGTATAGATTCCAGGTTTGCTAAATTGGAATCTCAAATTTTTTTCTTGACTGGTAGTAAGAAGTCCGCTATCAACATCGTATACGTCCCGTCTATACAGACTTACTTTATTTGATACTGAATAGCTTGAATCTCCATCAAATGCAAATTGCGTACTTGTAGTACCAGCTTGAGGATTTGCTCTAATTTTACTTACTGGATCAGATAATATAAGCTGATATACTTTATTAGTATTAACATTTGTATTATCAGTAACTGTAAGTGTTATCTTGTATGATCATTTTCTATCCAATTGCATTGCTAAAGTTCCTGGTACTCCATCTCCATTTGATGTTTTATTGAAAACTCCATCAGTAGATACTACACGTCGAGAGTACTTTGCGATTCTTTTTCCTTGTGAAATAGTAGTTGTCGTCGCATCAAAAGTAATTCCACTTACCCCTTCCGATAAAGACATTTTAGTAGGATTATTTTCATCGAGTTTGAATCCATTTGCTAAGATATTGATCTTTGTATCAGTAGGTTGTACTGCTACAGTGATCGTATTATCGGCATCAAAATATCCATTCAGATTATTTATAGATCTTACGGTGCTATGCACTACATAGTTTCCTGGAGTAGCAAAAGTATGATTAATAATCGGACCTTTCCCGATAATCACATCTTGACCGGCTGTATTTGTATAGTACCAGAAGAAGTTGTTTGAAGGGATGGTTTCGTTACTCGGATCCGTGCTAGCGCTTGCATCCAAAGTTACTGATAATGGAGCTTGACCAACTCTTGGATTAGCCTTGAGTACACTCACTACTGTAAAATTATTCTGAATATCTTTGAGAATTGCACTCAATGGATCGAAACATTTTGATACGAAAACATTGTAATCATCATATTTTACTTCAGTACTCAATTGAGCTGTAGTAATATCACATTGTTTGTAAATTACATTGTAACTTGGATTATTTGGGAAATATTTGAATACGGCTTTAAAATTGCTATTGAGACTTCTAAACATACTCGCTGGCACTTCATTTCCAGTTTTTCTGTAAGCCTGTAACTCCGTGAGGGTGTTCAAAATACTATTCCACGAAGTATTGATGTGGCTATTTGGGAGGTAGTCTGCTGGAACTTGCGCAAAACTCACCAAGGTTAGACTTGAGAAAGATTGAGCTAACAATGCGAGACCTAGTAGTATTAATCAAAGGCGTTTCATTAGTTTTTATGAAGTGAATATAAAAGTTAACAACATAGTATATTATATCTTTTTACCTCCTTTTTGTCAAAAAAACCCCCATAATCAAGGCAATAAATAAGGGTTTAATAAAAAGAAAAAATAAGCGGAAAATCATCATTTTTTTTAATCCATGAAAAAACTCAGGAGTAAAATACCCCTGAGCCTATGCTGTTTTTCAGCATTCTTAACTACAATTTGTCCAGTCTTTCTTTAAGATACTTCTTAATTTTTTCCTCAATGGTCTTCGAAATTGACTTCTGAATTCCATTGACAAATGCTTCTTTGCAAGTCCCTGCAGAACTTGTGCTTCTACAAGTTTTAAATGCTTTCTTTTCCGTGGTAAAATACCCTGGTAATTTTTGATTGATAGCCTCTGAAACTTGTTTAGATAAGTCTCCTTTAGCCGAAGATAGTTTCATCGTATAACTGGTATACTCTGAGTTTTTCTTACTCGAATTACTATTACTGTAGTTCACCCACTCATCGAAGAGTTGAGCAGAATATCCCTTGAGAGGTTCTCTCAATTCCTGAAGTATAGATTCTACAATCTTTTCATTCGTCATACTATCGGCGAATATTTGTCCCACATATTGGGGGACTTTCGCATTGATAGCTTCCAGAGCCGTAGAAAGTGCTGCAGCACTTTGCTTTTCTGGTCCTGTATTTACGATATTTTGGAGGGTACCGCACCCCATCAGCATAGTTGCTGAGAACATAATTACAAAGAACTTCTTCATCTTAAATTAATTTTTTTGTTAACAATTTTATAATTTTGTGATCACATCATGTTTTTATATAATTATTTCAATATGTCAATAGTAATTTCAGTATTCAAAAAAATCACCCAAGAAATGAGGGTGATAATTTTATAATGGAGGCCTAACTAATTAATTTAAAAGTCCGAAATAGGATTTTTAAAGTTATCTGGCTCTAAGTTAGGATCAATATCTAGTTGCGCATATTCTTGATTATCTGCGCTTTCAACAGTTTTTTGCTCTTCTAATCAGTATGCTGGAATTTTATCTTTATCTGGCTCAAACTTAAAACTTTCCGTACTTGGATTAGGATCAATAGTAGTTTGAGTATCTCCCTGGATGTTTGCTCTTTCAGTGGTAATTTGTTTTTCTAAGGATTTTAAATTTTGTGCTTTAGTATCAATTTGACCATTGAGGGTGTTGATTTCTTGTGTTAATGTAGTTTGCTTTGTTTTAAGTCCTTGATAGTTTTCTGAACCTTTGGCATATTCTGTATACACTAAGATTGTTTGTTGAAGTTCTCTAGATTTTACTTCTGATGAGTCTCTCAAATCATTATTATTAGCTGTTTTTGCTTGTTCATATTGTGTGTCTGAAGCTTTTTTCGCAGCGGTTAATTCAATTAACTCATTATTAATATTTTCCATTGTTAGTTTTTCTCCCTTCAATGTGGTTTTTCATTCAAATAAATTAGTGAATACTTCCAATCCCTTTTCTACTTCCACTTTCTCTCTTGTTTTTTGATCTTTTTCTAGAATAAGTTTTCTTGCACCTATCTTTGTGTCCACATAATTGTTTTGAACATTCAGTACCTTTGTAGCAATATTTTCTTTACCAAGTTGTACAGTAAATTCGTCTACTTTACTTTTTAATGAATCACGAGATGTTTGAAGGTTTGTTAAAATTTCATCCATTTTCTGAATGGTAGGTATTAATTTATCTCCAGATCTGTCATCCTTATCATAGGTAGTTCCTTGTGTATCCAAAACTTTTCTCGTATTATCTAGTGTATCACGAGATTTTTTAATATTTAAATATTTGGTTTCTAATGCTTTATCGATAGTTTGTAACTCATCAATTCCATTTCCATATACTTTCTTGATAGTATTATTTTGTTTTTGGAGGGTGTCTTGAGTAGTTGAAAATAAATCATCATGTGAACCTTTCAATCCATCAATTTCTAATATTTTTTTTGGTTTATCATTAAAACTGGTAGTAGGTAATTCTGCTATTCTCTCTTCAATTGAAGTGGACAAAGTGTTTTGTTTATCGCTATCTTTCGAAAGTAGATCTGTTGTTTGTGATTGAATATTTGATGAGTTGGTAGAGTTTGATAATGTATAATTGATAAATACCTCCACCTCATTAATGGCTTTTTCAGTACTATTATTGATAGCATTAGTATCAATATTAATCTCTTTTCTATCCCATTTACCTCCTTCATCAATTATTCTCCCAATAGATTTAGAAGATTTTTTCATTGCATCACCAGCATTTTCATAATTTTCAATCACTTCTTTCTTAGATGGATCAATATTGATTATTTCTTTTTTATTAGTGATATTTTCTTTTTCATCAAATTGAGGTTCGGTTTCTGGATGTACACTACCTCGAGCTGTTAATTGATCTTTAATAGAAGTTCTAACAGCTAAATTTTCACTATAAGTTTTTGTATATCATGTAAGTGTTTCAGCTAAAGTCTGTATTTTTGTTAAACCTTTTTCAGTCTTTTTGAATTCTCCATCGATTTCGTTCACCTGTTTTTTGGAAATATTATTAATTTTTGAAGAATCATACTCTAACATTCCTCCTTCAATAGTTGTATTAATTTCTACTTGAGAAGGTTTTGCGTCTTCAGGAGCTACTATTTTATTTGCTGGTTCTACTGTTTCAATTTTTTGAGTGGGCGTCAGATCTTTGGTAGAACTTTCCTCAATAGTTGCTGAATCAGATATTTTATTTACTTTTATTTTCCCAGCAGTTTTATCTAAGGTAAACTCAAAATTTTCATTACCTACTTTTGCATTCAGTGCTTCTCAATTTCGATTTTTTGCAATGCTAATTGTACCTTGATCGTTACCTTTGATGAGTCAAATATTTATAATACCTACTTTAAAGGAAATTGAAGGAGTACCATCAGAATTTTTAGCAATACTCAAACCTGTATTCCCTCGATCTATTCAATTTTCTATACTTTTAATAAGAATCTCTTTCATAGCCTTACCTTCTTCAGTTTTTTCAACTGCTTCCATTTCTTTATCTCTATCTAGTGTTGATTTTTTTCATTCTTCCGGTTTATCTGCTGCTGGTTTTTCTTTTGAAGCGGGTACAGGAGTATTTTTTTCTTTCTCTTGATTTTTTGCTTTTTCAGTACCTGGGAACATTACTGAGGCAGCAATATTTTTATAATGATTTTTGAGTTCTTCCCCTATTTTGATAGTTTCTGCCAATGATAAAGATCCTTTCGTAGGACAGGCATTATTTTCATTGAGTAAAGCTTCCAATGTTACTTTACCTGGAATACAGTCAATCTTAGATGAACCATTGTATTCTTGTTTAGCACCTGTTTCATACAGACTACAAGTAAGTTGGAATTCAGCAACCGCGAAAAGGAAATTTCTATCTACTGGTCCAGAAGCACTAATAGTTTCACCATTTGCTCCATGATATCCCAATTGATTCAATCTTGTACGTACCATAGTGGTTGCATTTTTATTATAGGTTGTTCAAAGAGTTTTAGCTAAAGTGTTCAATCCATCTGTATTTTTCAAAAATTCACCTCTTACCCAATATTTATACACTCCTACTTCCTGATCAGAAAATGTCCCTCCTTCTTTGAAAGTATTGAGGAGATCACTAATTACGATAGATTCTTTACCTTTGAGTTCAGAATTCAATAAGGCATCAATTCTTTTTTCCGCCTCCTTTCTTGTGTTTACGTCAGTAATTTGAAATTCTTTGGTACTAATACCCATTTCTTTTCATTTTACTGAAGAAGTCTCTAGTGAAGAGCTTTCCATCGTTTCGTTATCTTGTAAGAGTTCAAAATTAAGAAAATGTTTTGCAATCATATTCATCTGACTATAAAAGATAATAAAATATTTAATTTATTAATCTTATCATAACCAGACTCAGAATGTTTGTCAAATTTAGACTGTCGTTTGAGTTGATTGTTTGATGACTATTCGAGCCAATAATCCAAGGAAATGAAGGACATAAATCCATACCGCATATTTGCTCAAAAAGAGTACAAAAGCATCTCGCAAAGCAAACTTTTTCATGGAGTAATTCTTATAAGAAAGCACTCGTATACTGATCATTCAAGCTATCCATCCCACATAGGCTACTATTCGTTGAGTGTTTGAAAATGGAAATGAGCTATTTACAGACTTGAGTCCAAAGAACCCGAGAGTCATAGGTAACCAGAGTATTCGTCGCCATGATTTATATTGTCTGATCGTAAGCCCAAGAAGCGCCATGCCCAAAGTCATAGTTCCATATTCTACAAATTCTTTAGATGCTGGAATAAGGAAATAGAGTCCGACCATGAGAGCGACAATTCCCAGTAATCATAAGGTTCTTAGGAGATAATAGAGGGTAGTTTTCTTGATAGTTTTCACTCCAGGAACCGTATCCATCGCATCCAATACCTTATTTCCTAGTCCGTAACTATAGATATCGATAGCTTGTTTGGTTACACCCGTCCCTTTGCGAACTACCCATTTTGAGAAAGATTGCAGTACTCAGATCAAGAGTTTTACCAGTATGACAGCGGGAAGTATGTTGAGTTGTCGTAAGTCATACCCTTTGAAATAACTCACTCCTCGGAGCACACCTTGAACAGCTAGTGCACAAAATATGAGTCCACCTCCAATACGAGTTGACTTATTCCATCCTATCAACATAAAAAATAAAGGAAATGACCATCTTCAGATTACTCTGAGCTCTATCATATCTGGATAGAGAAAATACCCAATATGATCCACAATCATCAGTAAGATAGCAATTACTTTGAGATAATCGTAGAGATTGGGACGCATGAGAAAGCGAGAAACTAATTAAATAATCTATTCTATTTATTTCTGATTATTTCTGATCATTTCTAATCCTGTAGATCGTAAATGAAGATTTGTAGCTTTATCTGAAGGCTTTTTTAATGTCTTAGGGCAGTAGAGTTTATCACCAAGTACTGGATGACCCATGCTTGCTGTATGTATTCTAATTTGATGACGGATGCCTTTTTTAATAACTATTCTACAAGTGCTAGAATCATTTTCTGGATTGTAATAGAGAACTTCAATCACCGTATCTACTTCATGCGCTTTACCTCTTTGATGTTTTTTTTGCATTGTCATCTTCGTAGGGATGCTTTTGTGATGGTAAATAGGGGAACTAATAGTGATTTTTTCTCATTGTACGTCAAACAATAATCGAGCTGATTTAAATTTTTTGAGATCAAGTTTACCTTGGAGATCTGCATAATATATTTTATCACACTTATCATTATCCTGATGAGATTTGTAAGTATCAAAAATAATCTGATTTTTAGCGAAAAAGAGCAGTCCTGCAGTCTGATTATCTAATCTATTTACGAGTCCTAATTCTTGTATAGTATGAAAATACTGTTCTCCTGCTAAAGATCGATTTTCCTGTAAAGCCTTAATTTGATTTCATTTAGTCTTGATGAGTTCTTCCACAAAAGAAGGCTGATCACCGAAGGTAGTCGCGATATTGTGTGGCTTCCAAACATAATAAAACCAATCATTTTCGTATCGAGTATGTGCCATATGCAAAAGGGGATTACTGATTAGTTGCTGCTTTTTGATTTGATAACAAGGTTGCCTCATAGCTTTCTATATAATCATAGAGTTTGATATTTGCAATTCCTTGTGCCGTAAGGATAGAAAGTTGTGGTTTAGAACTATCACTAACAGCTACATCCAATATTTCAGTTTTTGGTAATTGCATTGCAAAGAGGTATTTCAGGCTATAGCTATTTTTATTATTGTCTGAAGTTTTATTTGGAACTGACTTATAAGTAAGTAGTACGTGCTTAGTAGGTTCGTAAAGATATACATAATTGCTACTAGCGAAAGTCATTACTTTTACTCCTTGTGAAGCGGTAGTTGGTAAAGCTTTAGATCAAGTTGCAACAGGAGTAGTCATATACAGATCTTGTCCACCTTCCAATGGTACTTTTCTATTTTGTGACGATGTTCCATCTCTTCGCATTTGGTACAATGATTGATCGCTTGGAGCCCAAATCAAGAATGACCCATCAATACTCATGCTTGAGATTGCTCCTGGATTAAATCCATTTGCGAATCCGTATTCAAGAGGTTGTTTGAAAGATTCTCTTGTTCATGGTATCAAAGGATATCTCAAAATATAAGTTCCCGCTGCATTGAGAGATTTATTTTTTACGAGAGCATACATATTACTGCTTCCAAATGTTCCTATTTGCATAATTTGTTTTTCGAACTCTCCTGAAGATCATGCTCACCCAATTGACGCAGTCTGAATATTTTGTTTCGTCAGATTATAAATTTTATTTCCATTATCAAAACAATACAAACCATTATTTTGTAAGTTTGGAGTACAACCTTCTATTCTTGATTCCAATCCAAGTTTTTGAGTAATTCCTCTATTTTCATTGCTGGTAGCACCAATGATTACTCCCTGGTCACCCACGATTGAAAGTTGGTTATTTGCAAACAAAGCTTTTGGTTTTCCAATATCTAAAGTATCACTGCTATTGAAAGTAATAGTCCAATCATCGAGTTGTTCAACTGATTCTATATTGAATCATGCTTGATACTCTGATTGCAACATATTTTTGAGTTGTTTGATGTCCAAAGGAAGTTTACCTTCTTTTTCCAATTGATTTATTTTATTTTCAAGATTTTTATAGATAGTGAATTTTTCTTTTGACGTAGGATCAAGAATTTTGAATGCTTCTATTTCTTTCTTGATAGAATCAAGTGAGATATATTCTTGAGTATTTGTGTCAGTAGTGGTAATTTTTACTCCATTACCAGAGCTTAGGAAATTTGAAACCAATAAGCCAACCAATAAAAGCATCAATGCTCCAAAACCTACCAAACTCATAAGATATCTCCTTTTTTTGAAGAAATACTGAAATCTATCTACATAATCATTTACCGAATTGCCAGTCCCTATGCTCATCACTTTATCATCAAGTTTTATAAAATCAAGATGTATCATGCCTATACTATCAAGCCCTGTTCTTTCATTGAGCATTTCTTCAATAATCTGAACTATTGTTCTTTCGTCCGTTCAGTTTATCTCTCCAATATATGCAAAATCTTCAGCATCCGTGAAGTAACTTATATTGTTTGCAAAGTAGATAATTTCATCTCCATTATTGAGATCTCATTCTATAAGTTCTGCAAAAAGATCTATTTTTTTATTATTGCTAGCATCGTTGTGCAATGAATAATACAAAGTCCCCTTACGAAATATAATCAAGGAACCATTTCCAATAACGGAACATACATAATAATTATCCAAGAAAAATTCTATAAATCATCTAATCTCAATTTTTTGAAATAATCTGAGTTTTTCTGCGAATACTGCAAGCTTACTATTGAGCTCTTGGATTGCTAACTCAAAATATGATTTGAATTTAATAACACTAAATTTGGAGTTTTGAGCTTCAAGTTCAAGTTCTTCAAACGCTTCTTTGATAAGATTTTCTTGGTATTGATAATATTCACCGTAATAACATACGATTTCAGCTTTAAGAACGAGTCCATTCTCAAATTCTTTATAGTAACTATAATTTGATTGTTGTGTTTCATCAATGTACAACTGCTTCTTAGTATATAATTTCATCTAATTACTCGCCAAAAAGTGTTAAAAAAGCTGTGGCTTTTCAAGAAACTAAGCTAAACCAAAAAAAATCGTTAGTGCTTGTAGGCCGATATATTCTTTCTCACTGTAGTTAATTTTTCACAATATTCAACTTGAAAATAGAGGTTTTTTAACTACATCTTACACTATCTAATTTTCAATACTTTGACACTTTACAATTGTTAAAAATTAGGAATATAATAAATTTGCAGCTTAGATATTCTTTCTGAACTCTCTTATATTATTTATAAATTTGATTGTGGGTTTATAGCTCAGTTGGTAGAGCACAGGACTCTTAATCCTTTGGTCCAGGGTTCGAATCCCTGTAAACCCAATTTAAATGAAATCAATGGTTATTACATAGAAATAACCCGCTCCCCAAGCCGTCTAAAGCGGTGCGGAGAGGGGTTATTTTTTGTTTAGGGACTATACTAAAAAATCAGTACTCTGAATGAGCAGATTGACCGCTTGGTAAAGCGAATTTCAGGCGGTGCGGAACCCATTTTCCTTCTCATACAAAAGTTTATCCCCAAACAAAACATGTACCATTTGTTTTCTCAATTCATTATTAGATAATTCCCGCACCTTTTTTGGTGAAAGATAGATAGCTTTTGCTTGAACCAAACACTCCTGTAGTTCTTGCTCTGACATAAACTCCTTTGATTTAATCTCCTCCTTAATTTTTTCTTTTTCAATACGCAATAATTCCCACTCTTTCTCCATATCTTCTATAAGATTCGTGTTTTCTGTTTTTACCATAATTTGTCTGACGCTCGTTAATTGTTTTTCAATTTGCCCTAGAGCTTTTTTCTTATCAACAATCATTAATTCTTGGAATTCATATCTTTTTTTCCAAACACGTTTGATTGTCTCTTCGAGCAGGTTCCAGGTATCTTCATTGATATCTAAGGTGCCTAGTAATTGATCAAATTGTGAGTGAATCGTATCTCTTGCAACTTGCCATCTATTCTTATCTTTCTTATTGGTGCAACCGTAATATGGATATTTTTGATTCCTTCATTGAGATCGGTATCCTGAGATTTTTGTCCCACAATGTCCGCAATGAATATAATCCTTCAATGGAAAATCAGGATTATCTTTCAGTTTAGTCTTGCCGATATATTTATCAGCAAATCTTCTGTTCATAATCTTTTTGACTGTTTCCATAGAAATCAAAGCCTCATGTTTTGCTGGAATAAGCTCGTTAATATCTCGTTTAGGATGATGAATAAATCCTGCATAAAAATACAGTCTGCTTTCTCAAAATAATGTCTCAACGATTGTTTTGTATAATACTCACTGGGTATTTTGAGTACTATTGCTTTTCATGCCTTTGTCTTTCATATACCTGAATACCGCTGATTCCGATTCTAAGATACCGTTGGCATACATTTCCAAGGCTTCTTTGACCAGTTGTCCTTTGGTAGGATGAATAACAACCATGCTGTTCTTGCCTTCTTTTTGTCTCATGTAGCCGATTGGTACCAAACCAAATGGTCGATGTCCATCATACAGTCTTGCTCTCATACCGTTCATTGCTTTTACTCTCGTGTTCCTTCTCTCGAATGCTGCGAAAGCATAGAGGATGTTTTCCTGGAGCATTCAGGCACTCGTGTTGTAATCTACGGGATACAGAGTGTATAAAATTTCACATCAGGCTTCTCTGATCATATTTGTCATCATCAGTGTTTCACCCATGTTGTCATTTCTTGAGATTCTTGAATTATCAACGCAAACAAAATGCGTGATAAACGGCATAGTACCGTCCTCAGAAATATTCTCAGCTTCATTTGCTGATCATTTACCGCTCGTTGTCTTACTTTTGTTTTTCAATGCTTTTTCTGTTCTTTTTCTTTGTTTATCCAAAATATCCAATACTTCATCAAATCAATCTCTTTCAAAGGTTCCTCAGGATACTCATCCATCTTTGATAACCTTTGCAACGATGACATCGTTTCTCTCGCATCGTTCTTTACACATGGCTTCCTGTGTTTCGATTCAGAATCTTTCCTCTGCCTGACGTTTAGAACTCACACGACAGTAGATCAAAGCTACCTTTCTCACATCAGAACCAGCGTTCTTGTTTTGGAAGGGGTTTTTATTATACATGGAATAATGAGCTTAAAGAAATAAAAATCCTGTGTTATATAAAACCAGAATTTGGTGTCGCATACCAAATAAGGATCACAGGAGGTATAGGGTTTCCCGCACCTTCCTTTTTTGATATAACTATTATTGCATCTTATTGCAAGTCAATTACTAAGCTAGTTTTCAAGATATATACATTTCTACAAGATAGAGTCCTAAGTGTTCGGAAAACTCTGATAAATTCTGTATTTGTTCGTCAGAAAATTTCGTTCAAGTGGTTCAAAGAAGCACCTTTGCTTCCGAGAGTGAAACTAACAATTCCTTTCTAATATTCAGATTCTCTGAGGCAAATTTTTTTTTCCGTAAATGCGGACGCATGAATTGGTGGAATGTTTTTCATTGCAGAGTGAATATAAAGTAAAAATCCTGACGTTAAATACAGGTATCAACAATATAATAAATTAAATTTGAGTTTCATTTTCTTTTTTATTTTTTTGCAATACATTAGTTATCATTACCATAATTCAGTTTTACTAAATTCATTATTATGGCTTTCTTATTGACACAACTGAACTAAGCAGAGATCTGATAAAAATCTAGATTCAGATTATTAAAAAATCTCAATAAATGCGTTGTAAAATTATCAATAATATCTTATAATAAGCCGTATATTAATACTTTATTTTATCTCATCTCATAATTTATAATGACACCAGAGCTTCAAAAAAGAATCATCAAAATTTGTGATGAAAAAATAATTCAAAAAGGAGATAACGTGGGACTGTCATTTTATGCATTTTTTGAAAATAAAAATACTGATCCTGATTTGCTTATGACTGTTGCGAAGTGGCGGATATTAGAAAATAAATTAGATCACTTTGAAAAAGCAAAAAAAATAAAAGAGATGCTACAATAAAAAATCTTCATAAAAAGATTGAAAAACAATCCTAAACCACTATATATTTTTCATACAGAAAAAATAAGCGTTTGTGGAAACGTGCTTAGTAATCCTAATTAGGGTTATTTTGCCTCCTCAAACGCTTTTTTATTTTCTGTATTATATACTTATGCAAAAAAGATGAAGGAAGCCCTTGAGTGAATACACCACTCAATATAGAATTTATGCAGATGCTTTTCATCACTTACTCAGATATATTCACGAAAAAAATATACATCAACTCTACACTAAAGGCAAGATTGCTTTTGGAATTCAAGAAAAAGATGTCCTACTTTCTTACAACATCAATGGAGTTCTCATTGAATCTAAACTTGCTATAGATCTGTGTGATCGTAGACATTGTGATGAACTTCATAGAGCGATTCAAGATTTCTTTATTGACACCTGGTATTTGTATGAACGAGATGGATCCACCACCAAAAACCAAGATCTCGCCAGAATCCATGGAATCTCTCCACAAGCTATGAAAGTAACACTTCAGAATATTAAAGATAAGCTGAAACAACAAAGCCATCTCCTGTGAGGTAACCCTAGAGACTCCTAATAGATTGAGAAAACCACAAAATGCATACAAACGGGATAGCTTTTATCTCGTTTTTTTGATGATATGAAAAAGAAAACTACCACTGAAAATATAAACACTGAAAAAGAAAATCAAACCTCCGACCTAGGTCAGGATATTGCTTTTGATCAATGAAAGTATATGAACCTCTCTCCTGATCAGCTTATTCCTTATCAATTCAACAATAAGATTCATCCTGATGATCAGATTAATGCTATTATTAATAGTATTACTGAGTGCTGATTTAGATCTCCAATTCTTATCGATGAACACAATATCATTCTTGCAGGTCATGGTAGATGGATAGCAAGTATGAAGATGTGACTGACTCAAGTTCCAGTCCTCAAATTTACAGATCTTACTGATACTCAAAAAAAGAAATACCGTATTTTGGATAACAAACTCGCTGAACTTGCTGACCGAGATATTGAAAACCTCAAGATTGAACTTGCTGAACTTAATGATCCTGAACTCAATGACCTCTTTGATGATCTTGATCTATGACTTGATAATCTCTTGGATGTGGATGAAGAACAAGAAAATCAAGCACCTGAGATTTCAGAAAAACCTCGAGTGCAACAATGAGATGTCTTTCAACTCTGAGACCATAGACTTGTAGTCTGAGATGCAACAAACCTGGAAACAGTGCAACTCCTCATGGAAGATCAAAAAGCTAATCTGATTATTACCGATCCACCTTATAATGTAAACTATGAATGAAGTACGGGTATGAAAATCCAAAATGATGATATGAGTAAGGATAGCTTCTACCAATTTCTCTATGATGCATTTACTAATATGTATATGGTTCAAGAAGATGGAGCAAGTGTCTATATTTTTCATGCAGATACTGAATGAGAAAATTTCAGAAAAGCATTCACAAGTGCTGGATTCAAATTAGCTCAATGTCTTATATGGGTAAAAAATGCACTCGTTATGGGAAGGCAAGACTACCACTGGAAACATGAACCAATCTTATATGGTCGAAAACCAACAGCAGGACATAACTGGTATACTGATAGATCACAAACTACGGTATGGAATTTTGATAAACCACTCAAAAATGATCTACATCCTACGATGAAACCGATTGATATTATTACCTATCCAATAACAAACTCTAGTAAGAAAGGAGACAGAGTTTTGGATCTTTTTGGTTGATCTTGAAGCACATTGATCGCTTGTGAAAAGACAAACAGAATCTGTTATACGATGGAATTAGATGAAAAATATGCACAAGTAATCGTGGAAAGATACTACGCTTATACTAAATGAGCAATACCAATTCAATGTCTTAATCGTGAGATTGATCTCAAACCATTGCTTACACTCAAAGAAGATAATCAGAAATAGATTACCACTTCAATTTCTCAAAACAAATGAAATACAATCGACCACAACTTAAGATATCATTCCTTCAGTGAGACTATCTCACCGTTTTTGATTTTTACAAAGAGCACCTGAAAGGCACTCAAAAGGCACCTGAAAAACAAGAAAATATAAAATCACTACAAAAAGAACCAAAGTCCCTGCCTGGGAACTGGAAACAAGCCACCAAATGACGAGCTGAAGAGAAACAAATTATGATGAAAAAACTGGAATATTTACTCGATGATGCCAAGAAGTGAATAGCTGATGAGATCAAGAAACAAACAGAAGAACAGCTCGGTATTGATATCGCTGAACTCATCAAATCCAAAAAGGCACTCTTCATTCTGATTAATAAAAAAATAGTCCATCTCGCCAAACATAATGCACAAGATATCCTCGCCAGGGAGATCGATATTTTACTCAGTATCGTCAAAAGAGAGTTAGGAGAACCAACAACACTCACCAAAAATCATAATATCACCGAACAGGTATTTATTCCTTCAGAAGATGAGCTGGATGACGACTAACAGTCCAAAGCTCCTCTCTAAATCCTGGCGTTTATCTCATCTGTATAATATTGTCGATAAGAATGCTCAAACCATTATTTTCAAAAGAAACCAAGCACAAGAAAAACTTAATGCCTATATGAGAGAACTCAAGGAACAATATGGCTATGTCAGATTGATTATCTTGAAAGCTAGACAGCTTGGAGTAACTACCGATAGACTACTCGATGGTCTTGATGACTGTATTTTGAAAACCAATCAAAACATTGTGATCACCGCTCATAATAGAGAAAAACAAAAAGAGATCTTCCAAAAAGTAAAATACTCCTATCAAAAAGTGCCAGAGGCTTTGAAAACAGATAAAGGTATACGATATAAACCAAAGCCAAAATATGATAATGTGAATGAACTCTATTTTCCAAACAATAACTCCAAGATCCAAGTATCATTGGATAGTAGATCGGGAACACCAAGTAAACTGCATATCACAGAGCTTGCCTTCAGAACTGACGCAAGAGAAATGATGGCAGGAACTCTACCATCTATGCCAAAACAAAGTGATATCGTTATTGAAACAACAGCTAATGGAGTAGGAAACTACTTCTATGAAATGCGATACAAATACTATGGAAGGGACGATTGAGAATTCAAAACCATTTTTATTGGTCGATGGTTCGCTGACGAATATAGAGTATCATTGCAACCAAAAGAAGTGATTAAACTACCAGCTGAACTTGCTCATCTTGACGCATTGGATCTTGATGATGAACAGAAAAAACGATACTTACAACAATATGATATCCTCGGCAGAGATGTATTTCAAGAATATCCATCAACACCCGAGGAGGCATTTCTGACAACTGGTGATACGGTGTTTTCATTGCAACTTGTGAAAAATCTCCCAATCATGCCATACAAAGAAGATGAGAAGATTGCAAAACTCAGAATCTATGCACCACCCAAAGACAACTGCTTATATGGTATTGATACGGCAGAGTGATGAAAAGATGGTGATAATTCTTGTATCAAAGTCAGAGATCAAGACTTGAATCTGCTCGCTTGTTACTATGGAACGATACCACCCGATATGTTGTGTGAGGTTATTGATAGACTGATAGAACTAGGTTATAAAGGTATTATTGGTATTGAAAGGAATAACACAGGACTGACTACGATTACTAAAGCCAAAGATTATCATTGGTATTCAATGTTGTATGCTGAGAGAACGATTGATAAAATTTCTAATCAACCAACCAGGAAATATGGTCGACAAACGAATACTAAAACAAGACCACTCATGATCAATGAATATGAGGAAGCGATCAGACGTGGCTTTATTACCCAGGTCGATGAAAGACTCAGAACCGAGATGTATTCATTTATCTATAATGAAAAACATAAACCTGAGGCTCAGGAAGGAACCCATGATGATGCAATTATGGCAGATGCTATTTGTTATCAAATGAGAAAGGAACTAGCGTATGATATGAGTCGAGCGTTGCAAAACGAATCAGAGTAAATCAATAACTCAATAGACTGATTTTTTATGACAAAGAATATACATCATGTAATCTTTATGCACTGCACTTTGTCATATGCAACAATCAATCAACCTGGATCCTATGATAACGAATGAGATCAAACATAGATCTACTTTTCATAAAATCTACACCAATCAAACGAGTCATTTTGTCTTGGGAACTTTCAAGGCACAGGTTTTCAATATTAAATCATACCTGAGTTCTAACAACACCAAAGATGAATACTTGTATCTATCAGTGAATCTACTTTCACTCATGGCAAATACGACTGCTGACTATCTAATCGGCGATGGTATCCAAATTGATATCAACAACGAACAAGCTAAGGCAAAACGAGATGAGATTGCTCATGATAATAATTTTGATGAACTGATTTATAATATCGCACTTAATGTATGAATCTATGGCTATGCAGTATTAAGAACCAGAAAAGGTGACAATGAAGAGATTATGATAGAAGAGATACCTTATGATTATTACTACCCACAAATTGAAGGATTATTCTTGGGAGAACAACCAAAAATCATCTACCTCATCAGTCATATTAATGAAACATTAAACTCAACGATTCAATCCAAAGCAAAAATCCAAACCTACACGAAACTAGACAATGGATCACGATTGATCGAGTATGGATTGTATACAGTTACATTAGATGGATCAGCATATACGCTCGAACAAGAACTAGCAACCCCTGAAACTTTAGACTTTCTGAATATCTATCGTTTTGATAACAAAAGAATAGGAGGCAAACACCTATGAATAAGTGACTATGGAGACGTCTTGGATTTACTGGAAGAAGTGAACGATAGATTCACGCAAATATCAGTCCAGTTCATCAAACATCTCAATAGTAAGATATCTCTTCCTGAGTGAGTATCTGCATTACTGCAAAACAAAGAAAAGAAAATACAAAACCTCGAAGTTTTTGTACATAGACAAGGAGAACAACCAGCTCAGTATATTGAAAACCATAATTCATTGATTCCTGAGGCTCAAAATTATGTGGATAAGATACTCAAACTGATCTGAGCCATTACTCAAATACCCATTTCATTCTTTGGATTTGAAGAGACTGGAGGAGCTGAAAAAGTAGAGGCACTGAGAATTAGACTCACGAGATTTTTGAAGAAGATCCAAAGAAAACAAAGAATGATGGAGTTAATCCTGAGGAAACTTGTGAAGGAAACACTGACTTTTGCGGGGATAAATTGAGACTATACAGTAGATATCAAATTCTCAGATGCAATGCTCAAAGATCTGCAACAAAACACGCAGATGTATATTGATTTATACAATACCAGTCTTGTATCTCAAGAAACAGCAATCGGTCAGATCTTTAGTCGAGACGCTACCATGGTGCAACAAGAAGTAGACCGCATCAAACAAGAACAAGATGAGAAACAACAGAAACAAATTGAACTCAATAATTCTCAACAAAATATCAAACCATCTTTACCTTCTAAACCATCCAATGGCAATCATTGATCCAAACAAAAGTAATCAAGAACTCAGAGAGGTTTTGATCTTATTGCTACTGACCAACAATAAGGAATTTCGAGTAAAATTGCTCAGAATTCTATGATTCGTATTGATCGTATTATTTACCGTTATTACTGTTTGCATATTGCCTCGAGTGATATTTTTGAAATAAGAAATAATCAGATAACATCATCAATAGATTTACTTTTCTAAATCCTCGTTATTATCCCATCATATTTTTATCCTTCCTTTATTATCCATGCCAGACGATATAACAAACCCCAACGGAACAGGTGCCGATACAACCTGAACCCCAGCTCCTGCAAGTGACACTCCGCCTGCATGAACTGATAAAAAACCTGATCCAAAGAGTGATGCAGATTTTGTTCCTTCACGAAGATTGAAGGAAGAGGCTGACAAACGTAGAGAGCTTGAAAACAAAGTCAAAGAGTTTGAAGCGAAGGATGCTGACAGAGAAAAGAAGAACCTGGAAAAACAAGGAAAATATAAAGAGCTTCTTGATGATGCTAATAAGCAGATTGAAACCCTCACGAGTCAGACACAGGTTATCACAGAATATGATACTGCGATGACAACTGTGGTGGAGAGTGAACTCAATATCATCAAGATAACACTTGGTGATGAGAAGTTTATGAAACTCTCTAATCTACTAAATCTTGAGAATCTCACTCCTTTACAAAAACTCCAGACCCTTCCAAAACTCAAAGAACTCATGGGAGAATTTGCAGAGAAAAAACCCGACCCCAAATGAGGTCATAGCATTCCTCAGCACGATACTAACACCTATGATAAAGCTAAAAGCGTCTGAGACTTCAATGGACTATTGAGTTCCATCATAAGCTCTGCGATTAAGAAGTAATTTGATCAATGTATGTACTCTTTATCTTTTTTTACTCACACTTATGTATCAATCATTTGATTTATCACTTATTAGTGAAAGACAGGTATACGACCTGTTTTCTACTTTTTTGAAAGAGCAATCTTCTGCTTTGGAGATTTTCTTGAGAAATGGTCAGAACTATACCGCTGGTACAAATAACAAGTACGAATGGCTTGAATCACAACTAACACCGATGTCATGGTCGGTTAATACCTATACGACACCAAGTCCTGGGTCTCCATTTTGATTAACATTTACATCTACCGCAGGTATGAGACCTAATATGATTCTTAGGTTTGTACGAGCGGGTACCAATGATGATGTAGGTGATATGCAAGTTAAGGTTCAAGAAATAGTATCTCCTGATACAGCAGTCTGTATTTTATATGGAGATACGATGCCATATCCATTGGATCCATCAATGACTGCAAAACTTATGTCCGAAGCGGTACAAGAAAACGAGAAAAATATCGTTTGAGTTGATGAATGGCAACCAGTCAATGAATACAATCACTTCCAAATCTTTAGAAATGCTGTCGAATTGTCTGACACTGCATTGAACTCAGCGATCTATGGTAATGTAAATACATTGTCTGAACAGCTCAAAGGAGCGTTCTATAAAATTAGACAACAAATGTCTGAGCAGTCATTGAGATGACGTAGAGTCGCAAGAACACAGGGAGAAAATGGAACATTCTGAGGTATGTTTCAGTATCTTGATGTGTCATGAGGTAATGTGATTGATGCAGGTTGAAATCAACTAGACCCAACTATTATCAATAATCTAGTTCAACTGATCGTAGAAGATGGCGGAGTAGCAAATACGCTTGTTTGTAATATTAATCAAGCGAGAAAAATCTCATGATTTAATGTTTCTTGAAATAACCCAATTATTACTCAAGACTCAACTCAAGCTGGTAGTTATGTATTGAGATTTATTTCTGATATTCCAGTTGCTGGAGGTATCGTTTCAAATATCTTATTAGATGAGAAAATGCCAAACAACACTGTAGAATTGATTGATATTAATCGTATTGCATTAGTTCCATATGCAAATAGATGATTGAAACTTGTACCAGGAACACAACCATGACAAGATGGTCAGACTGCTATCTTGAGATGAGAATATACGATGGTTGTAAAAGACGGTAAATATTCTCATGGTACTATCAAAAATCTTAAATGGTAGTCTATATTCTTCACTTTTATTTCCTCGTTAATTATTATGGCTCCAACTAAACAACAAACAACAAAACCTGCCGATATTGCACCTGCGGTAACCGCACAGACAGCGGTGGAAGCTGAAAATCAAACATCGCAAGATATATCTCAAACAACCGATGAACCAATAATCAAAACATGATCCACTAAAAAACAAAAGATTGATACGGAGTGACTTATTCATTTCAAAAATTCTCGTAATGCAACATTGTCATTTATATGACCAGATGGTAAGTTATGTTCATTTACTAATGGTATTTTTGCTACAAATGATCCAGCGACGATTAAAAAACTTGAACTTACTCAAGACTTCAAGTTTGGCTTCATTAAGGAATTTGATCCTGAAAAACAAAACGAGAAATCGAAGTAATTATTGTCTCTTTTTTATTATTCTATCTTGTATCATATGCTTATTCGTATTACCAGGGACTGCCAAGTAAACGATCAGTTTTATACTTCTTGAATGGAAGTAGATATTGATCCTATTTCTTTTCATGCAGATTGTATGGAGGAAGTTGAACAGGTCGATGCGTCTTATCTTACTGATTCTCAACCATCTGATGATGAAGATTTGGATGATGAGGATACACCACCAGTCCACAAAAAACAGCGTAAATAGTCGTCTAATAGATTCATTTTTTGAGATGATGGGTATAGTACTCACCATCTTTTTGTTTATTTTTTTTGACCTATGTATGAATCATAATATTACGACAAATTTTATTCAACAACATACTTTGCTGACAAATCTTGCAACTGAGCCAGTCACAACAGTAGAGAAATATATCCTCAGAGCATTGTCACTGGTAGGAAGTTATATCAATGCTCAGCAGTTTTATGATGAAGGAACTGACGCATTCACTTTCCCTGAACCACTACAAAATGCAGTACTGTATATCGTGGAAGTCCTATATATCGATAAAGGTATGTTTGCAGGTGCAAATAGTATTCAATCTGAAAAGATCGGAGATTATGCCTACAGTAAAAAACAAGATACCAGAGTAATGCCACTAGATCTTCCTGCCAATATCATCGCATTACTTGATCCTTATAGATCACGAGCAGGAAATATTGCCATCGATGTAGGATGATATGATAGAGAATATGAAATATAATCAGATTATTTTTTATTTACTCACTACTCATGTTTCATTCTTTACTCCGTCAATCAGCTGATATTTATCAACCAACTCCAACAAACAATGGAGGGATTCAAACTATCAATCGAACATTACTTTGATCTTTTCCTGCTAGACTCAGTAGCTATTCTAAACCATGACTTATTGATCTCACGAATAGTAAAATGAAACATATCCAAGTCAGAGAGTATCTGCTCTTTTTGGATCAAACTACAGCTATAGAGAAGTGATATAAAGTAACTATTGAAAACATTGACTATGAAGTCATTGCAGTGGCAAGTATAGGGAATGCAAGTAGTGCTCATCATAAAGAGTGCGTTCTTCAATTACGACAATAAATCATCACTTTACATCAAAACTCACCATGCAAACTCAGTTCTTGCTCAATACAGAAACCTATAATCAGATCATAGAAGCTGAAAAGCAAGCACTCAAAGATACCGCATGATTTGTTTATGAACTCCTAAAAGATCAAATCAAAGACAAGGCATTTGATAGTGGGGAATATCTCAAGAGCTTATTTCTCAAAAGTATCGGCATTGGAGATATTATCCAAATTTGATCATCGACTCCACAAGCGGTGATCATGGAATACGGAAGGAGACCTCTACAAAAAAGACCGCCACTGGATACGCTCATACCACGAGCAAATAGGAAAGGCATGATCAATGATACAGCAACCAAATACAAAGATCTGAACTCCAAAGATAAAAGCACCATCTACCTCCTTGCAAAAAGTATCGGTGCGAAATGAATCACTCCAAGAGCTATCTTCAGGACGGTCTACGATCAACACAAAGATCAAATTAATGATTTCTTTAGTTCCAAACTCAAACAATACTTATGATAAATCTCAAAAAAGCTATTGCTGACTCTATCATGACCAATCCAATCATTTATGCTTTAGTCGGAGATCGTGTATATAGAAAAAGGAATGACAAAAATGCCAATCCACCTTTTATCGTATATGAATGCTCAGGCTTTGAAAACAAACTAGGAAAGTATCAAAACAATCACTGATATCAAGGAAACAAACTCGTTGTTGATATTGTCGGAGAATATATGTATGAAGATCAACTCGATGAAATAGCCGATGCATTGATTACTCAACGATGATGATTTGTCGGTGAGCTCACGAATACCTGGAGTGGAACCATAGCTTTTGAAGGTAGAGATGAAGGTTATGACCCAGTCACAGATTATAGCGTCGTGAGGCTGTTTTTCTTATTTAAACATGTGTATTAATATTCAAATGAATAATTTTTTTTCATAAAATTATATTTACTACCAATATAAATAGACCGAGTCCGACTAAAGCATATTGTGGGTCAAAAAACGAGAGAACTTGTTTCCCAAAGGTTGTGTATAATGCAAAAAGAGAGAATATTATGGAACGAGTTGTTGCTATTGCTTTCCCTTGGGTTTGCTCTACAAGTACATGATTCCATGCTGGTTGTCGCATTCACTCAAACATATTGAATGCAATAAGCAAAACTGACATTATAATCCAATCTTTGATAAACAAACCAATACAAATAAGTAATATACCCTGTGAAACTGTTGCAATTACCCAAGCAGTATTGTAACTGTATTTTTCTCCTATTTTATATGTGTATTTATTAGCAATCATAATTGCTAATGTTCCAACGGTTGCTAATACTCAAGCCATCCATTCTGGCATACCATATTGTACACGTAGTGGTAATGAGATAATAAAAATAAATGCTACATGGTTTGCTAGTGAGCGATATATAAGAAGTAACCTCAATGATGGATTTGACATTACATTCTTGATGGCAATTTTAGCAGTATCTATATTTTTTCTCAGAGACTCTTTCCGTCAAGTTAGTTTTTCGTATATATTGAGTTCACGAAGTTGTAATGTCAAAATAACCAGTGCTAAAGCAGAAATTACATCTAGTCATGCAAGAATAGTATAACCATTATCTCCAAAGAATTTTAGTATGGCTGATGCAATGAGAGGAGTAATTAATCCAGCTAAACTTTCCATAGCCATAAGATGTCCTATTTTTTTCCCAAATGTAGATTCTTCTCATAAGATTCTGAGATTGTCTTCAAGAAAAGCTTGTCCTGTTCCACTCCAAAATGCAAAATAGAGTCCACTAAAAATAGATGCAATAATAAATCATATATAACTAGGTACTAAGAGTATGAGTAATGCTCCTATAAAATTACAAACCACTGACGCAACAAGAGCTTTTTTCCTTCACGCTGTATCAGCCCATACAGAAGTAGGTAATTCAAATAACCATACAGCAAGAGTAGAGACATTTGTAATAATTATAATCTGACCAAGCGATAAACCAGTATACTTATAGAATAAGGTAATTAATGGAATAAGAAAAACAACTCCCGAAAGAAAGTTAATTCGTGACTGAAGCAGGATATTTTTACGGGCGTATGTTATCATATTCGAATTTTTATAAAAATCATTTTCCTTCTATTTTAATTATAAGGATTTCAATAAATTAAGTCAATAAATAGAGGCTATTAAAGGTGAAATCATACTTATCGGATTTTGATATCAATAGATTGATATTTCAAAAAGCTGACTATAACCTCAGTATTGTTTTATATTTTCACCATTGTTTCCATGACACAACCTACCTGAATCGTCAATGATCAAAGACTTCTTGCTGGAGCGTGAGAGTTTTACTACTGAACTTCGCTTGCATCATTAGTAAGACTTGGAGCATATAGAGATGCAACAATTGAATCCAAAAGAGAAAGTTCAGAACTTGTCTTTGATAATGCAAAAACAAATAAGTTCAAGAAAGGAACAGAATTCTCCTTCAAATT
>CALMFT010000038.1 GCA_937862565.1 uncultured bacterium
ATACATATTTAGTACATATTAAGTAAAATATATTAATATAATGAAACAAAATTTAAAACAATATTTTGAAAACAATAATAAAAATAAACTGGATAGTCAGACAAAGAATTTTTTGTACACTAAAATTTCACGCCAAATTCATAAAAAATCGCTTATTCCTCATAGTTTCGTCAGTCGATCAAAACTTATTTCTATAGGTTTTGTGGTTGCACTTTCTTTTTCAATTTTACAATATACAGTTACAAAATCAGATGTAAATGAATTTTTAGCTAATTTGAGAACTACTCAATTTGCTCAAGCTGATTATATAGGATCAGTAGTTTCTTGGGATTGAACTTATCAGATTATTTTGAATGATAAAGTGGTAACTCAAACAGATAATAGAATTCCTGATGGCGGATCACTAATAATTCAAGATGGTTCCAAAGTTTCTGTAAAAACTAGTAATAATGCAACTGCAGATATTGTTGGACCAGCAAAAATCACCTTCCAAAAACAAAATAATCAAGTAGTTGTAGATATCGCATATTCCAATCATGTTGATATAAAGAAAGATAATCTTGCTATGACCAATAAAGAAAATACAAAACAAAACCAAGATCAAAACCAAGAATTGGTAGTAAAAACCGTTACCAAAACTATTGTAGCAAAATCAAATGCACGAGATATTTCTTTAAATAAAGATGGTGAAACAAATGTAATTAAAAATAATAACGGAGAAATAGCTATTACATCTAGTACTAATAATACCATAGTTGCATTACAATCCAATGAAAGTACTATTTTGGATGATGAAGTAAAATTATTTGCAGTTGAGAAAGATACAAAAGACACTACAGATAACAAAACTACTATAATTCCTCTAAAAGATAATGTTAATAATACATCTTTGATAGTTAGTCTAAATACAACTGATACTAATCCTGAAACAGATGAAGAAAAAACTCTTCTTGATTATAAAATATTACTATCTTGAAGATCAAACGATGAAAAGGTAAGTACTGAAAAAACACTACCTGATACCAAAACATCACTTGCAAAAATTGTTACAGTAGAATCTACAACACTAACTGATGAAGAAAAAATAATGAATTCTCAAATGACAAATTTCAATCTTTTGAGAGAAAATGTAAATGAAAAACAAGTAATTTCTGGAGGAGAAAATGATTCATCACATGATGTGATACTAACTTCCAAAAAACTTCTTACACCTCAGTTACTACAATTGTTAAATAATCTTCATGCTTCATATTATTATTATAATGAAGATATATCTAAAGTAGCTATTACAATCAAACAACTTTGTGATGAACTAAAGATTACTTGTACTCAGAAAGATTTTAAAGCTGATCTCAATAAAGTAAATCAAAAAATTACTGAACAATTTATTATTACATCAGAAGTTAAATTTGTACGTTAAATTTTAAAATAATAAAATAATAATCTGAAATGAAAAATCCTAATTTTAACAAAAAAGATCGTGTAATTTCCCCATGGACTATTTTAAGAAGAAATTGAAAGTTGGGAGAAAATTGTACTGAGAATGAGATCAATAAAACAGAAAAATCAAATATTTCTCAAGAAAACCTTAGTCATCCAAAACTTAAACAAGAAATTGGAGAAAATTTCAAAAATAGTAAACAACCAAAAGGATTTTAAATTTTTCTAATAAAGATGATCAAAAGTATAAGTAAAACTTCAGAAATGAAAACTAAACTAAGACAAGAAGGAAAAACTACTATTCTTGATAAAACTGAACATATAGCAGCTATACTCACTATGAATAAAGAACTTGAAAAGTTTAGAAATGAATATCGAGAAAAGAATAGAAGAGTTATTTTCGATATCCAAAAGATGTAAATATTATATAACATTCTGTTAAAATTATTACATATTTTCCTATGTTAGATAATGCTCTATAATTTAATATTCCAGTAAAAATTCTAGAAAATAATAATAATCTTGTAGAATTAATACTTGATTCTAAAACACTTAATACTACTCAAAAAAAACAAGAGTGGTTTGATTTGTCACCTAAGATGAAAATTGTTAAAATAGAGAAATTTAATCAAATTTTAATAAACGAAAAAAAATTGAACGAATTAAAATATTCCCACAGCAGAAAAAAATTAGTATTAAGAATTATCGAGCTATTAACTCCATCTAATTAAATGTATATAAAAAAAACCTTAGTCGTAAAGTCTAAGGTTTTTTTAATTCCAATTAAATTTACAATTTATTCTCCAACTACTACCTTACTTGGTTTGATAATGATTCTTTTTTCACCATCACTATAATAATAACCAACTTCTAGCTCAGAAATTATAACTCCTTTGAGATCATCAAGGGTATAGTCTTTTTTATTATTAATTAAGATACTTCTTGATTCTAAGTTTTCAATATCTTTATTAGTTGCCGCTTGTAATAAAAGAATTTCATGGAATTCAGCATTTGGTTCCAAACCAAGTGATTCTATTTGGAAAACACCCATTTGAGAAAGCTCTTGTTTGATGAATGATTCATAGATTAACTGCAAACCTTTTATTTGTTCATTGTTGGCAAGATTTTCATCAAGATGAGATAAGAATAATCTGATTTGTTCGAGTAATTTAGCAAATTTTCCTACGATCTTTTGAAGTTCTGCCATCTTGATTTCTTTCTTCTCAGTATCAATTCTTCTAATATAGGCATCAAATTCATTTTTGAGAGAAATATATTGAGACTGGCTGGTAGCAGCAATCTTTGTAATTTTCTCTATTTCAGCTTTCATTGCTGTGTTAGTTTCTTGAAGTTCTTGTAAAAGTTCGTTTTTACCGTTATTTATATTGAGCTCAGAATCAAAATTTTTTTCTAATTCTTGAGCTTTAGAACCTTCTGGATTTTTAAAATCTTTATCTAAATTTTCTTGGTTTAATTCTTCGTTTATGTTAGTTTGATTTGTCATTGTTACAAAAAATAATAATAAATAATATTCAGATTATAATTCATTTTATATGCCTTAATGCTTAAGGAATATCCCAATCTATAGTATTTTTATTCATATCCATATTTTCAATCCACCAGATTTTTCTGTCATTTTTCACCGCAAAATCAAATACTTGTAATACATCTTGGTCACTCAATTCTTTTCTTTCCGTAATCACGATTCTATTGTTTGAGCCATCAGCAATAAAAAATTTATAATCACTTGAATTTTTAATATTTGTGAATCATTTTTTACTGAGATAATCTTTAATAAAACGTGCTTTATTGTTATCTTCTTGTAGGTCATCTTGTAATTCATTTTTAGTATGTGTATTGAGAGTATTTATTTCTTCAGGGTGAGGATGCATTTCTGGTTGATAAAGTTTATTTCTCTCCATATTTACTTGATTAGTCATGACTCATGAGTAAATTAAATAAATAAATCTTAATATAAGACTTCTAGAATAGTATAACTATTTTTACTCTCATTTCAATTTATCTATGATAGCGTTTTCAGTTTTTGGTTGGCCGATTTATCGATATGGTATTATGTATTTACTGAGTTTCGTGCTGGGATATGTCTTTCTCTATAGGATTTCTAAGTTTTCATTTCTTGATAAACTTCCAAACTTACAGAATTTACTCAAAAATCATCTTGATGATCTGATAGTTGCGATTGTGTTGTGAGTAATGATAGGAGGAAGACTTGGAGATGTAATTTTCTATAATTGGGATTTTTATTCACAAAATTTATTGGATATTCTTAAGATTCGAAATGGCGGTATGAGCTTTGTGGGTGGGTTTATTGGTGTCGCTATCGCTATCGCTTATATCAAAAAAAAATTCAAACTTGTTGCAGATGAAATGCGATATCTGTTTGATTTTATTGTGTTATTTCTTCCATTGGGGATTTTATTTGGGAGAATAGGGAATAGTCTGAATCAGGAATTGTATGGTAAAGTGGTAGATTTGAGTGCTAAGATAGGGTCGATAAGCTTTGAAAGTCTGTATAAATGGAAAATAATCAGAATTTTTGAGAGCGTGGATAGTCAGTTTAGACGAAATACAAATCTACTGGAAGGATTTTGGGAAGGTGCTTTCTTATTTATCGTACAAGCACTCTTATTCTGGAAAAAACTCTGGACTGGAAAAATATGGAGACCAGGTTTTGTATCAGGTGTGTTTTGTATCATGTACGGATTGATTAGAATAGTGCTGGAAACTCTCAGAGACAATCCCCCAGCTGAATATCGAAACTGAATTCTTAAGTCTCAGATTCTCATGGTCGCTATGATTATTCTTGGTAAATATCTCATCATGAGAAAATCCAAATAATTCTGCTTATAAAAATATTTTAAATAATATGAAAAGCGTCAGTACAAAACTGACGCTTTTATTCTTCTTACAAATCCAAAGATGTTATTCTTTTGGAGTTTTTTCTGTAGTCAATAACTAGTTTAATCCCCATAAATAAAGTCATACACACCATAAGTGGAAGTATAATTTCTTTAAAACAAGCCATAAAGCCTATTTCAGAACTCACCAAACCTACCAAAAGTGTAAGTAAAAAACTCGCAAAAGCAGTATAAATACTATTAAATACTAAGGCCGCTAGGCTCAGTGCCACGCCTATCATCAGAGTTATTATCCAACCCATAGTAATATCGGGAGAAGCATCTGCTATAAACCCAATGAGACAGGAAAAACAAATAAGATAGACATAGGCTCCTATTTGACTCTTTCTTTCCCATTTGTGTGTATTTACGGAAGTATTAAAACATATTAGTAATAAAACCAAGAGTATAAGATAATACAGTACCGTAAACACCGGAGGACTTGAAGTAATTACGTTTTGATGAACATTGTACTGGTAGGATTTTATATTCCACCAATTGTTTTTCACCTCTAGTAAATGCCCTATATTTTCGCTTTTTTTAACCCACATTTTCTGTTGTTCACTGAAAACAACATTTTGTTTTGTGAATGGGTTGTTAATACTTTCTTGCGAATACAAATTAACACTAAAGAACAGGATTGTAAACACAATCGACATGAATTTAATCTTCTTCATAGTTTTGTTATTTTATTATCACGACATTGTGATATAAGTTTTATAAATATTTTGATAAATAAGTCAATAGTTTTCAATCCTAATATAACTCATATAAAGATGCTTTTATTTGACAAGCGAAACCCATCTGATTATAATAAGATTAATTATTCATTATTTTATTTATCTTATACAGAAGATTATGAAAAAAATACTTACACACTTCTTCGGAAGTCTTGCAATGGTAGTTATGGGAATTTCATTTTTCTCGCCAATCGCATTCGCTCAAGATGCTCCTGGATGAGCAGTTAAAACTAACTTCCAAAAACAAAATACTACATTCTTACCAGGAGTACCAAAAGCTGATGTAGGAGCTGCTGAAGATGAAGATTTATTTGGTGGAGATGGCGCAGATACTGCAACTAATCTTTTAGGAACTGTAAAAAATGTAATCAACTGGGTACTCGGATTATTAGCTCTTATTGCTTTGATTATACTTATTATTCAAGGTGTACTTATGCTCGTGAATGCGAGAGATAGTAAAAAAATTGAAGAAGGATATGGAACTATTAGAAACGTTGCGATTGCCTTGATCTTTATTGGTGTATCGTGGTTAGTTGTTTCATTCATATTCCGAGCTATTGGTCAATTTACAGGGTCGTAATATTAATTATTTTCCCACTTGAATATTGTAATTGAATAAGCAAAAGTTATACTCACTTTTGCTTATTTTTTATAGATTTTAAACTTATTATAAAATGTTAAATTGGATATTGGGTGCATTCGTAGGTGATTATAACACCAAACAACTCAAAAAAATAGAACCCCTTATTGTTCAAATCAATGATTGGTACGCTAGATTTGATGATTTGTCAGATGATGAAATCAAAGAAAAAACGAATGAATTTAAAAAGAGATTGGAGAATGGAGAAACGGTAGATAATCTTCTTCCAGAGGCTTTCGCTGTAGTAAAACAAGCATGTAAAAGAATGCTGGGTACGGAAATGATTGTAAAAGATAGAAAATTAACTTGGGATATGGTTCCTTATGACGTACAACTCGTGGGTGGAATAATTCTCCATCAAGGTAAAATCGCCGAGATGAGAACGGGTGAAGGTAAGACATTGGTAGCAGTTCCACCAGTTTACTTGAATGCTCTCACTGGTAAAACAGTACACGTGGTTACAGTAAATGACTATCTTGCAAGTCGTGATGCTGAATGGATGGGGTATTTATATAACTGGCTCGGATTGTCTGTAGGTTCTATCACTAAAAATACGCCATTACACCAACATAAGGACGAGTACGCAAAAGACATTGTGTACGTAGAAAATACTGAACTTGGGTTTGATTACTTGAGAGATAATTTGGAACAACTGTTGGATGAAAGAAGATTGCTCAATCACGGTTTGTACTTTGCGATTGTAGATGAAGCAGATTCTGTGCTCATCGATGAAGCAAGAACTCCTATGATTATGTCTCAACCAAACAGTGATCCAGTAGATAAATACCAATACTTTGCTCAGATTATTAAAAATCTTACTCCTTCAGAAAGCAAGAAAAAAGTAAGTAAATGATTTATTGCAGATATTCTGAAAAAGGATGAGAACGCTGAGGCTGAACTTCCATCAGGAGATTATTATATCGATGAAAAAGGAAAAACGGCTACTTTGAGCGAAGAAGGAATAGCTAAACTGGAAAAAATACTCAATGTAGATCATTTATATAGAGATCTTGGATATGATCAGATTCGTCATATTGAAAACTCATTATTGGCTCAAGCAGTGTATGAAAATGGAAAAGATTATATTCTTCAAGAAGGTGAAGTAGTGATTGTAGATGAAAATACAGGACGTATTATGCCAGGAAGAAGATATCAAGGAGGACTCCATCAAGCTATTGAAGCCAAAGAAGGTCTTGTTCCTAAGCAAGAGGCTAAGACTATCGCAACCATTACCTACCAAAATTTCTTTAAACTTTATGAAAAAATAGGAGGAATGACGGGAACTGCTCTTACGGAAGCAGAAGAATTTGAAAAAATTTATGAATTGGAAACAGTAAGTATCCCTACCAATAGAAATATTATTAGAGCAGATAAAACAGATAAGGTATTCTTTGATCAAAATGCAAAATGGAACTCCGTAATTAGTTCGGTACAGTTTTATCATGAAGCAGGGGTGCCATTATTGATCGGTACTTCAAGTGTTTATACTTCAGAATTGGTATCAGACTTATTACGTAGGAAGTCTATCAACCACTATGTACTCAATGCGAAATTTCACGAGCAAGAAGCTAATATCATTGAAAATGCAGGTAAAGTAGGTTCAGTAGTAGTAGCTACAAATATGGCAGGAAGAGGAACGGATATCAAACTTGATCCCGTACTCAATGAAGAAGTAGCTAAAAACTACGCTCAATGGATAAAGAAGCAACTTGATGCAGGAAATCCACTCAAACTCAATGTCTTTAGCGAATACGAATATAAACTATTGGAGCATGAACTAGAAAAACTTGGTATCAACTTATAAAACTCAGTACAAATTCAATGTTGTATTATTTAAAATATTGTAGCACAATATGAAACAGGTTTTACTTACATTTCTTATTAGAACACTGAGACGATGTGCTCAAAAATATCTCGAAAAAACTAAACCTTATCTTATTGGTGTTACAGGTTCTGTTGGAAAAACATCATGTAGATTGATAGTAGCAGAAACTTTGAAAAAACTTTTACCTCAAGAGTTTATCTATACTTCACCAAAAAATTATAACTCTGATGTTGGTTTATCATTGAGTATTTTGGGAATAGAATCATATAGACCAACTATCGATGGAGCTATTACTGTATTGGTAGAAGGACTCAAAAAAGCTTTATTCCCCGGATGACCAAATCCATCATTGTTAGTACTTGAGTATGGTATAGATAAACCAGGAGATATGGATGAATTACTTACGATAGCAGTACCAGATATTGCTATTTTTACCAGCATTGATCTTGTTCATGCAGCAAACTTCCCAGATGGAAAGCAGGGTATTTATAATGAAAAAATAAAATTATTCAAAGCGGCAAAAGATACTCTTTTTGTTGGTTCCGAGGTAAAAAATGGAGAATTTGCAGTTGATTTGGAGACAGTCGCACAAGGAAAAACAACTATAGAATTTGGAGAAAAGCAATGAGAAGGTCAAATATCTTTTTCAGATTATAAAATATCTGTCTCTTGATCAAAGATTACAAGCTCATTCTTGTATATTATCAAAGATGAAAAGTTATTGATTACCTCAAATATCGTGGGTAAATACAATATTTCTTATCTTTGTGTAGGAATCACCATTGCTGATATTATTGCTCATAGAAAGGCTTATCCAAACCTATGGACCCTACAAACTCTCCAATTAAATATTACCTTACAACCAGGTAGATTTAGTTTATTTGGTACCACAAGAGATGATATTATTGTAGATAGTACTTATAATGCTGCTCCAGGAAGTATGAGAAAAATAATTCAAGAAACACTTTCACTCCAACAAGGATTCTTCCCCAATTATAAGGTTATTTGTGTATTGGGTGAAATGAGAGAATTAGGGGAAACTTCAAAAGTCGAACATGTTGAACTTGCAAAACGACTAATGGATAAAGTAGATACTATAATAGGAGTAAGCGGAGATACCGTAGCTATGACTGATTATCTTATCGGCCTAGAACAGCAAAACAAACATATATATTGGGTAGAACGCGCATTGGAATCTGTAGACGTCGTGCAAAATATCCTTGCTCAAGATCCAACTCAGAAGTATTTCATAATCTATAAGTCTTCTCAGTGAGAAATTTGGCTTGAGGAAGCAATAAAACCTTTTATAGATCCACTCTATCGGCCAGAACTCCCTAGACAAGATAGCTATTGGCTATCCAAAAAAGACTTTGTTAAAAAACGTTTTTTACCTTCGACATAATCCAATTTCAATGTCAGAATTATTTATGAATATCCGAACCTGGCTTTTACAACAGGAAAAACTTATTTTTGTTGTTTGAATTTTACTCGTAGTTCATATTGTTTTTCGTATTTTAAAAAATAATTTGAGAAAAAAATATTATACTACTCTAGGACTATGACTTAATAAGGAAAACAATGAAGATATTGTTTATTATTATAAAAAAAGATATATTTTAGATTCGATAAATTATCTGATTATTTTATGTCTTATCGTCTTTTATCTCTATTCTATAAATGTAAATTTTGGATTCTTCTCGGTAGCAATTTGAGCCTTCATTTTGATCATACAGCCTTATATCCAATCTTTGATTGCATATCCGATTATCACTACAAAATATAAAATTGGAGACACTATAAAAATTGAAAATCGCATTGGTGATATTATTTTTATAAAACCACTGATAACTTGATTTACCGGAAGGAACCTTATGGGTGAGCATACAGGCGAAGTGCACACTATTCCCAATAGTAAATTTATATCTACTGATGTTACGCATCTGTCTATCAAAGGCACAGATATCAATAAAAATTTGATTACTTTTATTTATAATTACGATGTATTCAAAGTACCATATCCTATTTTGCTAAATAAGGTGAAAGGATTCTTGCTCGACTTTTTACCAATGAGAAGCCTTGAAGAATGCGGTGCCTATAAGTCGTATATTGGACATAAGTTTAAAATTAGTTCTACATATGAAGGAAAAGATCTAAAAATTACCATCGCCTATCTAGAAAGCTTTAATGGAACAGCTTATTCTCAAGAACAAATAATCTGATTTATTGAAAATCTTAAGATTGAACATCCAACAAACATTGATATCAATAATAAAAATAATACTTAATATCAATTCATATTCTTTATTTACTATACTTTCTCTTATGCTACCAGTACAGACAGATACTCAGTTAGCTCTCGACACTAAAGTAAAAAAGCATGCAGTAGTAGATTTTTTTGAAACTGGCATTACTGATATGGGAAAAGAATTCAATAAAACCCTCAATTTCCTTATGGGATCAAAAGGACCAAAAGCCTCCATGATTACTAAAGAGCTCTCTGATTATGAAAACACTTTAAAAAAAGAGAGTGAAGATACAGTAAATACAATGAGCTAACAATAGACATTAATTCTTATTAATATTTTACTAGAAGATGACTGATTTTTTTTCACTCGAATCCTATGATTATGACTTGCCAGAAGATCTTATTGCCCAACAAGCGCATGATCCAGCTGATGAGTGTAAATTTATGATTATTAATAAATTTACTTGAGTAGTAGAACATAAAATATTCAAAGACCTCCAGAACCTCTTGGACTCTCAATCGGTGCTTTTTTTTAATAATTCAAAAGTACTTAAGGCTAGGATTCCGCTTTCCCACAAAGATATACGTGTATTTAATCCTTGATGAGAAGAAATAACTGTTGATTGAGAATTATTTTATCTATCTCCGCTCCAGGAAGATTATTATTTTCTTGTAAGACCAGGGTCAAAACTCAAAACTGGTACGACTATCAAAATTGACAAGTTTCAATTAAATATCGGTGAAAACTTTGAACACGGTAGAAGAATTTTTGTAGATGGTGATATTTTTGAACTTCTGGAAAAGTACGGACAAATGCCACTTCCTCCCTATGTTTCCTATGCTCAAGATAAAGTGGCTAGCTATCAACCAATTTTTGCCAAAACTCCCTGATCGGTAGCTAGTCCGACTGCTAGTCTTCATTTCACAAAAACATTGCTAAATTGATTGAAATCAAAAGAGATATGCACCGACTTCGTGACATTACACGTGGGTATAGGAACGTTTAAATCTATGACGAGTTCAGATATTAAAGAACACGTAATTCATCATGAAACCTGTGAAGTGGATAGTGATATTTTCAAAAGAATTATGAATTATAAACTGAACAATAAACCTATCATAGCAGTAGGAACCACATCGTGTAGGACCTTGGAATCACTTCCTTATCTGTGGTTGAAGATAAATGATCAGATTATTTCTGTTTGTGATACACAGACTATTCAATATTGGAATGAGCTGAGCTCTGGTTTGGATTCAAGCAAAACCTATATTAGTAACTACCGCATTGAAGGAGGGAAAATCCACTTTGATTGTTCTTTATATATCCTTCCTGGTTTTACTTTTAGCGTAATTGATCAGCTTATTACTAATTTCCATCTTCCCAAAAGTTCACTGATGGTATTGGTGGCAAGTTTTATGGGGTATGATCTAATGATGCAATGCTATGAGACTGCAATAAAAAACCACTATGCATTCTACAGCTTTGGAGATGCAATGTGGATCTATTAGTTTTATTGAATATTTGGAAGAAGCTGGTTCGTGTTGACTCGTGACTTGGGTTTATTCATCAAAGAGATTTTTGAAAGATTGAGGACTATTTTCTGGATTTGGCTGTTCTTCGTAATTATAATCCTGATTGATAGTAGTTTGTCTATGATTGTAGCTTACATTAAGCTTATAATTTCTTTGCAAGAACAGATAATCTACTACTAGACCGATAAGCAGCAACCCCCCCAGATAGTAATACCCTCGTCCTATGTTGGTTGTTTGTGTAAGACTTGATCTCAAATGAAGTATGATTTCTCCGAAGAAAATAAGAAGAAAGAAGATAGTCCCTTTGAGGAAGAATCTTGCATAAATATCGTTTCCTATTCCTGTAAATTTCAAAAATAACGATTTAAACTTACCATTGATGCTCATTCCTGTATTTACCACTAGTATAATTAAGATACCAATACTTGTTTTTCGATGTTCAAGACCAACCAATCTAATAGCTTGAGCTGAATCTTGACTTGTTACTGGAGCTATGTATGCAATAGGAAAGAGAATTATACCGACAAAAAATAAAATCACTATAAGAATATTGAGTTTATCAAAAATTCACAAGCCAGAGACTGCTTCAGAAAACTTAGATCATTTATGTTTAAGCATGAATTCGTAGTATTAATTCATAAATACACGGTATTAGGTTTTTAGTTTTATTCTTTATAATCCATAACTACTTTTTGTAGTTTTTCAAGTACTTTTTTAGCATGGTCTGGAGCTGATATGTTTTTTCGTTCTTCGATAATTTTACCGGCTTTATTTAAGAGAAAGGTGCTTCTTACTGTGCCCATATACTTTTTACCAAACATTGATTTTTCTGCCCATGTTCCATATTTCTCATGTAATTCTCCTGTGTCATCAGTAATAAGCTGAAAATTCAGTTTATTTTTTTTCATAAAACCACAATGAGACTTGTGACTATCTTTTGATATTCCGATAATCTGACAACCAAGTTCTTGAAACTTATCGGCTATTGACTGAAATTCTAAAGCTTCTAAAGTGCAACCAGGTGTGTTATCTTTGGGATAGAAATACAATATTGTGTACTGAGACTGATCCAAGAGTTGTTGGAATGAAACCTGTTCTTCTTCTTGTTTTGCATTTGTTATGGAAATCAGCATCTGATCAAAGTTGAGATATAAAAACTTAATATTTTTCACACTTTATAGTATCTTTCTCGATACCAAAGGCAACTAATTGATCAATGATTTCATTCACAATTTCTGGTTTTCCGCAAATATAGCATAACACTTCTCCTTGCTTACCTTGTAACCAGTCTGCAAACACCTCATTAATCTTTGTTGTCACGTAACCATTGTATTGATTAGGATAAATTTGCTCTTCCTGACGAGAAAGACATAGCGAGTTAGAAACTTTATCATTGGTATAGGTTAGCAATGGAATTTGTTCTTCAGGAAACCATTGTTCAGATTTTTCTCCATGAAGATGTAAAATATTCTGATATTTATTTGACTCTAATAAAGCTGAGAATATGCCATAAATTGGGCTAAGACCGCTACCTGTAGATATTAGCACAAAATTTTTATCACTTATATCTTCTGGTAATTTCATATGTCATAGAGCTCAGATGACAGTTATTTTTTCTCCAATTTGAGCAGTATTCCAAAGTCGTTCCGTAAATACTCCACCAGGAACTAATTTAATAATAAATCAAATGGTCTGATATTTTTGATATTCAGAAAAAGTGGTCGCTATGCTGTAAGATCTTTTTACTAGTGCCCCATTGATTTCTACCCAAATCATGACAAACTGCCCTTCTTCAAAAATAAACTCAGGGTCATTAAGTTTTATTCTTACAAAATCCACTTGATGATTTGGGGAATAACTATGTGAATCAAGAATTGCTTCGTATTGTTGAGGTTTATGCATGCAAAACAGTTAAAATAAGCAAAATCGGTGAGACAGAGATTCGAACTCTGGGACCCTTTCGGATCACACACTTTCCAAGCGTGCGCTATAGACCACTCAGCCATCTCACCATACTTCTTAGATAATTGTTTACAAAAATTCTTTGAGAACTTGGAAGAACTTCTCAATATCCTGTTTCGTAGTATAGATATAGAATGAAATTCTTAGACTAGGTGTAGTTATTTTGAGATAATTTGCAAGTGGATAGGCACAATGACCGCCTACTCTCGTGCATATTCCCTTTTTATTAAGTTCTTCATTCAATTGAATCATAGACTGAGAGCTATTCTTAATCAGAAAGGTAAAGATTCCAATTCTATTTTCTGATTGGAGATTGATACATTTTATCTTGTCAGACACTGTCTGACAAAGTTCCAAAGTATAATCAATAAGCTCCTTTTCGTATACTTCCCATCGTGAATATCCTCAGATGGACTCTCGATATTCCAAGGCGTAATATAAACTCACAATGCTAATAATATTGGGTGTACCTATTTCGAACTTTTCAATGTTAGTTTTGAGAGAGTGTTTTTCCATATTTACTTCCTCAACGATCCCCCCTCACAACAGTAAGGGCTCAAGTAAGCTTATGAAGCTATGTTTGATGTATCCAACCCCAAGTCAGCTATAGGCCAAGAACTTGTGAGCAGAGAAAACTAACATATCACAGTCGAGTTCTTTCACATCAATCTTGTAATTTGGCACTGCTTGGCTTGCATCTACGATAAACAAGCAATCTTTTCAGATTATTTTTCTTAATCACTGAATTTGATTTTTTACTCAAAGCACGTTGGAACAAAGGCTAAGAGATACTAAGACAGTTTTGTCAGACAAATTTGAAACAATGTCTAGACAAGAAATTTGAAAGTCGCTATCTAAGCCTATCCACTTGATAGACAGTTCAAACTTTTGTGCGAATTTCTGTCGAACTAAAATATTTGCATGATGTTCTGCAACACTGAGCATTATTTCTCCTCATTTTTTAAAATAACCACTCGTCGCAAGTGATTGAGCAATCATATTCATACAATAACTTGCATTATGAGAAAAGAAGACTTCATTTGGCTTACAGCCTATAAGATTCCCTATTTTTTCTTTTGTCTTATAATACAGATTATCAGATTTTTCTGCTAAATCATAAGATCCACGTCCTATATTTGCGTAGGATTGTGTGATATATTCATTGGTTTTCTCTAGTACATAGGATGGTTTTTGGCTACTGGATGCACTATCCAAATACACTAATTGTGGATTATTTGAAAATATTGGGAAGTCTTGACGACGTGAAGACATAAAATATATATTTAAATACTTAAAAATTCTTTCAGCTTATCCATATCATTTCGAGGTGTTTTACCATAGTTAGTAAGTAAAAATTTCTCATGACCTTTACCAGCAAGAATAACGATATCGTTCTTCTGAGCAAGGCTGAGAGCGAGCTTGAGGGCGTACTCTCTCGTTGGCTGTATGAAATAGTTATCTCCTTCTTTACGAGTTATTCATTCATTAATTTGAGATATAATACTATAAGTACTTTCGGTTTGAGAATCATCTTCAGTTACGATTACAATATCGGATAGCTGATCAACTATTTTACCCATCTCAGATCTTTTATATACATCTCTGAGTCCTGGAGCCCCAAATAAAGTAATCACTCTCCCGTTTCATTTGGTAGTTTTTGTATATTCAAGCAATGATTTGAGAGCAGCTGGAGTATGTGCAAAATCAACAATATAATGAATATCCTTATGATTTAATATATTTACTCTGCCATCGACAGGTAAAAATTCTTCGAGGGACTTAATAATCTTCTCCATATCTATCTCCACGAGGATTCCCGTACTAATAGCCGCAAGCGCATTGTAGACGTTAAATTTGGCTGGTAATTGGAGCGTAAGCGGATAATTCTTCCCAAGATATCTTATCTCACAAGTAGTATGATCAAGTTTTTCAACAATGTTCTCAGCTTTCAGAGTACTTGAAAGATTGATTCCATAATCCATCTGCTTATCAAATATCATTTCAGTAAGCCATTTTCTGCCATATTCATCATCTTTTGGCAATACAGCAAGTTTATTCGTCAGATTATTTTTTAATACATTTATAAAAAGTTTTTTCTTTGTGTCAGCGTAATCCTCCATATTATCATGAAAATCAAGATGTTCTGGAGTAATATTGGTCAACACCCCACATGAAAACGATATTCCTTCAAATCTTGACTGAGAAAGACCGTGACTAGACGTCTCTATAACCGCATAGTTGAAACCTTGATTTTTAGCTTGAGCAAGGAGCTTATTGAGATCATAGACATTGAGACTGGTCATTTTTGTATCATTGAAGTTGGTCTGATCTCCAAATTTGATATTAGCAGTGCTTACCATTACGCAGTTACCAAGGTTGGTTTGAATAAGATGGTGAATAAGATTACAGGTAGTGGTTTTCCCATCTGTACCCGTTACTCAGATCACAAACATCTGTGAACTTGGGTTACCATAAAGCATATTAGCAAGATTACCGTTCATTTTATGCCATACACTATATAAGAAAGTATTTTTTATCAGCGGAAACCATATCATATCCCAAAATATAATTTTTTTGAATATTCACAGAAGTTTACGCATAAGATATAAGTGTAATAGTAAAGCTAATGTATCTTATATTTGATTGTTGTGAAATTTCAAGAACAACTGAAAATACGATTTACTTCCTAGTTCGTTATAATTCCCAATCTTTGATTGAAACTGAAGTCATAATGATTATGTTAGCAAGAATATTCTTTTATAAACTGAAGAACTGTAGGGGGTTAGTGTAGTGGTTCACACAACGGTCTTCGAAACCGTTATGAGCAGTTCAAATCTGCTACTCCCTGAACTTATAATTATATTAAAAATTCATTAGTTAATAGTCATATGACTATTTTTTATTATATGAAAAAGCGCCAGTAAAACCTGACGCTTTGGGATTTGATATTTTTTGATGTAGTCATGCGTTGTAAACTTCTTTCTGAAAAACCAGAATTTCTTCGATTTTCTCAAATTTATTAGCTGAAGTCATTATGACTCCTTGTGCTATTCCAATGTAAACATCATCTTTATCATATTGAAGTAGTTTTAATACCTCAATTATGTAAAGATAAGGTGCTATAAAGATCAAATTATCTTTATGATCTTCGATCTTTTTTACCATCATGAGTGGATTGAGTCTTTCAGTCAATACTAGATAAGGGCTTTCCCATAAACAAGTGCTTGAAGCTCGACTAATCCCTTGAGCAGTAAATTCGCAGCTGTAATCATCCAATGATAAAATATCAAATTCTACGAGTGGATACTTTGTCTTCAGTAATTTTTCTTCAAATGTTTCCATTTCTTTGTCGCCCTTTTGAGATAAACCTCTTGGAGAGCTACTAAAAGCTGGCACGAGCACTACAATTTTTTCTTTCATGTTTTTTTGTTTTTTATTACACAGATATTAATGAACTTATTTAGTGAAGATTTTTTATATTTTTAAAGATGGAGAACGCAAGACTCAATTAAACTATTTTTCCACTCCCCTAATTTTCTTTTTCTTTTCTCTCTTTTTCTGCATTGTGATAGTTATTAATAGCAGTGTCAAAGTTTGTCGTACTTTATTTATCCCTTATTTAAGCTATTTTATGAGATACTTTTTTAACTTTGTCGTAGTGTGTCTAAGTTTGTCATATATCTATCAACCATCAATTTTAGTTAACTCTGAGGATTTTAGTTGAGAAAATCAAACTGGATTTATTTTCTCTGAAATGAATGAATCAGGAACTCAAATTCCAGACTTTCCTGCCATTCCTGAAATTCCATCAGGACAAATCATTCCTATTGATCCACCTGTAGATGTTCCTATAGAAGTGCCTCAAGTAAATACAGGAACTTTGCCTATATGAAGCGGAGATTTGAATACTTGAATCATAGTAGTCCCTGTTACAACCTGATTACAATACGGAGACATTATAATTACTGAGGTTTTCCCTTCTTCGTGAAACTGCCTTGATGAGTTTGTTAAACTTCATTTTAGTGTAGCCTATCAATGAATGGTAGAGCTTTATGGATTGGGTACAACTTCAGCAAGTGTAAAAGTATTTGTGGATGCATGAGCATGAGAAGATCTGATTATAGCTGATAGTATTGCAGGCATGATTCCCAATGATAACATCTTGCTTGTATCTACGGTTACCTTGACCAATGGAGGTGAAGTTCTGAAGGTAATAATTTCATGAACAGTGCTTGATGAAGTGAAGTATAGTGGCTTGGTGGGGACTCAATCTCTCGTATATACCCAATTGAGTGGAGCTCAAAGACTCTTTACTACAAACATTCCAGGATCTCCTGCTACTACTTGTAATGTTCTTCCCTCTCCTGTTCAGCTTACCTGAGGACTGTGATATTGTGATATCAAACTTGATCAGATGTCGTACCTTGGAACGGGCTCTTATAGCCTATCTTTTCAATCTGTCTGACAAAGTTTGACATGATGTCTAACTAATAATTCACTCTCAGGTGAACGAATTGTTAATGGTATATCTTTACCGCTATCCCAGTGTACATTGAATATACAAACACAACTGGGAGCAAATATTGTAGAGCTGAAACTCTATGGTAACAATGGAACACTCTCTTGTTATGATCAATTCGTGTTTGCTACAAACTATGATATCGGAACCGTAAAACAATATGTAACTTCAAATACAGGTTCAGAAAAGGAAGTATGTAAAGAAGCCCCTAACTCTCAAAATTATTCAGATTGCGGACTCCAATTTCAGTGATCAAAACTTTGATTTTTTGCTGGTTATTCTTTCAATTTTGTTTCTGTATTACATGGCAAACAACTTTCAAATACTCAAAAATCATATACCTGTAGTATCGATATGGGAGATGGAACCTATCTCGACCAGTGTAACCCACCGAGTTATATTTATCAAAAACCATGAATTTATTCCGTGAATCTTGAAATCCTTGATAAAAACACCAATACATTGCTCTGTAAAACAAGAACATTTGTCAACGCCCCAATCAAGAAAACTGAAGCAACAAACTGGTATGAGTATCGATATGCTCTCAATATGAAACTCTCTGACTATTGCGAAGCAGTAAATCTGGATGGTCAGGATCAATATGAAACTGAAGAAGATGCTCCAATTTGTAGTATTGCTTCCGTAAAAGAGCTTTGTGCTAGCCTTCAGACGACAGGTTACGTTGAGGTAATTATTCCCACTGAGCAAGTAGAGGGTTCTCAATGCGATACAGGACTTCAGGATCTCAGATTATATTCAGTACTCCCCAATCCCAAGGGATCTGATAGCGAATTTGAACAGTTCACGCTTTATTACTCTGGTTTGAATATGTTGTCTGACATGTCTAACTACTCTGTCCAAGTAGGCAAGAAGAGCATAGTTTTGAGTGGTAGTACCGCTTGATCAAGTTTTATTACTTTCACGGGTGGGTGGTCATTGGTAAACAATGGAATGTGTATAACTCTTTCTCATAGTTCATGTGGAATCATTCAGAAACAGTGTTATCCTACAGTAAAAGAAGGGCAGGAATATATATTTGGAATGACAGGGGAAACATTGAACACAGAATCAACTCCTTCAAGTGTTAAAACCCGTATCGCCAAGCTCAACAATAAAATCACTGCACCGCAGTTCAAAAGCAGTACAAACAAGAAAGTGGAGCTAAGTTGTTCAGAAAAAATAAGTATTGCCAAACAAAAAGAGAAAGTAAAATATGATAAACTCAAAGTGTCCAGAGCCAATGATAAGATAAAATATAAAAACTCTCTCGATTTACGAACACTCAAAGAACGCATAGCAAGAAATAATCGATCCTTGTATGAAAAAATGAATAAAGTGATCCTACAGACCCTCAAAGCAGACCGACCTTGAGTGTTGGAACAATCCTCCATCAATTCAGTCGCCAGTTCAGCGCATTTTCTGGAGTCCTTAATTAGTTCAGGTTATATATACACTATCAAAGATTCCATAAAACATAGTTATAAATACCTCAATAATATTTGATCCTATCTCAACCAAAAAGAAAATCCAACTACATTGGATATTGTTTATTCTGATCTAGGAGACTACCTACAGCTTCTAAATCGATATTCGATCAATAAAGAGAGCGTTCAGAAGATTAAAAAATAGTGTCAATCTGATTTGTAAATATGATTTTAGAATACTTTCAATTGTACTCTCAGTTGTTTTAGTTATTGTTTTCAGATCATTATTAAATTTACAAATTATTGACGAATCAATGAAAATTAATGCTATTATATTGTGACTGAGTACTTGTTTACTGCTATGAGTTGGTGGTTGTACTTTTTGACCAGAACAAAAAAATGACTCGGTAAAAAATCCTGATTCAGGTTATTCACTTGAAGATTTACAAAAACATATCAAAGATGAATCAACCAAAAATCCTGAAATAGCTTACCAAGAAAATAACAATGTAGACAATCTGTATGTATTGGTAGATTATTTACTGAGTGACTTTCAATACGAGAAGGCTGGTAGCTATTTTCAAGAGCTTATTGGTAAAACCAATGATCGAGATAGAGCCAGACTTATGAAAATTTTGATAAATAAACTCAATCCAGATCCTTGATACTACGACGTCATAAGTAATTTTCTCAAAGGTTATGTAGAATCATGAACTATCGCAAACGATGATGCAATATATTATAGTTTCACGCTCGATCTCCTCAATGATAAATTTAATAAAGAATCAATTAATAGTCTAACTGGAAAATATACAGTGTTTAAGAACGATCTGCGAAAGCAATATGACAATTATCTGAGTTATAAAGACGTTTCTGATAATTATCTCACTTCTTTGTTTGCTGTGACTTATTTCAAGCGTCAAGAGTACGGTGTTGCTAAGAAGCTTTCTGAAAAAGTAATAGCTAAAGATCCAAAATATATCCTACCCTACCAAATCAAGGCCTACGTAGGGCTTATCACTAAAGAATATGAAAGTGCTAAGTCTTCTTTGGATATATTGGTGCAAATCGATGCGGATAAGCTCGAACGATATCAATTTTTATTGTGACTTATCAATTACAATAAAAATGATCTGACGCAGTCACAAAACTACTTCCTACAGATGAAGTCGCCAGTACTTAGAAAAGAATGATTGAGATATCTTATTGATCTAGAGAAAAAACAAAGAGCGGTATCAATTGAAAATGGAAGTCTGAAAGTCGATGGTTTTGACGAGCACGACAAAGCTATACTGAGATATCTTGAAGAATTATTTGCTCACGATTCGGCATCTTTAGTTCAACTCAAATCTATTGATTATCAAACTGCTTTTGATTGGTACATCTATGATAGATTGCTTGTAGGAAGCGGAGGAGCCAACACCATCAAAAAATTGTATCTTACCTATCCTGATGTATTGGATACCGCTTTAGAAAACTGTACAAACTATCTGAGCGGTGAGCAGTTTGTATGTCAGTACTGACAAGTAGGTAAACTACTGATTGACAGTAAATGGCCAGAAGCTATAAAGTTACTGATACCATTAGTAAAAAAATACCCACAACGACAGACTTATTATATTATTGGGCTTTTGTACAAAGAACAAGGAAACCTAGAAAGCGCAAGAGCATACTTTAGCAAAGCACTCCAGACAGTCGATGTCAATCAAAAATCCCAGTTGTCAGACATGTTATTGGAGATACTCAATACTCAAGGTGGATCGTAATATGAATAGAAGTAATGTTTGTAAGCAAAAACTTATAATACAGTATTGCATATTCAAAGTTGCTAACGCGATAACAATAAAGATAACTATCATCAAGAGAAAAATATCATAAAACATACAATTATATTCTGAAGTTCAAATTTATTATACTGTGCCAAAAACATTCTCTATGAATATTCTTGCTGTTTCTTACTCCAATATAGGTCCTTTCGAGAATCAGATTATTACTCTTATTCTCAAACCGGGAACCTTTCTAATCAAAGCCCCAATTGGTTCTGGAAAGAGTTTTTTGTTTTTTGATGGGCTGGTATATGCTTTGTATGGCTATAGCAAGCGTGATATGCTCAATGTAAATAGTAAGACAGGACGAACGAAGATATTGTTTGAAAATGATGATAAGCAGATATTTTTTATAGAAAGACCACTGAGCGGTAAAAAATGAGTAAAACTCTATCAACTCAAAGACAATGAAACACCTAACAGCCTTGCTGCCCAACAAATTCATACTCAGATAGAAGAAAAGTATAGCCATGTAGTCAATTGGGGTGTGGATTTTGCAGATGACCTTGATCTCAATTTGTTTGTGGAAGAGCAATTTCACCGTGCTATCGAAACACAGCAGCATATTGAATTATTACTTCCTCCCAAGAACGTTTTCCTCAATAGACATTTGCTGATGCAGGATAGTGAGAATCTATTTGAGCTACAGCCAAAAGCAAGGATTGACGTACTTAAGCTCATGTTTGGGCTTGATATGATCGATTCGGTAAGAGATCAGATTGGTGAGATAAAAAATAATCTGAAAGGGCAGCATAAGATTATGAGTGAATCCAAACATATTACTGAACAATATGATCGTTGGTACACGGATCTGAGTCAGTCTATTCAATATATCTATGATCAATTGGAATCGGTAAATGAATGATCAATCAAGGAATTAGATATGCTGAGTATGGAAACCATCAAAGATTTTGTTAATAATCCATTGTCTCGTAGTAGCGATAGCCTCCAATACGATATAGGTCAACGAAACCTAGACACACGAAGTCAGCAATTGTCTGACCACCATAAGACAAAACTCAAATATGAGCAACAGCTTCTCAATGTCCATACAGAGCAAGAAAGTCTTCAGAAAGACCTAGATAATACAATTGCAGAACACAAAGAATTACAAAAACTTATGGCTTGAGCCCATGAAAATGATGATAATACATCGACACAAGAAGTGAGCATGGAAGACCTGAACGCTTTGATAGCAGCCAAAGAAGAGCTTATTATTCATATTGATGATCTCAATAAACTTGTAAGTCATGAAACTTGGAAGAAACTAGAAACAGAGTATCATCTGACCAATCCAGATCATAGTTTAGTGAGATTTGTGTGATTACTTGAGCAATTGATGCAAATAGGAAAGATAGTAAAAGCAGAGCAAGAGACAGTATTGGCTCAGCAATCTACCTTCCAAAGCAAGATTGAAAATAAATCTCAGCAACTTGAACATACCAAACAACAACTAGAATCTCACAAGCAGCAACTACGAGAGCAATCACAACAAAAACTGGAACATGAGGTTTCTACTGTCAAACAAAAGGTTGAGTCTACACAAAGACAAATAGATTCTTTACTTCTTCAGACTTCATCTTTGGATGAATCTCTTGCTCTCTACCAAAAGCAACAAAACAATAAAGTGAATACTCAGTGTACACTGGATCATGAGCACTGTCCGTCTGTAGATGCAATGATAAAAGCATGATCTGATAACTTGAGATTGCAAATAGAAAATAACAATAAGCAAAAAGAAATACTTCTTAAAAGTTTGAAAACAACGGAAACCCTATTGTTTGAACAGAACAGAGAATTGATGGAAGCGCAGAACTTACACGGAAAGTCCACAAAAGAAAAATTTGTATACACAGGAGAGCAATACAATAAGCTTGTCCATCAAGTATCTTTACTTGAAGTGGAAGGTCTGACAGATCAAGAAAAGATTGAATCATGAGTAATTGAAGGAAAGATTACTAAAATATCTAATAAACTGGAAAGTGTAAGAAATGATTATAAGAAGTTTTCTAGCCTAGTTAGTGCCCAACAACTGGAGGATTTTACCAATTCTCAAGCTCAACTTGCTACGCTTACAAATCAGATTATTTCTACTCAATCCCTTATCCAAAAATCTCAAGAACAACAGTTGATTAGGGCAGAAAACAAATCTAAAATTGAGCAAATTAGTAAACAGATGCTCATACTTCAAGAACAGTTGGACAAAAAATATACATTGTCTGACGAGCTTAAGATTTTGCTTCAAGATCCACTTTATACTTTATTGGGCTCCTTGGAACAATGAACTAAAAAGCTTGAAAACCTATTAAGCAAGGCTCAAGACCTACTGACTGAGAAAATAAGAATTCAAGATCAATCCCTTAAGATCAAAGCTGACGTAGACAAAGCGACACTCTTACATACTATATTTGGTAAAGAGCTCACACTATATGTACTCAAATCTTATATACCTTTACTCAATGAATATATCAATGCCTTCCTTGCTAAGGTAGTTTCCTTCCAGCTCAATATCTCTGTTAATGAAGACGGTGATGAACTCGAACTCATTATCGAGGATGAATTTGGCGCTAGAGAGGTAAAAAGTCTCAGTGGCGGACAAAAGACTGTTTTGAGACTTTGTTGGATATTGGCTACAAGCGTGGTGTTTAGAAATAGTTTCTTATTATTGGATGAGACAATAAATAATCTGGATGAAGCAATTATATCCAATGTGGCGGAATTGCTTACAGACTATGTAAAAAAGCACAATATTAGTTTTTATACTGTGACTCATAGCGCACAGATACAGAATATGAGTATACGGGATGATACTATAGAAATAACTGCTCCTATGCCAATATCTTCTGTATAAGTCTACTATTTCAATAAGTACTATTGGTCCTATTACTATATAACTATTGCACTATTATATTGCTTGATTAATTAACTCACTAAAAAATATCCTTTCAAACATCATTTCAAACATCATTTCACTTATTCTGTCATTTCAGCTACAATCAGGAACAAATATTATCTATTGTCAATTTTTTCTATAACATTTTGTCACACTAGCACAATTCAAACGTATGAATGTGTAGTGATATCTCACAAACAGCTATTGATTTACATATTGTATTCATTACTGTTGTGGGTAAGTCTTTACTGTGGAGACAGTATATAAGACATAGTCATCACGACTTTAATTATTATTTTTATTTTTATTTTATCTATTTTGCGGATGAAAAAATTGGTATTATCAGCATTATCTATCTTAGTAGCAGCTACAAGCGTATTTGGATTCGCTCCGTTGTTTACTCAAGCTTATGATGCAGAGTATGTTGCAGCCTTTGATTGGGCTAAAGAAAATTGATTAACTAGTATGCCTGATGCTGATGCATTCGGTCCATACAGAAATTTGACTAGAGAAGAGTATTCAAAATTCATCGGTAAGTTCGGTCAAGATTTTCTCTGTTTAGAGGAAAATCCAGAAGCTAACTACATGTATGATGATGATGCTCAAATCAGTCCTTACTTAGCTGACGCAGTAGTGTTAGCAAGTAAATTAGGTCTTATGAGAGGTAGCGATGGTAAGTTCTACCCATCTACTTTTGTATCTAAAGCGCAAGTTTTGGCTACATTGGTAAGAGGTATGCAAGACTACATGGATGAAACAGTTACTCCATGGTACGCTAACTATCATGCTTATGCATATGAAAACGGTGTTACAACTGTTTCAGATGTAAACAGCTTCGATAGACCAGTTTCTAGATATGAAGCATTATTGATGCTTTATAGAGCTAGAGGTTATGATTGCGATACACAAGTTATCGTTCCAGATACTGACACTGGTACTGTAGTTAACGGTGACTTAACAGTTACTAGATCTGACTCAACTCTCGACAAAATCTACGTTCCAGGTACTGCAAACAATGTTAAGGTTGCAGAATTAGACTTGAGAGCTGGAGGAAACGGAGGATCTGTAAGATCTATCAAATTCAAATTATTGCCTACTTTAGGTAGTAGAATGAATGTTAAAGGAATTTCGATTTCTGATGAAAACGGTTTAAGATTGACTAATGTACCTACTTTCAACGCTCAAGATGAAGCAACTGTAGTATTCAACCAAGCTAATGGATACAACGTTCCTGCTAATTCTACAATGAAAGTTCGTGTATTGATCGACTTATCTGGAAGTATCAATGAAATCTTAAGATTTGGTATCGTAAATCCTACTGATATTATCTCTTTGAATAGTACAATTGGTGGAAATTTCCCATTAGTTTCTAGTGAAGTAAATACTACACAGTATTCTGCTCAAACTATTAACTTCGTTGGTGGATCTTCTACACTTCCTGGTCCAATTACTAATATTGTTTCTATCGGAGACACTAATAAATCATTGGGTAGATTTGAATTAAACACTTCAAATACATCTTCAAGAGATGTTCTTGTTAAATCTCTTACTTTGAGAGCTACAAGAAATATCGAAGGAGTTGTTGGAAATCTCAAATTAGAAACAGGTACAGGAGTAGTTAATACTACTGTTGTAGTTGATGGTAAATACGTTACATTTGTATTTGCTGACACTAATGGTTATCTTATGACAAGAGGAACTTCTAAGACTTTCTATGTTAAAGGTGATATGATTGGTGGTGACGCAGGTGATTTTGTTCAGTTCTACTTAGATGAGAACAGAGATCTTGTTGCACTTGAAGAAGGAACTACTGCTTCAGTAAATGTTGTTGCAACAAATAAATTCTTCAGTTTGACTTATGCTTACAAAATTATTTCTGGTAGAACTCAAATCTCTAGAACTGATACTTTATTCAACACTAATATTCCTACTGACGAAGATGCTATACAAGTATTGAAGGCTAACTTCAACGCTAAAGCAGCTATGAACGTAGAAAAAATTAAAGTTATGGCTAAACAAAACGGTGTTCTTGGTTGTAATGTTGCAACTGCAGACAAGGATATTGAAAGAGTAAGATTGTATGTTAATGGTTACTATGTAGATGAAGATTCTTCTGCAACTCTCAATGGGAATTGTGAATATGAATTTGCATTCTACGGTCAACTTAATGCTGGTACTAATGAGTTCGACGTAAGAGTTGATACTCAAAAGACTCCACCTGCAACAATCAATGACAGTTACCAATTTACAGTTGATTCTAGTTCTATCGTATTTGGTAGCAATGCTGAATATGTAAGTAACGGTGATACTGTAATAAGTAGTGACGTTAATGGAAGCGCAGTAGGAAGTATCTTCTACCTCAAACAAGCTGGTGTAGATAGTCTTGCTCTTGCAAATCCTGCAAACCCACAAACTGAAGTTCTCAATGCTGATATGAAAGCTATTGAATTCAATCTTAGAGCTAGCAATGTAAGCGATCTCTTCGTTAATGGATTCACAGTAAATATGACTATCCCTGGATCTAACCCAGGTTATGTAGGATCAGCTCAACTTTGGGTTGGTGGTACATTGATCGCTACTGAAGACTTTGCTAACACTACAAGTGTTACATTCAATAGTCTTGGAGTTTTAGTTGCTAAAGCTAATAGTACTAAATTCACAGTAATGGTTAAAACATTCAATAGTCATCCTTCTGCTGGAAATCCTGATGCAAGATACTCTGTATCTGCCTTCGATATTACAGATACAAAAGGAAACACTATTAGTTCTCCAGCTACTTTACTCGGTAATAATATCGATGTTAAAGGTGCTGTAAATGTTGATGGTAACTTAGCTAACAGTGTTGCTACATCTATCATTCCTGATAGTGTTAGTGAATTTGTTAAAGTTGGTTCTTTCACACTTAGAACAGATTACAATAACGCAATGGTAAGAGAAATTGCTATGGCTAACTTAGCTCCAACTTTTGTTGGTACTAATGTTAACGGTACTACATTATCATGTGGAGGAGTTGCTCCTGCATATACTACACCTTGTGCTGATGCTTCAAGTGTATCTGATGGTATGATGGTACAATTAAGAAACGGTTCTGGTGTTCTTGGTGAAGGACAATTGATCAACGGTATTGCTTATATCGTGTTCAACAATCCAGTTGAAATCTCTTCATCTATGTCTAAAACTATGGACGTATATGTTAAAGGTAACAACACTATCAACAATGCTTCTGAAACTAACAAAGTTATTAAACTTGGTTTGTTACAAACTAACCAAACAGTTTCTATAGCTGGTGGTACTGCTCAAACATTAGTTACTCCTGTAAACAGTACAGTAGCTATTACTAGTACATTCAATAATATTATCTTGAATGCTCACTATGTAAGAGATACTAAATTCACTGTTGCTGGTTCTAATGTTACTACTCCACTCAATATCAATACTCCTGGTCAGACATTATTCAAAACTGACTTCGTTGTTGATAACGCTGGTGAAGCTTACTTGAACGCATTTGAAGTTGCATACACTTCTAACTTCGTAGTTACATCAATTGGTAATTTGAAACTTAAAATTGATGGAGTTGAACTTAATGGTGCTGATGTTGCTTTAAATGATGCTGGTACATCTGTAGAAGTTGAACTTATCGGTTCATACCTAAATGGATTCACATTGAGTCCTGGTACGCATACGATAGAAGTACTCGGAACAGTAAATGCTGGTGCTTTAAGCGCTTCAAATACTGAAAACGTTACTTTCTTCATTCCAGAAAGAGCTAATTCTGCTAGTTGTGCTACAGTTAGTCTTCCAGGTGCTTGGGCTCTAGGTGGTAATGCTTCAATTATCCGAAGTGACGGTGCTGAATCTACTTATTCTAATCTTGCTACTACAGCTGATTGGTTTAACGATTGTGGTATTGAAACTCTTCAATCTAACTACTACAAATTACAAGACTAATTCTATTCTCTGAATAGTACTAGAACAGTAAAATGTACAATGAACCCTCCCTTCATCGGGAGGGTTTTTTGTTGTTTATTTTATAACTTACATAGTGGGAAGTATAACAACGAGGAAAGCGTGATTCTATGAACTTGTGAGTGTAAAAATACATCAAGACACGCAGTATCTGTGATGCATTGAATATAAGAAAAAACACTGATGGCGAGTCAGTGTTTAGGGTATTCATTTTAGAAGTATTTTAGTAGTCACTGTATGATGATTCATCTTGATCTTCCTCATCAAGTGCATCATAATGCTTAAGACTTATTATATAAGCTAAGTGATTAATTAAGTTATCATTTGCTTGATAGAGATCTTTATTTTTCAATGATTTGTTGCTTTTGTTTTGAGTAAGCATAAGGTAATTTATATAATTTCCTATCAGCATATAAATCGCCATAGCTTGTTTTCCATCAGGATATTGATTAGCTATAAACCAAACTGCTGGTATTATTTTCATATCTATTAAGTCCACAAGAAGAGCATCAATACCTTGTGTATGATCCTTTCCGTAGAGAGTGGTAAGCATACTATTAACTATCTTTTCTTCTTCAGGGGAGTTGGAAACATATTCTTTAAGCCCATTCATAAATTTAACATATATATCATTCAGATCTTCTTGATATTCATGACCAAGTGCCGTATAAAAATTTCCCATATATTCAAACAAAAGATCTTTAAGTCCTTCACTTTCATCTTCTTCATCAGCGTATTCATTATCCATGTTTTCTCCTTCCGGTTCTATTGATTTTATCACAGAATGAGAATAATTATACTGTTCTTGAGCTTTCAACAAAGTTTGGAAAATTTGTTTTCCTACTACTTTTTGAAACTTCATATATTGAGGCTGATCTTTATCTACAATACTAGCTAATAAAGATTGTCTAATTTCTTGTTGTTTAACAGGTTGTTTAAATTTTCTTTCAATCTTTTGCAGCGCGTCTTTTCGTATATCAAGCTTTCTTACTTGATCAGCAAAATCTATTTTTTCGTCTTCAGTCCAACGAGATCATTGTTCATGATTGTTTTCTTCCATAATTGACAATTAAAAAAAATAGATACAAAATGTATACATTTTATAAATTTCATTTCAATGCCAATTTTAATTGGAAAAATTCTTTATAATCAGATTATATTAAATATCTTCAAATTTCATCCTATTAGCAATAAATCTAAGTTCTGCATCGCCAACTTCACCATTTCTATTTTTTCTAATAAGGACATCAGTAATTCCTTTTTTATCAGTATCTGGATCATAGTATTCATCTCTATACAAGAATACCACCAAATCAGCATCCTGTTCGATACTTCCAGAGTCTCTCAAATCACTCAAAATTGGTTTTTTATCTGGTCTTTTTTCATTCTCACGAGAAAGCTGAGAAAGTGCAATAATAGGGCATTTTAATTCTTTTGCCATTTCTTTGAGAGTTCTAGAAATTTCTGATACTTCTTGTACTCTATTACCCGCATACTTCATACCAGCAGTGTTGATCAGCTGCATATAATCGATGATCACAAGATCAACCTTACCTTTCTCAATTACAATCTTCCTGAGCTTAGATTTGATGACAGGAAGCGTGCTTGACTCCTCATCTATGTAGATATCAAATTCTGAAAGTTTAGCGATACTTTCTCCGATGGTAGTGTAATCGTCATCCGAAAGTAAACCTTTGGTAATATTGGTCATAGGGATCCCAGTTTCTGTACTCAAAAGTCTATCCACGATTGATTGTGAGGACATCTCGAGAGAGAAGAAAGCGATTGATTTCTTTTGTCCCAGAGCTGCGTTTAGCAACAAATTTAAAGAAAATGCTGTCTTACCCATAGAAGGTCTTGCTGCAAGGATGATTATTTCACCTGATTTAAATCCACCAGTAATTTTATCTAGTGATTCGTATCCAGACATTGTCTTACTATTTGCTATTTCTTCAGGATGATCTGCGATATACATGAGTTCTTCCACTCTGGTATTGAGAAGTTCGCTGATATGTTTGAGACTATCTCATTGATTGTATTGAACAAGTGAGAAAATTTGCTTCTCTATGGACTCGATAATGGCAGGTGTATCCTTCTCGCTGTACACGTCACCTATGATTCATTGCGAAACTTTGAGGATTGCTCTGAGTACAGATTTTTCTTTGATAATTTTTCCGTATTCAGCACACACTGAAGGAGTGATTAAATATAAACTGATATCATAGAGATAATCAGTTCATCAGATTATTTCTAATGTTCCATTTTTAATAAGCTGATCACTGAGCGTGACCACATCTATCGTTCTTTTGCTGTTTCTGAGCTGAGTCATAGCCTCAAAGATGGAAATATGCTCTTTTTGATAGAAATCAGCTGGCATTATGCCCAATCCGTCAAGTAAATACATACTATCGTTATCCAGAAAAATACAGCTGAGTACTCATTTTTCAGCGTCTGTATTGTGAGGAGGAAGTTTGATGTCTGAGATATCCATGCACCACTAAGAAAAATTAGTAAATTATTCCATCACGTAAAATTCGATAACATCATTGAGTTCTATTTTCTTGCTTACTCTGGCTTTCATACCACATTCGTATCCTGTTCCTATTTTATCTACATTTTCTGGTCATTTTTGTAGTGAAGTGATTTTACCTGTATCTATGATTTCATTTTCTGGTCCTCTCAAAAGTCTGAAATAAGAGCCATTTCTAGCTTCTCCTTCAAAGATTTTACCTCCGAAGATAGTATCATTACCTTTACGATAAAATACTCCAAGTACATTGAGTTTTCCTATTTGCACTTCTACTGGATCGTGTCTAATGCTTCCTTTCACAATAGCATCAAGATAATCTGCGATTTCATAAATAATATTGAAAGTCTTGAGAGTTACTCCCATTTGATCAATTTTTACTTTGATTGGATTGGAAACTGAAATTCCAAATCCGATAAGTAGACCATTACTGGCTTTAGCAAGATCAAGGTCAGATTCAAAGAAGTTACCTACATCGCTATGCACTATTTTGAAGCTAATATTATCTGGTAATACTATTTCTCCGATTGCTGCTTTGAGGGCCTCGAGACTACCTCGGCTATCTGCTTTGATGAGCAAGTTGATTTGTATTTGTTCTCCTTCTATAATCTTATTTACAATAGAATTTACAATGGTTTCTTGAGGAACATCTACAGCTGCAATTCTTAATTTAGCTGTTTTCTCATCCTTCACTGATTCCGCTAATTTACCAGCTTCTGGAACGTCATTGACACCTAGAACCATTATTGGGTCACCTCCCGTAGCAGTTTTGATTTCTTTCCCTTTCCGATCATATATCTTCTTTATTTTACCAAAAGTATTGTATATTCGTAGGATATCACCTACTTTGACAGTACCAGTCATGACGATCATAGTAGTCATTACACCCTTTTGAATATCCTTGTGTGCCTCTAGAACCACACCAATTCCACTTCTTTCTGGATTACATACAAGTTCTGATACTTCAGCATGAAGAAGAATTTGATCCATAAGATCGTCTATTCCTTGCCCAGTAACTCCTGAAACTTTCACCAATGGTATATCTCCACCTCGATCTTCAGTGATAAGACCGTGTTCAGAGAGTTGTGTTTTAATCATTTCTGTGTTATCAATTCCTTTATCTATTTTAGTTACTGCTACGATAATTGGTACGTTTGCTGCTTTGGCATGGTTGATTGCTTCCACAGTTTGTTTCATGATTCCATCGTCTGCTGCTACTACGATAATAACAATATCTGTAATTTTACTTCCTCTCGCTCTGAGTGACGTGAATAATGCATGTCCTGGAGTGTCAATAAACGTTACTTTTTTACCATTATGAATAATCTGAGAACCTCCGATTGACTGAGTGATACCTCCGTGCTCTTTGTTAGCAATAACCGTCTTACGAAGATAATCAAGAAGAGTAGTCTTACCATGATCCACATGCCCCATGATAGTTACGATAGGTGGTCTTTCTTCTTTAGTTTCACTTGATTTATCAAGTTCCAAAATAGATTGGAGGTTTCCTTCCAAAATATCTACTACGCCAGCACTTGCTGATTCTTTGATTACTTTGATTTCAAATTCCATAGCGATAAGTGTAGCCGTCTCAAAATCAATACTTGAATTGAGTGAAAGTAGCATCTTGTTCGCGATGAATTTTTTGATCACGTCTGCGATTGGAACTCCCATTTTTTCAGCAAATTCTTTTACTGTTACGCTGTCTCCCATTATAATTTCTTCTTTTTTAGATATAGTATGTGATACTTTATAATCTGTAGTGCTTGTTACTCCTCTTTTTGGTCCTTGACGTGATGATCCTCCTATTTGTTTTTGACCTCCGCTTCATCAAGTTCTATTGAATACTACAGCTTGGCCAGTTGCCAATCTTCTTCTTTCTTCTCGTGAACCGCCGATAGTTACTCTTGGTGGATGAGGTTGGGCGAAGCGTGAATTATTTGAAGCAGCTGAGTCTGCCGTAGGAGCACTCGATACTCTGGGCGCCTGTTCCACTCTTTTTTTACTATTTTTACCTTGTTCAAAAGAAATTTTGTTTGCCGAAGAAGGTGAGTATTTTTCTCTTTGTGTAAATCCTCCTGGTTTTTGACCAGGTCTACTTTGAAAGTTATCTCTTGCTTGTGCAGGCTTTGCTGGAACATTTTCAGCTCTTTTAATTATTGTAGCATCTACAGTCCCAGATATTTCTTCTTTTTTCTCTTCAGACTTTGAAATTGATGAATCTGTTTTTTGATCAGAATCGTTATCATCTGTTTTCTTTTTGATTGCTGTTTCATCTGTTTCGTTTGCAGAAGCAGTTCCAGCGCTTTTTTTTTCTTTTTTTGATAAACCTAAACCACCCAAAAAATCGTCATCTTGCGTAGTTCCTCAAAGTAACAACATACTATCGTTTGTAGTATCGTCATCAAAAAAAATAATAGTATCGTTTGACATAAAGAAGTAATTCCAATAAATAATGATATCGGATTGTAAAGATGTTCTGTGTAAATACAAGAACAAAAAGCAACAAATTGTGCTTTTACTGTTGTATCCTGTAGTTTTGGATTTTTTCTAAAGAAGAAATTTGATTATATTTTTATGATCTGAAAAGAATCAGACTGGTCTAACATTTTGAATCATTTTGCTTCAATTTTAGTTCTCAGGCTATCTGCTAATTCCCAGTTTTTTTCAAATTTTGCTTGTCGACGTTGGTCAGCTAAATTTTGTACATCCGCAGGAACAATAATCACTTCTGCTCATTCCTCATTCGATACAAGATTAAAAATACTGTTGAGACGAGTAGAGACACCATGCTTATGAAGATTAGCTAAAAATACTGGAGTATTGAGATCTTGGAGGAGAGGAGCTATTACATCATCATAAGGATAGCCTTCGTCTTCTACCAATTTGAGTCCTTTTCTTCCTTTTTTGGCAGCTTCGAGTCCTTCCCATGTGAAATCTTGGAAAGATCTATAGTGAGCTTGATAAAAGAAATAAACAAGGTCTTCGCTTTGATATCATTTTTCTAAAATCTGTCCTAAAGTATAACCATTTTCTAGAGATTTAGAAATTTTCTGTCAATTAGAGTTGAGAAATTGCGAATGAAGTCGATAATTTACTCGTGGTTTATCACAGGTAGAGCATTCAGATTGGGCTATTTCATTGGTATGATGGACGGCGATATGATCTATTCCACCCGTATGAATATCAAAATGTTTCCCCAAATATTTGGTTCCCATGGCACTACATTCAATATGCCAACCTGGAAACCCAATTCCTCGTGGACTTCCTCGCTCCATATCACGCTTCTTTCAGCTTATATTAAATTTCCATAATGCAAAATCTGTAAGATTACGCTTCCCTGCGTCTTCCACTCTTGATCAAGATTGCAAACCTTCAAGATGTTTTTTTCCTACGAGCACGCCATAATCAGGCATTTTCTTTGTATCAAAGTACACTCCATCATTTTCTATAACATAGGTATAACCTTTTTGTTCGAGCACTTGAATCATGTCAATCTGTTCCGTAATATGGTCAGTCGCTTTTGGTAAGATATCAAATTGTATGTTGAGTTTTTCTAGAATATTCATGAATGTCTGTGTATACCTTTCTGCTACATCTCGTGCTGTAATTCCCTCTCTGCGAGCGCCTTTTTCCATCTTGTCTTCTCCTTCGTCTCCATCTGAAACCAAGTGTCCAACATCTGTAATATTCATGACATGAGTGACAGGGTATCAAGCTATATTTTCAAGCGTTTTCTTGAGTAATCCGCAAAACACAAAATATCTGATATTTCCAATATGAGGTTCACTATAAACAGTAGGACCGCAAGAATAAATTTTTATGTTATTCTTATCGATTGGAATAAATTCTTGCAATTCACGTCACAAAGTGTTGTATAATGTTAATTTCATGCTTATCTAAAGGAGTAATTAAAATCAGTAAGACGATGATAATATCAAAATAGTTGTCAAAAACAATGAAAGAATACTTGACATTGTAGTAGAATTTATTTATATTATAGTATGTGAAATAAATTGAAAAAAGCAGGGAAAGCATCATTGAAAGTATGATTATCTACTCTAGTAGGTAGTGGACTTTTGGCTACAGGACTTTACTTTTCTAGTCCTCATATTTCATTTCCTCAGTATGAAACCAAGAAAGAATTAAAAAATACTTTAAACAACAGCAAAGATAGTGCCTTTGTACATGAAGACGCTACAACTACTCAGATCCTTGATTTTATGAGTGGTGTTATTGATAAAAATGAACTGAAAGAGCTCTTGCTCAAACATGGTTATACTCTGGATGAAACTGAAAGCATAGAATTGGGAGACTCTGATCCTGCTTTGTATCGTGCTTTACGAGAAATGCATATCAAATACGCTAATCCCAAAATAACTTTCAAAGGTGATTATTCCCACTATGGTTGTCTTATTAGGAACGCAATCATGGGTGACACGACAAGCACTGAAGATGAGGTATATCCAGCTGGTTACAATTTCAATACCAACACGATAAAGCTATACAACCTTGATTCTCTTCCCTTTGATTTCTATAAGAATTATCACAATGAAGAAATAAAAAATATTTTAAATACAGACAAAATTCTGCTCCCATACGCAAGTCCACTTTCCCCTCAAAGAATCCTTATGAATAACTGGATAGCCGAACTTTCTCATGCTCAACAAAACCAAATATATGGTCCTCTAAAACCACAAATGGATGTAGCAATTGACTTTTTTGCAAACGGTTTGGATTATCCGATGTGCTATGAAAAGAAAGGGACTGTAGAATATCAAGCGCATAAGGAGTTTGAAATAGCTTTGATTGAAGAATTTATTGCCTTGTATAAAAAATATGCAAATCCGCTAGATCCTCAAGCTGCATGGAACCTTGCGAAATTTTACGGAGGATATTTTAAAAATTATGACAATGAGATTGAACATAAAAATTCTCTCAAAATTTGTGCTACAAAATTTGATAATCCTGATGCGGGATTCTGGTTATGAAATATTGCCTTAAATAAATTTAAAAAATTGGAATGTGATAGCCCTCAAGATGCGGAAATAAAGCTTGATGAAGCTCTTGAGTGGTATGCTATAGCTGCTGAAAATGGTAGCGAGGAAGCAATAAAAAAAATTGTAACGCTTTCATTAGACACTGAAGGTAGTATTGAGAAATGATTACAATGGATGGAATATCTTGTAAAAACCTCTGAATCTAAAAGAGATAATTTAAGATTAGAAACACAAAAGCTCATTGCATTCAATCAGCTACTTATGCTTGGTACCATCAAAAAAAATATTGAAAGCATTGAACAAAAAGATTCTATTGCTGAATAATTATTTTCTTGAGAAAAGTTGGTCAGTAATATGATTGTTGAACCAGTCTATCATGGTATTAAAAATATCTGATACTCGGGTTGTTTGACATATTTTCCAGCCAATCCAAGCTCAGATCATTCCTATTCCCCAACCTGCAATGATATCTGTAGGCCGATGAATTGCTACAGCAACCCTAGATACAGACATAATTATGCTCACATCAATGAGTAAAATTCCTAGAAGAAGAATCCTTTTCCAGCCCATTTGTTTTGCCACCAAAACTGTTCCTATAGCAATAGCCATGCTGACAGTTGCATGATCTGAAGGAAATGAAATAGTTGGTAAGTGCTTCAATATAAGCTCCAATCCTGGTAATGATTCAGGTCTTGCTTTCGTTACAAAGTGCTGTATTCCCAATGTAATAAGTGCTGAACAAACGACTGATATAAAGATACTTATACTTCCATATTGGAATTCTTTTTTGGCTTGCTTCATTCCATAGATAAACAATCAGATCAAGAGGATTGGATAGGCAAATATAAATACATCTGCTAGAATCGAGACTATTTTGAATATCGTAGGATCTAGGCTTACAAGGTGATTTAACCGCATAAGAATATCTTTTCACCATTGAGGTTCTTGTAAATTCATTTTGATAAATAAGTTAACTAAATGATTTTTTAAAAAATTTAAAAATTATAATCTGATTATTTCGTATTTCACAACTTTTGCGTCTACTGCGTTTTGTATTTGTCTTTCATTTCTATTCAAAACAGACACTCATGATTTGATCTCCACAAAGACAATTTGTTTTAGTCTTCCTTCCGAGAGTCCATCCAAAACAAGGTAATCAAAGCCCTTACCAATGAATACTAAATCCTTGATATGATAGGGAAAACTCGCATGAAGAGGAGCAAGCTGTTCTTTCACATGACCAAGGATGGTTGCCTTACTTTGCTTTATAGAACTTTGGCGATCTTTAGCAACGCTCTTCATAGTACTAATTCTAAACATTAAAAAACCCACTATTCGTCCTATTATAAGTCATACGATGAGGAGTGAGTAATCCATAAACAATTTTTCAAATTACTGTAAAAGAAAATACACTTTTTTGTTTATTATTTTGAAGAAACTTTAACTTGGAATGATCCTTGTATGCCTTCTCCGTTGAATTTGACTGTATATTCGCCAGCTTCTTCGATATCTTTGATTTTGAGATAATCAGAAGTGATTTCTAGGCCATGATCAGTGCTAAGTTTAGCAGCGATGTCTTTGGCGTGGATATTACCATAAAGTTTACCATGTTCGTTTGTTTCAGAAACGAAAATTGTTTCAGTAGACTCTAGATTGTGTAAGAATCATTTGATTTTTTCAATCAATGATTTCTGGCTTTTAGCTGATGATTCCATCTTAGCTTTGAGATCATTGAGAGTTCCTTTATCAGCAAATCTTGCTATTCCTTGTGGGAATAATATATTTCTTGCGTAAATTGGTTTAACCCCAACAACAGCATATTTCTTTCCAAGTGTTTTGTGATCTTGGAGCAATACTACGTCTATCTTTTGCATTTTGTATAATTTTATAAGTAAAAATATAATCTGATTATTTTTTATAATTTCTTATTAGCTTCATCTCTTTGAAGCTGATGAATTTTCCTTAGTTCGTAAAGTCTTTCGTCAGGAGTTAGATCTTTCAATTCATCCTGTTTATGTAAATTTATTCGTAATTCTTTTGCGCTTTTATCATTCGCTCAAAATATTTTTTTCTTTACCGTGCCTACGATCTTTCCAATAGATAAGAGAGTAATCATATTTGGTGGAGCACAATAATTTAAATACTAAACTCGAATAGAATAAGAGATTAGTTAGTTTGTACCAACACAGATGGACTCATAGTTGCATTGAGAGCAATTTTTTTGAATAATTTACCTTTTACTGCAGCTGGTTTATTAGCTTCAATATTCGATAATAATGCTTTAAGATTTTCAGTTAATTGAGCTGCTGAAAATGATACTTTTCCAATTCCTACGTGAATATTTCCAGTTTTATCGAGTTTGTACTCAATTCTACCTTTTTTAATTTCATCGATTGTACCAGCAACATCATTTGTAATTGTACCAGTTTTTGGAGAAGGCATCAATCCTTTTGGACCGAGTGCTTTAGCTACCTTAGCAAGATCTTTGATCATAGCTTGAGTAGTAACCATAACATCGAAATCAAATTTACCATCTTCGATATCCTTGATCAAAGTAGTGTTTCCTACGAGAGTTGCTCCTGCTTTTCTTGCTTCATCGAACAAATCATCAGATACAAAGGCTGCAATTCTTACAGTTTTACCAGTACCGTTTGGTAAAGCTACTGTTCCTCTTACCGCTTGATCATTGTATTTTGGATCTGCGTTTGTTTTGATAGCAACATCTACTGAACCATCAAATTTTGAGTAACTTACTTTCTTGATAAGTTCACAAGCTTCTTCGATAGTGTACAACCTTCCAGTTTCAATCAATTTTTTACTTTCTTTTCGTTTTTTGTTCATAATGAATGAATTTTAGAGTAAATATGGTAATAGCGGGCTAAGCCCTTCCATTGTTTTAGTTGACTGAGACTATAATTATCCTTGGATAACTTCAATTCCCAATGTTTTAGCAGTTCCAATAAGCGATTTCACTATAGAATCTATATCTTCTGTATTCATTACTGGTTTTTTTATTTCCGCAATTTCCAAAAGATCTTTCATAGTAATCTTACCAGATTTTACTTTGTTTGGAGTAAGACTTCATTTTGCTACTTTAGCTTTACTAAGGATGAGGTGAGAAGTAATAGGTGGTAATAATTCAAAATCATATGATTTATCGATATACACTCTTACTATTGCAGGAACTTTTACATCTCCCCATTTAGCTTGAAGGTCTCTCGTGCGATCATTAAATTCTTTCATAAATACTCCAATTGGTACTCCATTTTGTCCCATAGTTGGTCCTAGAGGTGGTTTTGGTGATGCATTTCATGCTACTGCATACACGACAAATTGTTTTGAGATTTTTTTAGCTGCCATTTCGATATTTTCTACAATATAAATAGTAAACACCATCCATACTGACGTTTTACGAATAATTCCAAATACTTAGAAATACTTTATAAACACGAACAATGATGATATATTCTTAGATGTATAATTATTTGACAATCTAATTCAAATCATTTTGATTGATTTTGAGGCATTCTTTATTATTATTACAGTTGATGATGATGACCTTACAATTTGAACTACAAAAGCTTGAAAACTAAGCATTGAAAATACCATTTTATCATCAAAAGGCTCAATATAAAATATATTAATATAAATATAATCTGATTATTTATTATATAAAATCGTAATATTATGGTAAAAATTGATGTAAGTGGAGCAAAAAGAGGAGTAATTTTGGATATTGAAGGTTCTTTATACAAAATAACAGATACGGGACATACGCATACAGGAAGATGAGGAGCAACCTATAATCTCAAGGCTAAAAATGTAGTTACAGGCGCAAATAATACCTTCACCTACAAGTCAGGAACGATGCTTGAAAATGCTGATTTGAGTACCATGAACGCTACTTATTTGTATAACGATGGAACAAATTATAGTTTCATGATCAATGATACTGGTGAAATCGTGGAGATTAGCGATGATGACTTGGGTGATAGCGTGGATTATCTCAAAGATAACCTCGAACTTTTCGTACAAATGTATAATGAAAATATAATCTGAGTAGTACTTCCTAAAATAATCACTTTCACTATTACTTCTACTTTGCCAGCAGACAGAGGAAATAGAGCAAACGCTTGAACAAAACCTGCAACTATTGAAACTGGATTAGAAATCCAAGTACCTTCACACAAATCTGAAGGAGATGAAATAAGTGTAAATACAGAAACGGGAGCGGTAGCATAAACCAGTAGTTTTAACAACCTAAATAATTCTGATTAATACTAATCAACTCATCTTTGCACAACGATATATGTATAATATTGATGTGTACCAAAAATTACTGTAATTTCATTTGTATTTGATAGTATAATTTTTATTAAATATTATAATATGTCAATATAATATATTGATTATTTTATTTATTGTGTAATTAGTGCATTTATGAAATTACTCTTAAAATTAGTATTCGCAAGTACTTTAACACTCAACTTATTTGCTAATACTTTAATAACTAATGCAAGATCAACAGATGATGGTATTGTGTCATTATCAAGTCTTATTTCGTTGAATGATTTTGAATCTAAGGAAAATCAAAAAAACACAGATTATAAACAAACTGGAACAAAAAATGAACAAACTTCTATAAAACAAGAGCTTTCAATACCATCAGAAGGACCAAAAGATATCATCTCATCAGCTGGATATTGTGGAGCCATCCATAAAAGTTCAATCTATGATTTTGACAATGGAGGTGATAGTCTCAATGCTTCAAGTAGAGGATTATGTAACATTGGAGCAAGTCTTCAATCTTTCACTTTCAATACTAACTCTCATACACGAAATCGAGTTTGTACCGCTAAAGGTAAAAAACAATCTTCATTGTGTGGAGCTCAAGAATTGTTTTGTGGTGATGGGCTTATAAATGGCGTTAATACAAATACACCACAAGCCCGATTGGTTTCCAAAAACTTGACAACAAACGAAGCTGCTAATGGTATATCTTATATTCCATCAATTTCTCAAAACGGTGATTTTGCAGTATTTAATTCTGTAGCTTCCAATCTTGTAGCTGGAGACTCATACGGATACAAAGATGTATTTTTGTACAATAAAAAATTAAAAACTCTCAAAAATATTACTATCAATGGCAATTATCACTCTAGGTGAGGTTCAATTACAGCTGATGGAAGGTACGTAGTATTTGAGTCTGAAGCTGCTAACTTAGTCCCCAATGACACTAATGCAATAGATATTTTTATCTATGATGTCAAGACAGACACAATAGAAAAGATTTTGAGTGGAGCTAATCGTGTTCTAGGGTATGCAATAGTTTCTCCTGATGGTAGGTATATTGCTTTTGAGTCGAATGCTACAAACTTAGTGCCCAATGACACTGATGATTATATCACTGACATCTTTGTTTATGATAGATATACGAGTACTACTAAGAAGGTTACGATTTGAGGAGATGCTCCATCTAGTGCTGTTAGTGTTTCCAATGATGGGCATGTTGCATTTCAGTCCAATTCTAGCACTCGAATTTCCAATGGTTCTGACACTAATGGACAACGAGATGTATTTTTGTATGATAATCAGACAAGTAGTATAAAAAGAATTACGAATTGAAATTTCTCTTCTCAGTCCGTATCAATCTCAGCAGACGGAAGATATACTACTTTTCAATCTTTAGCTTCAAATCTTGTAGCTAGTGATTGAGAGTGGAATAGTGATATCTTTGTGTATGACAATAAAATAAATAGTACCAAACAAATTACTAATGGAAAATATCAGTCTTGGGACCCCTCAATTTCAGCAGACGGAAGATATATTACATTCCAATCAAATTCTTCAGATAATTGAGACACTAACGGAGTAGATGATATCTTTGTTTACGATAAACAAATAAATAGCACAAAAAGAATTACCAATGAAGCTACTGCAAGCACACAACCTTCAATTTCAGCAGATGGAAGATATCTCACCTACATGAATAATAATCAAGTGTATATGATACTTATTGGTGGACTAGAACAATGTGACGATGGAAATATGAATAACAATGATGCTTGTAATAACCAATGCACTACTAATATTTTACCATGATCATAATTATTATAAATATCATATAAAAAACTCTCATGATTATGAGAGTTTTTATATACAGAAGTATTATTAAGTATTATGCCTATTAGTCGTTTTCGAAATCACTCACGATGTATAAAGTAGCAACACCATGTACCAATAAAATAAGAGGTATATATTGGATGATATTGTATAAAATCGGATAGTCTGTAAAGTATTTGGCGATATTGATTACTTGTGTGTAATCGATAACCTGGAAGCCTCGGACTGCGATTGCAATAGTAAGTAATATACTCGTTACTGTCATTACCACCATCAGGAAAGTTAATCAAAGCCTAGGTATATTTCCTTCAGTGATACCAACATTGATTTTGGTTTTATTGAGCAATATTACGAGTAAGATAAGATAGATAACCAGAATAATTCCTGTTTTACCATTGAGTAAGAATCATTGTAATTGACTATAATCTGATCCTGGATTTTGGATTTGTAGAGTATTTACTTGATTGGATCCGATAGAGATTACATTATTTACTGCCATACAAATTATTCCCAAAATATAGTTTCAGACTATTACTCTTGCCATTTTATCTACCCCAATAGCGATAGCAAAAATACAAATAACTCAGATTATTCCTAATAAATAATAATTCACATTGGAAATAGTACCTAACATGAGAATGCAATTTTAAAAAGATAGATGGTTTTAGATTTACTTACACAACAATCAGATAATGAATATCAGTCTTTTTGCAAGATTTGTTTTATTGACATTAATAACTAATTTTGTATATATAGCAGGTAAGTGATTTTGGTGCTACTATATAATTTTAATTTAATTACCCACATATTGTAAAAAATGTACGATTTTGATCCCAAAAAAGACTATTATAAAGTTCTCGGAGTAGCAGAAGGAGCTAGCGAGGAAGAAATTAAGAAGGCTTATCGTAAAGCCGCAATGAAACATCATCCTGATAAGGGTGGAGATGTGGAGAAGTTTAAAGAACTCAATGAAGCCAACATGGTCGTAGGTGATAAGCAAAAAAGAGCTCAATATGACAACGTCAGAAAATGAGGCGGAGGAGGTTTTGGTGGAGGCGGAGGCCAATGAGGATGAGGATTTGGTGGATTCTGAGGACAAGGTGGAGGTTTCCAAGTAGACTTTGGCTCAGGTGGATTTGGTGGATTTGGAGATCTTGGAGACATCATAGAACAAATGATGGGCTGAGGTGGATTTAGCCAAAGACCAAGAAAGGGAGATGATGTAAAATTACAACTCACCATCAATTTTGAAGAAGGCTATCATGGTATAGAAAAACAATTTGAATATACGATTCATAATCAGGAAGGACAATATCTCAAACCTGAGAAAAAAACTATCACGGTAAAAGTACCTGCAGGAATTGAAGATGGTCAGTTTATCAGATATACAGGAATGGGAAATGGAGGAATTCATGGCGGACCGGAAGGAGATTTGTATGTAAGAGTAAATATTGGTAAGCATAAGGTATGGCAAAGGAGCGGAGATAATATTGTGGTAAAAATAAATGTAGACGTGTTCGCTCTCATTTTGGGGGGAACGCTCATGGTAGATCACCCAGATGCTCAAGTAGAACTCAAAATTCCAAAAGGAACACAGCCGCAGGATGTTCTCAGAGTAAAAGGGAAAGGGTTTGGTAAGGGAGGATTCTTTGATAAGAAGGGTGATTTGCTCGTACACTTGATTGTGAAAATGCCAGAAAGAATGACTTCTGCGCAAGAAAAACTTTGGAAGGAACTTCAGAAATCTTATAAATAACATTAAAATTGATTTGAATTGTGACAGTGCAGAAAGAGGTAGAAATGCCTTTTTTGGTTGTGTGAGTGTTTGTGGTAGGAGGATGGAGTTTAACATTCCATTTTTTTTAATTCCTTTGGATAGGGTATTAAATTTGTTTTGATGTTGAGAGTAAAATTAAATTACATTAGGTTTTCTTTTACTTTTGGCATTGCCTTGAAGTACCCTCACCCCAACCCTCTCCCAAAAGGAGAGGGAGCACAGACTAAGTATCTCAGAGGTGCAGATTAAGTGTCTCTCAAAAGGAGAGGGAACACAGATTAAGTGTCTCTCAAAAGGACGGAGGTATTGATAGTTAAATTCTCATGTTGTGTTTCCTGCTCCGCTGAAGTGCAGGAGCCTGCTCCGCTGAAGTGCAGGAGCCTGCTCCGCTGTAGTGCAGGAGCCTGCTCCGCTGAAGTGCAGGAGCCTGCTCCGCTGTAGTGCAGGAGCCTGCTCCGCTGCATAGCGGAGTTGACGAGCTATTGAGAGTAGGATTTGATTGGGAGTGTTGCCTGCTCCGCTGCATAGCTTGAGTGAGTAGGATTGGCATAGAAATTGGAACTAGTCTGAAATCCCTTGAAAAGAACACTATTTCTTATATCATTTGATCAAGTATAAATATTTATATTGTGTTGTATTTGACCAATGTCCGATTCACTGTTCACAAAGATTATTCAAGGCGAGATTACTAGTTATAAAATTCATGAAGATGATCTGACTTTTACATTTTTGAATATCAATCAGACCAATAGAGGTTCGATTCTGATTATTCCTAAATTACAGATTGATAATTTTTATGATTTACCCGATGCTGATTATCAAGCCATATTTCATACTGCAAAATTACTCTCACCGGTACTCAAACAGGCTTTTGGATCTGCTCGTGTTGGACTTGTAATTGAAGGATTTGAAGTTCCTCATGCTCATATCAAATTATTCCCCCTCAATACGGCAAACGATATTACTAATTCCAATATCCTCATGCCGAGTGCTGAAGAAATGACTGAAATACAAAATAAAATCCTAGAAATATTGTAATTGGGTAAGGATTAGATATAAGGATTTTGACACTCGCTTGATTTGTTTTTATCTTATTGAATACTGACTTTTTATATGTTATCTATCATTCCTACTCCCATCTGAAATAAAGAAGATATCACTTTGAGAGCACTCAGATTGCTCCGTGAAATTGATACATTTTTTGCTGAAGACCCAAACACAACCAAAAAACTCATGCTCATGCACGAGATTGATTATAAGAATCCAGGAAAAAAACGATATAAGTTCAATAGTTTCCTCACGGATAAACAACGAGAACATTATATAGAAGTTGCAAAAACTCAAAATGTAGGATTGGTCTGTGAAGCGGGAACTCCAGGATTATCTGATCCTGCCAAGGAATTCATCAAACAATGCTGGATTCACGATATTCCTTTTGAGATCTTGCCTGGTGCGACTGCGCTTATTCCTGCTGTAATTTCATCAAACTGGAATACGACACAGTTTTGATTTTGGGGATTTTTACCAAAAAAGAAAGGTAAACAAACTGCCTTCCAAAAAATAATTGCTTCAGAATATCCTATTTATGTCTATGAATCGGTACACAGAATCGAGAAAACCTTGGAAGAAATTCAGAAAGCTTGATTTGTCTGACAGGTGATGATCTGTCGTGAACTGACCAAAATGCATGAACAGTACGCAAATGGTAGTATTCCAGAACTCTTAGAAAAGATAAAAAATAATCAGATTCCATTGAAGTGAGAATTTGTCTTAGGATTTTATAATTCATAAAGTCTAAGAAAATATCCGTTTTATCTTGCATTCATTCCTATTCTGATTATTATGTTTTTGAATTGTGAGACACCATAGACGGATACTGCTAAATATGTTTGCTTGATTATTATTTTACGTTATCGCACTGATATGAAATTTCTCTCCAATTTTGATACCGAACTGCAATCTCAGGTAGTGCATAAATACGTAGAGATGTACGGTAAAGAATCAGTATTTTGTATTCATAGAGCCAGAATATTTTGGGTCTTTTATTGTTTTACGCCTGCTGTTGCTTTGGTTGCATTGGTAGTTATTTTGATACTTTTGTTTGGAATAGACAGCGGAGATGCTTCACTTAATTCACTCAAAAATGTTCTTGTTTCACTCGCCATTGCATTTGTGATTATTGCAGGAGGAATGAAAATTCTTAAGAAATATTTTGATTACAAAATGGACTTCTGCGTTATAACACCTCAAGAGATAACAGCCTACAATCAATCAGGAATACTAAATAGAAACAGTAAGACTATCGATGCAGACAAGATAAAGTCGGTCACAGAGGAATGCTCAGGATTCATCAAATCATTCTTCAACTTTGGAAATATTAGATTCCTCTCAGAAGGAGATACTGCAGAAGGATGAGATATTACTCTAAACTTTGTTCACGATCCTATTGAAACCAAAAATAAAGTTAGAAATCTTATAGAACCTCATTTACAAGAACATACCAATATTACACATGAACAAGATGAACTGAGAGCAGCCCCAATTGCCTAGTTTTATGGTGAAAGTAGGAGACCTATTACGTAAGCAAGGATCGAGTGATACTATCTCACTGGTAGATTTTACAGTCAATGAAAATATTCACCACCTTTCAGGAAAAATTACTCTCACTTCTGCAAGTGAAGAGGAGTTAATTGTGATTACCAAAGGTGTTGAACGAACTCAGCACGCTACTTGTGATTATTGCGCTAAAGAGTTTGATACCATAAAAGCTTCACATGATGAAATGTATTCAGCAATATTAGCGAATGATATGCCTGAAGAGAATGATGATCTGATTCTTCCGATTCAAAGTAATATGAACTTAGATTTGTATCCATTACTCTACAATGTTACTATGTTTTACAATGATGTACAAAATATTTGTGAAGACTGTGAAAAAAGACTTGTTGAAGATGAGAAGGCTAGTTTAGATTCCACAGGTCCCTCCAATATCGTTTTTAAGTAATTTTAATGTGGATCAATAAATATTTTATAATCTGAAATAAGAGGCGTGGGTCTCTTTTTTTTTGGTTTAGTGCCCTCACCCTAACCCTCTCCCAAGAGGAGAGGGAACGTAGAAAGAGAGAGCTTTTATTGGAATCCCATTATGTTGTGTTTCCCGCTCCGCTGAAGTGCAGGAGCCCGCTCCGCTGAAGTGCAGGAGCCCGCTCCGCTGAAGTGCAGGAGCCCGCTCCGCTGAAGTGCGGAGTTGTCGCCATAGCGTGAGTAGGATTTGAGTGGAGTTTAGCTGTAGATTGGATTATAAATGTTGCCTGCTCCGCTGAACAGTAGGAGCCTGCTCCGCTGAACAGCGGAGTTGACGCGCTCGTGGGCATAGAGTTTGAGAAGGATTATAAATTTCAAAACAGTTGCAAGTTCTGCGAGAATAGTTAATAATTAAACTAATATTCAGATTATTTTTTAATATCACTAATGAAATTGTGAAGATATATATTGATACTAGCAGTTCTGCTTTTCTTTTTTTACTTTACGAACCGCATCAGTTTATCGCGTGATGTAACGATTGAAGAAGGAGACACTTATAATAAGTTTTTTGAGGCGATGTCTTGGAGAGATCGTGTTACGCTAAAGTTGTATCTCAAACAAGAGACAAATCCTGCACTCTATCCTGGAGTGTATAGAATTGAAAAGCCTTTATCTTACAAAGATTTTATTGCAGAAGTAAGCAAAGTGCCGCAGCCTGTCTCCGTGAAAATAGTCCTACTCGAAGGTTGGTCAAGTTTTGATTATGAAGATACTTTGGTCAAGAAAGGACTGATTCAAGCGGGAGAGTTCTTGAATGTCATCAATGATAGTCAGAAAATTGCTGCATTCCAGCAAGAATTTGAGTTCCTTCCCAAAGACATCAAAACTCTCGAAGGATTTCTATATCCTGATACCTACAATGTAGATGCTAACCAGCCCAATGTTGCCGAACAAATCGTACGCATGCAATTGGAAAACTTTAATAAAAAGGTGCGAATTCCCAATAAAGAAAAGTTCCAAAGCTTTCAATCTAAGCTCAGTAGTGATGGTTTTAATTTCCCGCTTTCCACCTATGCTATTATCAAATTATCAAGTATTATTGAAAATGAAGAGAAAAATAATGATAATAAACAGACTATAGCAAGCGTATTTTTGAATAGACTTAATCAGGGTATGTCACTTGGAGCTGATGTCACACTTTGCTATGGTAAGAGTATTACCTATAAGCTATGTACGCCAAACTTTATCGTAGAACACTTATATGATAAAGAAAACCTATATAACACAAGGCAGAACGTTGGATTACCACCAACGCCAATCTCCAACCCAAGCATCACTTCTATAGATTGAGTTTTGAATTATACTAAATCCCCAGCCTTGTATTATTTACACGACAAGAATGGCAAGATTTATTTTGGAAACACGCTTGAACAGCATAATCAAAATAAAGCAAATCACCTTCAATAAAAATTAACTTTAATTATACCTTCATCTGATTATGAAAAATTTTTTAAACTATCTTAAGCTTAAGATTCCAAAGCTTCCAGAAAAGAAAATACAAACTGGAGATATTTTTGCAGACGAAGAAATTGTAGCTTCGCCAAAAGTAAGTAATTCTTACTGAGAATTTCGAGGATTTTGGATAATTGGAGCAATAGTGATCGCGATTGGATATTTCTTATATAATATATCTGACTGGGTGTTATTGATCTTTACTGGTATTATCATTTCCATTGCCTTGGAAAGTATGATTAGCTATTTAGAAAAAAAAACCCGCAGAAGATGGCTAGGTATTTTACTCTCATATTTGTTTTTGATTTGATTGTTGGTCAGTGGGATGTTAGTGATGATACCATTCTTGATTAATCAGATTGGTGACGCAGTGACAGTTGTAGTGAATCATGCAAAAGACTTGGAAGGCTTATTGAAAACAAGTAGTTTAGAAGAAATGATCAGAGGAATTTGGGGATATACATATGTACAATCACTGTGAATTGATCTCGCTGAGCCAAAATATCTTCAACAAATTCAGTCTATTTTACAAAATAATATCTCTGCAATTATTGGTTTCTCTACTTCGTATGCAAAAGGAGCGGGTGGAATCGTAGTAGACACAGTGGGGACTTTCCTCAATACTTTAGTACAAATTGGGTTCGTACTCACATTATCTGTATTGCTCAGTATAGAAAGAAATGCATTCGTACGCTTCTTGTATAGAATTACTGGAAACTCTCCAGTTGCTCACAAGAAAATTGCATTACTCTATAAAAAATTAGGATTCTGGCTTAAGACACAATTGTTACTTGGACTCTATATTGGTATCACGATGTATGCAATCTTATGGATTCTTGCCTTGTTCGGTATTGATATTCCGAGTAAATGATCATTGGCAGTAATCTCAGCTTTGACTGAATTAATCCCATATATTTGACCAACGCTCGGAGGTATTCCTGTAGTGATCATGGCTGGTATTTCCAATGGAGGTATTGGTATTATCATAGGAATTGCTGTAGTATTTTGTGTGCAATGGCTCGAAAATAACGTACTTATTCCATTGTTGTTCAAACAAAATCTTGGAGTAAGTCCAGTACTCATCTTCATCTGTATGATCTTGTGAGGTGTGACTATCGGTATCAATGGTGTTATCTTAGCCATTCCGATTGCAGTTATCATTACGATTTTGTTCAATAAATGAGATGAAAAAGAAGATAAATAATCTGATTATTTTTATATTTAAAAGTCCCATAATACAATGATTCAGTCTATAGGAGGAATAGTATATCAGATCATCAACAACGAGCCTATTTTTTTCATCATGAAAAGAAGAGCTATGTCGGGGAAGATCGAATGGGTAGCGCCAAAAGGTAAAATCGAAAATAATGAAAAACCTGAATTTACGTGCGTGCGTGAGATTTCTGAAGAAACAAAAATGGATATCAATCTCCTCAGTATCAAGACTAAACTCGAAGGTGAAGTAGAACTCAAAAGCATGAATTTTGGAAAAGGAACGATTGATAAAACTATCAATTATTACTTAGTAGAATACGCGGGTACACCTGATTCGGTAACTGTTATAGATGAAGAAGGTCTCACGGGTATGTACAAACGATGTACGCTCAAAGACATCATGACACTCGTGCCTTACAAGGATCTCAGAGCTGTATTTCGTGAAGCTTATGATTATTTAGACAAAAAAAACCAAAGACAAAAAATCTTTGAGTCCATAGATATTAAGTAAGAATTATTTATTTGAGTAATTCTCTCACATGAACATTAAAAAAATAAATATATTTTGAACACCCGTATTTTACACTCTAGGAGCTGCACTCTTAGCTCTCTTTACACTTATTCCTAGTCAACAAACTCATAGCTACTTTCAAGGAAACTTCCAGTGTATGTATATTGGTAGTAGTTTGCAAGTAATGACAAAGTATCAATCAGGATCTAAGAATTGTCTTGATTTGGTAGGTCAGCTCAGAACAAGAAAAGTAGAACTCACAAAACAAATTTTGGAAATCAAATCGACTTCCATCTATAATCAGTCTGCGAGAACTAAACTTCTCAAGGAAATCAAAGAAATAGATGTTTTTTTGGAACAATTGATCGAGGGTATAAACAGTCTAGAGTCAAAAATCCACCTTTCCTACCAGAAAAAATACTTTGAACAACTCAAAGCCATACAGCTTAAGTTAGTCTCTAAACAAGTGGTATTGGCGGCGGATCAAAGCTCATTTATCAACAACGGAGATAAAAAACTACTAGAAAATATTATCAAAACCATAGGATTCAACTATCAAAGAATAAGGCTGATCGAAGGGATATTAGCAAGTAAAAACCTTGATGAAATGGTGCCTCTCCTCAATACTTATCAATCTCTTATTAGCAGCCAACTTACATGAAAATCTGAATAATCTGATCTTCCATTGCGGACTTCCATTTGATGTCTCACCTTCACAATCTCGACCACGAGTATCATGTGTTTTTGGATAATAGATTTGGCGAGCGAGGTCAGCAACAAAGTGCTGATGCAGAGAAAAGACTCAAGGCTTGTCTAGAGCTTGCTAAAGATTGTGACCTTATTATCGTTCCACCAGTTTATGAAATTCTAATCCTCCAATCTGATGATTCAGAATATAAAAAATATAATCAGAAAGTAGCATCGCTGTTTTCTAGCTTAATTCAAAATCATATTCTCCCATATTCGATAGTTGGTAAAATCGGTCTTATTGGTCCTCGCCACCATCAAGATCTTTTCCAAAATCATTGGAATACCTTAAAATCTGATTATACTCCTACAGACCATCAAGCTAACAACAAACACTTCCAAAGCCAAATCCCGCTTTACCCCATCCCTACAGACCATTGGAATATCTTATATACATTGGATAAATCTTGGTTTGTGAATAAACTCATCAAGGATGATTTAGCAAAATTTAAAGATTACAATATTGATACGGTATTAGCCCTCGATCGAGGCTACCTCAAACAGGGAAAAACAATCAAACAAAAGTTTCATAATAAAATCAGACGATATGATGAGAAAGTGGTGTTCGGAATTTTGGATACACTTTTGGAAACTCATTGAACCTCTAGTGTTGTAAGCAAATACTCAGTTACAGTAAATTACACAGGTGATGATCATTTCATGAATAATAAAGTTTTCAAGCGAACATTGGCAAGAGGGAAAAGCACGGAAGTAAGATTACAAAAAATTGAGACTT
>CALMFT010000039.1 GCA_937862565.1 uncultured bacterium
AGGAACAAGAACTGCTATCCCGCTTATCAGGTGAACATAAAATATGAAATAGACAAAGTTTATGATTTTATTATTCACCGTTTCTAATAAGTAGTTTTTTATCTGAATTTTCAAAAGTCATAGAACCTAAAAATATTCTCGACCCAACAGCTTGATTATGATCAAGTTTACGTATCATATCAGATTCCTTAAATAACAAAACAAACATTACTGCGATTGAAATTAACCAACAAAATTTAGAAATAGCAAAAGAACGATCAACAAATTTTCCTATAAATTACATTTTATGAGATTCATTAGAAATTTTGTCTAAAATAGAAGAAAAATTTGATTTTATAACGTGAGATTTACCTTGGTGAATAAAGGTTGATAAAAGATATTATAATCTAAATTTAGAATTAGATACAATTATATTATTAATGTCCTTAGATAAATTAAAAGATTGATGATTTGCTATATTTACAAATCCTGATAAATTTTTTCTAAGCGAATATGATAAAATTAAGGATATTATAAAAGAAAAATGAATATCATTAGTTTGATCTATAAAACTTCCAGCTGGTACGTATTACCCTCAAACATGAATACAAGCAAATATAATTATCTTTCAAAAAATTAATAAAATCGATAAAGTATTTTTATGAGAGCTCACGGAAAACAATTTGAGTAAATTAATCAAGAATTTCTTTGAAAAAAATTGATCAAGTGATTTAATTGGTAAATTTATAAATGAAAATGAAAATGAAAAATTTTTACGAGACAGGAAAAAATCCTATGAAAAAATAGATAAGTTACTTACTCAAAAAAAAATTGAAGTTATGGATAAATGCATAATCTCAACAAATGTAAACTTTGAAGATGAAAATGCTGTTTTCGTAACCACTTTCGGTTTCCCTAAGATTAAACTGAAGTTCAATAATGATGAGATTGAAAAAATAAAAGAAAAGAAATCTAAATATTTCCAGATTATATTGCCAAAAAAATATGATCCAAATATATTTAAAAATTTTTATAATAGTTCGTTTTGAAAATTATATTTTGGTAGGTTGGTAACTTGAATAATGAGCAACTTAAATTTATTAACTATTAAGGAAGCAGAACTTTACTACCCCACGAAAATTTATCTAGAGAAGATACAAAAAACTTTTGAAAAAATGGAGTCTATAAAAAATATCATGTCTGATGTAGACGATACTTTAAAGGTAGATTTTTTCTCAATAGATCAAGTATATGAAACAATATCTAAAATTAATATCATGTCTGATATCGACTATACGATTGAAGGTTTTCCTACATTAATAGCAAAGCAATATAAAGAGTTGATAAATTCAAAAGAAGAAGGTGAATATCAGAATGCACTTGAAATCATAAATAATATTTTCATTACAACGGGAGTTTTTTGCATTAGCGTAATGCTTTGATGACTTAGTTGAAGCGTAGATTTTATGAGTGAAATTTCAGATGACCTAACTGGGTCAGTCAGAGATTTTACTAAATTAGGGCTTGGAGACATATATTGTCTTTATTGAAATATTGCTAAAAAAATTAAAACTAAATCAGATGATGATGATGGAGGAAAAGATTTTTTGAAAAGTTTATTCAGTTTAGACGATATAGCAATACTTAATAAATTAACAAATAAAGAAATATACATATTAATTGATGAATTCTCAAAATTAAGAAATAAATATATATGACATAAAGGTAAATTAGACGAAACCATATATAAAGAAATTTTAATTGAAGCTGAAGCCTTATTGAATAAATTTATTTTAAAACTTTCTTGTCTAAAAGAGATAAAAGTCATTTTATGATCGAATAAAATTAATCGCATAGATGAATATGAATATGAAGTAGTGGTAACTATATTCAATTGATATTCACCTTACTCGGAGAGATTAATTCTGTTGGAAGCTCCTATATGAGGGAAACTCTATTTTACTATATGATTAAATAAAAAAATCATATCCTTACCTGAATTAATTAGATATGACACAAGTACGGAAAATCAAGCAAAAATTTCATATATATACAACAGAGTAGATAAATGAAACATAGAGTATGTAACTTACGAAATAGCAGAAAAAGAAAGAAAGAAATATTATATTTCTGATATTAAAAATCCAATATTACAAAAACTTTTATCTAAACCTGATTAGACAGCTAAACAAAAAACCAAGTCTTAAGTTGGGAACATGCCAGAAATATATTTTTGTCTTATTCTATAAAAATGTTTAAATTTTCTTAGACAATTATGTCTATACTGACATCTGTACTATGAAATAATATCTTTTTAGATGCAATTTTGAGAATTCTCGGAGATGTTTTTTTTAGAGTTGTCATACTAATTTATTAAATTATAAAAAGAGACATAAAACTTATGATAATTAGTAAAATTAAAGGGTATACAGAGTACTTAGTATATGTCATTTTTTTATTTGCAATTTCTGCGTTAGTATGAATCTGCTCAAGTATTCATTCTTTAACATCGCTATCACTAATTAATAAAATCTTATCTCTAAAAGAACTAAAATCTTTTTTAGCAATAGTTCAGAAATAAAATAGGGAGTCTCTATGTATGTTTTTAAGTCTTGGAGTAAACGATAAGTATATAAGAATAAATCAAACTGCAAAAATCAAGGATATAAAAAATATAGTACATATATAATAACATCATAACATCTCTTTGAGAATTTTTATATTTGAAATCCAATATCATAATATACCAACATAAAAAGCCGATATAAATCAGAGTTTACTATCAGCATGTTTAATTCGATCATTGATAATTTGCAATTGATCTTTTAATTGATTGATATCCATTTATATATTATATTTTTAAAAAATAAAATTAAACATTATCTAGTGCAATTATTGCTCTACAATAATCTTTTCAACATTTTTCACACCAAATAGTTTTTAGAACCTTAACTCAATTAAAATCAAATTTCTTATTATTGGTTGTATCATAATCTTCTCGTAAAATCGCCTCTTCAGAACATCAACATGATTTATGTACCAAGTCAGAAGTAGATAAATTATTATAAAATCTATCTGAAACAAAAAGCTCTCAATCATTCGATAATGATGCTAATTTTGCTGACATATTAATCGGTTTTCATGCTCGAACTTCATTTTTCCTACTATCTCTTCACTCTGAATCTTTCAATCACAATTGTTTTACTAAAACAGTTTTTTGATCCATTCACATATGATATCCTATATTAACTTCATTGCTCAACTTTCTATCCACTAAAGGTTTAAATGTTTTTTCTGCAAAAGTTTTAAAAGTAATTGCAGCAGCGAAAGCTGTATGTATTTTATTGCTACTAAACAATGCAAAAACTCAATCTCACTTGATATCAATATATTCAGCTCACATTTCATGAAATATTCTAATTGCAGTACCTGTAAAAAACTCATAAATAGCAGCGGTAGTTTTTTCATGGTGGCTAGAAGCGCTTAGCTCCGTTGATCATCTAATATCAACAAATAACGAAATAATGTTCGGAATTTTATACCAACATGTTGTTAAATAGTTACCTCCTGGAACTAGGGTATTACGATTGGTTATGCTAATGGTGCTATGAAAAATTTCTTTTCTCGCTTCAATGAGATTTGCAATGCTTTCTGGATAGTAATTTGGCATGATAATTTTTTTTATAAAACATAAACATATATTTGTTACATAGCTACCTCTACCTGACCATTCATCAACATAGGTAAGAGCCAGTCACGGAGTTCTGAGAGTTTTTTATTTTCTTCTAGAGTTTTTTGTCTTTTTCTCTCTGTATTTTCCATGAAATCAAAAAATCCTTTTTTCGTTTGTTGGTTTGGAATTGCTATATAATTAGTGTCTACGAAACTATCAAACAAAAAGTTTTTTATCCCAGATGTTTTTCCTTCATATCAAAAAAGTATTTTATTGTCATATAATCTATTCCAGAAATAATGAAAATTATGAGTAAGTTCATAATCTTTCAGTGTAAGTGCTTTACAAAAATTTGAACATATCAAAGGATGATTAAATCTTTCTGATAATGTAGATGAAACATAAGCTATACGACCTGTAGATTGAGTAGGGCTTCCACCTGAAATTTCTACGATCAGATCGTAAGATTTCAATAATTTATGACCATTCTTTTCAAGAATAAATCTTTTGGGTGGATTACATTCTTCTTTACCATTTAACCCATTTATATCTGCTCCACGAATACAAAAAACTTCTTGTGTATAGTTTCATGTTTCTTCATCTTTTCCCCAATCTCACCCCTTATATTCACTAATCAAATCACCAATTGTCTTCACCTTCCACCCCATCGGAATATCTCTTTTCAACTCCTCATTCCACACCATCTCACCACCGCTAGACTTATATGGCTTCCCATCTTCATCTGGAAAATCAAACTGTACAAACCAGTAGTCATACAGTGCCTTTGCTATGGCTTCGAGTTCGGTATTTATTTTGTTGTTGAGTTCTATTTTAGCGTCAAGATCAGAAAGGATAGAAGCAATTTTTTGCTGATCTTCTTTGTTCTCATGAACCCAAAGTTCTAAATTATCAAAATCTGTTTTATTTAGAATTGGCACAGCAGTGCTTCCAGTAGATGCATTTCTTAATAATTTATAATTCTTTTTAAAAATATAATACAAATAATCTGAATCATACAAATCATTAACAACAATTGAATTTATTTGTTGATTAGTGACACAATCAAATTTATTAAGTACTATTTTGCCCATGGCGGAACCTATACAAGTAATCAAAATACTTTTTGGAGGCAATAATTTTGATGATAATTTTCTTTTCCCAATGTCTGATAAGTACCTTTCTGATGTATTAATAAATTTATTGCTAAAAGAATCTGAGGGAGTAATAAACATATACTTAAGTCCAAAATGATCTGGATAAGACGAAGAAGGCGTATTACCCGTTATAGTTTTACCAAACTGTGAAATTTTCTTTTTTTGTATCTTACTCATACTTCAAACTTTTTAGATTACTAAAAATCTTCTCTTCTAACACTCTCGATTCTTTGAAATAGTCAGTCAGAGTATTTTCATAATTCTGCATCTTCTGAATAAACTCTTCTGGTGTGATATCCGTATATTCTATCTTGATATCAAAATATTGTCCTGCAGAGAAGCTATGATTTTTGGCTATGATCTTATCACGAGTGACTATTACCGAAAGGTTTTCTATCGCTTTTTTGTTATGAAAAATATCGATTATCTGCTGTTCTTCTTCTGGACTGAGGACTGTTTTTTGATTCTTTCCATCTTTGGCGGTAGTGCCGAGTTTACTTGCATCCATGAGGACAATATTTGCATCATTATGTTGTTTATCTAAGAAGATCACTGATACATTGGTCCCAGTAGTAGCGAATATGTTACTTGGCATACTCACAACTCCTTTGAGCATCTTTTTTTCTATCATCTGTTCCCTGATCTTCTTTTCTATACCGCTCTGAGCAGTAATAAAACCAGTAGGCACAACTATTGCTGCTTTCCCTTTACTAGAAAGGGAGTACATAATCTGCTGAATAAAGAGCAAATAGATTGCCATTTTCTCAGGACTTTTTGGGGTTATATTTGGGACTCAGGCAAAAAATCTTTCATTGGCGTTCGGTAAACTCGCTACTTCATCTTTCCAGTCAGAAAAATCCATCTTAAACGGTGGATTAGATACTATAAAATCCATCTTAGTAGTAATATGTTTATTGTGAGTTATAGAGTTACCTTGTATGATATTACTAATAGAATGACTGAGATTATTGAGTATTAGATTCAGACGAAGAAGATTTGATGATTTTTGTGAGATATCTTGACTATATATTGAGCATTTACTTGCACCTATTTTACTTGCTATATTCATGAGCAATGTCCCAGATCCAGCAGCAGGATCATATACTTTTGCATCAATGATATTATCATCTTCTACTAATATTTCTGCCATTACTTTCGCTACTGAGTGCGGAGTATAATACTCTGCATACTTACCTCATCAATCTTTGTTGTAATCTTTGATCATATACTCAAAGATCGTAGAGAAAAAATCAAATCCTTCATTAAATATTTCATTAAAATGAAATATAGAATTGGTAAGTTTATTGACGATAGATTTTGCTACCGTATTGTGCTTAGAACGATCAGAGATAGAACTTTGTATGAGTGATTCTTCAAATAAACGAATCTCTGAATTACCATCCGTATGTACCGAAAATATATCATTATTGAGGATAGATATATCATTAAGTGTCTCATCAAATGTCTTTGCAAAATCATCTTTATCTTGTTGAGAAAAAAGAAAAGGAAGTAGATGCTTTGGTTTCAGATGAGCAGTCTTGGTTCCTATTTCAAACTGTAGTATCCTATTATATTCACTATCAGATAATGCTTCTAGATCTTTATATTCCTTGAGATCAGGATGTATTTTTTGTATTTCATACAAGAATTTATCACTGATAAATTTGTACAGAAAAGATTGAGTGACGATCTTATATTCGTTCGCATCACCTCCCAACCCGTTGTGATTACAAATATTTTTTATGTCATCTACGAGTTGTTTAACTTTTGCATTATAGTCACTAGTCATAATTTTATCTTTATGGAGTAAAAGAATTAAGCCTCATATTCTAGTATATATTCATTTGCTGTCAGGTCACGAAATTGTTGTAAGACCTCAAAGGTGATAATCTCTTTATTCATGGGAGATTCATCAATTGCACTGTTGATCATCGGTCAGATATGCTGTTGAAAAAATACTTTATTTTTGAGCAATCATCAATTATTGTTAACTGCATAGTCTATTTTTTCTTTTGCAAGCATCATAATATTGTATAATGGAATATTATTACTAATAGTCCCAGAGCGTTCTAGTGATTTGAAACTACGAGCATATTTTTTATCTCCTTTAAATTTTTGTTCTAATACTTGATTTTTACGATTGAGTTCTTTAATTTTACTGTAGATGTTATGCAATTCACTACTTACAAAGTGCATTGTGTCTGATGTATCTTTTGATTCATCAATACTATATTTTGCAAGCAATTCTTTAAATAATTCATACAGCGATAACCACTCTGGATCTTTCTTGTTCCAATTATTACTTAATTCAACCCTTGTTTTGTGCGCTATATCTTGCAGATCATTTGCAAGCATTTTAAGTTCCTCTTCTCACTTTTTAGAAAAACTAAAGATTACATTTTCTATCGCTACGTTAAGAAGTTGTTTACTATCTACATCTTTTACAGCTTCTTGAAGACTAAGTAGACGAAGACGATTATTTACTTCATTGATTAGTGAAGATAATAACTTGATGTCCAATTGTTCCAATGCTTCAGTATGTCCTATCAAACGAGAAATATTATACAGTTCACGAGCGTGTTCAAGAGCATTCTTAAGACTAAGGATAGCACTTCTATCTTCAATCGCCGTGATTTGTTCTGAGAAAAGCTCCAGGTTATCAGTAGAATAATCAGATAAAACTGTTGCTATGGCAACAAGCCCCGATTCAATTTCTTCCTTACTCATAAACAACGAACCAAAAACGTTTTTTCCATCCTCTCCAGTAGAGTCTGTATCGTATTCACGATTGAGTTCATCAAAATATGCTTTGTTAGTAATATCAAATTCTTTGCTAATATCTGCGAAATCAACAACGTATCAAACACGGAATTCTTTATAAGGTCTATTGACACGAGTAAGGGTTTGCAAGAGATTATGTGATTTTATTCTTCTTCATAGATATAGTTTTTTGAGTCTTGGTGCATCAAATCATGTCAGCAGCATGGCATATACGAAGAGAATATCTATTTTCCCGTCTTTAAAATCTTGTATTTGTGTTTTTCTTGTTTCTTTATCATTCTCGTCATGCAAGATAAGTGCAGATGATAAATTATATTCTGATTTTTTATTCGTTAGCATTACGTGCATTTCTCTTGCTTGTTCTGAACTATCACAAACCACCATTGCTCCTATAGTAGGGTCTCAAAATCTTACTCTTGAAGAATTAAAATCATTGGCGATATATTCCACCATCGGTTCTACAAACTTCTTATGAGAATAGAGATCTCTTTTATCTAAACTACCTGACTTAATAAGTTCTTTGAGTTCTTTCTGTATTTTTTGCAACCTCTCTCTATAGCTCGTTTCAATCTCTTCACGAAGCAATTTGAGTGTGTATCAGTCTTTGATTGAGCTATTATAATAATATTTGTGCATATAGTTTCCAAAAATATTTCTTGTGGTTTTGAGATCTGCTTTATCTTCGAGATCAGTTTCTTCATCGTCTATTTTTTTATGATCATTATACATAATGAGAGGCGTGCCCGTTAGTGCAATTTTTATGGCATCTTTATCTGAATTATAGAGATTTGCCAAGAAACTTCCTTTAGGATCATAACTTCTATGGGCTTCATCTACAAAATATATTCTTTGCACCGCAATATCATATCCACTATCATTAAATACTGTAGTATCTTCATTAAATTTTTGAATATTAATCACGGTGATTCATTCGTTGCTCGTATTTTTTCTAAAATCCTGCACAAGATCTTGTTTATTATTAACTATATGTACTTTCAATCATCTTTTTCTAAACTCTCTTTCTGTCTGTGTTAAAAGATCCAATCTATCAACAACAAAATAAAACTTTGGAACTATTTTCCTCTTACTAAAATAATCAGTTAGATATCTCACACTATAAAATGCAAGTGCTGTTTTCCCACTTCATTGCGTATGCCAGATAATTCATCTCTTTTCTCATTGATTGAGTTGTTGTTCTATTGCCTTCATGGCAAAAAATTGAGGATATCTCATAATGTGTTTTTGAATCATGAGTTCTCATATTTTGTTGGTCTCATCGATATAAACAAGCGTATATTGTAAGATCATCTGTAATCTTGATTTTGTGAAAAGGGATGTCAGAATACGATTCGTTGGTCTGTTTATGTCTTTATTTGTTTTAAATTCAGGAGAATATTTAAGAGTAGAATAATTAGTATCTTTGAGAATAAAATCTTCTATATCTACGTTAATATCCTGAATATTATCTATGAGCTCACTTTTGAGCTCCTCACGAAAATTATTAAACTTTATGCTACTATTTCTTGTTGTTGTTGCATAAAATGCTCATTGTAATTGATCAATTCCTGTGTCATCATATTCCATATTATTAGAAAATACAAGTAGTTGTGTAATATTGATAAATTTTCTAAAAGCAGAATTTTTAAATCTTGTATTAATTCTATCTCTCTCTGCTCTTATTCCTTCATGATTATTTGGTTTTTTAACTTCAATAAAACTCAATGGTAGCCCATTAACAAAAACTGTTATGTCTGGGCGGAATTCATCCTCTCAATTTTTGCATGTGAGTTCTGTGCAGACATGAAAGGTGTTATTATTAAAATTATCTCGATCAATGAGCTTGTAGTTAGAGTTTCATTTATTTAATAGACGGTTATAAAATTGTTTTCATAAATCATCTTGTCATAACTCAAGAGACATATTTTGAAATTCATTTTCAAATACTTTCAGATCATCCTCGCTTTTATCACTCATTTTATTGATTTTGAGAAATTGATCACGAAAAATATTAATCAATATATTAGTTTCTCAATCTATAGTATATGAAGAATCTTTCAGTGAAAAATAAGTATATCCCAATCTTGTAAGATGCAACAATGCGGGTATTTTTACTCTTGTATCTTCGTTATGAGCCATAAAAAATCAAAGTATATACTAAATCATCACTAAAAATAGTACGAAAACACATGCCACTTTCAAGTAGAAACAGCGTCCTAAAAAGCAGTTCTACTTTAGATTTAACGAACTAACAAAAGTATAATTTATTGCTTCTAGTGTGTCCAAATCAACCTCCTCTTGATTTCCCCACAAAAATTTGCCATATTAACCCTACAAGTGAGCTAATACCATTTCCGATAAACCAAGAGTATCTGGTTTGGAGAAATGTTTATCCTCTTATCATTCATATGAAAAAAACACTATTGGGTTTAATAATCTGAATAGGAATAACGCTAAGTATAGGAATAATGTCTAAGGTATCTGCTGAAGAGTTCACAGATATTGCAGGACATAAATATAGCAGTAGTATCCAGTTTCTCTCCGATCGTGGAATCGTACAAGGCTATGGAGACGGAAAGTTTTGACCAGATAATACAGTCACGCGTGCGGAACTTCTCAAGATTGTTTTGGAGTCAAGTACAGGATTTGAAGAAAGCAGATTAAACTGTTTCACGGATGTAGATCCTAATACACGACCAGCAAAATACGCTTGTTATGCCAAACTCAAAGGTATTCTAGACGGTTACTCCGACAATACATTCAAACCAAATCAGACTATTACTGTTTCTGAAAGTCTCAAAGTTACCCTCAATACTTTCAATAAATGAGGAGGAGACCCAGGAGCTGGAAATTGGTATGATCCTTATTTTGATTTTGTACACAATAATAATATTTTCTCTAAATATGCTCTCAGAGCCAATGTTCCTATGACTCGTGGAATGATGGCTTACCTCGTCCATCAATTGTTACTCGAACAAGAAGGAAAACGTACTTTTGACAATGTTCGTGATGTAGAATCAATCGGTTGTAATCTGCCAACGCCATCAGTAGCACCTACAGAAACTAATGTCAATGGAGTAACGCGTCATTTTATCACGGATGTAGGAAAAAACTACGATCCGAGTAAACCTACAAGACTCATTATCGCCTTCCATGGACGTACCAACCCAAATACCATGGTTCGCACCTATTATAAGATTCAACAAGCTTCACAAGGAAATGCAATCATCGTATACCCTGCTTGATTACCTGAGTGAGGACCAAGTCGTAGTCGAAGTGCAGGTGGAGATAAATCAGATAATCTGAGAGATTTTGCATTGTTTGATAAGATTGTGGAAGATATCAGTGCTCAGTATTGTATCAATAAAGACCAAATATATGCTGTCTGACATTCGCTGGGAGCGTGGTTTTCCAATAGTCTCGCTTGTGCTCGTGGAGATGTACTGCGTGCCATCGGAACGGTAGGAGGCGGAACTACAATAAATAACTGCAATGGTCCGACTGCCGCCATAATCATGCACAATCCTGATGATACACTCTCGACCTTCAAGTCTGGTCTCACTGCTCGTGATCAGTTGCTCGAACAAAATTCTTGTGGTCCAGAAACGGTGAAAGTTGGTCCCGCTTTAGGAAATTGTGAAATGTATACTCAATGTCAGACAGGGGCTCCGGTAATTTGGTGTCCACATAGTGACTCATACGAAGGATCTACCTATTATACCCATACACGACCTGATTTTGCAGGGCAAGAAATATGGAACTTCTTTACATCACTCGACTAATTTCAGCTTATTATTTATCATTATAGCCTTAATATTATGAATATCTGAAACACACTCTTGAGTTATGCAATTATTTTAGTGAGCTTTCTCGCGATTGATTTGACGTGGATTGGCGTGATTGCCAAAAAAATGTATGGGAATTATCTCAAAGATTTCTTGGCTCCTACGGTAAACTGGGCTCCTGGGCTTATTTTGTACGCACTCTTGGTGGTGGGAATGATGATCTTCGTGATTTATCCTGCTGTAGCTAAAAACTCTCGAACTTCTGCTGTGATTATGGGTGCTCTTTTCGGTTTCTTTACTTACGCAACCTATGATTTGACCAACCTCGCTACTCTCAAAAGCCGACCTCTGCCTTTTGTATTTATTGATATCTTGTGGGGAATGGTGGTAAGCGCAGCTGTTGCACTCATAGGATTTTATGTAGTGAGATACTTAGGATAGGCTTCAAAATTAAAAATAATCTGAAGAAGATCGTGAGATATCTATTATTTTTATCAATCAGTATGAATAATAAACTTTTGTTATTTAAAAGAATAATAATCGGCATAGGATTTGCTATCTATTTTAGTTTTTGGATCATTGGGTTAATATCTCAAAGAGGACTATTGGACGTGATACCAAAAACAAAAAATTCGTTTTTTATTCTGATGGTAATAGCTTGAGCAGTTGGTGGAGCTGGATACTACTTCATAAATCCTATTCCTGTTCTGAGAGGTTGGAAAAAATTTCGAAATCCAGTATTAGCTATATTATTTTATGTGTTGATCGTTTGAATTGCGGGCTTACTGGGATACTATACAATTCTCAAATAATACCACCGATTCAAGTAAGTACTACAAGGTCTCACGACACAGTTTCAAATTATTTAAATTATCATTCTCAACCTTATGAAAAAAGTAATATTCGGACTCTGTCTGTTATTGATTGCAGGATGTAGCTACAATAGACCACCTGCAGGAGACAAGGTTACCAATCAAGAAATAGGCTGAACAGCCCAAAGTGGTGCGATAGCAAGCGGAGATAAGACAAGTTCCAATGGTGTTTCACGAGGAAATAACATCACTCCAGAGCGTGCCAAGCCCATCCTTGCTCAGCTCAAACTTCCTGAAGGCTTCCAAATCGAAGTGTTTGCACAAGTTCCCAATGCAAGATCACTCGCTGTTGCCTATGATGAAAAGCGTAACAGACAGGTCGTATTTGTAGGGAATAAGGATGAATCTAGTGTCTATGCCTTGATTGATGAGGGCGCAGATTATACAGTAGATGCAGTAAAAACTATTGTAAAAGGACGAAAAACTCCAAACGGAGTAGCCTTTCACGATGGGAATTTGTACGTTGCTCAAGTCAGTACCATCCATGAATTTCCCAATATCTTGGACAACTTAGACAATGAAGGAGAGATTCCTTCGACGATAGTGTACGACAAACTTCCTAGTGATACTCATCATGGATGGAAATATATTGCTTTTGGACCTGATGATAAACTCTATATTCCTGTTGGCGCTCCTTGCAATACCTGCGTGAGAGATTTACCATACGCCAGTATTCAAGCACTTGATATGACTACCAAAGAGCTCACAACTGTTGCAAAAGGTATCAGAAATACAGTATGATTTACACGACATCCTTATACCAAAGCATTGTGGTTTACAGACAATGGAAGGGATTCACTCGGAGATACCATTCCCCCAGATGAGCTTAATAAACTCTCAAGCATTGGTGAAGACTTTGGTTTCCCAGCCTGCGGAGGAACTCAGACACTTGATAAGGGTGCAGATTGTTCGAAAACTACAATGCCACAAGTTACACTCGGAGCTCATGTAGCAGCACTTGGTATGAAATTTTATACTGCCGATCAATTTCCTAAGCAGTACAAAAACCAAGTCTTTATAGCAGAACATGGTTCACGAAATAGCTCTACTCCTGTAGGATACAGAGTAACAATGGTTAATCCTGAGACAAAAACATATGAAGTATTTATAGACTGATGGCTCAGCGCTGGTAAAACTTGGGGAAGACCAGTTGATGTGTTACAGCTCAAAGATGGTTCTTTACTTATCTCTGATGATTATGCTGGTCTTGTATATAGAGTTGCGTATACCCAATAATTTTCTTAAAATAATACTCTATTACTATTGACAAAGTATATAAAAATATTATAGTATATCTGCATAATACTGTTGTTTTTTAACATTCTGTAAATAAATCCACAAGTGTGGCGCTATTTACTTAACCCCATCCATTGGTTAATAACTCAAAATGGAGAGACACGATAAGTCTTTAAAATAAAAATAAATCAATAATTAAAAATAAAAAGAAGATGATGAAAAGAATAACAATCGGAAAAAGATTATTTGAATATCAAAACAACTCTGAGTTGATGGAGATATTTAAACAGTTTGGTATACAAGTGGGAGAAAATTTTGTAATAGGAGATGATTCTGCTATAAAAACTTCTTTCCAAGCTGGGAGAAATTTTAAAGCTGGTGATGGGTTCAAAGCTGGGGATTTTTTTAAAGCTGGTGATGAATTCAAAGCTGGGGATTTTTTTAAAGCTGGTGATCGTTTCGAAGCTGGTGATCGTTTCGAAGCTGGGAGTAATTTTAGAGCTGGTGGCATATTCAAAGTTGGAAATGGTTTTAAAGCTGGTGATGATTTTAGAGCTAGTGGCATATTCAAAGTTGGAAATGGTTTTAAAGCTGGTGACGGATTCGAAGTTGGTAACAATTTTAGAGCTGGTGATGATTTTAGAGCTGGACATAGTTTTTATGCTGGTGATAATTTTAGAGCTGGAGATTTTTTCCATACTGGGGACAGATTCGAAGTTGGTGATGGTTTTAAAGCTGGAGATGATTTTAGAATATGTGATGATTTTAAAGCTGGAGATGATTTTAGAGCTGGTGATGATTTTATAGCTTATGATGACTTTAAAATCAAAAATCATATTATTTTACCAGATAAAATAATATCACGAACTTATTTGAATCTAAAAGACAACACTTGGTATCTACAATATTCCAACAAACTGATGAGTCTGGAAGAATGGGATAGGTATTGCAAGAATCCTGACGAATCGGAAAAAATTAACTTACTCAAAAAATTTATAAAAGCGATGAAAGATGAATAGAAACAATTTTATTATGCAACAATGTCTCGGGAAACCCGAGACATTTTTTTCATTTGGAAAAAAGCTTATTTCTTGGATTCATCAATCAAACTAATCACTTTGAGATAATCTTCAGGAGTATTATTAAAAATTTCTTCTCCTTCATAACCCAGGTGAGTTCCGTCTTCATAGAGATTGAAAACATCCACTCCGTTACCTTTGGTAATATTGGTACTGACAGTGATGTAATTTTTTCACTCGGTAGTTTTGAGTAATGAAAACTTAGTAATATTGTTGGTATTGTAATAAATTCCATAAGAACACACGAACATAATCAGATTATTTAGGATTTAAAACATCAAGGTATTATTCACCCTTATTTATTTTGAGGTAGACCAAATCACGAATTTTCATATAATCCTCAGGTGAATTGTGATCTACTTTTGAGCCTTCAGAGCCGTTTTCATAGAGTCTAAAAAAGGCTAAAGTATTGTCTTCTGGTTTTACAATATCTGTATAAACATTGAGATATTTTTGTCCTTCGACTTCTCTTTCTTCCACCATGGTTATTCTACTTGTCTTATAATGCGTTCCATTCGCTTTGATAAACATCTTGTACAAAAAAGAATTTAAATAACTATTTTTATACTGAATCTGATTTTCATTTCAATATTTTGTCAATTTGGATAAATGTTCTTGATAATGGCGTATGTTTGCATATATCTGAATCAAAGTTCATCATTATTTTTCATCTTCATTATGCAAAAATTTCTTTCTCTACGTGTATGGTTTTGAATTTTCTTAACTTCTGTTATCCTAGCTTGATGCACTGACATGGTAGTACGTCCTAGCGAAACTAATAGTAACTCGGATGTCAAAACTACAATGGCGGTCAGCGAAGATATCGCTCCCACTGTCCTCCGTGGTTCAACGAAATTGCATATCGATAGCAACAATGTCTGGCTCAATGATGATGGTCTGCAACAGATATTCGTTGATGAGTCTACCTCTTCATGACAGACAATACAAGCAATCATGAACTGGATTGACAGCTACAAACAACCTAACAAATCCAAACAAATCGCGATCAAACAAGTTACTCTCAGCACTCAGTGAAGTACTCTGAAAATAGTATGATGAAGCGGACTGAAAGAATATATTTCCTCTGTCCATACGCAAGTTTCAGTTTCTGGAGGTGATTTGCTACTATCTGCTAATCCACAAAGAAATGGAGCAACATCTTATTTGCTAATTTCAAACTCCAATCCCAATAACTATACTATTACAAACGACCAAGATCGATACAATCCTGGTTTATTCATGATCAATAAAAATAACTATACTCTGATCAAATTACAACGAAGTTCAGATCTCGAATACGTGAGTTTAAATTATAAAACTGGCGCAAATGACTACCAATTGGATACGCGAAACACACTTTCCATTCCCAAACAAACTCAGATTATTCTTAAATCTGATTATATAAAATCACCATTTACTGCATACTTAATAAATTTTGAAACAGAAAATAATCAGAATGCTGATGCGAAAAATAATATACTTAATGAAATTGGCTTACAATATAATAAAGGAGTAGTGGAAAATTTAACAACCCAAATATATGGAATCCAATCCTATAGTAAGCTTACTAATCCAAATTCTAGTGGAGAATACAACTTCACAACAACAAGCTGAGAACGTCAGTGATTATTATTGGTATCGTCAGCATTTACAAAACTCATTACTTGGACTTCTCCAAAATTTGAACCAAAATTGATTGATGTAGACATTGCTGGAGACTATGAATGAATCATGCCATATGTGAAGCGTATCGCAACAAATTACCAGATTGATAGTGAAAGCGTAGATCAAAGTCTGATTAAAATACTTGGTACTGGCAATTTTCAATGGAATGATGGCAATCAGTTTAGTTACAACATACAGCCTAAGCAAACCTACAGTTGAACTATGAATATCAAAACAATATTTGGTGATAGCGAACAATTACCAATTTCTTTTTACATAGATAGTATCGATCCACGCACTATCGTAAAGCAAATACTTTCCAATACGACCGTTTCTACCCTTGCAAATAGTTGATCATTTCAAGATGTCTTGGTTCAGTACAAAAATATTGCAAGTTTCCCAGTGAGTTTTACGCCTTGCACGATAAACATTGCTAACACTTTTGAAAACTTCCAATGACAATGAATGGAGAATAATCTCTTCGATTGTGATGAAAAAAGTTACACGACTACGGTAAATACTACTGATTTCAAATATCGAAAAGCTTATAGAACTCCAGTCAAGTTACCAGCCAATTTCCCTACTAGTCAAGCATTCAAGGTTTCAATTCCTGATGCAAGATGAATAGCTCAAGTACATTATTTTTATAAATCTGATATCGGTATCTGGACAAAAGTAGCTGGAAATCAGCTTCATGTGCGAGGTATGAGATTTGATGACAACAGCGCAATAGAGTCTGGTTATGTTATTCTTTCAGAAATTGGATGAAAACAGATATCCAAACAAAGCATCCAGGCGACTAAATCAATCATACCTTTACCAAAAGATGCACAAGGCAATCTACCTCAAGAACCACTCTTGTTACAAATAGTGACGGATAAATCATCTGCATTTGTTATCGTACATCCTCAATGAAAATGAGTAATTTACAAACAAAAAACTGATAAATCCTACACGATCAATAGCTTTTTGGATCCAAGCGAAGTTGCTTTATCCAATCAATCACTTGCTGGTGGAAGCGAATACCCTGTGAAAATATATGGTTATAGCGATAGATGACTTTACAAAGCATGAGATTCAGTATTTTTTGCTGGATTTGTAAGAGATTTGAGAGTTTTTGATAATCTGACTTATCTCAAAGATAAAAAAGTAAGCATCAGCATGACTGATCCCCAAGGTAATAGTATCTATACTAATACTGGCATTGCACTTGATGAATTTGGTGGTTTCAATGGCTCGATGACTCTAGCAAAATCTATGCCACTGTGAGACGTATTTATTTATTATTATCTCAATGGTGATGATCAGGTAAGCTATAGTCAGAACATTAAAGTTGAAGAATATCAAAAGCCTACTTTCTTCGCAGATTTGACTCATGAAATATTAAAAGATAATCTGAATATAGTAATAGCTCCACAATATTTCTTCGGTCAAGCTCTCAAAAACTATGACATTAAATTTGATCGATCGCTCGCTGGTAAAGATAGCTGTGCTTACTGCCGATGGTGGAATCAAGATCCTTACTATTACAACTATGTATTCAACGATACTATAAATACAGGATGAGGATTTATGCTGTATGGCCAATCAGATCCACAAATCTCAAAATCTCTATTCTCACAAGATATATTACAACAGAAGTGATATCAATACACTCTCAAAGCAACCATGATTATCAAAGATAATACAAGCGATGAAACACAATTCTTCACAAAATATATAGACTTTTCGCCTGAGGTTAAGCTTGGTCTTAGTGGGCAACCTAGCGAACGACTTTACGAAGATGGTGCTAAAGATACTGCAAAAAAATTTACTATTGATTGAGAGATTTCTGCTGGTAAAGATAAGATCGCTGGTCTTCAGTATGAAGTGTATTACCGAAGTTATGATCAAGAAATGCAAAAAGGTATTGATGGAAGTATGTACTATCTCAATGACCATAATTATCAATTATTGAAATCCTGAAGCATTGATAATCAGAAAAATTTTTCGATAAAAAACGATTTTATCAGTAAGCCTGGTAGTTATTTTGTTCGCGTATTTGCTACTGATAGCAAAGGCGCTATCATCGGTGAAGTTCAAAAACAAATAGAATATTATATTTTCACACAAGATCCTGATGGACTGCTGTGAAGTTTACCAAATAACTACACTCTCACGGTGTCAGTTCCCAAAAAAACATACGAAGAAGGAGATCTCATCCCCATAGACATTGCTCCGTATCAAAAATGAGCACGCATAATCATGACTGCAGAAAGAGGAAATCGTATCATAGATACAGTGGAAACAGTGCTTGATGGCTCACCACTCACCATGTTGGTCAAACCTTGATATGCTCCAAACATCACCATAAGTGTCATGCAAATGATAGGAACTGATAAATCAAGTTGACCAAGAAAGGAACCAAGATTTTTGGTAGGATATGCCGAAGCTGAAATTAGTACTGCAATGCATACTATGCAAATCGATGTAAAATCCGACAAAGCAGAATACAAACCTGGGGAATTGGTAAAACTAACAATTAGCACCAAAGATAGTAAGGGAAATCCAGTGGATGCAAGACTTTCATTGTGAGTTATAGATCAAGCTTTGATGGCTTTGTACGACAGTATTAGAGAACCAATTCCTTATTTCTTCAATAAACTTGGGTCAAATGTATTCACCTACACCAACATGAAACTTCTCTATCAGTCACTCAGAGCATTTGCAAACAATGGAAATAAATGAGGATGAGGAGATGGAGGAAAAGCTATGTTTAGCGTTATTAGAGACGATTTATCAGATCTATCGTTCTGGAGATGAGGCTTGTATACTAGTGGAGGAAAGCTCGAAGTAAGTTTTAATCTTCCAGAAAATGTAACTACTTGGGTAGTAGATATCATCTGATTTACTAAAGACACCAAACTTGGAACTGCGAGAACCACATTTCAAGCAAATAAAAATCTTATTGTAGAAGCGAATACTCCAACATTTCTTACTATTGGGGATTCACTCAATATTCCAGCCAAACTCATAGTCCCAGCTGATAAAGTCAAATGAAATCAGAATATAACACTCTCAGCATTTATTCAAAATGACTCTGGCGACAAAGTCGAACTTGGAACCTTCAATGCAAAACCAAATACCAAAGTGCTCTTACCGACTACGATTCCCAATACACGACTTTCCAGTAATTCTGTAAAACTTAGTATCAAAGCAGAATATGGCAATGAAACTGATGCAGTTTTACAAACCATAGTATTGAGAACTGATGGACTTATTGCTAAGGATGCAGTATGAATTATAAATACTGAGGGAACTCACGACTTCCAGGCTCCAGAAAATCTCGGAGGAAACATTCACCTTTCATTGAGCCAATTCCCGACAAATCTCATCGATCCCGCTTTACAATATTTGGTACAGTATCCATACTGATGCACTGAGCAAATCCTTAGTTCACTCTTGCCTCTTCAGAATATTCAAAATCTCATAAAATCATGAAAGTATTCTAGCAGTCTTTTGAGTTGAGAATATGTACAACTTCCAGATGGTTCATATAAAGTAAAAGATATTCTGACAGATGGAATAGCGAGCCTTATTTCACATCAACAATCCAATGGATCATTTGGTCGACGAGATGGAAAAGATACTGAAAATTCAGTTCAAAAATACCTACTGAGTGCATATGCGTATGGAGGATTACAAGAACTCAAAAATTCTGCATCATCAATCACAAGGATCGAGCAAGTGCTTGCCAGCGCAGAGTCTTACCTTTGGTCAAATCGTACACTCAGCCCTGTGTGATTCTTGTATTACCTTTCACTCAAAACGAAAATAAACAGTAAGCTGGACCTTGCTGAAATGGATGAACTCAAAAATATCAACCCACAAAAATATCCTTATGGGTGATTGTTGCGTTATGTCATTGCCGTAAACCAAAAAAATAATGAAGATATGAAATTTTGGAAACCTTATGCGGTTATTCCTACCAATCAAGATCAACGAACAGACACTTCTATTTTTATCAATCAAACTTCAGCTCTAGCATTAAAGTTACAAGCATTTGCGAAAGACCCAAATACCAATCAAGATGAACGTATGCAGGCTTTACAGGCACTGTTGTGAACGAGAAACAAACAAGGTCTACGAGGACAAAGCACACAAAGCAATTCTCAAGTGCTACGTACTCTTGCTACCGTGGGAGCAAATCGAACTTCCAAAGAGAATGTAAGCTGTGATGCTATGTTAGGAAACCAATACTTTACTGGATTACAAATATTGGCAAACTCAGGCATAAGTTTAACACAAACTTTACTAAGCACTCAAGCAAAAGTTTCTTGGAAATGTGATAGTCTGATTATAGCAGATTCTTCAATCAATTTCATCCCAAAGACATTGAACGATCTTCTTGGAGCGAATACAAATGTTACACAAATGGATTATAACATTAGTAATCTCAAAGCAAAAATAGGTGACCTTGTAGACATCAACGCAAGTCGAACTACGACAGTTCCAGGCGAACAAGTTGCCGTGGAAATATTTATACCTAGCACTTATAAATTATTAGAAACAATAGTCAGTAAAAATAATCAGAATGATCAGGACAATGAATACCCAAACGATGGAAATAATCAGCTTCCGTTCACGGTTTCAGATTCTGAATGTCAACCTAGTCACCGAGAAACAAGATTTGACAGGTTATTCCTTTACTACGAAAACCTTCCTGCTATCACTTGTGATATCAGCACACAAGCGCTCAAAGCATACGATGGCACTGGAACAATTATGCCAATGAGAATTTATGAGATGTATAAATGAACAATCAATGGTAGAAAAGTGATACAATAATCATCTACCATAATTCCAAATTGAATAAAAATTCAGTTTATTTCACATCTCATGCAAAAGAAATACAAAAAAAATGTTATTATTACTCTTATAATCGGGTTTTTTCTGATAATTCTCTATCATATTATTTTTTCTTTTAAACTTCCTACGCCTGATACTACTCTCATTCCACTACTCAATCAGAAACAACAGTGATATGAAAACTACGATGAGATTCCAAATAACCTGACTCAAGCTCTTGTAGCAGTGGAAGATAGACGTTTTAGGTATCATCCTTGATTTGATCCTATCGCAATACTGAGAGCTGCGTATCAAACTATTCGAGAAGGGAATATACAAGGCGCTTCGACCATAGACCAACAGACCATAAAGCTTACACAAAAACATTTTACAAGATCAATGTCGCGTAAGGTATATGAGATATGGCGAGCTTTCAATCTTCAATTCCACTACAGTAAAGACGAAATACTACTCGCTTACGTCAATGCAATCCCCTTTTCTCATGGCATTGTTGGTCGAAAATCTGCCTGCACTATCTACTTGCACAAATCTTGCGAGCTCCTGAGTGATTCAGAACTCAGTTATCTGATGGCTATTTCACAAATGTGAACCAATCCTTACAAAGAAACAAATACATTACAAATACTCTGAAAATGATCACGCATTGCCAATCAGCTTATAAAAGAATGACTAATAGAGAGTCGAATTCCATCTTCAATTTCACTAGAGCATTACGAACCAATTGTGGAGCCAAGAATACAAGACTTTATCATGTCTCAGGATATAGAATCTCAAAAAGTTTTTGATTTTGATTTGTATAAAAATATTGATGGGATCCTTAAAACTACAAAAAAACTCAGAGATCAATACAATGTTCATGATTGTTGCGTAATAATTTTGGATCGTAATGGGAAGGTAAAAAGCATGAATCTATGTAGTTCACGAGATGATGAAGCTGGTAAAATAAATGTTTGTCTCAAACCCAGACAAACAGGTTCAGCCATCAAACCATTCTTGTATCTTTTTGCATTCAAGACTTTGGGTCTAATAGCTAGCGATACCATTATTGATGAAGCAGTAGAATTTGACCTTGGAGATGGCAACATCTATAGTCCCAAAAACTTTGATCTCAAATATCATGGCAAGGTAAGTTTAGCATTTGCTTTAGGTAACTCTCTCAATGTTCCAGCTATAAAATTGGTACATCAGGTAGGAGTAGCGCCATTCTTGAAATTTCTAAAATTACAGTTAGCACACTTTGCAAGTGGCATGGATGAAAATAATAAATGATCGGACGATGTGTGACTTTCTGTGGCTTTAGGTACTTATGAAATTACTCCACTTGCTTTTACACAAATCTGGAGATTATTTTTGCTAGGAAATGCTGATTCTGATTATATAAAATATACCAAACAAATTGTTGATATCCTCAGTGATCCACGCAATAAAATTACATCATTTGGACAAGATAATTTTTTGGATACTCCAGGTCGAGCTGTAAAAACTGGAACTTCAAGAAAATTTATTGATGGTCGAGTTTGCTGAATACAATTACAAAAAGGACTAAGTATGTGTATCTGGATGGGAAATTATAATAATGATGAGATGAAATGACCTAGTGGCGAGGTTGCAAGTTACCTATGGAGACTTGTTACGCAAGCATTGAATAAATAACTGTTAGATCAATTTATTTTTAAATTATGAGGAGATAATTATCTTATCAGTTTCTATATGCCAAGTGAATATACCATGGAAACTCTACCAAAACCAAACAACAAGCTTGTAACTATTTCTGAAGAAGCTCAGACAACTCGTTATGTTTGGAAATTTTGATGATGGGCAAATGAGTCGATGGTCAAAAAAGAAACTCAACTCTTTACTGATGAACTCAAAGCTCAAAACTTGGAAACTAGTGGAGGATATACTCTATCTCAATACAATGATCCATGGACACCACCTTTCATGAGAAAGAATGAACTGTGGATTCAAGCCAAATAGTATAATAAATTCAGTCTTTCAGATTATTTTGTCATACTTTTGTTGCTTGATCGTATACCCTGTAGAAGTATTTTTAGTTTATTGAAAACACTTATGAAAAGGTGAATTTTGATTTCCTTGCTATCGATATTGGTGATCGCAGGATGTACGAATAAGCTTTCAAATTCAGCTACAACTCAAAATGATGATGTACCTAGAGGAGTATCCAGTAATTATGATTATGAAAAATTACATGTCGTAAATTTGTCAGACAAAAAAACTACTACTCTGTCATTTGAACTCGATATAGGAGATAGAATAACTCTCAATATTGAGCAGCCTCCTGTAGATAGCGTAGTAAGAGTAAGCCAAATAGAGATGCCAGACGGCACTATGGACGGACCATTTTCAAGCCAAACAAACTATACCGCAACAAGCAAAGGTGAATACAAATTCAGAATATCAGAAAATATGATGGCTACAAATACGCCATACACAGGTAATGTAAACGTAAACGTAAAGATTGAAAAAATTAAATAAATTTCTCATATCACATTATATTATCTCATCTTTTTTGACTCATGATAAAGAATTTTTTAGATTTTAAATAATCAGATTTTAGAGTATTGCAGTATTAGATTAAAAAATTATAACAAACATATGAAAAAAACAAAACAAAACCCGATGCACAACTATGCATTTATAGATGGGCAAAACTTATTCCAATCTATTTCCTGGTCTATAGATTACACGAAGTTTAGAGTCTATCTCAAAGATAAATATAAAATTACGAAAGCATATTACTTTCTCGGCTTCCAAGAAAAGGAAAACATCCTGTATGAAAAACTCCAGGAAGCCTGATTTATACTGGTATTCAATCTCAAAGGAGAAAACCTACAAAGTCATAAAAAAGGTAATGTAGATACCAATATCGTATTTCATATTATGAAAAAACTCATAGAATGAACTATGGATGGAGCTTTATTGGTCTCTTGAGATGGTGATTATAAGATGGTAGTTGATTATCTCATAGAAAGAGATAAACTCATCAAAGTCCTTTCTCCAAATCTCAAATTTGCATCCAGTCTCTACAAAAAAGAAGCAAACATCGACCCCAAATACTTTGATTTTATAGACAAACCCGATATCCGTAAGAAAATTAAATACACAAAAAAAGCCCCTTAGGCACCAGCACCGTTTGGGAATCTTTTCCGTATGAATACAGTCCTATTATATTTATTTGTGCTGAGATTGCAAGAAAAATAATTCTTTGTCTTTTATTCTTAGCTACTCCTCATGATCAATTTCATCCCCGCTTCTTCCAGAGGTCAAGCCGATCACGGTTGGCTCAAGACTGCCTATAGTTTTTCTTTTTCGAGTTGGTACGACCCTGCGAGAATGCACTTTGGCGTCTTGAGAGCACTCAATGATGACAGTATAGCAGGCGGAAACGGCTTCCCTGAGCATCCTCACGATAACATGGAAATCATCACTATCGTGCTTTCTGGAGCTCTTCAACATACCGATAATATGGGAAACGGAGGCATCATCAGACCCGGTGACGTACAAGTTATGTCTGCAGGAGATGGAGTCGAACACAGCGAATTCAATCCCTCACCTACCGAAGCAGTTACCCTTTTCCAGCTTTGGATTTACCCTCATACCCAAGACATTCCTTCTAGATATGATCAAGCTTCCTTTGATTGGATGAATATGAAAAATGATCAGAAAACACTTGCGTCATCTGATAGTCGCAACGACAGTCTTCTCATTCACGCGAATGCTTTCGTAAGCATGTGAGTTTATGATAAAGGACAAGAAACTACATACGTCTTGAATAATGCTAAATACTGAGTATTCCTGATGTGTGTGGAATGAACTCTCGAAGTAGAAGGACAAACCCTCCACAAAAGAGATGTATTGGAAATTACTGACAGGACAGAGTTTGGGATTAAGATGATCGATGATGGGCAGTGGATGGTGGTTGAGGTGGAGATGTAGTTTTATTTATTAGATGATAGTATGTATATATCTCAACTTAAATTATGGAATTTTAGAAAATTTTGATCAGATGCTACAGAAATAAATTTAGAAAAAGCTGATTTAACAGTGAATTTTCATAATTGACTAAATCTTTTAGTTGGTCCAAATGATGCAGGGAAGACAGCAATTATTGATGCTCTTAAAATTGTACTTAAAACATACAGTTCAGAATGGATTAAATTGGAGGAAAATGATTTTTATAATAATGCAAAACATATAAGGATTGAAATTATTATCTCTGATCAGTTTAAAGATGGTGATAAAACAGCAGAATGGGCTAGTAATTTTACAGAGTGGTTAAGATTTGATATAGACGGAAATCCTGAATTAAGATTAATTTTGGATACCCATAGAGAAGAAAACTGAAAGATAAAACCATATGATATAAAAGCATGAAATGATGAGATAGGATATGCTCTTACAGCAGACGCAAAAGACTACTTAAAGTCAGTTTATTTGAAGCCATTGAGAGATGCAGAAAATGAGTTAACACCTAAGAGAGGATCAAGATTGTCACAAATTTTATCATGAACAAATCAATTTAAAAACCAACTTAATTCTCATCCCTTTAATGAAAATTTTGAAATTTTTTCCGATTTTATTAAAAAATACTTTGAAGATGATGGCGCATGATATAATTGAATATCAAAAGAAATTAATTCCTTTTTGGAATCATTTTGAAGACCTGGGGCTCCTATTGTGCCCACAGATAAAATAGATCTTAAATATATATTGGAACTACTAAAATTAGCTTATAATGACAAAAAGCCTGGTTTATGAAGCCAAAATCTATTATTTATTGCTACAGAATTATTACATCTTGCAACTTGTCCTGATGACTCTCTCAAATTGTGATTGATTGAAGAAATTGAGGCACATTTAAACCCTCAAATTCAGTTAAAAGTTATTGAAACATTACAAAAAGAGTCGGAAGATAAATTATTTCAACTTATATTAACTACCCATAGTCCGAACCTCTCATCAAAAGTAAAACTTAAAAACTTAATTCTTTGTAATAATTGATGAGCTTTTAATTTATGATCCAAAGAAACTATAGATAACCTAGAAGACAAGTATACAAAATTAATGAAAACAGATTATCAGTTTTTGGAAAGATTTTTGGATGTTACAAAATCCAACTTATTCTTTTCAAGATGACTAATTTTAACTGAAGGATGGTGAGAAGAATTATTATTACCAATTCTAGCGGAAAAACTTGGGGTTATGGAAAAACAATCAAAAGATAAGTATAATTTAACAAAAAAATGAGTCAGCATTATTAATGTATGAAATACTGCTTACATGAGATACGCAAAAATATTTTGAAGACAGCAACCCCTTGAGGATATAGGTATAAAAATATCAGTTATTAACGATTTGGATGTTCAACCTAAAGACACAGAGGGAGATGGAGAAATTAAAAGATTAAAAAAAGAAGAGCTAATAAATGCTATTTGATCTAGTAATATAAAACCTTTCATCTCACCTAGTTGGACTTTAGAATATTGTCTTGCTACTTCAAATGTATTTAAAAAAGTACTCATAAGAGCTATAATTGCGGCACAAAAAGAAGAAAAACTTCATGATTATGAGTATTGAAAATTAAAACAGGAATCAATAACATTAGATAATATTGATTACGAAAAATTTGAAAGTTCACCAATTGAGATATATTTACAAATTTCTGAAGGGAAACCAATAAGTTATCAAGAAAATGGTAAAACTAAAAGTCTTTATTCTTCTAAAGTTTCAAAGTCGATCCTTGCACAAAATTTAGCAAAACTGCTAGAGGAAGAAGATGAAGATTTCTTTCTTGAATTACAGAAGGAAATAAACTCAAGTCCTACTCATTGATTAAAATATTTATTTGACGCTATAAAACATGCTTGCTGATAAATTACACAATAGCTTCGAAGAAGATTTTTTATATGCACAAAAACTTTTGTTAAAAGAAGGGCAATACTTTAATGACGAAAGAAAAATATTTATTTGCGACTTTGAGAATTCTTTTGATGTACAGGCTGTACCATGAAGCGGAAAGACAACTGCTTTATTGGCAAAATTAATTATTTTAGAAAAAAATATTAATAAACTAGAAGGTGGGGTACTGATTTTATCTCATACTAATAAAGCAATAGATAATATAAAAAATAGACTTTGATGATTATGTCCTCAATTAATTTCTTCTAAAAAAAATTTTGTTGGGACAGTACAAAATTTTGTAAATGACTTTTTAGCAAAACCCTACTATGGCTCTAGTACATGAAAAAAAATACAAAGCATTGATGATGATTATCGAGTATATAAACTTAAATCACAAATTGGGAGCAAATATTATGAGGGATTAGATTCAAAATATTGCAAATACCTAAATATAGGAATAAAAGATGATGAACATTTAGCATGGGAAGTAAATATATGAGAAGATACAGACACTTATAAAAAAGTTTTGGAAGCATATAAAAAATTAGAGTCAGAGAGTATATTTCGTTTTAAAGATATGTTTGATTTTTGAAATCAATATATTAAAAATCATCCTTTAATTATAAAAATTTTACAAAAGCGCTTTAAGTACATTTTTGTAGATGAAACTCAAGACTTGGAGCCTCATCAGCTTAATATATTGTTGCAAATATTTGATAACTCTGATAGCTTAATACAAAAAATTTGAGATATTAATCAATCAATTTTTCATGAATGATCTAATGAGGATCTTGAATCTCTATGGATTCAAAAAGATTATAAACAAACAGGAAAACCTTATTTTATTTCCTGATCACATCGTCTACCTAATAGAATTGCTAATATTACTAATATGTTCCAAAAAGATGAAACATTAGAAAAAATTATATGAAATGACTGTGCAAATGAGGAACTCGAGCCTAAATCAACAATTTGTATTTTTAAAAAATGAAAAGAAAAAGAAGTTATAGTATGGTTTATTAATAAGTTAAAAGAAAAATGATTTGTGGGCAATTACAATGAAAAAGAAATGAAAGTAATTGGGGATGAACATAACGAAGAAGTAAAATTACGATATAGTGCAATTGCACGAACTACTAAAAATAAAATTGAAGAAGATATTGAAAAAAATAAAATAAAGAGGGAAGAAGGCGAAGACGCTAAAGAATTAACTACTCGATGTATGAAGCATTATTTTGAAAGTTTTTCTAAAAAATCTATAAAAGAAAGAAGAAGATCAATAGAATTTTTTGACACAATCCTTTGATATGTGATGAATTTTGATCCTGTAGAACCCTGACTCACACAAATCAGAAAAATGATTTTATACAGTATGTATCGCCCCATCAAAGGAACTAAAGTAAAAACTATTCAGTGAGAGAAAGAAATTAGTGGGGTAAATTTTTTATTAGAAATAATAAAAATTATAGACAATGAAAAGTTTAAGAAATTTAAGAAAACTATATATAAAATTGCTTGCAATATAAAAAATGCTAAAAATACATCTGATCTTGTAACTCAAAAAGACAGTATATATAATTTATTTATTTGATTATTAGACTTCTTAGCAATAAATAGATCGGTCATACCAACTAATTATAACTCTAGTACTTTATCTAATAGAGAGTTAAAAAACTCACACAGTAATGAAAAAAAAAATTATCATCAAGATGGATACTATCTTAACTTTGATTCTATACATGGAGCAAAAGGGCAAGATCATGAAGCAACAATATATTTGATGACCAATTATCATAAGGAAGACTTTAAATATTTTATAGATATAATTAAAGATCCGAAAAAATCATCCAAAAAAAACGTCATAATGGAGCAAAAAAAATATTTTATGTATGATTTAGCCGTGCAAAAAAATGGTTATGTTATGCTGTTTGCGATGATTGTATTATTGAAGAAGATGAACTACTACTAGAATCTTATGGACGAGAGATAAATAAAGATTTAACTATAGAGTAGTTCTCTATATAACTTATTACCTCCTCCTCTATCTTATACTTAGTCTTAAATTTTCCCGCTACTATTTTCATCACTGCTAATGTTGGTGATAATTTTTTAGCTATTACTGCCTTTGGAACGATTCTGATAGTTTCTGTTTGTGATGATTTTGCATGCGCAGGAACAGCAACAAACACCAACGCCAATAAAAGATACAGATATTTTTTCATACATAATTATTCAGAATAAAATTATTGATTGCCCATTCACTACATCATCAAGGCGATTTCTTTTCTTTTGATATTCAAACCTCCTTCAGATCATTTATAATTTATTCATTTTCCATACTTTTCAAAACCAGATTATTAACTCATATTGAGCAGGTAATACTAAGAATTATATCGAGAAATTAAAATAGTCAACAAATAGTTTAAAAATAGTATTGAGGAGTCAAGGTGGATATCAAGTTTATACACAGAACAAGCAGTGTTGGTTTGATTAAGAAATATATATCATTATAATCTTTCCTAGCTTTTACTTTATATAGTTAACAAATAGTCTTATGAAAAAAATGTTATGATCATCGATCTTACTTTGATCTTTCTTATTGTGAATGTACGCGTACAGTTATAGTTTTATCAATGTTTCTATGGGAGGAAATGGTGATTCTATAAGACCAGACATTTCACCAGATAATAGATACTCTACCTATGCATCTGAAGCGACAAACTTAGATTTGATAAATACTGATATCAATGGATTTAGAGATGTGTTTGTACGAGATATGGTAACTAGTGGTACTATCAATATCACTGTAGAGTGAAATTGAGTATCTACTTCCCCAAGTATATCAGATAATGGAGAATTTATTGCATTTCACTCCAATGCGAACAATTTGGATTTGGTTAATTCTGATGTGAATGGTTTTGCTGATGTTTATTTGTACGATAAATCAACTACGGTTTTCAAAAATATTACCTATTTTGCTAATGGTTCATCGAGTGCTGCTCATATTTCTGCTGATGGTAAGTTTATTACTTTTCTTTCCAATGCAACCAATTTATGAACTGGAGACAGCAATCCAGGATCAGATGTATTCTTATATGACGTAGATGCTGATACTATTACAAATATTAGCTATGGTCAAACCAATGGGAATGTGAATAGACCAACTATTTGTGGAGATGGTAGTTATGTAGCCTTTGAGTCTACTGCGACTGATCTTACTACTGGAGACGCAAATGGACTTGTAGATGTTTTCCTATATAATAGATTAACTAGCACTATGACTGGCATTACAGTACATGGTAATGATTATGCAGATACAGTATATATTTCTGATGATTGTAAATACCTAATTTTTGAGGCAACTTCTTCAAATTTAGTGAGTGGAGACGTAACTCATCTTCCTGCTGATACTTTCGTTTATGATATAGCTACACAGACTATTACTTTACCTATTTCATCTATAGATCTATGATATTGAAATATTCAATATTCTGATATTTCTAATGATGGCAGATATTTATTGATAACTGCATTTACAGGTTGAGCACGATGGTATACCACATATGATACTCTCAATGACACTTTCAATTATATTGCTTCTGCAGGAACATCACTTTTCTTACCTCGTATTTCCCCAGACGGAAGATATGTTATTTTTCAAAGTAGTATTGATACATTAGTTTCAGGTGATTTAAATGCTAAAGTGGACATATTCATTTATGATTCTCGAGATACAATGCCACCTGTAGTTACTCTTTCTTGATCTTCAGGGATGGTAATACTTGTTTGAAATACTTTCACAGATCCAGGTGCAACTTGGACTGATGATGTAGATGGAAGTGGAATAGTTACGATAATTTCAGGTGGAACTGTAGACACAAACACTCCATGAATTTATGTACTTGAATATGTATATGTAGATAGTGGTGGTAACTTATCAAATATTGCTACAAGAATTATTACTGTGGTGGATAATACCCCACCAGTAGTGTCAATCATCTGAGTTACTCCACTATTTGTTACTCTGTGAAATCCATTTACTGACCAAGGAGCAACTTGGACTGATAATGTAGATTGAAGCGGAATAATAACTATTGCTACTTCAGGAGCTGTTGATATCAATACAGTTTGAACCTATATTCTCACATATACTTATATCGATTCTTCTGGTAATACATGAAGTGCAATTAGAACTGTGATAGTATTTAAACCGCAAGATTGAGGACAATACAATCCTACAAGTATACCCACTCCAAACACAAGTAAAGATCCGATTGCACCAACTGAACCAACAACACCAAGTCAACCAATAGATATGAATGAGATCATGAATCCTTCTATTAGCTCGGATACTTGTTTTTCTCCATTAAATAAATCTACAATTGATCAAGGAGGAATGACAGAATATCAAAGATTAGCTCATCAAATGTTATATAGTTATGAACTTACGACTATACCAGGTACCAAAGATTTTGGACCAACTAGGAATCTTACAAGAGCGGAGGCTGCTAAATTCTTCGTACAATTTGCTGAAAACGTACTTTGTAGAAAGAAAATTCAAACTTACGACAATAGATTTGTAGATATCACTGGTATACATCCTGACCTACAAACTAACATCAAGTTATCGTATGAATATGGAATCTTCTACGGTTACAAAGATGGAGTATTTAAACCAAATGATTTTATCTCAAATGACGAAATCATAGCTGTAATGGTGAGATTAGTTACCAACAAATATGACGATGCTTCAGGTACAAATCGAGCTGCTAATTATAAAAAAACTCTCAACAACAGAACTACTGTAAAATTAGGTAATACATTGAGAGGTAGTATTATACAAGTAGTATTCAATTTATATAAAGAAAATGAATATGTATTGGAAGATGTAGGATATGTTATTAAGTAAGTGTATATTTTGATTATATAATTATGAATGATTACAAAAAACCTCCCAAGTGGGAGGTTTTTTTGGTTTTTTATTTCCTAGAAATATTTTTATTCAGATTATTTAATATTTTATAAACCATAAGATTTATTGAGGCGTTTCAATTTTCTTCACGAGCTCTTGCCAGATTCTCACCATCGCCCAAGTATCTTGTTTACAGTATTCTAGCAAATTCTGTCTGTGTTTTTCGAGTTGCTCAGCAGGAACATTTCCAGTAGCGATATCCATAAGAATAGTTGTAGCAATAACACCATTTGAAACATCCAGCCCATCATAGCTAATATCCGTCATGACTGGAAGGACTTTCTTGATACTCGCGCTTCCCTTAAATCTCCTATCAAAATAAGAATATTCACTAAAGACCTCCATGAGATCGAAAGTATGTTCATTCACCTTTTCAAAAAATTCTCTATATTCTGGATACATATTCGCTGTTTCCATATTTCTAGAATTCTCAAATCCTTTGTACCAGACGATGTATGTACCATTCCCATGCTCTAGATCTTCGTAAAGCTGTGAGATGACTTGTTTGTTGTCTGTAATCTTATCGCTGATTAGACATTCTTTGTGCGTTATTGTTCCATCAAGGTCGATTTTATGCACCGAGTACTGCACTACAATATGCTGTCGTGAAGTCGTTCCGTCAAATAATGGAACTGGACTCGAGATCGTTTCATAATCATAGAAAAATAATGGATATTCTAGCACAGAAAGTTGAGTTTTTATTCTTTCTGTGTCCATGAGCGTTTCTGACTTCTGATACATTTCTACATAATCGGAAGCTTTCGTAGCTTCTCCTTTACTCGAAAGCAAGAGAGATTTTTCTTCTTCACCCAAAGTCAGAATATTTGTTTTTCCTAGTTCGTACAATACCTTCTTTTTGGGACCTATTCCTGGGATTGCTCGGATACTCTCCTTTGGTGCTGGCAATCCAAAATATGAAAAGTGATCTTCATTATCATAAGGATACATACTTTCAAAAGCTCTTCTTTCTAGTCCGAGCTGCGTGCTCATGAGACTAATAGTATTTTCTATATTCTGATTATCGAGAAGCTCTGCAGTAACGTCTTCTTTTTTGATGAGCTGATGAGTATCAAGTTCTCATTGTCTGATATAGTCTTTATTGAGATAGACTAAAAAACATTTTCCAGAAAACTTTTCTCCCAAAACTTTGCTAATCACATAACGTTGGAAACTAATATCATTGATCAACTCCTCTTTCAAAGGTTCGCCTTTGGTCGGTTTTCTTACTGTATTTTTTGCTTTTACCTCCCACAAATCATATGTTCCTTCCTCGTTACGAACAAGAAAGTCCGACCTTACCAAAAGGTTATACGATTGAAACCAAGGTTGGTAAATAATTTTTGCATTCTCGGCAAACAGTCTTGAACTGTCATTGATTGCTCCAAAAAAATCTCCTTGAGGAGCTTGGATATCATTTTTATCAAAAAGTTCCATCACCTGATCTTCTACAGATTGCCCTATCTTTGCGCCATCCATCCCACCATATTCCAATTCTTGAATCTGCTTATATATTTCTTTATCATTCACATGAAATCGAGCAATTTTTGGAGCCGCAGCAAATTCACAGAAGAGAGTTTTGGTAATACGCATCAAAGTAGGTTAATATAAAATAGTGAAATCTTCAATTTTATTTCCAATTATTCATAGAGTCCATCTTGTAGTCGTTGTTTTTGTAACTCCATGTACTCTTTTCCTTCGATAATATTTTGTTGTAAAGTTTTATCAGGAAATTCTTTTCCATAAAATCCATCCTTATAACTACTATCAAATTGTCCATACGTAGGATCAATAATATTACCTTCTGTGTCTATTAAGAAAGTGTGTCCTACTCCAGGTTCGGTATAAGAAAAGGCTTTTTTAGTCTCTATACCATATTTCTCCTTGAGCATTTTTTGTAATTCAGTAGCCGCAGGATTACAGTAATCATCAGGAAATCAGGGTTTATTTTTCCCCCATTTTCATACAAAATCTTTAAGATGTTTTTCCATAAATTTTTGTATTAGCGATTAAAATATGTTAGTAAGTTTTTAACCAAATACCCAATCTTATCAAGCTATAAAAATTATAAATAATCTGAAATAATGCACGTGAGATGCTACTCAAATTTTATTTGGAATCTGTACATTCACATACCACAAAGACCTTCCATAGTTGTTCAAGCTTTTTGAGGTTCTACCTCTACGCTATCACTTCCATTTGCATCAAGGTTTTTAGCATATTTTAAACTAGGTATCGTAACTGCACTTTCGCATCCATAGGCATTTTTTCATTGAATCTTAATCGTTGTTGCTACTCCAGCTTTCGCGATTGAAACTCTAGGATTGTATCCATTTCAAGCAATGATACTTATTTCTTGTTTTCCATTTACCATCTTTACATTACTACTTGTCGTACCTGCTACTATTGGCGTAGTAGTTGATCCGCTATTTTGATATGCATTATATCACCAGATAAAACCTGCAATAGCAAGAAGTACAACTCCCAGCCAAATGAGAGATTTTTGATTTTGAGAGTTTTGCGTAGTGATTTTTTCTTTTGGATTTGATTGATTTTTATTTTTCATAATCGGAAACTAGAAATTAAATAAAGGCGGGATGATTCAAAGTACTGCAAGATTATTGATGATATTAAAAATTCATAAAGCTAAAAGGATTACTCATATAACTTTGAAGAATAGACTTGAGTATTTTGAAGTTTGAATATTTTTACTCGTAAAACTCAAAAATAATAACATAGGCAGAGTTCCCATTGCAAAGCTAAGCATAGTAAGTCAGCCTATCCAAAAATTACCAGTAGTGAGAGTGTAAATCTGCATGGACTGTGTAAACCCACATGGCGCAAAAAATGTTCCAATACCGAGCAATAAAGGTCATCGAGTCAGTCCACCTTTTGTGGAAAGTCGTTTAAAAGTTCCTCCTCAAAGCGTTACTCCTGATCTGATTATGCCCAATAAGTTTAATCCGAATATAAATAATACAATACCGATGACAATGTTGAGAACAGTTGTTATAGTAGGAGAAATTTTGAATGCTGAACCAATCAGTCCCAAGATCCCTCAAAGAAGAAAGAATCCACCCAATCTACCGAGGTGAAACATCCACTGTGGTTTACTAGATTTGGTTTGTCTGGCAACTGCTGCCCCTAATGCCAATACAATTCATCCCACTACCGCCAAGCAACTTGATAAAGATGCTACGAAGCCAATAAAGAACGAAATACCATAGGTTCTTTTATCGGAATGAATCAAATCCAACAATCCTAAATTTTGTAGTCTACTAAAAAAGAATATGAGCACTGAGGCAATAAGAAATGCTATAATATATTCCTTTCGATTTATTGTGCTTGAAGGTTTTTTAAGGTGCATTCTATACCCACTTTCTTCCAGTAAAAGATTTATAAGAGAGTTCAGTTCATCTGGTTCCAAATCTTCACAGCATATTTGTACTGTTTGTTGTTGGAGATTTACGTGAGCATTTTTCACTCAAGGAATTTCAATCACTGTTTCTTTGACAATAAGAGTACATGATTTGCAATGCATGCCCGTGACATGAAGCGTATGTGTTTTTTCCATTTTTTTTTGAATAATAAATTATAATCTGATTCTTTTGAGTCTCAAACTATTAGTAACTACACTTACGCTACTGAGAGCCATTGCTAAGCCTGCAAAAATAGGATTGAGCATGAGTGGGTAAAACAAACCTGCTGCGAGAGGAATTCAGATGATATTATATCCAAATGCTCGTCCTAGGTTTTGTTTTATAGTTCTCATAGTAGCCTTTGACAACTTGATAGCTTTCACCAATTTACCAAGATCTCCAGCAAGCAAAGTAATATCCGCCGTCTCAATAGCCACATCCGTCCCTGTTCACATAGCCACTCCTACATTTGCACGAGCGAGTGCGGGCGCATCATTTACTCCATCTCCACACATAGCTACTACCTTACCCTTATTTTGTAATTCCTGAATTATTTTTGCTTTATCTTGTGGTAATACTTCAGCATACACTGCATCAATTCAGACCAGTCAAGCAATATAATTTGCCGTTTGTTCGTGGTCTCCGCTGATCATAACAGTTTGAATACCTAAATCATGAAGGTCTTTTATTGCTTGTATGGAGTTTTCTTTGATGGCATCAGCTAGAGCAAAAATACCCACCACTGTTTTAGAATTAGCTAAGAGAATTGGTGTTTTTCCTTCAGACGTGAGTTTTGAAATAACTTGATTATCGAAAGACAAACCAAGATCTTCAATAAGTTTGAGGTTTCCAGCATACCGAAGTTCACCTTTGATATTACCCTGCAAACCTTTACCTTCAATGATTTTGAATTCAGAAACTTCTTCAAAACTTATATTTTCTTCTTTTGCTTTATTGATGATAGCTTCAGCCAAAGGATGTTCGGAAAGCTTTTCCAGACTCGCGAGTAATTTCAGATTATCATTTCTATTCTCTCCTATATAATCCACGAGTTCAGGTTTTCCTTTTGTAATTGTTCCAGTTTTATCAAACACAACAGTAGTAATCTTATTGATCTTTTGTAAACTTTCTGCATTTTTAATCAATATACCATGTTGAGCACCCTTTCCTACACCTACAATGATTGCAGTTGGCGTAGCAAGTCCCAAAGCGCAAGGGCATGCAATCACTAGTATACTTACAAACGCAACTAATCCAATAGCCGCTTGTCCCATGACGATTCGGACAATCAATGTTATCACTGCTATTCAGAGTACCGCAGGTACAAAATATGCTGAAATTTGATCCGCAAGTTTTTGAATAGGAGCTCTAGATCATTGTGCTTCTTGAACCATAGTAATAATATGAGATAGCACACTTTCTGATCACAGTGAAATCGCTTGCACTTTCAAAAATCCCTGCTTATTTATAGTACTTCCTATTACCTTATCTCATACTATTTTATCGATTGGCATAGATTCTCCGCTTATCATAGATTCATCGATACTACTTGTTCAGCTTATTATCACTCCATCTACAGGGATTTTGGAACCTGGTTTGACAAGTATAATATCTCATTGTTGAAGTTGTTCAATCGGTATTTCTATTTCTTTTCCATCTTTTTCAATGATAGCTGTTTTAGCCTGCAAACTGAGTAATTTTTCAATTGCTTCACCTGTTTGAAGTTTTGACTTTGTCTCCAGATACTTACCATAATAAATAAGTCAGATTACTATAATGGTAACGTCATAATAATGAATGCTCGTATCGAGGTAAGCCTGCAATGGTCATGCAAACGCTCCGACAATAAAACTATAAGCAAATGCTACACTTGTTCCTAGTCAGACAAGCGTATCCATGCTTGCTATTCCTGTTTTAAGAAATCTTCGTAAAGCAATAAGATACTTTTTACCAATGACAAACAAGGTATAAGTAGCCATAAGAGGAAACAAACTATGCCAAACTTCATATAACCATTCTGGCATTACTGGCAACCATCACAATTGTTTACCACCTATATCCAAAATCATATAAAGGAAGCTCAAAATCACAAAAGGAACAATAATATTTATATTCGTTTTCATACTTTTTATTTCTTGGATTTTATCATCTTTACTTTGACTTAGTCCTGTATGTTCTGCGTGCTCTTCAGCTGACATATTCATTGACTGTGCAGTTTGTATACTTTTTAGTCCGTATCACAAAGGTTCAATAGCACTATTCATGCTATCATAATTGGTTTGATCTGCATCAAATTCTATTTTCGCAGTCTCTGTTGAAAAATTAACTTCACAAGAACTAACTCAGGGTAACTTGTTAAGTTTTTTTTCTATATGTGAAGCACAACTTGCACAGCTCATTCAGGTTATTGGATATGATTTAATAGTCATATATTTTTTTAGAGATAAAAATTATGGTGTTCATCATTGTCATTTTGTCCATATACTTATGCCATTGGGGCCTTTCCCGATCTGAATATTATTTATCACTTTTTTAGTGCGTATATCAATTATTGTTAAACTGTTAGACAAGAGGTTACTTGCATAAACCGTATTACCATCAGGGCTCACAAGTATCCCATGAGGTCAGTCTCATCATGTAAATGAAGAAACTACTTTTGCTTGTATTACATCTATTTGATAGATTTGATGACCTGTTCATTCATCAAAATAGAATCCTTGATCAGCTACATATAAGTAACGGCTATCTGGACTAGGATATATTTGTATTGGTCACTGAGAATCTTTGGGGAGATTAATATAATCTGTTATTTTAGTAGTTGTATTATAACGAGCAATACGTTTGCTAGTATAAAGAGACGCAAAGACATAGCTATTATCTGGGCTTACCGCAACTTGCATTGCTTTATCTCATACAGAGATTGTTTTGAGTTCATCCGTTTTGATATCCAATATCCCAAGAGCCTTTTCTCATATAAAAGCTATAAACAGATACCTTCAATCGGGTGATAGGCGAATCCCATGAGGCTGTGATCATGAGGGCAAATCTATTGTTTTTTCTATTTTTTGATTGTCCAATGATAATACATAAAGCTTAGATTTTTCTTGAGAAACAGCATACGCGCGAGTAGCGTTGTTATCAATAACCACATGAGCAAGATGCGCTCATTTTTCAATATCAATACGTCAAACGATCAAGTCTGACAATGGATCAATAAGTACCACTTGATCATTATTTGACATATTTTCTTCATGACCTCATTTGTTTTTTGGTTCAGCAATGTTTGCAGTTACCGCCAGAATCTTTCCATCTGGACTTACCTGCACATTGTGAGCAGAATACTCCAGAAACTTACCATAGTATTGTTGAGAAAGGTTTATGCTCTTGATGATTGCATTATTCGAAGCATCCACAACAGTTACTGAGCTTTCATCTTCATTTGCTATATAAATTTTTTGTGATGATGTATTTGTTACAGTAGTCTTATCTGTAAATGAGTAGTAGTTATTTCATCATTGCCAGGTGATGACTGCTCGCAATAGTCATCCGAAAGCAATAATACCAAATATAATCCAGCCAGTAATATTTTTCATACAATTAAAAAGATAATTAAATAAAATTATGCTTGTAAGATAAAGTCCATCTCAGCGAGATCGGCTTTCAATCCTTGGATATCGATTTGTGAGTCAGAAGACATAGTTAGTGTTCACTTTTCAACATCTACTTGAGAGTCTTTTCCATAATTATTTGCAATTCTTTCTACATTTCTTTTACATCCACCGCAGTGCATTCCTGTTACTTTGTAAGTTTGTGTTGTCATAATAGGTTTTTAAAAATAATAAATAATCTGATTACTTTCTGGTACTTACATCTCGAGCTCTTACAAGCTCATCTACGAAATTTTCTACCACTCCGCTATCTGTTGAAGTTAAATTGGTTTTTGCGCAGCATTTGAGATGGTTCTTGAGTAATTGTCTATTCACTTCTTGTAAAAGTCATTTTGATGCATTTACTTGATTTGCAATATCCACGCAATAAGCATCTTCTTCAATCAATTTGATTACTTTATCAATCATTCATCTGGCTTTCTTAGCACCTATCAATATTTTTTTCTTATTATCTCATAGCATATTCTTTTATCATTAAAATATAAAACCATACCCTAGGGTATGGTTATAGCAATTTAAATTTTGGATGCAAGGTGATTCTTGATCACAATCAACATAACTTTATAGCATTCAATGAAAAATACTTTATAGTTCCAAAATAAATTCCAATCAAATTCTACTCCCTATAAGGTATCAACTCTGCTGTTCAGCGGAGCAGGCACCACCACTATCACCGTAGTTCAATCCTACTCCCTCCAGCTCGTCAACTCAGCACTTCGGCGGAGCGGGCAACACAACATGATCAATTTCAGTACCAACTTTGTAAGCTTGACCAATATCGGTTGAGACGTGGGTCCCTCTGGGGGCGAACTCAACTCCGCTGTACAGCGGAGCTGTTTTTGACTAGACTTTTTGTTACTTTTGGGGCAATACCAAAAGTAAGAGAAAACCTAATGTAATGCTCAATTCTACTTTCTATTTAATTCTATCTCAATACCGAAACAGATTAAATTGTTCCAATAAAAAAATCCTCAATCATTACAATCGAGGAATTTTTTGGATTTATTTGGTATTAAAACGCACCAGCATGTGGTAAGATTTTAATATATTTAGGAATAATTACATCATCTCTAACATACAATATCCTTTTTGTAGAACCAGTTGTAGGTGGATCTATAGGTGCAACGGTATGAATAACTTCGCAACCTGTGCCCGTACAAACTGGGATTACAATTTCACAAGAGCTATTACACAATAAGCCTCCATCACACTCTTCAGTTCCTTCTCTAATATTGTTTCCACAGTATGGATCACTTCCACCCCCTCCGAATGTTCCTTGAACACTGATTGAACAAGTTTGAGTAAGCCCAGAGTTGATACGATTTGCAACTGTGGCTGTGATCGTGTATGGTCAATTAGTATTATAACTATGGACAAATTGCATAAGAGTTAGGTTACTTTCACTATTAGAATCTCCATATGTTAATCCACTCAATATTTGCATAGTTCAGAATCCAAAACCAGTAAGGTTAACAGTCACTGCAAGAGGGTTTAGGGATTGATACGAATCAACAGAAAGCGAGCAAGAAGGCATTTCGTATTGGCAACTAGCGCTACATGCATCTCCATTGGTATTGTTTCCATCGTCACATTGTTCAGATCCATTGAGTACACCATTACCACATAATGACACAGGAGAAGTTCATGAACAACTGTTATTACAGTATCAAGCTAGACCATTATTTGCTCCATCATCACATACTTCTCATGTTTCTACTGTATTATTACCACAGAATGCTCAAGTAGTAGTTCTCATCAAAGTTGCGTTGTCGGTACTTGATGATGAATACCCATTAAACAATGCGTTGATAGACACTCAATTGAGGTCTAAAATACCATTATTAATAACACCAGTAAACGATCTTGTAGTAACATATCATGATGGGGCCGTAAATGTTAGCGTGTACAGTCATGGAAGTAATCCAGTAAATACATACGAACCTGTTGAAGAAGTTAAAGTAGTAGCAATAAGAATACTTGATTGAGAAAGTCAAACCACTACTCATGATAGTGGAGCATCGCCTCACAATAAGTCATCTCCGTTTGCATCGTCAAGCACTGTACCTTGTAAGATATTTAGTGAATAGGATGCGACCCATTTACTGTTGTTATTTGTCTTATCAGCATCTGCTATGTAACTTTCTGGTATAAAGAGTATATCGTAAGCAAAATCATTCTGAACAGTATCAAAAGCATTTTTACCTGTAGAAATAATGAATATTAGGTCAATTGAATAAAATCATCCTGGTTCTATTACGACTCCAGTCCACATAATTATACGGTCAGCAGCATTGTGATACATATTCGTTAGTCATTGAGTACTATTTAAGAACATCGAGAATTTTAGCCCTGACTCATATATATCATACAAGTTCATGATTCCAGTAAGGGTTCAAGGATTAGAGTAGCTTATTCTATAAATAATTGGAGCTCCAGGATAAAATGACGACAAGATAATTTCTTTACTTCCATAAGGAGTATAGATAGTAGGATCTGGCGCAATTACAAGTCACGATACTTTTGCTGAAGCCAAATTGATCAACGTAGAGGAAGAAACAATTCAAATATTTCATGCGTATGACACAAAATCAAGAACTGTTCATGTTATTGCCAGGTTTGTTACTTGATACTGTGTGACAACAAATTTACACTCACTATTCGCTAAGGATATATTGCTCCATGTAACCCTAGACTTCATAGCGTCAAGAGTATATCAAACTCCTAAGTCTGTAGCTCATATGGCATTCAGCCGTACCATACCTGGCATAAATGTTTCAACTAATCCGATATCGCTTCTCCCTGTCCCATTGTTACAAATAGTAGTCGTAATTTCTACAATATCATTTGGTAAGATGTTACCAGTTTGACTTATGGTTTTAGTAATAATAAGATCATATGGTTCTCGGTCTCCAATAGTCACAAAAGCTCATGTTATATTATCCTCTCCTAGAGCATCATCTCACGAAAGACCTCATAACGGCTCATGTGTGTCTATGTAGTACAATCATCAAAACGTAATAAGGCAAGGCTGATCCGAATATCGATAAAGCGGAAAGGTATCGCAAACTCAATTAGTTCATATCCTCGCAGTAAAATCAAGAACCGATCAAGAATCCGCCTCATTTACTAGGAAATTGAATCACATTACATAAGGCTGTGTAGAATTGTGAGAAAACTTGGAGTTCAGTAAAAGCTCACCGGATGTCGTATAATCATCAATAAAAATATTTTCATATATAAAATCTAAAACAGTGCTTTCTATAAATCCTGAATTTCGGACTATCCAATGTCATGACACTATCATATTATTTTCAAAATTTTGTTTAATTTGAAGAAAATCATCATATCAAATTTTAATATAATCTGATGGATAGGGGTTTGGGTTTGGTCCGTAATTTATATTATAGTTATTCATACAATTCGCATCAGAACAATACGAAGCGAGTGTGTTTCCACTCGATATCATTCCATATTGCTTAGATAGAGGCCTACTTTCGCTATACAATCAGATAATGCGATTTGTTAATAGCTGGCGAAATCCAGCAATTGATAAGTTTGTAGCATATGCATCTTGAAGAGTAAGTTCGGTTTGAAGTTCGAAAGTAGAAGCTAAGTCAACATCATCATACACTAATCACATTATCTGCACATTATTTCTACATATCTCATAGTTAACTGAAAGACTTCCTCAGCATAACTTAAAGACGCTAGCTTTGTTGGTAAAATTGTTTCTCGCAAAAGATCAATAATAGTCCCCTTGGACCATAGCTTGTCCAGTTGTATACCCATCATTGAGAGCATCCACATATCACCTATTATAAAGACATGAATAATACCATTCACCTGCATCATATAGCGCACTATCTGATGATCAATTTAGAGAATAGGAATAAAGCAATACCTGTACATCAATAATAGCAGCCGCATGTGCTTTTATATGATTATATCACTGATTTATGTAACCTGAATAACCACTAAGGTAGGCATCGGTAACTACAAACGAAAGGTTTTCTAGATAAGGGTAAAGTGGAAATCATTGATCCAAAGGTGTCCCCGTAGGAAATGTCGTATATCAACAATCACTTCCGGTTGCAAAAGATCCAGGGTTTTCGTATGTGTACTTTAATTGAGATCATTCTGTATTTCATCCCAATAAAATCATCTTATTTGACATATTTATCATGGACGAACTTAATTTATCCACGATACCTACATTGTTATTCATGCCCGTAGCAACCAATCATGCAAAACTCAATCAAGTATTATATGTTATGCCCAGACTAAATGTGCTAAATCATAAATCTGAAGAAGAGTAAATATTGAATGGAACCCAAAATGTTATTATTTCACCTGGGTTTACGATCCCAGTGTTTGAGGAACTTACAGTTCAAATTACATCATCACGATATCGTGTTTCGGTTAAACAAATATTTTCTGAATCAATATACAGACTATCATAATTATTAAAATAGTTTAATTCTCTAGTAAGATTACTTATAAAATCAAGATATAGTGGTCTTGAGCTTTGAAGAGAATATCAATAATTATCAATGATTGAGATACGGGAAGTAACTAAACGAGAATTGCAAGGCTGCGTTTTATAGGTAATATCAATATATCCAGTTTCTCAATTGGCTAAAGATATATTGTTTCGGTATCATCATTGCGCTTCAGTTCGTTGAAATCAGGTCGGGTATGCTGTGTTAAACGGACCATAATCACGGTTTCAAGTGTGTCAAATATAGTTATTTTCATACACTGAATTCATGAGGATTATATTGTTTCTTGCCAGCCCATTATTACCAAATTCGATTCTTACGGTTACAGTTCAGCTAGCGCTGTATGTTCATGGCACAGCGCCTTCATCGCCGGTAAGTATACTCGAAGTTACCCAAAGATCAAATTCTGGTCATTGAGCCTGCACCATGGGAGTATTGTTCGACAAATCTATCTCGTAGATTCTCGAAATGATATTATATTCATCAGGAATCCCTATTTCAAAATTAACATCCATTGCCGTGCTATAGTCATTAATCATTTTAAAACGAACTATTATTTGACTTGTTCATCAAGTTGCTACGGCGAAACCATTTCGACTTACTTTTGAAGAATCTTTATAATTGTATCGAGAGTATTCTCAGATTCCAAGCTGTGGATGGATAATGTAAGCTACTGGCAAATCAATTCCTCAAGAATCAACAACACCAACAAATTCCATTAAATATGTTTTGTATGATATATCGAGCATGATGTTACCGCTTTCGTATGTATCATTTGTAATATCAAGCGCAATGTCAATGAAATCTCATGAGTTATATGTGTCTCATGATAATAAGTTTGCTTCCAACATTAAATCATATGGCGGAGGTGGGTCCAATGGTTTAGGATTTATATATCCTACCGAAATTCATGTGCTTTGTACGGTGTACGGATCTTGACACAATACGCACGAGATACCTACATTACTTGAATTGAAAACATCAGTATTTTCTGGTAAGCTCATTGAGACTAAGTATCTTATAATAATCTGACCACTCATCCCAGTACCCAAGGATATATTATCTCGACGGAGTGTTCTAAAAATAGTATCATGGTTGAAAGTCACTGGACTAATAGTAAGATCAGGAGCAGAAGAAACAATACTATCCAGCGTAAGTCATGATGAATAAACATCAGATATACTAATCCCTGATAATGCTGTTGGTCAACTGTTGTTGTAATCAATAATTGTTTCAACAATTGCTCATGGATACACAGTACCACTCAAAGTCTTTGTGATACTAAGATCGTTTGGTAAGACAGTTAGAGCATTCGCAACATCAGGTAAAAATGATGTAATACTAAGTATCAAAGAAGCGAATAACGAAAAAGCATACACTGCAACACAAACTGACGATGTTATCTTTTGTCAAATTCTGAAAAATAGATTTTTGATAATCATTATTAGAACTAAGAATTAAAATTGTATTGAAATGATACTGGCATTTTGATATAAACGCAAATGTAACACATTAAATCTTTTTTTATTATCAATTTTAATTTACACATATCATTATTTAATCATAACATGAAATATTCCATAAAAACGTTTTTCTATTTCTTAACGAGCATAGGCCTACTGACAGTAGGAATTTTGTTCTATAGCAAGGTTTTTTTTTCAGAAAATATAAAAATATGAGATCAAATTAGTTGAAAACCCACATCGTGAACTGATGATAAAATGCAGGAAGTAAATAAGCTATCCATTCCAATACGCTCAGACTCAGTTTCATATAAAGACATAGTATCTATCGTCGAAAACTCAAAAGTAGATGTAACTCCTCCATCGTGGTTACAGGCTACGGGAAACATAGATCCACAATTCTGGATACAAAAAGTTTTACCTTTTACAGGTGAAAGAAATTATGATAACTATATCATCATACCACAGCTTTGAATTATTGTGCCATTGCTATCTATCGATCCAACTTCTTCAACTTATAAACAAGTACTTGCAGGAGGAGAATTACATTGGACTCATTTTACTTCAGGAGCTATATTATATCCTTGAACGCCAGAACTAGGGCAAACTGGTAACGCATTAATTGGCGCTCACAGTAATTATTATTATTCAGATCCATCGTATTATAGAACTATTTTCACCACTCTGCCAGAACTTATAAAGGACGACGTTGTAATCTGATTATCAAAAACTTCCACATGACGACTTGTGTATCAATACCGCGTATTTGACTCTTACCAAACTGCTTGACTGCCTGATCAAGTGATAGCCCAACCCATCTACAAACAACGAATAACACTCTATACCTGTGTTCCTATTGGTACCAGCAACGAGAGATGGATAGTACAAGCTGAGCTTTCTGGAAGTATTTTTGTTCCTTTTGAGTAGCTAATGATTAGTTTGCAATTGCTGAAGGAAAAAATTGGTGATATTGGACTTATAATCAGAATATAATTATATTATAATAGTTGCGCATTATTGTCACAATAAATTCAATCCTCACCCATTTACATATAGTGTTATAATTTTATCATTATCAAACAAATCAGATGCTTTCTTGCTTCCAAGTAAGGCATTGTTGCCGTCGATAATTTTAGTAATAACCTCATTATAGGAAGAGCTTATATCTACATGACATCCTGGTATCTTTCTCGATTGACATACCAATCAACTCCACTATTCATCGGAGCAGGCTCATACTCTGCAGCAGAACAGATAAAAAACCCAAATCAATTCCTACTCACTCCGACCATCAACTCCGCAATGCAGCGGGGCGGGCAACGCTACATGATTAATTGCTCCTTACTTTGCGAGGCGTCAAAAACACAACATGATCAATTTCAGTACTGATTTTGTAAGCTTGACCAACATCGGTTGAGACGTGGGTCCCCTTGGGTCGTCTCAACTTCTAGGGAAAAACTTACTAGAAGCTGTACGCGGAATGCTGTTTTTGATTAGACCTTTTGTTACTTTTGGGGCAATGCCAAAAGTAAAAGAAAACCTAGTATTAATACCAGGATTCGGTGCCAAAAGTAAAAGAAAACCTAATGTAATACACTGCTCCACCCATCCTACCCAAAGAAATTATAAAGAAAGAAAAATTAGACTATAAAAAAATCCTCAATCATTACAATCGAGGAATTTTTTGGATTTGCAGGGAATCGAACCCTGGACCAGTGGCTTAAAAGGCCATTGCTCTACCAACTGAGCTACAAATCCACAAAGAGTGGAAGCGTACTATATATAATCATTACAGAACGTCTTCTCTATTCGCCTTCTTATTATTTTATCCTTATACAAGCTCTATTTTGAGTACTAGATAAACCCTTTCAATTTTTTATACATTCTTGTACTTACTTTCATAGCAATCGATAATCCAGCAAATTTGATAGTTTTCTTTTGAATGTTCACCTTGAAAGTTCTTCTTGTAGCTCTCATAGAGTGAGATCTTTTATTTCAAGCAGATGTTCTTTTTCCAGATAGATAACAAACTCTAGGCATTATAGTATGATTTTAGGATAATAAAATTAGTGATATTCAGATTATTAATAATTATTCTGCTGCAGGCGCTTCTGCTTCAGTCGTTGTTTCAGGAGTGATAACTTCTTCAACTTCTACCGCTTGTACTGCTACTGCAACCACGATAGACAAATCTGGATCAGCATCAATTTGAACTTTATCACCAAGATTTAAATCTCTTACGAAGATACCTTGATCGAGTGAAACGATATGTGAGATATCAAGTACAATTTCACGTGGCAAGTCTTTTGGTAATGCAGTCACTTCAATACGATCTCTTACCAATTCCACTCTACCTTCGTTAACTTTAACAAGTGGTGATTCACCAGTAAGAACTACAGGAACTTGTGCAGAAACTACTTCGTTAGCTGTTACAGCCAAAAAGTCAGCGTGCAAAAGATTGTTTGTTACCGTATTTACTTGGAAATCATAGATCAATACCATTTCTTTATGATCTCCAACCAAATCGATTACAGAACTAGAACCAGCATTTTTGTATAGTTTGATAAATTCGTTTTTATCAAAAACTACTTGTACAGATTCTTTCATATGTTTACCATACACAATCCCTGGTATAAGTGATTGTTTTCTGACCAATTTGATATTTTTTGGGTACTTTTCTCTTTTTTGTACTTTCAATTCCATATTATCGATGTTAGAATAATTAAATTAGTGAAGTATTATGAGTTATTAACACGGTATAGATGAGATTTCTGATCCTCTTGCATCTTTAGAGATCAATGATTTGAGTCTTGCATCTTTACCAACCTTATCCTTGATAAAGTAAATTTTACTTCTTCTTACCTTAAATTCGTCAAGTAAGATGATTTTAGCAAATTTTTTATAACTCATAGGATATGTTTTTTCAATTTTTACACCTGAAGTTTCACCGATTGCAGTGAATGATCCATCGTGATGAGTAGGATTGTGTGTAGCAATTACTAAACATTTGAATTTCCAAACTCTCTTGTTGTCTCATTCTCATACATATTCATGTATTTCCAACTGATGACCAACTTTTATTGGAAAAGTTACATATTCTTGTTGTTGTGCAAGAGTCTTAAGTAAACCAAAGTTCATAGTTATTTATAAGTAATTAAATTAATAATATTCTGATTTCGTAGCGTAAATTTGTATTATTTAGAACTTGAAGATTGTTTTCTAGATTTCATGATTTCAGCTCTCCATTTTCTTTGTTGTTCAAGATCCTTTCTGAATTGCATCATTACTACTTTTTCTACTCTATTAGCAGCTTTAGATAATTTTCTTTTAGCACCAGTTTTAAGTCTCATAATAGTATGGTAATAACAAATAATAAATTATAGGTTTATATTTAGATCTTAAGAATTAGATTTTATATTTTTCTAAACCTTTAGATTCAAGTTTAGTATTCAACATATCATTAGTAATACCCATTTTTTTGAGTCTCCCTAAAGCCTGAATTCTAGCTTTATAACACCATTTAGACATTCCAAATTTATCTTCGAGTCCGTATTTTTCAATTTTTTTAAGAACATCGATAGTAAACTCGTAAGCCTTTTCTACCTTTCTTCTTGATTTCACTCTCACTCTTCCAGCGTTATACCAGATTCTATGATCGTAAGCTCCATTATTAAATCATTTTGACATTAAGTTCTTCAGTAAGAGTATAAAACTGGGTATTTCTTATAGTGTAGTATTCAATCGATATAATAGATTATAAGTATTTTGATAGGTAAGCATTTGCTTTGTTAGCTTCAGCATTTCTGTGAGCTTCTTCTTTTTTCTTTACTGCCGATCCTTGTCCTGTATATGCTTCAAGAATTTCTTTAGTAAGTTTCTTGAACATAGGTTGACCTTTTTTACCTCTTGCAGTATCCAATATCCATTTTGCTGAGTAGAAGAATCTTTTTTCTCCTTTCACCTCAAGTGGAATTGCATATACGGCTCCACCAATTCTTCTTGATTTTACCATCACGTTTGGAGATGCGTTTTCAATTGCAGTTTCCCATACAAGCATAGGATTGCTATGTCCACTGTTTTTGATCTCTTCAAGTGTACCATCAAAGATTTTTCTTGCAATGTTTTTCTTACCATCCTTCATCAAAAAGTTAATAAACTTTTCAATTCTGTCGTTTGTTGATGGAATATGAAACAGATCGACTCTCGTATATTTTCTTGGCATTGGTATAAAATAATAATAATGAATAATATTCTGATAGATGCGTAGTGGATATAGTTATTTCTTAATTCAGATTATATTTTTATTTTTTATCTTTTGGTCTTTTAGCTCCATAGAGTGATCTTGATTGTTTTCTACCTTCTACACCAGCGCAATCATATCTATTTCTTACGATATGGTATCTTACACCAGGAAGATCTTTTACTCTCCCTCCTCTTACCATCACTACCGAATGCTCTTGTAAGTTATGTTTTACACCAGGAATATAAGCAATCACTTCGAGTCCGTTACTCAATCTTACTTTAGCAACCTTTCTCTGTGCCGAATTCGGTTTTTTAGGTTTTGTTACGTATACTTTGAGGCATACACCTCTTTTGAAAGGCGCAGGTTGCATTAATTTTTTGTTTCTTTCAAGTCTGTTTATTCCAAACTGTAAAGCAGGAGCTTTAGACTTGTAGTTTTTTGGTTTTCTACCGTTTCTGAGAAGTTGGTTAATAGTTGGCATTAAGTATCGTATCCAAATATAAATAAAATTAATTCTTTATGATTATTATTGCGTTATACTGTTTTTCAAATTATCTTACCATTCTTAGTGATTGGTTTGTAGAGTACAAAAAAAATCACGATGACAAATATTCATAATGATTTCTGAGTTGATTTCAAGTAATAATATGAAAAAAACAGAAATTTGAATAAAAGTCACGAAAGGGTTGATAGATCATGCGCTCTTCTTGCTTCAGCAAAACAAGAATAACAGTTGCTATCTATAGGAACTCAAATGCCCAAAGCACAGTATTATTTACTAAGAGCAAGTTCAGGGCCTGAGGGAATTGAACCCGCGACACGAGGCTTTGGAGACCTCTGCTCTACCAACTGAGCTAAGACCCTATAGTAATTTTTATTGTGAATTGTGGCTCTAAAATAGTAATGTTGGTCTTTATTTCAAGAGGGAATCAGATTAGTTGGATTCAACTCTTTTAAAACTAGGCGGAAAGCTCGATATGCGTGAGTATAATCTCAATGCTTTTACCTCTTGCAAGTGTTCGTTTGAAAGATTTGGTGTCACAAAAAAACTCCCGATGAAGGGAGTTTTTTATTATTTTCGGTAGATAACTATTTAGACTTTAGATATTTCTCAGTAGAGAGTGATTTCTCGCTTCCTTTAACACTACCATTTGTTTCAGTGGGGATTGGTCATTTACAATCAGCCTTACAAATTGGATTTCCAAATTTATCCTTTTCATTGGCTTGGCAAATATTGTCACCACAGTATTCTTCACAATTTACAGGTAAACCATTGCTAATTAATAAGTTAATGAGTAAAACATCATCGCCATTTTTTCAGCTTGGATTTGAATCTCTCAGAATTTCTCCTAAGAAAGATAAATCCTTAGTATCTATTTCACCATCTTTATTGAGATCACAAATTTTACCTATAGGACATACAGGAGCTTTTCCTTGTTGTTCAGCATTCTCAATTAGTTCTCCAAGAGCTTGGAGATTTTTAGCCATTAGTTCTCGTTTAGTCGCATTTGTATATTCAGAATCATTATTAGCATAATCGTATTTACTTAAACAATAAAGATCTTCTTCGGCAGAATTTAAATGAAGTGGAGTTTGTTCAAAAGCTTTATTATTTGCTTTTACTGTTATTGGTTCGTTTACATCTCAATCAACATAAGTAGTCCAAAAAATAACTTGATTATTATTTGAATCATTAAAAGGCGGATTAGTATAAGGTAATAAAATACTATAAGTACAAGATTTTCCTGCTGCAATAGTGAAATTACTAGAAAATGAAATTTTTCATTGGTTATTCATAGTACCATTTGATGGACAATTAGCACCGTTATTAGATTCTAAACTAACAGCATAGGTAGTGGAATTTATAGGTAAAATTCGTCCTTTATTCATTCCAGTAAGATGGAGAGTTAGTGGTTGGTTGTTTGTGGTTCCAGTAAGATTTTCAATAGTAAATCTTTCTTTGAGTTTAATACTCCCTGCTATTCAATAATCTATATCACTAATATTTGGCACTGCCATTGTAAGTTTTAAATCTGTAACGGTACAGTTATACTCTAAACGTTCTAAATTATAAGATGCAGATCCTCGTACTTTATAATAAACACAGAGTCTATTATTGGTAGCAAGATTATTGAGTGGCACACTTTTATATTGAGGAGCCGCTCATCTTTGTTGGGCAACATAATTACTTGGAGGATTTGCATACGTATTATCAAATTGACTTAGTGTCATGGCTGGACATGCGGTATTGGAATTTACAGTGGTAGCTATTGTTTGTAGATCTCGAGTATTTCCCAATCCCCAAAAATTTTTTAATTGATTCCATTTATAAATAGTATCTACATCAAATACCGCACTTACAATTCAAGCTTGTCCATTTAAGGATTTTATTGCCCAAGTATCACGAGATGCAATATAATATCCTGTAGTATTATTATGTACTATACTAGTAGAGTTTGAAGGATCCCATACATCATTTACAATGCCATTATATATACATCAAGGTAGCAACCCTAATCCTTGAGTCACGAAAGCTAATTTTGGTGAAGGATTATTCAAAATTGAAGTGAGTCCCGTAGCAAGTCCTGCTACTCATAGGATTCCTCAGATGATCCATGATGTTGTTTTATTCATTAGTGAAAAGAGTATAAATATAAAATATATATACTCTTATAATACGTTCCATAGCTGAACTTGTCAAATATTGTGGGTATCGGAGATTGACAAATAGGTATTTTCTTGGAATTCTCAATTTAAATGAAAATAATCTC
>CALMFT010000040.1 GCA_937862565.1 uncultured bacterium
ATGGCTGATAGTTCTCGAAGAAGTTCGAGATGGTTTTATTCTTAAAAAGATATAATCGTTACTTTTTATTTTTCTGTATACTAATCACATCATTTAATAAGCACTATGGATATATCAGACATTTTAATGCTTACCATACTTGTCTTTTCTTATGGTTTTACCCTCTGGAAAATCATATCTAAACATATAGAGGATATGGATTTGTCAAAATGAAAGATCTTTTGGTTATTTTGTGCTATAGTATTTTTATTTTAGTAGTGCTTTTATTTTTCTCTGAGTTACTGTATTTCAAAACTCTATAAAAACAGCTTGGAATATAATACAAGCAAGTCCAAAATCATATGAATTTCTGTTCACAGGATTTGCTTTCTTTGTAGTTCCTATCTGGGTTATGTGTACATTGATAACGAAAGATTTTATTATCAATACTCTTGCTTGGATGGAAGCTATTGATGACAGTACAGTGGGTCTTCTAAAATGGACTTTGTACTATGTGAAAAATATACCAAAGAAACTAAAAACATTCTTACTTAAATAGAGCTAAGTAAAGTTATGTTTTTTTAGATAATTTATCATATCCAATCTTAGCTTTCCATTTGTGTATTGTAGGATGTCTTCATTAGATGTTGGAGCAAAATGCTGAAAATAATTATGCGTTAGATCTCAAACATTTGGCAATTTTCCTTCAGTGTCTGCGATTCTTTCAAGCTGAGTACGAATAAACTTGATGTCATTCTTTGTATCTTGGGCATTGAGATAAATAGAATCCAATTTATATAATTTTTGAGCTGCGTTAAATTTTATAGCTCATTTCTTATCCTCAGAAAAATAAAATTCTGTATCTTGGTTCTTGGACTCGTCAATTTCTAGATTTTTAACCCATCCAAAATATGGATGGTAGTATTCATTTTTTTTGCTGAAGTTTTTTGTACCTTTCAACTGATTACATACTTTACAGACTGGCACTAAATTATAAAAATTATACATTAAGTGTTGATATGTATTTTTTGGATAAAAATGGTCAAGATCAAATGTCCTTCTTTTGGCTTTTTTATCATTTTCATATTTAATCAACGGGATCTTTCCGCAATATGGACAAAAATGATATTTGTACTTGTTATAAAATAAATTTATAAATTCAAGTTCAAGTTCCTTAAATTCTGGAAAGAAAATTTCTCGATTTGCCCAATTTTTCCAAAAGTCCTTTTCTGGGTCTGGGGATGGGAGACAAACCTTGGAATTATACAAAACTATTGTATTGCTATCTTTTATTCCTTCTATTCCGTAACATATAGATTGATGTGCTGGAATAGGATCTAATCTGCTAGACTCAATCCTCAATCTTTCTTCATATTTCGTCCAGGTCTCTGGAAGTTTTTCTCGCAATCTAAACAGAATTTTATCTATCTCTAATTTGATCATACACTAAAAATATAAAAGATGTGATCTTAAAAAATCATCCCCAATTTGTTGTTTCATATACGCTATATTCTTTGTATTTTCAGTATTATCTAGATACTCTTCAACTAATCTTGTATCATTGGTGGATTGGAAGTTATCCTCTAATACATTCTTTTTCTCAGCAATTGCGAGTCAGTTTATAACTTTTTCCGCAAAGCTTCCCATAAGGATTTGATTATCAAAAAATCCACTTTGGATCAAGTCTACATAATTAGCACCAAATGAGTTTGTATTCTTGTCTTGTCATTCTCCATAAGAAGCAAATATAGTACTTCCATCTTCTTTTTTTCGCATTCGTATAATATTCTCCTTTGGAAGATCAGAGATAATAAATGGGCTATGAGTCGCTATGATGAAGTGCATCTTGATATTTTCTGGTACGGTGCTGAAAGTATCAATAAGTTTTGCAATATATTGCCTTTGCCAGTCAAGATGGAGATGAAGATCTGGCTCATCTATGAGGATAAGCAAACCTATATCTGGAATAGGAGCCTTTTTTACGGATTGTTGCATCTTATAAGCCAACTTTTGCAATTCTTTGTCTATGCCAATAAAACGCATAAGTATTGATTTTTCTCATCCTGAAAGATAGCCCCATCTCTTTTGACTTTGATGATTTTCTGAACCAAAAATCATATCAAGTTTGAATAGTGGTAGTAGTAAAATGTTTCGTTCAGTCTGAGAAAGCTCAGCATCTGCTCGCAGGGTAATCTCTTTTTTTGTATTTGGAGTATTTTTCGCTGTACGCATAAGCCTTTTATAGCTTTGCTGTAAATCTCCAATTGATTGTGTGGCGTTTGGTATGTATTTTTTAAGAATGTCACTTAAAAAGCTTCAAAAATCGTCGAAACGATTCGACTCTACCTCTAGCATATTTATCTCTATACCAAGATCATTTTCTCACCTAAGAACGCTAACTAACAAAGGTATATATCTTTGTAAAGATGTATATTGATCTGTCTCTATCAAAGTAAATCAGTGTGTTTCCTCTGTAATGTTATCATTATAAATTTGCTGAAATCTTTTCCATAGCTCTTCCCCAAGTGCAAAAAATAAATCTATATAATAGTTTACATAGTCTTTTGCTGTTTGTTGATCAATGCTATTTGCAAGATTTTCTATATCCTTTATGTTGTCTTTGTTATGGCTTTTATAGACAAGACATTCAAAGAAATCTAGTAATGTTTTGGCTGTATTTGAATCAAATGGACTAAATACGGTATCATTAACATCGTTAGGCTTGCCGCCTTCCGAAGCAGACTTTCCTAAATAATCAAGTGATTGTCATCCATATGCTGTATACCAATCCTGATTAGGGCTGAATAGAATCTGTGTTTCAGTGATAGTTGGAATATCCAAAAACGTCCGCATTACGGATCCTTGATGTGTAGCTAAATAATCTCTACAAGTTAAGACAAAGTAGTTACTCATTAATCAATCCTTTGCTAGTTCCCTTAATAAATATTGATGAATAGAATATCAATTGTTGCTTGAACCAATCCACCAATCATCAAGCATAACCCATTGGTGTTTAATGCCATTAAACGTAATGAAACCTTGCTCCTTACGAGATTCAATATCTTTATTGTACGAATACATACTGGTGCCATCAGTATGTATTGAGCGTTCATATTTTTTAAGTATCTCCCCAAATAAGCGACTCTTTCCACATCAATTATCTCCAAGTATGCAGTTGATGGATATGTTTTTATTATAAGCCTTTTTACCAGATGGATGCGTTGCAAGATAAAATTCTATCAAATCTTGTTGTGTATCTTGAAATTCTATAGCGTTTCCTCAATTATATCCTGGAATTCGGATAGATTGTATGATCATATAGATGAAGTAATTTTACTAGGAATAATATCTATTTTTCATTACTTAGATAGGAGAAGATGCAAATACAAAAGATCCATAATGGATCTTTTGTATACAATTACTTCACATCCTCACAAGCAATACCATCACTATCTCTATCAAACTTCTTAGCTCAGCATTGATTAAGATAGAATTGAGCTTTTTCTCTAGAGGGCACCAGACTAAAAATAGAGAAAGAAACGAGAAAAAATCTAAAATAAAAAAACAGACTTTATTAGTCTGCGAGCTCGGTTTTATATGGCTGTCCTTGGCGGACTTGTTTCGAACGAAATACCGAGAAGAGATATCAAAT
>CALMFT010000041.1 GCA_937862565.1 uncultured bacterium
GAAAAAAAATCTGAAGTTTTTTTTATAGATATTTTTGATATTAAATGATTTAATTATTCTTATGAAAATCTATTGAATTTTGAAAAAAAATATCTATTTCCTTTTTGAGTAACACTTGAGAATTTAAAATTTTCTGATAGAGATTATTCTAATAAATCTCAAGAAGAATATTTAAAGATAGCTAATATTATATTTGATAATATTGAAAAAATATTAAAAGAAAAAAATATTGATGTTTCTATTTCTCAAATTAGTTCTTGTTTGCCCATTAGAATAGTTAGTTTTGTTATAAAATGATTAGGCAAAAAACATATTTATAATGATTCTTATCCTTTAGAAAAAAATAAATTTATAATTTCTGATATTGATGAATCTTGGAATTCAAGTTTAATTGATTTTTATTGGAATAACGATAATGAAAAAGATATAAATAAAAAATCAATTGATGAATATATTTCATGATTTACAAAAAAAAATGAAATGATATATAAACCAATTGTGCCAAAAGTTTTTTCATTTAAAAATTTTAAATCTCTTTTAAAATTAATTAAAGAATTTGAATTTAAATGACATAGTTCATTTGTTAATAGAATTATTTTTCATTTAAAACAAGTATTTCAATCTAAATTGTGAAAAGTTTTTATTAAATATGATAAAATTGATAATACTGAAAAATACATATTTTTCCCAATACATGTATCAGAAGATGCTCAAATACTTGTTAGAAATCAACATTATTTCGATCAAATAAATTTGATTGAAATAATTGCAAGACAACTTCCGTTGGATTATAAAATATATACAAAGGAACATCCAGCAAATATTTGATGAATTTGAATAAAATGACTTAATAGAATTAGAAATAATCATAAATTAAAATTAATTAATCCTTTAGAAAATAGTCAAGAACTTATAGAAAATTCTAAGTGAGTTTTAGTTATTAATTGATCTGCTTGATTAGAAGCCTTAGCAAGAAAAAAACCTCTTATTGTTTTATGAGAAGCATTTTATGCTAAATGAAATAATATATTTAAATTATACAGACTAGATGAATTTTATAAATCTATAAATTGGGTTGAAAATTATCAAAATGATGAATTAGATTTTTATAGACTATTTAATGCAATAATAAAATGAATAGTAAAATGAAATTGTTTTGATTATGCTGATATTTGAGAAAATACGGATAATATATGAAAATCTTTTTTAACATATATAGAAAAAACCTTATAAGAAAATAATTTCTTATAAGGTTTTAAAATATTCTAAATTTTTTACATCATTTTCAATTCAATCTTTCTTTTTACATTCAAACACGATGTGTATATCCTTTTTTTCTCAAATTTCAAATATCTTTTTTTTCATCCATTTAATTAAACGATCATCTCATTCCCATAAATCAAAATGTTCGTCAATTTCGGTATTACTTAAAAATCAAGATATATGAAAATAGTCTGGATTCATTTCATATAATAAATCATTATAGAAGCCTATTATATCAATTCATTGTGAAATAGCAGACGACTTTGCTTTTGCAAAGTCAAAACAAAATCAATGGGTTATTTTTTTAATTTTTTTTATTTGATTTAAAGAGTATCCGTAAAATTCAGTATTTGCTAATAGTGAAGATTTGTTAGGCATATTTTCAATAATAATTCTTGGATCGTTAAAATATTGCAATTTTTTTTCTAGTACTTTTACATCAGTTCATACTTCAGGGTGGATGACTATTTGAAAAGGATTTAAAAAATCAATATATTGTTTAATTTCTTTCCAAATTTCTTCAGAATTGTTATTTGGATCAATAGGATTAAATCAGTGAGCTCAATGAGGGGCATGAATTGATATTTTTATATTATTTTCTACAAAATTTTTTAATACATCCGTATGAAACTTTCAGGGTATAACATAAATCTCAACAAAATCAAAAAATCAATTTTTTACTGATTTTATTGTTTCTTCAAAAAGATTTTCATTTATAGACCAAAGTTTAATTCAGTATTTCAGCATGATTTATAATTAATTCATATATTCATTTTTGTTTTTCAACAAATCAAAATTTCTTAAAAAAGTTTTGAGAAATAGAATTTCATTCTAAAATTTCAGCAATAATCATATCTCAAGTATTTAATATTTTTATTATTTCATTTAATAATTTACTTCATAATCATTTTCAAAGTGTATTTGGATTAATAGCGATGGATATTAAATATTTTTTTTCTTCTAAATAGTCTAATCTACAATATCACTCAATGTTATTATTCTCTTCTATTACTAAAAATAAATCTTTTTTATTTTCTAATTTTTTATTAAACCATAATATATGTTTTTCTAAAGGTATCTCATTTTGATCCTTTATAGACAATTTTCTAATACTTTCATTATTTCTAATATTGAATATTCACTCGGCATCTTTTAGATTTGCCTTTCTAATAATCATTTTTTATAAATTAGTCTATAAAATCTTTTTTTAAAGCGGTTCATCTTTCTAAATCACAGTTAATTTTTTTTCATAAAATTTCATCAAAATATTTTGGTGCTAATCAGTATCAAGGTCTAATAATTCTGATATTTTCTTTTGATAATTTATCTCATTTTTTTAAATCTTTTGTAACATAAATTGATCTTTTGAACTGACAACTCGATTTTTCAATATTTGAAATATCATAATATACTTTTCAAATAGCTTTTTCTATATTTCTAACAGATCGTATCATTTCTCTGAGTTCATTAGGTTCAAGTGAAAAATGAGAGTCTGCGGTAGGAATATCACGAGATAAACAAAAATGTTTTTCTATAACCTTAGCTCAAATTACGATAGAGGCTATGGGAACTTCTATTCATAAAGTATGATCAGATAATCATGGAATTACATCAAAATCTTTTTGAAACGATTCAATAGTCTTTAAATTAATTTCTTCATATGGAGCAGGGTATGAACTCGTACATTTTAGGAGTATAATTTGATTATTTCATTCTCATCTAATCGTATCAACCGCTAATTTTACATCTTCAAAGGTCGCCATTCATGTAGAAATTATTATTGGTTTACCAGTTTTTGCAACTTTCTTTATGAGAGGAATATCATTATTCTCAAAAGAAGCTATTTTATGACAAGGAACATTTATTGATTCTAAAAAATTAACTGCCGTTTCATCAAACGGGGTAGAAAACAATTCTAATCATAAACTATTTGCATAATCTTTTAATTCCTTATGCCATTCCCATGGAGTGTAAGCTTCTCAATATAACTCATAAAGATTTTTACCATCCCATGCAGTTCAAGAATTTATTTGAAAATCAGATTTATCACAATCTATTGTCATAGTATCAGCAGTATATGTTTGTAATTTTATTGCGTCAGCTCAAGCATCAGCAGCTTCTTTTATGATTCTTTTTGCATTTTCTATACTTCATCCATGATTAGCTGAAAGCTCTGCAATTATAAAAGTTGGATTATCTCATCAAACTTTTTTGTTTCAAATTTGTATTTCTTGCATAGGTATAATGTTATGTATTAAATTATCTTACTTTAAAAATATCACTAATTTCTTTTCATCAAATTATTTCAATAATGGCATTACTATCAATAGCATTTTTTAAATTATTTAATGAAATATCAAAAATATAAATAGTTTCATTGATAATATCTTTCATATGAGAATAACTCATATTAAAAGTTCAAAACCATAGTATTCATTTCTCCATTAATTCTTTTTGTAGAAATGACTTAATTTGTATGGCTTTATTGTCTTTAATATCTTTGAATGTAAATATTTGCCAAGAATTATGTCAAACTATTTCTATAAAATTGTTCAGTCAATATTTTTGTAATAATCCATTTATATTTTCTCTTAAATATAATCAATTATTATTTATTTCTTCATGTAAATTATATTTTTCCATGAATTCTATCGAAGCCAATGCTGAAGCCATAGATAATGTTTCTCATAAATAAGTTCAAGAGAAAAAAATTTCTTCTATTTTTTGCATATACTGTGTTTTACCGACAAGTGCTGATAAGGGCATACCATTTGCCATAGATTTTCAAAACGCAGATAAATCAGGAATAATATTAAAATATTTTTGAGCTCATCATAAATCAAATCTAAATCAAGTTATTGTTTCATCTAGTATAAATAAAGCTCCATTATTATGACATAATTCTTTTACTTTGTGTAAAAAATTATTTTTTGGAAATTCCACATTCATTGGTTCCATAATAATACAAGAAATTTCTCATGGATTTTCAATAAATATTTTTTCTAAGGATTCAATTTTATTATATTCAAATCTTAAAGTTAAATCTTGAACACATTTTGGAACTCATCATTTTCTAGTAGTAGATCATATATACCAATCTTGCCATCAATGATATCAGCAAACAGCAACCTTTTCTCTATTTGTTATATATCTTGCGAGTCTAATTGCAGAAGTTGTTGCATCAGAACCACTTTTTCAAAATCTAACCATTTCAGCACAAGGAATTATTTCTGTTAACTTTTTTGATAATTTATACTCTATAGGATGAGAAAATGTAAAAATAATTCATTTATTTAATTGATCTATTATTTTTTCGTTAATTTCTTTTATGTTATATCCAATTATGACTGGTAATAATCCATTAATATAGTCAATATATTTATTCCCATCAATATCCCAAACATAAGCTCACTCTCATCTTTCTATAAAATGGGGAATATCTCATTTATAATAAGATAAATAGCTTTTAGAAAAAGTTTGAGTTCATAGGGGGATAACTTTGAGTGCTTTTTCAAATAACTCTTTAGATTTAGCATTTTTCATATTACTATTACTTATTTAATAAACTTTTATCTTCATTAATAGATTTTGCAAATCACTCATTTCTTGTGATATGAGCATTTATACTTACATTATTTTTTTTAATATAGTTAATATAATCTCTAAAATCATTATTACTTCAAATATTATTTATGAGTATTTTAACTAATTCAAAATCTTTTTGTTCATCAACAGTAAGTCTGTAATCAGAGTAATCTTCTTGTTTCAAACAATAACTTATTTTTTTGAAATGTTTTCTTATATATGGTGTTACATGTTCTTTTTCAGAATTTAATCAAGCATTACTGTAAGCAATTTCAAGCGATTTTTTAGTAAAAACCTCCAAATCTAATCAGTCAGGAAATGTAGGAAATTCACAATTTGAACAATAATCAACGTCTGATTGCTCAAATAATTCTATAGTTTTATCAATTATTTTTTCATCAATTAATGGGCAATCTCAAGTAATCCTAACTATTTTATAATAATCGTGGTATTTTACAGAGCAATCGTAGTATCTTTTTAAGACATTATTTAAATCTCACCTAAAACAATCAATATTATTTTCTATACAAAAATTTGCTATTTTAGCGTCTTCTTCTCAATTGCTGGTTGCAATTACTATTTTATCAATTTTTTTAGATTTTTTTACCCTATCTAATTCATATTTTAACAGGGGAATTCAATTTACTTCCATCATTACTTTTCAGGGAAGCCTTACTGAAGACATTCTTGCTTGTATTATGCATAATATTTTATTCATAGAATTTGCAATTAGGATATGCGAAATTTAGATTCTTTCTTAATACATTTAAACTTATTCTTTCATTTGGATCATTAAAATCTGCATCTGGTTTATGTGAATACACCTCCTTGTTACTTAGAAAATAATTAGGGTTCCATAAAAATAACTTTGAATAATCCATCTTATAAGTTTTAATTCATTCTAAATGAGTATAATCATTTTTATAAATATAACCTGGTTCAAAATCTAAAATAATTATATTTCATCAATTTTTTAAAACTCTATCTACTTCATAAGCAATTTTAAATAAATCATCTCTATCACATACATATAAGCAAAATCAAATAATTACATTATCAAAATAATCATTTTCATATGGTAGCATATCAGCAGTTCATTGATATAAATCAATATTTGGAAAAAGATTTTTTCATTCTTCAATAGCTTTTTTTCAAGGTTCTATTCAATAATAACTTCATCAAACCTCATTTTTTAAAGCATTTATTCTCCATCAATTAGCACATCATATTTCAAGAGTTGTATTATTTTTATCAATATTTTTTTTAAAATATTGAATTATTTTATCATTTTCTAGAGCCCCTGTATTCAAATGATTTTTATTTCTATCATACCAATTAGATCATTCTATTTTTAGAAATATTTCTTTTTGCATAGTTTAGATTTTTATTATATAAAATAAAAATTATTTTTTATTCCATAAACTAAGAAAAAATATAATTGTATCTAAATCAGAAAATTTAGATTTTAAATCAATATGGCATTTATTAAAATCAATATTTTTAGTAAAGATATCAATATTTCGGTGTAATTGATTTAAACTATCAACTCAAAATACTAAATAATCGATATATTTATGGTATTTTGTAAAATTAATTGCACTTTCTAATCTAGAAAAATTATATTTTTTAATTATATTATCAAAATTAAAAAAATATTTTTTCGATTCAGATATATTATTTGGGATCTCATTGTCACTCATAAAAATCAATCATTGAATAAATGAGGTTCTTGCATAAATCTTAATATCTTTTTCCTTTGCTGTTTTAAAAAAATCTGTTTTATCCAGTCTTTGATCAAAAATATTGTATGGGATCTGGATATAAGAAACATTAGTATTATTTACAGCATACAGGGCTTCTTCTGGTTCATATATAGATACTCAGTAATTATTTATAAGTCATTTTATTTTAGCATTTTCTAATCCTACTAAAATTTCATTATTAAAAATATATTTTGGGGAATGTAATAAATATCAATCTAATTTATCAATATTTAATATTTCTAGAGATTTTATTATTTCTTCTTCTATTTTTTCTGATTTATTTCAAACAAAATCATCAAATATATTTGGTTTCAACTTTGATGTTATAAAGACTTCATTTTTTAAGTCATATTTCTTGACAAAAATTCAAAGAACTTCTTCTGCATTTCAATAAGCACTTGCTGTATCAAACGTGTCTATTCAGTTATCGTAAGCAAATTTTAACATTTCTATTGATTGTTCTAAGGTTGGTTTTCAGATTTTATTATTTATTCAATATTTTAATCAAAATTGAACGGTTCATAAAGATAACTGCATATTAAATATTTTTAATAATTAGATTGCAGATATCTCTTATTTCTTTTTCTTCTAATTCAAAAAATATAGGCAAACTTAAGCAAGTTTTATAATATATATTACAATTATCCAATTCAAAATCTCTATATCAATTATTTCTATAATAAGTATGGGTATATACTGGGGGATAATGTAGAGTAACTCAATATCAATTTGATTTTAATATGTCCATTACCTTATCTCTAGTTTTTTTATCTTCAAATCTTATCACATATAAATGCCATCAACTTTTATTGTTTTCAGTATCGGTAATGGGTAAAAATATTTTATTACTTTTAATTAATAGTTGATTATATAACTTTGCTATATTTCTTCTTTTTTTCATAAAACTATCAATTTTTGATAGTTGAGATACTCATAAAGCACACTGTATGTCACAAATTCTATAATTACTTCAAAAATCAATCATGTTATTTAATCCATTCTCATCTCTTTGTATTCCGTGTCATCTATAATTTTTCATTTTTTTATAATATTCTTCATTATTAGTAACTACACATCATCATTCTCAAGTAGTTATTGGCTTTACTGGGTGAAAAGAAAAAGTAATTACATCACTTTGAGAGTTTCAAATTTTTTCTCAGTTATATTCTGCTCATAGAGCATGAGCTCAATCTTCAATTACTTTTAAGTTATTTTCTTTTGCAATATTCCAAATTTTTTTCATATTACAAGACTTTCAGGCAAAATGAACCACACTTATAGCTTTAGTTTTTGGATTAATTAATTTTTCAATTTTATCTTCATCAATATTATAAGTTTCTAAATTTATATCGCAAAATACTGGTATGGCTCAAACTTGTAGTATCATATTAGATGTTGCAACAAATGTATTAGCAGTCGTTATGACCTCATCTCAATATTTTAATCAAATTGCTTCATATGCAAGATGTAAAGCTTGCGTTCAGTTTCAGCAACTTACACAATATTTTACTTTAGTATATTCACAAACTTTTTTTTCAAATTCTTCTACTTTTGGTCAAGTAGTTAAATAATTTGATTTTAATACTTCAATTACCGAATTTACATCATTCTCATCTATATATTGTTTTCAATAGGGTATCATATTATATTATATTATTAATAAATATTCTCTATATTTTTTTATCAACTCATCGACTCAAATTAATGATCAAGCAGATGAATAGTCTCACATAGTTATTTCTTTTCAGTTAATTATATAA
>CALMFT010000042.1 GCA_937862565.1 uncultured bacterium
AGTATCAATGATGGTTGGATCACTAAAACAAGTGTTGCAGGAACTTTAGTCACAGGTGCAACACAGGTCTTGGCATTATGAAGCGTACAATATCTGACCATGATAGAATTTGAACGTCAGAATTTTGATCTTTCTGCGTTGGTGATTACTTCTGTGGTATGATCAGTAAATGGAACAATTGCTGTTGCTGATTATATTCAAGTAATCTGACCTGGAGGTAAGAGAAATATTTACTTCAAATCCTGAGGAACGGTTACAACTCTTGCTCAGACATTTACAATTACATACAATTATACACCTGCTCAAAGTAGAAAATTTACCTTTGCCGAGACTGGTATTGCAACTAAGTTCTATGCAAGATTCATTCATGAGAGATCTAATGGCAAACAAATCACGATTGATCTCAAAGAAGTGCAAAACTTGACTTGATTAACGATAGACTTTGTTGGTAATAGCGACGACGATGTAGCAACCGTCGATGTTGAATTGAATGGAAAAGTCGTCCAAGATGGTTTTGTCTATGAGCTCTAATAATTAGAGCTAATGTTTTATTTCTCATTGTAACCATCTATGTTTGAGATCAATCTCGAGTGTTTTCTCTCTAAAGAAATTACTATCAAATTGTGAAAAGATCTGTTTGTCTTAGAGCAACCGACTGTGAAACAACTTGGTCAGATAATCAGTAAAACTGATCAGTTCGCAACTGATGAAATCCATAATACTACTATCATGATAGATGTGTTATGATCTTTTATCAAGGATCCCTGATGGTTTGGGTATAGGAGAAAAAAGCTCAAATATATTTTGAAACATCTGACTCCCGATAATCTGATCAAAGTACGAAATGAAATTTTTTTTTGATTGGGGCTGACAAATCACAACTACAATGATCTACTGAATCATGAAACAATCGTGCCACTAGTGGAGGATGAGGAAATGCTGACTGATCCATTGTGACACTGATTGCATTAGTGATGAAGTATTACACAACTAGTCTCGAACAGACGCTCACTATGTCAGCCTACCAGTTTTTTTGTCTCTTAGATGAAATGCAATACATGGAAGATCCAAAAAAACAAAGAATACAAACTAATCCTAAACGCATAGCAAAACTAGAAACAGAACAAGACTTCACTAATTTCCTTTTTGGATAAATCCTCAATACACTGATAATTCCTCAAGCTGACTATAACCATTCTATTTATTTGGAGTGGTTTTTTGATATGGCAAAAACAGTCTTTGAATTATTACGAGATCTCAAACTTGATAGAAATGGTATCAACCAGCAACTCAATCAGGTTAGAGATGATATCAATGGGTTCAATCAAAGAATAAAGGATCAGACAGCGATCCAGCTTTCTTTAAATGTATGAAAACTTAAACAGCAATTGGATGAGGCAAGGGCTCAGATCAAACTTGCAAAGGATCAAGGAAATCGTGATGCAGTGATTTCACTCACTGCTGATGCGAGTAGATTACAACAATCACTCACGCAAGCAGGAAGGGAGCTCAGAAATTATACAAGGACTGGATCAAGTGATATATCTGTATTATGAAAAAACTTCCAGTGAATCAACACTGAAGTACTCAAACAGTGAGGCATTATCCAAAGTACGATTCAAAAAATGAAGATTAGTCTTGGATGAATCAAGGAACTGATTATTTGAGCTTTTTCCATCACTGCCATTACTCAATTCATCAGATCAACCTTTGATCTTACTTCACAAATCCAACAAGCCAAGATTGCTTTCACGAATCTTTTCAAAAGTGAAGAAGTTGCACTCAAACTGATCAAGGATATTCAGAGTTTTGCAAAACAAACCCCATTTGATCAATTTGGTTTGATAGATGGGGCAAAAAGACTCTCTGCTTATTGATTTCAAGCGAATCAGATTATTCCTATTATGAATGCACTAGGTAATGCTGTAGCAGGAGTATGATGATCACAAGAAACTCTGAATGGAGTGATCGTCGCACTGGGACAAATGCAAACCAAAGGAAAACTGGTACAACAGGAAGTGAATCAAATCGCTGAACGTGGTATTCCTATTTTTGAAATATTGAGACAAAAGCTCTGACTCACTCAAGCACAACTTGCTGATATTGGTAATCAAAACATCAGCTCTGCAAAAGCTATCCCATTGATCCTGGAATGAATCAATGAGAAGTTTTGATGACTCATGGAACAACAGGCAAAAACTCTCCAAGGAAGATTGAGTAATCTCATTGATACCTTTAAGATAGGTCTTGCAAGTTTTGGAGAAGTCATCGCTCCATTATTTGTATGAATTATCTCAACCTTACAAATACTACTTACACCTGCTTTCAATATTCTAATCCTGTGAGTCAAAGGACTAGCGGTAGTATTCAGGACGGTCTTTGATGGTATGAAGCAGATCTACCAATTTTTTGCAAATAACTTTGTCATTATTACGAGAGTCGTTCTTGCGAGTTTTCTGTCGGCACTCATCATTATGAGACAACAGACGATCATTACCTTCCTACAAGGAGTCGTGCAAAACTTCATCAAAGGTATGACAACGATGATCACGAGTGTGGTTGCTTTCTGAAGAGCATCGTTGAATTTCGTTCTCAACCTGAGACAAATAACCGTAGAGGCAGTCAGAGCAACCGTAGCCTTTGTTAGAAAAAGTGTCGCACTCGCTATCAATACAGCAAGAACTTATGCTCAAATTATAGCAAACAATCTCGCTTCATTTTCATTTCGTGCATTGGGATTATCAATCCTCGGAACTATCAAAAATCTCATCTTATTGGGTGCGAGATTCTTTCTCATTGCAAGTATTGTCACCGCAGTAGTTGTGGCTATTTTTACTAATCGAAATACGCTCAAAGAAAAACTCAAACCTGTCTTTGATTTTATGGCAAAGGTTTGACAAGCAGTTCCTGGAGCAATAGCAAAAGCATGGAATTTTGCCGTTGATGTGATATTTTGAGCAATCAAAGGAATTCTCAAATCAGGAAAGGCAGTCGCAGATTTTTTGAAAAATACCTTCAATGTTGATATTGGTACAGATAATATTAATAAATACATCGCTCAAATTGATCAGGCAAGAACTGGATTACAAACCAATGCTGATCAAGTGAAATCAATCTTTGAATGAATAGCTGATGAATCAGGAAAGGCATTTGATTTTGTGAAAACACAAATCTTGGGAACCTGATGATCGACTGATCAGCTCTGAGCTGATGTGCTTTCTCTTGCAGGCAAATTTGATGGTATGGGTGATGCTTCAGAAAAAGCGGGTAAGAAATGATCCAAAGCATCACAACAGGCTCAAGAGGAAAAGAAAAAAGATATCGAGCAACTCAAGACTATCGAATGAGAAACCAAGCAACTAGAGAAAGCGAACGATAAACTCCAAGACGCTATCCAAAAAGTATCTGATGCTCAGCAAGAGTATAAAGATGCAGTCCTAGACTCTACCAATCAGATCAAAAATAGTCTGAAGGAAACGCAAAGAGAATACGATAAAACTATCAGGAAAATTCAGGAAACCAGAGATGAAGAGCTCAAGAATATTCAACTCCAAAAAGATCAAGATAAGAAAAATAATCTTTGAGATTTTGTACAAGGACAGGCAGAGGATCTTGCAAAATCACAACAACAACAAAAGAAGCTGGAAACCAAGTTGTCTCAAGAATCAGATCATGAAAAACAACTCGAAATCCAACAAGAAATCACTGCTGAAATTACCAAACAACAACAGATCCAACAAAACCTCAATGAGATTAAAAAACAACAAAGTACCACTGATGCTACTACGATAGATCAACTCATCAAAGAACAACAGCTCAGAGCGAACATGACCGAAGAGCAAAGAGCGTTTTATGATTTCAAAAAACAGCAACAAACTATTGATAGCAAAGCTCAGGAAGATACTCAAAAAGCTACGAAAAAGGCACTGGACGATAAAAAACAAGCAGACCAGGAGCTTGCTCTTACCAAACAATCACTGGAAACACAACAAAAAATTATCAGCCAACTCCAAAATGTAAAATCAGTCACAAAAGCACAAGTTGATAGTTTCCTCTCATGAGCGACCTTCCAAAAGTTTGATGAAGATAGTCAAAAGCTCATTGAGAAACTCCTGGAACTCAAACTCAAAATATCAGATGCAACCAGAGATAAACAATCAGCAAAAAATGAAGTAGTCAGCTTATCAAATAATTTAGAAACAGATACCAATAAACTCCAACTAGCAAATATCAAACAAGTCAAAAAAGAATATGATGAACTAATCCAAAAAGTACAAGATGCACTCAAAAAATCAAACGAACTCAAAACTCAGACGCAGAGTATCGCATTACCAACAATCATCAAAAAATGATCAAAAGCCAATCAAGCAGATCCTCTCGCTCAGCAACTCAGTCCAACCTTACCACTCACTGATCACACAACCGATCAACAAACCATTGAAACCAAAAAAGCAACTGTCCAGTGATTCACTGATTTCAAAAAAGCAAAAGTCGATGAAGATCTCATCAACCAACAAACAGGATCGCAAACTGAACTTGGTATTCAAACAACAACTATTCAACAAATCCAATCAACTCAAGCACAATCAGTGGAGCAAATGAAACAAATATGGCAGATCTATTTTTCACAACTCGTTACTACCACAAGATCTACTGTTACATCACTCAGATCTGAATATTCATCATTAATCTCTCAATTGCTCCAGGTTATTGCTTTACAATCCAGAGTGAGATCCTGAGGAGGTAGATGATTTGCTAGTGGAGGATATACTTGAGGGAATCAAAGAAATCGTGTGGCAGGAGTAGTTCATCAAGGAGAATATGTCGTGCCAAAACGAATGGTCGAGAAATACTGACCCATGGTATCAAGTATGGAGAACATCAGGCTTAGAGGTTTTGCAAATGGCTGATACACTTCAACCACCAACAGAGCTGTGAATATCAATGGCAATATCAATGTTGGATCAGCTTTTGATCTCAATCAACAGATGGATTACTGGAAATGGAAGATATAGAAAAGCCAAGGATGTTCTCCCTGGTTTTGCAAAATTCTTGCTAGAAGGACTTGATTTTTTGTTTTATATCTGTTATACTATAAAACATAAATAGCCTATAGTGTTTTATACCATAATTTTTATGAAACATGCAAGAAGTATTTTCAGACCTTATAAAGGAGTGGCATGACGCT
>CALMFT010000043.1 GCA_937862565.1 uncultured bacterium
ATAGCATTCTTAAACTATCAAGAACTATTGCTGATTTACATGCTTGTGAAAAAATTAGCATCCAGCATATTGCAGAAGCTTTTCAATATAGGAATAAGACAATGTTTATGGAAAATGAATAATCAGAATAATCAGATTATATAAAAATCTGTCAACATATAGCACTACAAATAGATTGTTATGCATATAAAAAATAGTATAAAAAGAGGGTTTAATGGCTATTTCCCTTGAATTTTGGGGTAAAGTTAGCACTTATTTGCATTTGTAGGATACTTTCAATATACTTTAATAGTATAAATAAATATAAGTTATAAAGACCATCAAATTAGCTCCAATTTTATCATTTTTTTAATTTCTCTATGAAAAGTCTATCGCTTAGTTTATTAGCCCTTCTGATTTTGTCATCAAACGTGACATTCGCAACTGATCTTGATGCATTACTCAATGAAATTAGTAATCTTGATTCTACTTCTGGTACGGTTACTACTACAACTCACAACGCTGGAGAAGTAACAATTGAAAACATTTCTTATACTACAGATGGTAAAGATCTCTATACATTGACTTGGACTCCAATCGTAGGTGAAGCGAATGTTAAAGTAGAAATCAAGGAATCTAAGGAATCTGATTTTTTCACTCTCAATACTGTAAAAGGTAGTGATGGTAAAATTGACATCAAACTCCCTACAGCTGGACAATATCAAATCAGATTAACTGCTCTAGATAGTACTTCAAATACAGCTATTAGTAAAGAATATATACAAACAATTAAGGTTGACGCAAAGCCAGGAGTTGGAGTAAATATCATTGAAAATCCAAATCTTCCAGCAAAACCAGCTCCAACTGTTATGGATGCTAAAACTGGACCAGGAGAAAATATTATGATCTTCACGGTATTGATGGGACTTATGATGTATGGTATCTACAGATTCAGAAGATATTAAGAATAAAAACAAAAAATACTCAACAAACTCACCTTTTTCATTGGTGGGTTTTTTGTTCTCTAATTTTGTTTTAAGAATGTCTGAGAGCTTATCTGAACTATGAAAATTGGTTTTCCATTGTAAATTTAAAGTGATTGATTATATATGTATTTGAACAAATAGTGAACGTAGAGCAGGATAATATTTATATTGTATAACCGGAATCTATGGGAATATACGAGTCTATCAATGTAAAACATCTCATCGAGGAAAGACATGCCAATGAAGGAGAAAAATGAATAGGAATTTCTCCAGAAGACTTTTGCCAAAGATATGGAAAAGATCTTATTGGAGAGATACAACATATCCTGGACACCAAAGAAAATAAAAGGGAAATATTTGCAGAAATCAATGCACTGCATAAAAAAGCTGAGGAAGAACTTAGCAAGGAAGATGGTATTGATATAAGTGAATTCAATCACCAGATGGGTAATATTTTGAATATGCTCTATATAAAAATAGATGATCTCAAAGCCTAAATTTAATATATACAGTCCACACGATATAAAAATCAGATTATTTTATATATTTAATTCTCTTCTCTTATGGGAATATATACTTCACTCGTAGTAGAGAATATTATTCAAGAAAGGCACGAAAATGCGAAAGAAAACAGTCTTTCATTGGAGGAATTCAAATCAAAATATGGTCAAAAACTTCTTGATGATATGCAAAATATTCTGAATGAAGAGGAGAACGAAAGTGATGTATTAGAGAAAATAAACCAATTATTCAAAAAAACGAGAGAAGAACGTAGAGAAGATGTGAACTTTGATATCAGTGATTTTACAGATCATATGGGAAATATACTTCAGCATATACTTATGGCTCTTTACAAAACTCAATAATAAAACTATCCTTATTAATTTAAATCCGTAAAATGTTTGAATTTATTATCTGATTGGAAATACATATAAAACTTGCTACTGCGCATAAGATTTTTTGTCATTGTGAGAACACGCAGGATTTTGAAAATACAACTCCAAATACCCACATCTGTCCTGCGTGTACTGGACAACCAGGTGGATTACCGATTATCAATCCTGAATGTATCGACAGCGCTATCAAGCTGGGTACACTTTTTGGATCTACTCTCGATCAGGGATTTACTCGAGATCGTAAGTCTTACTTTTATCCTGACTCCCCTGCTGGGTTCCAGATTACTCAATTTCACAATCCTATCATCAGATGAGGTGTAGTAAATTTCTTCACTGATCATTTTCAAACTCAACAATCTATTCATATTCATGAAGCACATCTTGAGAATGACACTGCCAAGACTATTACGATCAATGGCACTACTTTTATTGATTTCAATCGTAGTGGTGGACCTCTCATCGAGATAGTAACACAGCCAGAGTTCACAAATGAAGATCAGGTTATAGAATTTTTGAAAGAATTACAAAGAATGGTCAGATGGAATGATATTGGATTTGCAGATTTAGAAAAGGGACAAATGAGAGTAGATGTAAATTTGAGCATCAGAAAAGTATGAGAAACAACGCTTGGAACGAGAGTGGAAGTGAAGAATATCAATAGTTTCTCTTCTATTCGTAAAGCTATCCAGTATGAATTCCAAAGACATCAGGAGGTTATTAACAACGGTAGCAAGGTAGATCAAGAGACCAGAGGACGAGATGACATGGCGGGTAAGACCTATATCCTCAGATCCAAAGAGAATGCCCACGATTATAGGTATTTTCAAGAACAAGATTTGCCACAGATCAATCCAGATCAATTTAATTGGTCGCCAAAATGGGAAATGCGTACTGGTTTTGGGAAGATTAAACAGTTTGTAGAGTATGGTTTTCAGAAAGAATATATTCATGGTTTACTAAATAATGAGTTATTATTCTCATGGTTTGAATCCGCAATCGAAGCTGGTTTTGATCCCAAGACAAGTGCAAAACGATTACTAGGAGCTATTGCTGGAAAGTTTAATGAAGGTGGCGAATCTGCGATTCTCATCAATAAAGATCAGTTTATAGAATTTTTAGAGAAAATTTCAAAGAATACAATCAATGAGAATATTTGTAAAAAAATTATGGAAGAATTATTGGAAGGTGGAGTAAATATGGATGACCTGATAAGTAAGTACGCATCTGTAAAGATAGATGAAAGTCAGATGGGAACAATGATCGAACAGATTATTACTGAAAATCAAAAAGCATTTGAAGACTACCAATGAGGAAAACTTACTACCCTAGCATTTTTTGTAGGTCAGCTTATGAAAGTTACAAAAGGTTCACTCAACCCATTGGAAGCAAAAGAAATTATGGAGAAAGAATTGAATAAAAGAATATAATCTGAATTTAATGTACGTAAAAAGCTTACTTTATTAATTCTATCTTATCTATGACTACTGATCAAATAGTAAACATCCTTATCTTAGCGGTAATCCTACTGCTTTCCATAGGTTTTCATGAATATGCTCACGCACGAGCTTCCAATAAACTCGGAGATCCTACTCCAAAACTTCAGGGAAGACTCACGCCAAATCCGCTTGCTCATATTGATCCTATGGGATTCTTACTGATATTTATTATTCATTTTGGGTGGGGAAAACCGGTACAAATCAATCCCAATTATTACAAAAACCCAAGAATAGATGAATTCTTGGTAGCTATTGCTGGCCCACTTACTAATATACTTATGGCGATCATTGGTATCGTGGTACTCAAAATATATAGTGGAAATTTAGCAGTGATATGAAATATTCAGAATATTTTTACTTTATTTCGATATCAATTTGTATATCTCAATATAGCATTAGCTATTTTCAATCTTTTGCCATTCCCACCACTCGATGGATGGAAGTTTGTGAAGCTTATAATTGGTCAAAGAGCTCAAAAAGTTGAACACGCTCTTGCGACAAATCCCTTGCTTATGATTATCATTTTTGTATTGCTAATGCAGACTTGAATATTGAGTTTTATCACGATTTGGGCAAGTAAAGTAGTAAACGCACTTATGCGAGCCATCAATCTTTTGTGGTAAAATACCTAGCGAATTCCAAACAAAAAAACTAAATTTTTTATATTTATCATCATCAAGAATGTCTAAAAAAATTGTATCTATTATATTACAAACCGTTATATGAGTCTTACTTATGTGAGTAGCAATGCGATATCTACAAAACCATCCAGCTGAAAAAGTAGGAATATTTTCTACATTTGAATATGTATATCAAAGAGTAGCAGGTATTGGAAAACGTTTCCAAGGTCGAAGCAGCTGAGAAGTGGACGACCTTACTCAATTCAAAACTTCATTTGGAGAATTACATAGTGTAGCTAGCTCACCTGCTTGTGCTGAAGCAATCGAAAAAAATGAAATATCTAAGGTAGAAATAGATCAAGTACTCGTCGATCTCGAAAGCACATCAGCTGAAGACTTTAGTACAAATAAATCTAGATATATAGCTTTGTTCAATAGAATGAATGAAGAAATCAACAGATATTGCCAAAAATAATAATCTTTTTTCTCTAATTTTATGTTCAATAGACTCTTTTCATTTCTGTTTAAGTCCTATCCTGCCTTCCTTTTCAGCAAGCCAAATATCTATCGCATATTGCTTTTTCCCTTTTTATTGATTTTTAAAACTAAGGAAAGTATTAAGAAAAAATAATCTGATTGAGCGGAGTTTGTTTATTGCGTTTCCACACTATTCTGTGTGCCAATACTGACTCACATAAAGCTTCTACATCTGACTTTTCAACTGCAGTTTTCCCTTGTAACCAAGCTGCAGTTTTTGCTATCCAAACCAAGTCCTTTCCGCTTCTTGGAGAACATCCTACTTCTATGATATCTGGTATTTTTCTTGTTTGCTGTAAGATATTTGTAATCAAAGTTATTATTTCATCACTCATTGTGATATTCTCTATTTCTCGGCGATTCTTTTCAAAATCTATTTCTACTTTTGTTTGAATAGTATCAGCTTTCACTGAAGATGATCTGATTATTTCTTCTTCATGTTCAGGATATTGGAGTTCCAATGAAAGTCAGAACCTATCGAGTTGGGCTTCTGGAAGATCATAAATTCCTTTTGATCAAGCGGGATTTGCGGTAGCAAACAACAAGAATGGATTTGGAAGATCTATACTCTGATTTGCTATTGTAATTTGTCCTTCTTCCATGGCCTGTATACACGCTGATTGCACTTTTGGAGTAGTACGATTGATTTCATCAAACAGTACGATATTGGAAAACAATGGGCCTTTTTTAGTCTCTCACTCTCGAGTTTGTAACCCAGTAAGATCGCTTGGTAACAAATCTGGAGTTCCTTGTATTCTCCCGAAAGAAAGTCCTACAATCTGAGCAAGGTTCTTGATAGCAAGTGTCTTAGCCATTCCTGGTAAAGATTTGATCAAGATATGTTTTCCTGAAAACAAAGCTAACAGTAAGCCATTGATGAGTAGTGGTTGTCAGATTATTGTTTTTTGTAACAGTCCTTTGATGGTATGAGCTTGAGTTTGTGTAATATCAAGAAGCTGCAATCCTGAGATTAAGCTTTCATGGTCTAGTTTGACAATTTTTTTTGCTTTTGAGGGTGAATTAACAATAGTAGTATCTTTTTCTTTCCAAAGTAAAAATAGTCCTACGCTCAGACCTATTCCCAATATAATAAACAACAATCCTAGTTCTATGGTCATTTTTGTGTGATAAGATTAAATCAACTCTCCGTAAGCCCAATTCTGTTTTAGATAGCATTTATCTTACTTTATTATCCGAAAATAATAAAGATTTAGCACCCCATGATCAAGTCAAGGAAGCTTGCGTCAGCTAAGGTTTACCGCTCACTTGATCATCAATCAAGGAAGTTTTGATATGAAAGCCGAAGCTTGCAACTCACTCTTTTCACCTTTCCTCCGCTGTACAGCGGAGTAGTATAGTCTCTGTGGCACTTTCTTTTGCTGTATTAAATACAGTTCCAACTCGCGTTACAAGTTAGCTTTTTGGCGACGTTGGGACTTTCCTTTCCGTTTTTCGGAATGCTATCCGAGAGTTGATAATCTGATTATAGTGAAGTTTATAAATAATCAAGTTGAATTTTACGAATAAAATAGTATAAAACAAAGTATCAGTAATTTATATAATAATCTGAAAAGAACTTATGACAACATTATTACTTATCATATTACTCCTCTCAGGAGCTCTTATGTCATTTGCTATATTACTTATGGCTCCAAAAGGAGGTTTAGGGTTTGGTCTTGGTGGAGGTTTCGCTGGATCAAATGAATATGGAACTAAAAAATCTATCGAAGGTGGGCTCAAAAAATTAGCTACAGTTTCTGCAGTTATCTTCATCATCTGTTCTTTAGTGTATCCATTCACTAAACCATCTACGTACGATCCATCTGCTGCCGCTAACTCTGGAGCAGTAGCACCAAACTTCGATCTTGGAGACGGGCAAGCTACTGATCAAGGTATAGTACCAATTGAGGGAGATGCTCCAGTAGATATTGTTCTTCCGGTAACACAATAATCTATAATACGATTTCTTATCAAAAAACCTCAGTACGTACTGAGGTTTTTGTTATAATTTTATTGAGTTCATTCTGAAGGTTCATCGTGAATAAGAAATTTGTGGAACACACTATTGATCAGCTTATAAGTCTCATATCATCAAAATCTTTTACCAAGTTCAATCATTTCATTGATGATTACTTTATCATCTGTTTGCATCAACTGTTTTTCAGTATATCCTAGGATAAAGATACTCTGTTTCAAACAATCCATGTCTACTCGTCAAAACTGAGTCGCGTAGCTATCTACAAGTTCTTGAGACTGCACTATATTGGAATCGTAATTCTCCAAGATAGAAAATACATATTCTCGGTCTACAGAAAGCGGGTCGATATCTAAACCGTTGGTAATCATAGCAAGATCATCTTCTTGATCTGCCAAACCACAGTCCCCTTTTGGTATATCTTGATATTGTAGTTGTTCTGTTTGATAGTCTGCTTCCACTCACAGATTAGCAAGATATTCTGCTACTCCTGAGTTTTCAGGATCAATCTCAGTCTCCGAGGAAACAACAACTTCCTCTTCAGAGTCTTCCTTATACTCATATCTAAAGTATAAATCCCAATAGATGTAGCTCAGAGCTACTTTTCTTGCGTTGATTCTGTGTCAGATATTCATCGAGTTGATAATTAAAGAACAAAATAATATTCTGATTTGACTGGCGTAAGTATAGTGATTATGAGTCCGTAATCAATATTTATGTTAGTTTTTTCTTTTCTACTTGAGAAAAATATTCATCATAAATTTTATGCTGTATTATAAGATGTCCGCCCCCATATACAATCATTACTTTATACCCATTCTCTAGATAATTTAGTACTGTTTCTACTATATGTTGGTCTCTATATCTTCAAGATAGACATGATACATTAGATATATGAGGTGAATATGTCGAATAGGTGCTAGATATATTAGGTGAATAGGTCGAATAAGGATTTGATATCCTCTTAAAATGATCCGCATCTGAGAGATCCAATTTATCTTCGAAAATAGAAGTATGTATGTTTTGAAATAGTTTTAAAGAGTAAGGTTCGCCATATATTTTTGTAAAAAAATTTCATCTAAAAGCACCTTCAATATATTTTTCAAGTGATGGTTTTTGTAAGTCTTTAAGCCTATGCCATTGACTAATCATTCTTCAAACATAGTAGTAAGCAATATATTCTTTTTTCACTCATTGCTTTTTTATATATTCTATCTCCTCATCACTATCTGGTTCTGGTGATTCTACCGGGCAATTATTTTGCTTCGCAAAGTATTGAAGAAATTGAGCACTAGTACCAAATTTTTCTTTTTTGATATCTATTTCTTTTCTCATTCCTCCTTCTACTAGAGCTATATTTTTTTTGCCTTTATTTTTTTCAAAAAATTCTGTTATGAAATATTCCATGCGACTAAATTCCAGATCCTTAAGGTCATTTTTATGAGTATCTCCATAAAAATAGAGTTGGTCATCATCTCGAATTCTTTTTTCAAAACGTTCAATGTCTTCACGTGTTTTAATTAAATCCAAATAATCTTTTCTAGTTAAAATATTATCTTTTATTAATTTCTCACGATTATGAGGAATAAGTAGTTCTTCTAACTCAGCTTTATGGTTTTCTCAATGCTCTGATCTATAGACTGTTTTCTCGTGATTCAAAGCCTCCTGTGGCGTAGGAAGAATTTTAGGTTTGAGCTTTTTGTGAAGAGCCATGCTACGACGTATATGTAAATACCTTAATAATAGCCAAACTAGCCTCCAAAGTCAAATAATGAATGTCGAAACTTATCAGTTTCAAAGTTTACTAAAAACAAAAAACCTCCCTAAGGAGGTTTTGTTCTTATCTCAATAAGCAAATACTAATTACTTAGTACCTTTAACAGCTTTTTTGAAGTCAGAACCAGCTCTAAATGAAACTACTTTCATAGCTGGGATTTTGATTTTTTCAGTTGGTTTTTGTGGGTTAACACCTTCTCTAGCTTTTCTTTGGTTAGCTTTGAAAGTACCGAATCCTTGGATTCTTACTTCACCACCATTTTTAACCGTATCCATAATTAATTGAAATACTACTCCGAGTACTTCTTTAGCTGCCTTTTTAGATAATCCAGTTTTAGCTGCTAATTCAGCAACAAAATTTGTTAAGTTTAAGCTCATAATGTGTATACAAAGAAAGATAAAATGTATGCCCTATAGATAATCTGAATTGAAACGATTTCAAGAGATTATTACATAAACAAGGCGATTTAGAGGCTTTTTGAGCTAGCAAGGCTTGACAAATACCAGATTATTCATTTTTTAATAGCAAATGACGCATATAGAAGTATCAAATGATCATCATAAGGATCATGATGATGACAAATTCAGCTCCTTGAATAGTTAAAATAGAGGTCATATCCTTACCTAAAAGACTAAACACATCAGACTCAAAAAGCTTTTGAGAATAAGATCCCAAAATGAATGTAGTTATTGTTCGTAAAATCAACGAAAGTACAAATCAAATAAGAGTGATAAAAGCAATCACAATGATAAATGGAATCTGAATAAGACGATAGGGAGTTCCTAAGAGTTGTTGTATATTGATCATCTTATGAAAGGCTTCGAACTTAGTCTTCATCACAAGCATCAAGAAAGAACAGACGATGATAATTAGTACCAACACGAGGAAGAATGACAAGAAAGTCACAAAATGTGTGAGGTTGAGAGTATTCAGAATTCTTGATTCCTGATCTTTTACTCACTCCCCTATTTTGGAAATATCATCACGATTAGAGATAATATCAGCATAGATGGTTACTACTGCTTTGAGCTTATCATAATCTTCTGTAGAATTGAATAATACATATACAGTCGCTGGTAATGGATTTTTAATACCATATTTCTCAAAGGACTCCAATACGCTTGGTACCTTACGCTCAATTGATTTCATAGCATCTTCTTTGCTGAGGTATTGTACTTTCATTCCTATTTTTTCTAGTTTAGATTTCATTTCAATTACTCTGCTATACGTTTTATCTTGCTGACCTGGTACATCTGTAATATAAAAATAAACTCACAATTTATCTTGGATGGTCTGACTCATATGCTGAACTCCAAAGGATAATCCCATAAGGATGTGTAACAAATAGAGCAAGAAACCAACTAAGACGCTAATTCCCACGATTTGGAAGAAACCATCTTTGATTATTTGCTTGACTTGGAAGAAGATGAACTTGGAACGAACTGATTTTAGAAACATTGTGAAAATATTAAGATATAGTAAAAGATGGTTGTTTTAATATGAGGAATTCAGTAAATACTTTAATTTTTTCATTATAGTATTTGATATCCTTGTCATAGCATTGAAGCTTAGCCTTATATTTAGTATAGTATTTTATCATATTACCTGCTAAACTATACTTATGTTGCATCAAATACAACTGAATCAGATTATAAATTACCTCTGCATCATATTGATTCATTTGAAAAGCCATCTTTATCATATCAATTCCTTTCTCATGATTTCCATACCAAAACTCTGATAAACCATACACTCTCACTACTTCCGCATTTTCTAAATTAGTAAGTTTTACAGCTTTCTTAAGGTAATCTCTCGCATCCTGCCAATTTTTCTTCTCCATTTCTATTACTCCTTTGATATACAGGTTCATAGGATCTGTAGGGTTTTGAGTAAGCAAGAAATCTACAGGTTTTGAAGATTTATCAAGCTCACCACCACGATAATGAATATCAGCAATTTCCATGAGAAGAGTCTGATTACTTGGATCATCAACGAGATAACTATTGACTATTTTCAGCGCTTCTTGAAGTTTTCATTTTTGTTTGAGATCAGTAATTTTCTTAAGTACTTGCTCGTGTAAATACGACATGTTTGTTTAGGAATATTTAAATAAGTTGTATAAATTATAAGCTGAATTGTAGTATGCTATAAGTGTAATGAGAAAAGGTTAAAAAATCAATACCCTACTACTAAAATGACTAAAAATTAACTCATCTCATTTGACATTGAAAAAACAACCATATTTATTATTGTATCATTATCATAAATATGTGAATAATAAATATTTGAACATAATTTATGGGATAATAAATACTAAAATAACTCTTAGAAACTTTATGGTGAGGTGGATGAGTGGTCGAAGTCAGCTCACTGCTAACGAGTCGATCTCAAAAGGGTCCGCGGGTTCGAATCCCGCCCTCACCGAAAAAAATCCCAATGGAACTATTGGGGTTTTTTTGTACTTTAAGAGCTTTTTTAAGAGTTATTAAGCTGCAAGCTTATCGTCAATTTTATCTTCTATTTTAACTACTGTATTTTGACCCTGTTTACTGGTCATATATACTCCATAAAATTTTTTTCCTTTTTTAGTGTCTTGACTTACCACTCCTGTAGCCAATTCTTTCATGGTTGGAAAAGCATCTTCTCCACAAAGTTTTTGGTAGGCATTGATTCTTTTTCTAATATTGGAAGCGCAGCCATCGATACCGTCTTGTCGAGTAGCGAAGTATTTATTTTTACCATCGTCTGTATTACCTACATTTCCAGGGTTGTGATTGTTAATTGCTCTACTACCGTCAGTACCATAACTACTATCATTGCGCATAAAGGCAAGTAAGTACGAGACAGGAACATTGTATTTTTGTGCAGATTTATTAACTTGTTTAGCATCAAATGGCACTCCTCTTACCTTATCTAATTCAGCTTGAATAGCGTCAGGGTTTGTGGTTTCATATCATTTTTTTCCTGTATGAATATCATCTATTTCTTTTTCATCTTCAGGCTCAAACTTCTCCCATTCTTTTTGATTTTCATCAGGAGTTAAGTTTTCAGCATCCGCTTCTATGATATTATCGGTAGTAATCAGATTATCAGATCCTGTACCAAACAAGAAATCTAAAAATACTCCTACCATAGGAAACATCTTTCTGATACTATCTTTACACTCATCATATAGAGCTCAAATACCACTCTTTTTAAGTTCATTTCCAGTAGCCAAAGCTTTGTTCAACAACACTGTACCATCTTTTGTTGCTTTTTGTATAGTCGCTATGTCCGTGTCTTTTAAAGTTTTGTTTATTTCAGTAGCAAGAGCAAGCGTATCGGTTGATGGACCATCAAGCTGGAAAAATGGCATGAACACTGTATTGAGATCAAGCGCTGAATCTAGAGTTTTCTCTTTGAAGTCAGGATTATCAATAAGATATGAAGAGAGTTTTCTACTATCTGCAAACATAGAGGTTTCTCGTGATGTACCTGGCATTTTACTCGCATTGAGATTTCCATCTTTATCTATAAGTTCATTATTTTTTGCTGTTTGTAATATAGTAGTGAGATTTCAGATTATTTTGAGTGTATCATTTACTACTGAAGCCACTCCAAGTTTTTCAAACAATGGATTGAGTGAGGTTTGTAAAGTAGAGAGTGGACCTTGTATTTTATCTTTTAAATCTCCAGCTTTTCAACTTACTTTACCTAATTTTTCAAATAATCATGACATTAAAGATGTTGGCTTCTTAGCTTCACTACTAGTTTTAGAGGTATTTTCACTTTCTTTACCTCCATGAGCTCATGAAAATTTTTTCATAAGCACCAGTTCCATGGTTGCTCTAAATTGATCTCTCAGTCTAGGTTGTAACACATCTCCCAAGGTACTATTTACATACATATCCATAAGCTGGTCAATACCTTTCATAGTTTCGACGCCTAATCTTGTTTCCAATCCACTTCCTTGTACAAGCGTATTGAGATCTGAAGGTATTTTTTTATTTTCAAGATTATCAAGTTTGGCGTTAGTTGTTCCTGCTACTACTTCTTGAGACTCAGTCGTAGGATTAGCGTATACAGAATTTTGTACATCTTCTTTGGTTTGAGCAACTTGAGACTGAATATCAGTTTTTGTTTCTTGAGCTTGCTGTACTGCTTTTGTAGCTTCAGGAGAATTTTCATCAGGTTTCAAACCTAGCATATCTTTAACTCGATTTGATGCGCTTTGTACATAGTTTTTTGAAGCCTCCGTTGTCCCTCAGTTTGCAACATTCTCTTCCATAAGAATCATATTACGTATAAAATAAGCTATTATATAGATTATAATCAGAAAGCTAATAAAATGCAAATAAACTGACTTCTGCTCGCTCATTAGGTTTAGTATATAAAAATGTATCATATTCCGATTATATTCTGATAATTTTCTTAAATATACTTTGAGTTTGAGAGCCAATAAATTACTAATAAGATGAACACAATATTTTCAATTTTTTTTTCAAAATTTGTCATATGGATATTTCAGCATATATAAAAGATAATCTCAACACGGAACAAGCTAGTGCTGCCCTCCATATCAATAGCTCAAGCCTCATCCTTGCGGGCGCTGGAAGTGGTAAAACTAGAACTTTAACCTATAAGATTGCATATTTGGTCTATGGATTGGGGGTATATCCAAGTGAGATTTTTGCAGTAACGTTTACTAATAAAGCTGCAAATGAGATGAGACATAGGCTTATGGAAATCGCTCAAGATATTGAGAAAAAACAGTTTGAAGAAGGTGGAAATGATTTATCTGAAGCTAATCAACATAAGAATAACTTCCAATGGATAGGAACTTTTCATTCGTTATTTTTAAAATTTCTCAAGATTGAAATAAAAAACTATGATAGCAGCTATGATACGAATTTTGGAGTATACGATGATGGTGAGTCAAAATCACTTATCAAAAGGATTATTGTAGCAAAAAAACTCGAAGAGAAAATAGAATATGATGTAGCTAAAAATCTCATCAGCAAAAATAAAAATCAAGGAATTATGCCACATGATTATGCAAAAGGTATAAAATTACCAAGTGATCAGTATTTCTTACAAGTTTATGAGGAGTATCAAAAAGAGCTTTATAAAGCAAATATGATGGATTTTGACGATTTATTATTACTCCCCTATTTGATCTTTAAGAAAAATCCTGAGATCTTAGAAAAACGACAAAAGAAGTTTCAATTTGTGCTCGTAGATGAGGCCCAGGACACCAACTGGATACAGTTTGAGCTCATGAAGAGATTGACCAAGTGAGGAGGAAATATAACCTTTATTGGAGATGACTTCCAAAGTATCTATCGTCGACGTGGAGCTATGATGGATAATTTCCTCAATGTGAAAGATGTTTGGCCCGATATGGAGATTTTTAAACTTCAAATAAACTATAGATCCAAGCCACACATCGTGAATGCGAGCAATCATATTATTAAAAATAATCTGAAGCAGTACGATAAAAAGGTAACAGCCCATCGTTCTGGAAATGATAAGATCGTAATCATGCAACATGGTGATGAAATAGATGAAGCAAAGCATACTATAGAACTTATTGCTAAAATCAAAGAGGAGAAAAATAAAAATCGAGATCAATTCACCATCCTCTATCGCAAAAATGCTCTTTCTTCAGTATTTGAACAACAACTTATCATGGAGGGAATACCTTATAAAATTTATGGTGGATTTAAATTTCTAGAAAGAAAAGAAGTAAAAGATATACTTTCTTATGTGAAATATCTTTATAATCCGAAAGATAATGTAAGCCTCAAGCGTGTTATCAACACTCCGAGACGCGGTATCAGTGACGATACAGTCAAGGCGCTGGAAGCTTATTGATCTGTAAACGACATAGCTATTGATGATCTGATTAATAATCCTCTCTGGCTTGGTCAGACAGGATTGGCAAGTAGGGCTTTAGAGAGTTGTAAAAAGTTTGCTGTGAGCATGAATTTTCTTAAAGACCTCCTAGACACCATTACACCTGATCAACTCGTAGAACAGATCATACATACCATTTCCTACAAGGAATTCCTTACCGAAACTGAGGGCAAACAAGCTCCCGAAAAGATTGAGAATTTGGGAGAGCTCGTAAATCTTGCAAGAAAATACAACGGAGAATTTTCATAATCTTTTCATTGCATAAAAAAACCTCACCGAAGTGAGGTTTTTTTGATATAGCGAATGATTTGCTATAGTATTAGATTATCTTCCTGGTTCGTACAATGTATAAGTAAGATTACCATGATAGTTACCAACTGGAGTATAAGCAGGGATAATCAATTGTAAGAAAGGTTTTTCACCATATCTACCAATGATACCAAAATTAGCAGCATTATTTCTCATAATATATTCTTTAGGAGTATCTATTAGACCCCAAGTATTCAATACATCTCCAGAAACTTTAACTCTTGAATTTATAGCAAGTGCTCCTCCACTAAGTGGACTAAGTCCAATGTCATTAGCAGAAACAGAACTAGATCTGAATGATACTGCATTTGCAGGAATAGTGTTTGATCCATTAACCAGATTAGCAATTTGAACAGTAGTATAATATCCTGAATTAGAACCTTTTTGATCATCTACATAGAAATTTCCACTAAATACTCCAGATGTTGTTTGAGCTTGAGTAGATACTGTAAATGTACCAAAGTTGAATCCAGTATCAGAACCGATACAAATATCTCATCCAGTAAGTGTAACTTGAACATCAGTTGTAGTGTTACAACTAGCGGCTCCACCTAAACAGGCTTGTCCAGCCGATACATAACTTGCAGCTCCGATAATAATGGAGTAATTGTCCCTGTAAGCTCAGACCAAGGGCTTCCATTTCCATCACTCAAAAAGTATCTAATTGCACCATTATCATAATGGAAACCATAATTGTATGCTCCTCCTCCTCGTGGCTTAGACATAATATATCACTGATCGCCTGTTGCGAGTTTTACCCATATACTGAAAGTCATATCAGTTTGAGCATCAAAATCCAAGTCATCAGTAGGATATACTCATATATAACTATCATTATCGTTGAATAAGGCACCTGTTAAAGCTTTCCCCGCTCCAAATAACACACCTCCTATAAGCGTTCCTGTATTGCCCAAGCCACTATCATCATGTGCATCATTAGCATCAAAACTCCAGTATCCCACGAGTCCGTTGCTTGGTGTACCAACACTGTTCACTGCTCCATCACCACAATACAATTCTTGTGAGCTACAACTAGCATTAGATCCACTAAATTGTCCAAGACATGACCAAGTCCAAATATGAGTAGTAGAATTATAACTAAATCCAGATGCAACTCCTCATGAGCATAGTCCAGTTGATCATGATGAAATCATATCACCACTATTATTAAAATCATATAAAGTACCACTACTTGTGCCACATAATCAGTTTATTGGGGAATTGAGAAGAGAAATAGGAATAGAACATGTTGCGGTAAATGCTCCTGAAAGATTATTCTCTACGCTTAATATTGCAGTATATGCGCCAGATACAGTGTAGGTGTAAGCGGCAGGGCTCGTAGGAGATGATACTGGAGTTCCTGTACCTCGGTTGAGTAAAGTAACTGTAAATCCTCCTATTGTATTTCGAGTACCTGTAACTAATTTTGGTATAAATCATGTAGTAGGGCTTACTACGAAGTTTATAGCAGGACAAGATGGAGTGTTGTACTCACAAGAATTGCTACAAGCGTCGTTGTCCACATCATTCCCATCATCACACTGTTCGTTATTAAAGGAATAAAGAAATACTTGCGAGTCATCACTATTTGTTAAAATCATATTATTTCAATAATATGAAATATTGACAGCTCTAGTCGAATATCAGCTCAATTGAGAAATAATGTCTATTGAGTCAAGTTGAATATTATAAACGTAGATTAAACTTCAAGAAACGTATGCAATAAATTTTCCATCATCTGAAATTGTTGGAGTAGTTGTAGTTACATCAATATCCAAACCAATGCCAATTAACGTTGTAGTTAAAGAATCGTAAAGGAATACATCTCTATCTCCATTTGAATCTCCTGGCACTAGGTTTGACGCTAACGAATCAAAAGTAATATATCTTCAGTCGGCTGATATATCAATAGCATCAGAGTTATTATTCCCAGTTATAGTAATATTTGTTATAGCAGTTGTTTGAATATCGTAAAGAAAGATATCATTTTTTCAGTTAGTATCTCCTGGTACTAGATTAGTAGCATTGGATAGAAAAGCAATATGGCTTCAATTTGCCGAGATTTTTGAGCGATATGTATAACTATCTCCAGCTATGGTAATATTAGTCATTGTGCTGGTTTGAGTATCGTAGAGGAAGACATCTTGTTTTCAATTAGTATCACCTGGCACTAAATTCGTAGAAGCTGAAGAAAAAGTAACATATCTTCAATTAGCTGAAATGGATGAGAGCTGTGAATTATCATTTCCAGCTATGGTAATATTAGTCATTGTGCTGGTTTGAGTATCATAAAGAAAGATATCAATTTTTCAGTTAGTATCACCTGCTACCAAATTCGTAGCAATTGATTCAAAAATAATATATCTTCAGTTAGACGAAATTGATGGAAGATATGAAGCGTCATTACCACCTATAGTAATATTAGTCATGGTATCGCTTATTTTATCATATAAGAAGATATCGTTTTGTCAGTTAGTATCTCCTGGTACTAGATTTGTAGAATCAGAGTAAAAAACAACATATCTTCAATTGCTAGACACATCACCAATATATTGCGTACTATCACCATACTCACCACTAGTATTTTTGGAAATCAAGGTCACACTGGCGTTTGCGTCACCACTTGATTGTGCTGCCCCGTCACCACAGCTCATTTCTGAAGCACTACAACTCGGACTTAATCCACCAGGGTCACCAGCACAGACCCAAGACCGAGTATAAGTACCTGTGTCAAAATTGAAACCAGTAACAACCCCTGTCGCACATAATCCTGTATTGGTCCCCGTCAGCATATCTCCACTATTATTGATATCATAGATACTTGTACCACTTATCGGCCCACACTCCCCATTCAAAGGTCCTTCATAAGTAAAATCAAAACTCAGAGTATTACTTTTATTAGCATTGTTGGTAAGAGCTGGACTACAAGATCAATATTGTGCTCATCGGTCTTGTACAGCCAAAGTACAACTATAGGTGCCAGTAGCAGCCCCAGTAAGTATACCTATATGTAAATCTACAGTACCACTATTTGTAGTAATACGGCCTCCCGAGGTATTTCCTCAAGGTTTATTCTGAATCAACAAACCGCTACAACCAGCTGTACCTGATAGTATTACCGTGAGACCTTGATTACTATTATTGACCGCGTATGAATTTTCATCAATAGTAAATGTACCCAGATCAAATCCTGTATGCACTGTTCCTTTACTTGGAGATCACAGTGTTCCTATTATGGGAGCTTTATTATCGGATTGATTAACCCAAAATGTTGAGCTTGAAGAATCAATAGGACTTGGTACTGGATATATTTTATATCCTGACCACTGACGATCTAAGTAATTACAATCAATAGTAAGTTGACTAAGAGAAGTCCAAGTAGACCAACTGTTTGGTACTCTACCGCTTATTTTATTTTTTTCGATTCCAAAGTTTGTAATTCCTGTCCAAGTAGATCGTGCTGATGGCAAAGATCATGTAAATTGGTTGGTTCAAGCATTAAATGATAAAATTTTAGTCCAACTTGATCGACTAGATGGCAAGGTCCCAGAAAGTAAATTTAAACCTATAGATAATGATAAGATACCTGTCCGAGTAGATCGAGATGTGGGTAAAACTCAAGAAATATCATTCAACTGAACTTGAAAATATTTTATTTTATTCCATGTGGATCGCTCTGTCGGTAAAACTCAATTAATATTATTATTTGCTAGATAAAAATCTTCCATTTTAGTCCAAGTAGACCATCAAGAAGGCAGGCTTCATGTTAGATCATTACCGCCTGCATAAAATTTTTCTATATTAGTCCATGTGGATCGCTCTGTCGGTAAAGCTCAATCTAAGTCTGTATTAAGTGCATAAAAATTTTCCATATTGATCCAGGTATCTCGGTCTGGCGGTAAGCTTCAGTCTACATTAAGATCACTGACATTAAATGTTTCTATATCAGACCATGCAGATCGCTCTGCCGGTAAAGGTCATGTTATGATATTTTCATTTGGTGAAATTCATCTTTGTATATTAAAAACTGTTATACGACTTAAATATTTTCGATCATCATTCAAAGTTCAGTTTAATGAATTTCAAGGTAAGCTCAATCATACTACGCGTCCAGCAGGTACGGTAACTCCAAACCAAGTACCAGCATCAACATCTTCCAACCAATTAGCATTGTTCGTCCAATTATCACCATCAGTGCTTTCATAAAAGTCAAGTAATGCTATACACTCAATTGGAGGTATACCGATATTTGTAGCCGTTTCACAATCTTTTGGAATATAAATATAACGGGATGCCCTACAAGAATAAAAGGTTATCTTTCCATCTTCTATTAGTGGTTCTGTTCCTGGTAGAGTTGCATTACCTTGATCATCACATTGCGTATCAGGATTAGTAGATAAACCTACAGTATTATATTGTTGATCACTTGCATGTTTGGTATAAACATCATAATTTCTGAATTGTCATGGCTTTCTCTCTCACACCTGTACCTCCACTTTGACTGGTTTCGAAAATATAAGATCTTCTCCTATCTTACCAAATTCAAATGATGAATCGATATTTCAAGTAATAGTTCTTCCATTTTCTAATTTAAAAGAATTTATTTCATCTTGGGATTGATTTCATTCAGTGGCTTTAGTTTCTTGTAGTATAAGATCTTTAGCCTGAAGGTCGGTTTCTTCAATCATCGAGCTAGGAATTACTGCCTGCAAAGTGCTTTCTTCATTTGTTATTGTGCTTTTATTTCATGGATTATAAGTCTTATAGGTTTTACTTTCAGTTTCACTTTCACCATCATAAAAAGTTACTTGAGTATTGGTATCTTGAGCTATGCGTGAAATAACAATATCTTCAGGTATAGTAATTTGAATATCTTCTGATAGCTTTACTACTTCTTTAGTTTTTTCTGTAAGATTTGTAGTACAGTCAAGTGAACACTTTTCACCACTTCCATTAGCCATTCATAGATCGCATTCCTCTTCAGCTCATACTATACCATCACCACATATTCCTATTCAAGAAAGACAAGCGTTGTTCACCAATTTTACATCAGTAATACGAGTTTCGACCAGTTTATCTTGTAGTAAAATAGGAAAGTGGGCGTCAAGATACACAGGATAGTTTAGTTCATTGGTCCAGCTTGTTATCCATATTCCACTCGAAGTATAGAGTTCTACTCTTGACCCCGATAAAAGGAAATAAAAACTATCTCCAATTTGATAAGATCAAGGTGATCCTATTATTTCTCAATATTGCTTAATAAGCAGATTTCCAGTTTCAGTAAAGGTAACAGCAAATCTCATACTTGCTCCGCTATGGTAGTTATCTATAATTCATGTACTAAATCAGAGAGTAAATGGACTGTCTGACATAGTAAAGTATATTCTCATATCTTCTGTAATTTCTTTACTGTTGGCGCCTTGATAAAAGTGGAGTTTGTTAGTGGAAAAGGTAGGATCATCTGGATTAGTGAGTGTCAGACCTGAAATTGTAGTTATAAATTCAGTGGCATTTATCCAAAAAATTGGGTTTTCACAAGTGGTAAGCACTCATTTCAAAACTTCTCAACTTAATAAATCTTGTAATCATGTTGCTTGTAACTCAGACAATAAGACAAAATCTGAAGCACGGCAAGTGTAAAAAGTAACTTTGTTAGCTATAGGAACAATTTGTATGTCAGACAAAGTAGCGTTCCCCTGCTCATCACAAAGTGTATCAGGATTCGTAGATAATCAGATTATATCATACTCTTTATCGTTAGTGTGTTTTACTTTTATGGATAAATTTGGATATTGTAATTGATCATCAGTGAGATTGATTTCCACCCTGACTGGTTCAGAAAATAGCAAATCTTCTCATATGATACCAAATTGGAAACTCTGGAGCATCTGTTGATTTTCTGTTCCTGTATATTCAATATTCTGAAAATTTAGATTGCCTGTGCTTAAATCTTCAGAAAAATTATTATAGTCTGTTATAAGTTGATTAATTCTTCAACTATTATTTATATAATCATTAATTCAGTTAACGCTTCATGAAACAGTAAACTTCTCTGTGCTGCTCCCAGAATCATTTTGAGCGAAAGCCTTAGTATTTATTGGCGTGTACTCATAACTATCATTTTGTTTAGTCCCAGTTGAAGAAGAGTTTTGGAAGGTATAAATAGTTAATAATTCTTCATCTTTTCCTGAAGTATTTTGAATTTTATCTGGATCATCTTGTGGAATTTGCAGTGGCATAACTGACTCAGAAATATCTTCAGTAGTTATATTGATTTCATCAGCCTGAGTAATTACAATATTTTTAGGTATCATAATTCTTACATCATCATAACTTGTAATATCATAAGCTTCCGAGAGTTGTTGATTGAGCTGTTCTAAGGTAATGTCCAATAGTTGGTTTATTTGATTGGCAAGATCACCAGACAAAGCATCAGGAATATATTGAATTAGCATACCAGAAAGATTATTAGCTCAAGTCAGCGTGTCACCAGAATTCAAATCTCATGAGGTTTCATATTCATATAGTGTATTTATTTGGTCTTTTGTATTATTATCATCTTGATTAGATGTATTAACAATTGTATTCGCTGCTTCAACTGTAGAGTCTTGAGGTAAATTTGATGTTGATTGGATTGAACTATCAGTTGGTGTATCGTTATTGTTTGTAACTTCAGTTGAAGAAGAATAAATCGTAACAGGTATTTCAGATTGCGTCGTATCAGTAGTTATATCAGTAACTGTAGCTTCGGAAGTAGCACTTGGTATTTCCTGTGCAATCGCTTCAATACCAAAAAACTGAAAGATGATTAGGAATAATGAAAAAATCCTAATTAGAGTATGAGATCACCTTGTAAACTTCATAGAACAGTAACCGTAGATAAAACACTTCTTTTGATTGCATAACTAATAATTAAAAGTATTTGAAATGATAAGCAATTATTGCGTAAATAGGCTGAATTAAGGAAAAAAAATTGACTATGCAGATTAGTTATTTTATTTACTTGACAATAAGCAATCTTATATTTTATTATATATGTCATCTAAAATGAGAAAAATATTAAAATATATTATAATAATTTGAATAATAAAAAATAATTGTGAAGTAATTTATAGAAAATAATAATATATAATCACAAAAAAAATTTAAAAAGATATTTGAGAAATATATACTTTATATTTTTAGAAATATTTATAATAACCGATACCCTAATTATATAATTCAAAATAA
>CALMFT010000044.1 GCA_937862565.1 uncultured bacterium
GCTCCATCCTTTATCAGCGTAACCTGCTATACTGCGTAACTAAGCTACACGCTAAAAATAGCGATAGTTCTGTATCGGTTCGATGTTCTTATTTATTCCTAATTTTTAATCTGGTTTAATATGCAAATCAATAACGCATTCAAACGTGCATCTAACTGTAGTTGGTGTAAGCATACCGATAATAACTTCGGATGAAGAAATAAAAAAGCCGTAAGAGCTTGAAAAAGAATGCTCCGAAGAAAGTTCAATAACTTCCTACAAAAAGAATTCCGTAATGATCTAGGTCTATAAGGTGGTATTTGCATAACGGCTAGTGCGTCTCCCTGTGAAGGAGAATGAATAAGTTCGATTCTTATATACCACACCATTAACAAACATTTTTATGATCGTAATACAAACAATGGAGAACTTGCTTTTCGATATTGAAGCAAAAACTATTTGCTATAATGCACTAGCAAAACAAATGAATATGCAACCAATGACTTTCAACACTATTGCTGAAGCTCGTTTGAATAATCATCATAATCACACAGACTAGTTACTAAACATATTTTTATGACTACTAAAGAAATACCAAATCTTCCTCCAGAAATATCCGATGCAATCGCCTTAATTGCAGACAACGCATCAAAAAGACTATTTGAACATCTTATGGAAGAAGCAAATAATTTCTTCGGATGAGCACCAGTAAATGAAGAAACAAAGCTAGGTATTATATACTTAGTATCACTAAAGCTTACCAATTTAGTAACTAAAGAAATTAGTAATATTAAAAAATAATATTTAATCTCTCTTCGTCTAATGGCAGGACAAAGGATTTTGACTCCTTCAATTGCGGTTCGATCCCGTGAGAGAGAACCATAAGTATCAGTGGTGTAATGGTAGCCACAGGAGGCTTAAAACCTCCCGTCTAAACAACGTGCAGGTTCGATTCCTGTCTGATACACCATATGCTCCTCTATCGTCAACTGGTCAGACAACTGCTCTTATAAGGTAGTAGTTCTTGGTTCAAATCCAAGGGGGAGTACCATAACATTTTTGCCCCCATCGTCTAATGGTTAGGACACCTGGTTTTCAACCAGTAAACCGTGAGTTCAATTCTCCGTGGGGGTACCAACATAAGCTCAGGTGGTGTAATTGGCAGCCACAGCGGTCTTAGAAGCCGTTGCCGTAAAAAGCGTGAGGGTTCAAGTCCCTCCCTGAGCACCATTGGACAGGTAGAAAATCGGTATATTCAATGGTCTGAAAAGCCATCCAACTTGGTTCAACTCCAAGTCTGTCCACCATAGCTTGTTAACTCAGTGGTGAGAGTATCTGTTTTACACACAGAAGGTCGAAGGTTCGAATCCTTCACAGGCTACCATATTGCGGAGTAGAGGAGCGGTTCCCTCACTGGTCTCATAATCCAGAATACGTCAGTTCGAATCTGTCCTCCGCAACCATTTGCATCCATAGCTCAGTTGGTTAGAGCAGGGGGTTTTTAACCCCAAGGTCGTAAGTTCAAGTATCACTGGGTGCACCATAAATACGGAAGGGGTCCGAATGGACGAGGAGATAGTCTTGAAAACTATTACTGTCAGTAACCCTGGCATTGCAGGTTCGATTCCTGTCCCTTCCGCCAGTTGGAAAGTTCGCATAGTCTGGTCTAGTGCGTCTCACTGCTAACGAGATGTGTCCCTAAAAAGGCACCACTGGTTCGAATCCAGTACTTTACTCCATTGCCTTGATAGCTCAATTGGCTAGAGCCCCTGACTTGTAATCAGGAGGTTGTCGGTTCGAATCCGACTCTCGGCTCCATTGGTACATAGCACAATGGTAGTGCATCACGCTGTTAACGTGAATGTTGGGGGTTCGAGCCCCTCTGTACCAGCCATTAAACAGTGCGTAGTTCAGTTGGTTAGAATACGAGGCTTGGAACCTCGGGGTCGAAGGTTCGAGTCCTTCCGCACTGACCATTTAATTTTTAATTATCACATAGAATGATCAAGCTTAATAATCAACAAATAAAGGCACTAGCTGCAAAAATAATCCAAAATGGAAAAACAAAAATCGTTAGTAAACAAGAACAAGAAAAAGAACAATTCCTAGAAAAAAACACTAAAGCAGTAACAGAGTATCTTGATGCTTGCGACAGCCTTACAAAAGCAAGAAAAAACCTAATCAGTACTTGATTAATAGAAGAGTATTCTTTTAGTTGTGGAAACAAAGCAACAAGAGAGTACAATTATGATAACCTAGTAAAGGCAATAAAAGTAACCTGAAACAAATTACAAAACGTAGATGATATTACAAACGAAATACTTATACTTAGTATAGACGCAGAAACAGTTTCAGAAATAATGGAACACTTTAATACATTATAACAACAACCATATGTCTATTTTCAACAAGATCAAGAATAGTACTCCAGTAGCAAATACTACTAACAACGCAGGCTGATCTGCTATAAAACAGTCAGCAAAACTAGAAGCAATATCGCTTGTACTGACATCATTTGTACGTGATAAGTTCTATACTTCTGCACAAGATGACCTAACCCGTCTTAAATCTCTTGCAGATAAAGTAGAACCAGAATTCCTCGCCAAATTAGCAGTATTCGCACGAACCAAATTTGGGATGAGGTCCATTACGCACGCTCTTGCAGGTTATCTTGCACCACACCTTTCAGGTAAACCATATGCAAAATCATTCTACGATAAGATTGTACACAGAGTAGATGATATGCAGGAAATCCTAGCTGTTATTCAGTCTACATCTAAAAAATGTGTACCTAATGCAGTACGTAAAGGTTTTAAATCAGCCTTTGAACGATTCGATGCGTACCAATTAGCTAAGTATCGTACTGAAAACAAAGCAATCAAACTCGTTGATATTGTAAACCTGATTCACCCTAAGCACAATAAGTCACTTGAAAAACTCATAAAAGGAGAACTCAAGAACGAACAAACTTGGGAAGCAAAACTATCAGCAGCTGGTAACAGTAACAATGCTACAGCTAAAGAAGAAGCTTGGTCAGAACAAATACTTAACAAGAAGCTCGGTTACCTCGCTCTGATTAAGAACCTTAGAAACATTGAAGCACAGCTCCAAGGAGCTTGAGCACAAATACTTACAGGATCACTCATCAACCAGCTAACTGATGTAACTTCAATTGCTAAGTCACTTGTAATGCCATTCCAGATTAAGACAGCTTACGACATTGTTACTAACCGTGACCTTAAAGTAGCTCTCAGTCAAGCAATGGAACTATCAGTACGTAATGTACCAAGATTCCCTGGTAAAACAGCAATCTTCCTTGATAGATCAGGTTCAATGAATGGAGTAATTGGTATCGCATCACTCTTCGCAGCTGTACTCGCTAAGTCTAACAACGCAACGATCATCAACTTCGGAAGTAGTGCTAACTACCATAACTACAACCCAGCATCAATACTTGCAGACATCCAGCAACCACTTAACAGTGCAGACCTAGGTGGAACAAATTTTGATGTATCATTCAATCTGCTTAATGAACCAGTTGACAGAATTATAATTCTTTCAGATATGCAGGCTTGGGAAGGTAGAAACTTACCAACAGCAGCCTTTAAGAACTATAGATCACGCACTGGTGCAAACCCATACATTTACTCATTCGATCTATGTGGATCTGGAACAATGCAATTCCCTGAAGATAAAGTCTTCACTCTTGCAGGATTCCACGGAGACATTCTTCAAATTATGTGAATGCTTGAACAAGATAAAGATGCTCTCATTCGAGAAATTGAATCAATTACCTTGTAACCCAATACCCCCTAACAATTTAGTTAGGGGGTTTTTTAATGTTTATGCAACAAATAGAAGAACTAAATCAGATGGTTAGAAGAATTATCTGAAACCAAACAGCAATCGTAACAATGCTAGAAAATAAATCGTTACCTGGTTATCCTAGTCTTATTCCATTTATGAAATATGATGATGAGATAGTTTACAATGCTACAAGATTTTATATGCACATACT
>CALMFT010000045.1 GCA_937862565.1 uncultured bacterium
TGTAATCTTTCTGATATACAAAGTCTTCTTAAGTCTTTTTTCTGATCATACAATTTAGATGATTTCTTTGATGAAGTATGAGAAATATACAATAATAGTAAGATTTTTGAGAAAACAGAACTCTATTTTTATTTCTATGATATATCTTTTCAGAAGACAAAATATCCTCTTTTCTTCACACCAATAACCTTAGTAAGAAAAGATTCAGAGTGGAGTATTGCTTTTGATTCACCTGTATATATTAATCGAAATGCTGTAGATTGGATATTACAAGAATACAATGCAATTACGGGCAAGAAATGAAATATAAAGTCTATTGAAGATCGCATTATATATATCAATAATATTGATAATCATATTGATTACTTCAATAATATTTTAAGTGAATTATCTCATTATTTTGAGACTGATAATGTAATTTCATTGGATAATCTTTCAGAAGAAAAAGCAGTATCTAGACTAGTCTCGTTATCAAATAATTGTTATTTTACTCTCTTTGATAAATCAGATGAATCAATTGTTAATGATTATGAGGAAATTCTTACACTCGCCCCAGACTCTCAGTTAACTCAAGTTTTCGAAAAGCTAATAGATGGGTTTATTAATAAGAATCCTGTAAATATTTCTTCGGAAGTGAATGAAGAATGGGATAATACTGATATTGTTGATCGACTCGTATATCAGGCACCTGTACCGCTTAATGAAGAACAACGAAAGGCACTAATAGCACTCAATAACCCAGATTGTTCTTATCTGGTTATTAAGGGTCCTCCTGGTACAGGTAAGTCTCATACAATCACAGCAATAGTATGTGATTATATACTCAATTGAAAATCAGTATTAATGGTTTCTGATAAAGAAGAAGCTCTTGATGTTGTAGAGTCTAAGATTGCAGATACTCTAAACTCTATAAGAATTAATGATACTTTCCAGAATCCAATTTTTCGTATCTGAAAAAATGGGAATAGATTTAATCAAATTGTCTCAGGTGGAGCTCTTAGAGACATTAAACAACATCATCAAGTTTTTAAACAAAAAATTAATCAGCTGAATGCTAATCGTGAGGAAATAGAAAAAGCAATGAGAAATGATATCGAAAAAGATGTTTATTTTCAGTCTCAAGTTTCAAAAGAAGAGCTTGAGTTTATGTTTCAGCTTGAAGATGAGTTTCCTCAAATGGTCGAAACAGTAAGCCCTGAAGAAGTATTTGATTTTGAATGAGGCATAGAAGCGTATCTATCCTTTATAAATTGCATATTTCGGCTTCGGGAAAATCTTTCTGATATAAATATTGAAATAGCTTCAGATCTCACTGTACTAAATTGACACATCGAATTTTTTGAGACAAAGATACGAATTCTTGAATCAGCTCAAGCTTTATTGTCAGATATTGATTCGAACCTATTGGAGATTGAGTGAAATGATCTAAGTACTATTAAGGACGCATCTGAAGAGATTAAAAAAATAGTAAGTATCCAGTTTTCATCAAACGAATTTATCCTGAAGGGGTTACTTCCAGATAGAGATCTATCGGAACTTACAATAGATGATTTAAAAATACTTTCTCTCGTATATGCTGAGTTTAATGAATCAAAACAGGATATTTTAGACTATGGAATAAATATTTCTGATGAAGAATTAGGCTATTTTTGAAAAAATATTACAGTTGATCAGCTTAATTACATTGGAGATTACATTGAGAAAATTGAAAGCATACGGAAGCCAATAGTTGGATTCTTGTTCTCAAAAGACGACCTGAGAGCGGCAAATCAAAATTTTAGAAGAAAATTTCCACATCTTTCAGAAAACCCACATAAAGATATTTTTCTAATCAAAAAGCTATACGACTATTTTGATTTTATAACTGATAAAAAAGAGTCATTTCCAATATTGTTGGAAAAGCGATTGTTACTATGAGCTTTTATTAATAAGGATATTGGTAATGAGAGGAATAATTTTGGAGTAAGTGATTTAATATCAGACTTTATAGAGAAGAATGAATTAGGACGTTATAGTGTATTTCAAATTGAAAATTGGATTGATTTAATGATCTTAAAAGAAGTCTTCGAGAAGAATTATGAAAATGAGATCTTAGAATTTGCTGAAGTCGATCCTAAGATTCAAGAAAATAAGAAGATGTTAGACGATGTTAATAGGATTATCGTAAACCTAAAAGACATTGAAATAGTCGAGAACTACTTCTTTAATATTCCTGACGATAATGTATATTGGCTTATATTTCATGATTTCTTCTCACTCTGAAAGGAAAAATTTATTGAGTATGCAACTTACTTAAAAATTTATCAGAAGTACCAAAAGGTAATGCAAGCAAGATTATCGTGTTTCTTGCCCCAAAAGAAACAAATTGAGGTGATTATGACTGCTAATATGGCATCGGTAATGGATGAGAGAATTATTAATTTCTCTGAGAAAAATGCAAATGATGTTCAGACTCTGAAAAATATCATTAAAGATAAAAAGAAATTTCCACGAGAATTATTTAGTGAACTCAAGAATGCTTTTCCTTGTATAATAGCAAATATTCGAACATACTCAGATTTTATTCCTCTTGAATTTGAAATGTTTGATTTGGTCATTATTGACGAAGCCTCTCAGGTTTCTATCGCTCAAGCGTTACCAGCACTATTTAGAGCAAAGAAAGTTATAGTACTTTGAGATGAGAAACAATTTAGTAATGTTAAGACATCTCAGGCAAGCTCAGAAACGAATACTCAGTATGTAAAAAATCTTGAGTCACAATTTAGTCAAAAAAATAGATCCGATATTAGTCTTGAACGACTAAGAAAATTTAATATTAAGAGCTCAATTCTCGACTTCATAGGATCAATGAAGAACTATGAGGTTGAGCTCAGAAAACACTTTCGATGATATAGAGAGTTGATTTCTTTTTCAAATAAGCATTTCTATTGATGAGGATTACAAGTGATGAAGATTCGTGGAAAGCCAATATCTGAAGTAATAGAATTTACCATTTTAGATGAAGAAACTCTGCAAACATCAAACATTAAAAATGTTAACATTTCAGAGGCTGAGTTTATAGTTTCTCAAATAAAGAGACTTATTGATGAGGGATCAACTCAGACAGTTTGAATTATTACACCGCACACTGAACAACAACGCTATATACAGAAGCTAATATTCAATCTCCCGAATAAGGAATCTATTCTTGAATCCTTTAAGCTTAAGGTTTGGACTTTTGATACTTGCCAATGAGAGGAGCGGGACATTATTATCTACTCAATGGTAGCAACAAAAGAATCGGATAAGTTAGGGTATATATTTATAAAGGATTTGAACGCTTCAGTGATTGAGGAAGATAAGATTAAAGCTCAAAGACTAAATGTTGGATTTTCTCGTGCGAAAGAAAAAATGTGGTTTATTCTGAGTAAACAAGTTGAAGATTTCAATGATGGATCAATCAAAATAGCGCTTCAACATTATCAAAAC
>CALMFT010000046.1 GCA_937862565.1 uncultured bacterium
TGAAAGTTTAAGAATTCTATGAACGACTCTTGTGCTCAATACCAGCTTACGACTGCTAGATTTTAAGAATTCTTCGGCTTCTAGATCGAGTTGAATATAGGTTTTGATATTTTTGGCACTTAGTTGTGCATTGTTGGTTATGTTTGTACCTTCGTATCTTTTTATTTGTATGTTTCGTGCTTTGAGCACTTGCTCGCTCAGGTCTTCACTAGATTCACTATTGTGTTCATGCAAGACTACATCTATATTTTCTCTAGGTATTTCCAAAATCATATCTATTCTATCAAGTAAAGGTCAGGATATTTTACTTTGATATTTTTTGATATCCATCATGCTGCAAATACAATTTTTTTCTCTATCTTTGTAATAACCACATTTGCAAGGATTCATTGCTCCCACCAGCATAAAGTTGGCCGGATAACTCACTGTTCCACTCACTCTAGAGATGGTCGCGATGTGATCTTCGATAGGTTGTCTCAATACTTCCAGAGTTTCTCTCGGAAATTCAGTCAATTCATCCAAAAATAATATTCATCTATGAGATAAAGATACTTCTCAAGGTCTAAGAGTAGTTCCGCCACCAATAATAGAAATCTTGGAAGCAGTATGATGTATAGATCTAAATGGTCTGTGAATAATCAAAGGCATATCTTTATTGAGTTTACCAATGACGGAATAAATCTGAGATGTTTCAAGTATTTCTGAGGGTTGTAGGGGAGGTAAGATAGACTGGAGAGCTTTGGCGAGTAAAGTTTTCCCACTCCCAGGAGCTCCCACTAATAAGATATTGTGTAATCCGCTTGCGGCAATAGTCATTGCTCTTTTAGCCAAACTATGTCCTTTGATGTGAGCAAAATTGTGTTCTCGTTCGTAGGATTCCAAAATATGCTGTAAGGATTTATGGTCCTGTATAAGCTTGAGTTCTCAATTATTACAAAAATATTCCACGAGTTCTACAAAATGATCTACGGGATACAATCTGATTCCTTCGATGTATTCTAGTTCATACAGATTTTCACTAGGAACTATAAAATCCATGTAACCAGCTTTCTTAGCTGCAATAACCATAGGTAACAATCCATCAATTCTTTTTATCTGCCCATCAAGTCCGAGTTCTCCAAAAAATAACCCATTCTCAAGAAGAGAAACATTCGTAGCTTTATCCTCCATAATTGACCATAAAAGTGCAACACTCATAGGAAGATCAAAACTTGTTCCTGTTTTGCGAATGTCCGATGGTGAAAGATTTAGAATAAACTTACGATTGGGTATTTCTATTCCGCTATTCCTCAAAGCCACTCTGATGCGTTCTTTGGATTCTCTGATAATAGCATCCGGAAGTCCTATTACTTCTATGGTCGGTAAAGACTTACTGGTCCCTATTTCTATAGTGATTTCATTGCCTATCAAGCCATTGATGGTATAAGTTTTGATTTTGTGAATCATAATACGTGTATGATGAGATGAAGTTATTTTTAGATTAGATAAGTGTTTTAAGAAAAGAAATGAAAATAATCTGAAAAATCTCCACCAAATATTTGACAAATCAGGGGGGGGTGAGTATAATATAACTAAGTTTATATTTACTCTTTTTTTTAAAACATGAATAAAACAACAACTTGGATTATCTGAGGTATCCTTGGTGTAGCAGGACTTGCTACAGGAGTAAGCTCACTTTTACTCAATAACTCTTCATCACAATTAGGTTTTGTTACGCAATCAGATCTTGATGATTTATTAGCTGAAAGTACTGGTTTAACCTTTGGCTGTGCTGCTGCTTGATCAGGCGTAGGCAAAGAATGTGTGGCTATGGAAAATGGTCCATTTACTGAACCAACCTGTAATAATAGTTGTAATACTCCGCCTAAGAAATACAAAGTTTGTACTGACTATCAATGTGCTTGGTCTGATACTAATTCAGATGGAAAAATTTGTGATAGTGCACCTTTAGGAGCAGAATGTAAAAAACCAAATGATCCGCCTCACGGAAAATACAAAGTATGTACCAACTATCAATGCGCTTGGTCTGATACTAATACAGACTGAAAAACTTGTGATAGTGCGCCTGTAGGAGCAGAATGTAAACCAAGTAATGGAACTGGCAATAATTGATCTGGTTGAAAAAAATAATTACTGTATATCAAGATTGTGTCAAAACAAAAACCCACATTGTAATACTTGCAATGTGGGTTTTCTTTTATTATTCTTAAAGGAATTCTCCTTCCGGTTGTTCTTTTTCAAGCATCTGCTTCAGATTATTTTTATTTAATAATAACCACAATCCTACAATCATTACCACAATAGCTACCTTCAATAATATATCTAAGTTGAGCGTGAGGAAGAAATAAAGTATGATAATCAGACCCAAGAAGTTACTCATTAGCCAATATTGGTAATCAGATTTACCGAGGTATGATCTAAGTTCTTGCATGTAATTGAGAGCCACATTGTTTCCTACTGACCAGATAATTGACCAGAATAGTATAGATACGGTATCTTGTTGGAAGACTTGAGCAACAGCAATAAAGTAACAGATATTGATAGCGATAAAACCAAAGAACCTTCGAAGTTTATCTTGTACACCAATTGTTTTACACAGATAAAATATATAGAGATAAAGACCAGTATTTACTAAGAACAATAAGAAATCAGCAAAATAAAGATTATTACCTTGCCCATAATAGATGACTAATCCACAAAAGAAAAGAGTAGTCGCAATACTTGAGATACTCAAGGCCGAATAGATGCTTGCTGGGATATCTTGGACCAATTTTTGAAGTTTTGGAAACACTAATCGAGATGTAAATCGGTCTTTGCCCGCAGTGGGTATCTGATTCATTCTATACCCTCTCAAAATATACTCCACATCCATATCCACATCATTTTCTACTGCTGGTGTGTTATTTTTTATCTTAGAAATTAAGAATAGTAATAAAGTGATATAAAGTTGAATAATAATCAGACCTACAAATGGATCAGTAGAGATATATAACTTTAATAGTACGCTAATAAGTAGGCAGTGATATATAAAGAAAGCTTCGTATTTCACCTTCGTCGTACTATTGATATCTGTAAAATGTCAGATTATAGTAATATATAGAGTCCAAAATGCTGATAATAGCGCAAACAACATTCCTATCAATGCTATTACTACCTGCATATTTTCTACCAAATATGCTGTATATACTGAAGTTATGATATATATCAAAGCATGGAAGACGATAGCAGCTCTGAGTGGAGATTGCCAATCTTTGCCCTTTATAAGATATATAATAATAAGCAGAAAAGCATTTGCGGATAATAATAGTATTGAGCTGAGCGTCCATGATACATTATATAATGACATAATAATCTGAACTCCTATATTCATAAGTATCCATGAAAAAGCCTGAAGATGATCTTCTAGATATTGTTTTATCCCAGATCTATGTGATGATTGTATACCAGATCAAAAGAATAAAGCCACGATCGTAGCAATAGGTAATATGCCCATCCACGTAATACCAATCTGATTGAAGAACCAAATAAATAGCCCTGCACACAATAATAATGAAAAAAGAATCATAAGGATAGATGGTTTTAATATTTTAAAATGACTTATTTTTATCTTTTCAGGATAAAATTTCTAATTTGTACCATTAGGGTAAATCTATTTAGTCATCTTTTTCAATGAATTTTACTTTTTTGAGGATATATGACCTTTGAATTTAGGCTTTTCAATTGACTTAGGATATTTTTGACATTTTGTTAAAAAATCTCTTGAAATCGGTAACCGAAATGTTATTAGTAGAGCCACTGCTGTTCATTATTATCTTAGAAATAAAGTCGACAAAATTATTGTGACTAATTACTCACAAAATGTTTGTTTTAAAAATATCAAACTCAAAGCTGGTATTTTTTATTTTCCATAATTTTTTACTAAATTATTGAAAATGATCTTGTAAAATTTCTATACCATTCAAATAATAAATCATAGAATACTTATATACTAAACAAAATATTTCAAGTATTGAATTTTTTGGAAGGAGTTACATAATTTTAAGAGCCAGAAAAGGATGCCTTGGGTGAGAAAGCCGATGAAAGACCTAGTTGATTGGGAAAAGCTACGACAAGATGTCAACAATCGTTATAGTCGTAGATATCTGAATGGGGAAACCTATCCTTCGGGATGCTCGCTTAGTCGAGACGGCAAGCTTGGGAAGTGAAATATCTCAGTACCAAGAAGAAAAGAAATCGTAAGAGATTCCGTTAGTAGTGACGAGCGAACGCGGAGGAGTCTAAACCAGTTATTGTGTCAAGGTTCTAGCCGTTGCATAATTGGGGTTGTAGGAGTATTATTGATAAGCTAGTAATTATCTGCAAAGTCAAAAAATATGTCGAGAGGGGAAGGCTCTGGAAAGTGCCACCATAGGGAGTGAAAGTCTCGTACTCGTATTGTCATATCTTTGTTTATACCACCTGAGTAACGTCAGACACGAGAAATCTGGCGTGAAGCTAGGCAGACCACTGTCTAAGACTAAATACTTTCTCACACCGATAGCGCATAGTACCGTGAGGGAACGGTGAAAAGAACCGCGGGTAGCGGAGTGAAATAGATCCTGAAATTTCTGGCTCACAAGGGAGTGGGAGCCTTTATTGGTGACCGCGTACCTATTGAGGAATGGGTCAGCGAGTAATTGACAGTAGCAAGGTTAAGGCAATTGTAGCCGGAGCCGTAGCGAAAGCAAGTCTGAATAGGGCGTTTAGTTGCTGTTAATTGACCCGAAGCGTTATGAGCTAGTCATGGCCAGGTTGATCTGTCGCGAAGGCGACAAGGAGGACCGAACCGGTTGGAACTGCAAATCCTTCGGATGAGCCGTGTCTAGGAGTGAAAAGCTCATCGAATAACGTGATAGCTGGTTCTCTCCGAAACAAATTTAGGTTTGACCTGCAATTAAGATCCGGTAGAGGTAGAGCTCTTATAAGGCTAGGGGTGTCGAGAGACATTACCAAACCTTGTTAAACTTCGAATGCTACCGTAAATATTGTGGAGTTAGACGGTGACAGCAAATTGCCATCGTCGAAAGGGTAACAGCCCAGATTTCTGACTAAGGTCCCTAAATAATAGCTAAGTGGGAAAAGAGGTGTCGCTGCTAAGACATCTAGGAGGTTTGCTCAGAAGCAGCAATCCTTTAAAGAGTGCGTAACAGCTCACTAGACAAGCGGCGATGCGCTGAAGATGTAACGGGGCTAAGCTATTTACCGAAGTCGAAAGTCTATTGATTTATCAATATGGCGGTAGGAGAGTGTTGTATACGGGTTGAAGCTGAAGTGTAAGCGACAGTGGACTGTATACAAGTAATAATGCTGATATGAGTAACGTATGTAGATGAAAATTCTACACGTCGAATACCTAAGGTTTCCTACGCAACGTTCATCGACGTAGGGTTAGTCAGGACCTAAGCACATCCTGAAAAGGTGTCGCGATGGATAACTAGTTAATATTCTAGTACTTAAAATATGGCGATGGAGGAACGCATTTGGATTCATTGGAGCCTCTTAAGGATTGGGGTTGTATATCGAGGCTTGATAGTAGGAAAATCCGCTATCTTTCGGCCGAGTAAAACACGTAGTCTGAGCAATCAGACGTAAGTTCAGTTGTTTGGGTGCCAAGAAAATCTTCTAGCTTAACATATTTTAACCTGTACCGAGAACAGACACATGTAGGTTGGTAGAGAATACCTAGACGGTCGAAACAACTAATAACTAAGGAACTTGGCAAAAAAGCGGACGTAACTTCGGGATAAGTCCTTCCCACAGCAATGTGGGACGCAGCGAATGTCGCGGGGGCGACTGTTTATCACAAACACAGCTTCATGCTAACACGTAAGTGGATGTATATGAAGTGATGCCTGTCCGATGCCAGAATGTTAAGCTCTCTTGTTCACGCTCGGGAGTCAAGCACTGGTGAATGACGGCCGTAACTATGACGGTCCTAAGGTAGCGAAATTCCTTGTCGGGTAAGTTCCGACCCGCACGAACGGCATAACGATCCCCGCACTGTCTCAGTTTTAGTTTCGGTGAAATTACAATCCCGGTGAAAATGCCGGGTAGATGCAGTTAGACGTGAAGACCCCGTGAAGCTTCACTATAGATTGGTATTGTATCGTAGCGTATGTTGCTCAGCATAAGTAGAAGGCTTTGAAGTCCAAACTCTGGTTTGGGTGGAGCCAAAAAGTGAGATACTACTCATTGTACGTCGCGATACTAACCCGCCATTGGCGGGAACAGTGCTAGTTGGGTAGTTTACCTGGGGCGGGTGCCTCCTAAAGTGTAACGGAGGTGCACAAAGGTGTTCTTGGTACGGATGGAAACCGTATTGTAAGTGTATTCGCATAAGAACGCTTGACTGTGAGACTGACAGGTCGAACAGATACGAAAGTAGGTGAAAATGATCCGGATCTTTCAAGTGGAAGAGGATCCGCTCAACGGATAAAAGTTACTCCGGGGATAACAGGCTAATGGAATCCAATAGTTCATATAGACGATTCCGTTTGGCACCTCGATGTCGACTCGTCGCATCCTGGGGCTGTAGAAGGTCCCAAGGGTTGGGCTGTTCGCCCATTAAAGCGGGACGCGAGTTGGGTTCAGAACGTCGTGAGACAGTTCGGTCCCTATCTACTGCATCCGTAAGCAATTTGAAGAGTGCTGTCCCTAGTACGAGAGGACCGGGATGGACAAGCCTCTGGTGCACCAGTTGTCGAACCATCGGCATAGCTGGGTAGCTAAGCTTGGAACTGATAACCGCTGAAAGCATCTAAGTGGGAAACATGCTCTAAGATTAGATTGCTCCTATATCGCAAGATATAGATAAGACCTCCTGGAGACTACAGGTTTGATAGGTAACAGGTGTACGCACAGTAATGTGTTAGCCGAGTTGTACTAATAGGTCGAATGAATGTAATTTTCCTTCCAAAAAATTGAATACTTGGATGTGAAGTATAAAAGTATATGATAATTGTTATTTGAAAAATTAAATTTTTGTTCATTATTGGTGGTGTTTATACATGTTTGGGAAATACCTGTTCTCATTCCGAACACAGAAGTCAAGCCAAACGTGGTCGATGATACTTGGACTGTATAGTTCCGGGAAAGTAGATGGGCGCTACCTATAATGAATAAGGGTTAATAAGCTATAAGTATAGTGTGTATTTTACTTTGCAATGTATAATTGTGTTGTATTTTACGACTATATAGTTATTAGCGAACTTACTTATTCAGATTATGTTCATTAATATTTTTAGTGATTTGATAATGATGATCTATAATTCTTCGGAGTTATATATCAAAAATTGAGAATTATTATACCAGTTGTACAAATAAGAGAAGGTAAAACTCCAACTATTTTTGAAGAGTTTGACCCTGGCTCAGGATTAACGCTGGCAGAATGCCTAACACATGCAAGTCGAACGGATCTTGCTGATTGACGATGGAGAGCTTGCTCAAAGTCTGATTGAAGCGCTGATTAGTGGCGAACGGGCGAGTAACGCGTATTCAATCTCCCTCCGAGTTGAGGAAAACTATAGAGATATAGCTAATCCTCAATGGTCTCATATGAATGAAAATAGTATGAGTAAAGGTTTACCGCTTGGAGAAGAGGATGCGTCCTATCAGGTAGTTGGCGGGATAAAAGCCCACCAAGCCTATGACGGGTAGCCGGTCTGAGAGGATGGTCGGCCGCAATGGGACTGAGACACGGCCCATACCCCTACGGGGGGCAGCAGTGGGGAATCTTGGACAATGGACGAAAGTCTGATCCAGCAATTCTGCGTGCGGGATGAAGGTCTATGGATCGTAAACCGCTTTTCTGAAGGAAGACGAATGACGGTACTTCAGGAATAAGCGACGGCTAACTTCGTGCCAGCAGCCGCGGTAATACGAAGGTCGCAAGCGTTATCCGGAGTTACTGGGCGTAAAGAGTTCGTAGCTGGTCTAGTAAGTCTGATTTTAAAGACTCTGTCTCAAGCAGAGGAAGGGGTCAGATACTGCTATTCTGGAGATAACTGGGGGTTAGTGGAATTACCGGTGGAGGGGTGAAATCCGTTGATATCGGTAGGAACGCCAAAAGCGAAAGCAACTAACTATGGTTTTCTGACAGTCAAGAACGAAAGCTCGGGGATCAAACGGGATTAGATACCCCGGTAGTCCGAGCCGTAAATTATGTCTGCTAAGTGTTTGGGCTTATACCCCAAGTGCTGTTACCTAACGGGTTAAGCAGATCGCCTGGGTAGTATACTCGCAAGAGTGAAACTCAAAGGGATAGGCGGGGGAACACACAAGAGGTGGATTGTCTCGAGTAATTGGATAATAAGCCAGAAATCTTACCTTCACTTGACATGCTATGTGTCATACGGGTGATCCGTATTACCCTTCGGGGGCGTAGCACAGTTGGTGCATGGTTGTCGTCAGTTCGTGCCTCAAGGTGTCGGGTTAATTCTCGAAACGAACGCAACCCTCATCCTATGTTACTATGTCATAGGAGACTGCCCGGGTAACCGGGAGGAAGGTGTGGATGACGTCAAATCCTCATGCTACTTACGTGAAGGGCTTCAGAGGCAATACAATGGGGTGGTACAATCAGAAGCAATGGGGCGACCCGGAGCAAATCTATAAAACACCCCTTAGTTCGGATTGTAGTCTGGAACTCGACTACATGAAGTAGGAATCTCTAGTAATGGCAAATCAGCAAGTTGCCGTGAATATGTCCCTGTTCCTTGCACTCACTGCCCGTCAAACTATGAAAGCTGAGGCGCGTTGAAGCATCGCAATGCGGTACGAAACGTGAATCAGTGATTGGAGTTAAGTCGTAACAAGGCATCCCTACGGGAACGTGGGGATAAATCACTTCCCTAATGGAAAAAATATCCTTCAATGGATAAAACAAAAAAAACACTACAGTACTTCAATGTACACCAAAGTCAACATTCTCAAATTGTTGCTTGGATGTTTTACCTTCTCTTATTTGTATAATTCTTAAAAAACCTGATTGCATCAATGTGATTGGGTTTTTTTAATTTGTATTTGATGATAATTTCTCTATCACCATGAAATCTTTTAACCTACTGATTAATGATATGAAAAAATTGTTTATAATATTATTTTTCTTTTTTTTTGGGGTTATGTGTTACTTTTTTTTTGTAACTAAAGGATATTTTAACAAAATTATTGAGGGAACAAAAAATCTCTCTATTCAAAATATTACGGAAAGTTGAAATAATAACGCAGATTTAAATGAAATAAATGAGAGTGTTGCATGTGATACTTCAGTCATTAGGAAGAAGACATGATACTTAATTACTTCAGAAAATGAGGAAGCTTTCGATGGATGACCTTGAATAGTTTTAGATCCTAAAAGTAATGAACAGTTTGAAATAGGAGTTCATTCATCTAATTTTATACAGCCGTCTGTATTTAGTGGAGAATATATTATATATAATGATTTAGATAAACATCATGCTATGTATAATAAGCTAGATAAAAACCTTTTCTGATATGAATGTAAGCAATATATATGATTTGAATCCTGAGTATTTCAGTATTTAAATCGTCTTATGGCGAAAGAACTAACAAATGTGTTAAGGCCAAAATGTACTTGAATTGATACTATTTTTTCTGGAAATTTTATCATAGAGCATGATGAATTCATATACTCATGACATTATTGAGTTATGTCTTTATTTATATGAGAGCCGAAGAATCCAATACATTGATTTTATATTGTAAATAACATTCCTCAAGATATAATCAATAACTCAAATAAATGATGATTTTTTTCAGGAGTTGTAAAAATATATAATAAGGAGATAGAGTGCTGAGATTCTATTTTTACTTTTCCATATTGTAGTAAAAATAAAGAGGTTGATAGATGTATATGATTTATTGACATAATAGAATGAGATTTAGGAAAAAATCCTCTTTATAATTAAACCTTATTTGTATAATTCTTAAAAAACCTGATTGCTTCATGCATTCGGGTTTTTTTAAATTTCTTTTTTTTAATTTTTAGGCACCTTATCTAGAATTAGCAATTGTAACGACTTGAGTGTATAATGAGGATACTCATTATGTACTAGAAAAATATATAAATAAAAATATAATCTTTTTTATTGCGTATTTTAATTCATTTTCCTTTTAAATGGACATTTGTAATGCTTGAATCGATAATAGAGAGATAAAAATTAATGCATTTTTGTTAAGAACATGATTAAATATTATAGATCGTATAAAAATTCCTAGTGATGCTTCTTTTAGGAAATACGAGCGTATTATAACATCAAGTTGAGTCTACATCCTAATGGATGCACCTCAGCCGCATGAAGATGTTCAACCTTTCATAAAAATAGACAATATATTATTAAATTTAGGACTGAGCGCTCCAAAAATTATTTTAAGTGATGTAGAAAATTGATTTTTACTATTGGAAGATCTTGGTAACTCAAAATTTAACGATCTACTTATTGAAAACTGAGATTTAGAAATAGAATTATATACCAGTGCTGTTAATGTATTGATACAAATTAATAAGGATGTCGAACAATATGATTTAGATTTTTATGATGAACAAATTCTTATAAAAGAGGCTATGCTAATGCCAGAGTGGTATCTTCCATTATTTTTGAAACTTGATACTAATGCATTAGAAAATATAAAAAATGAGTACAATGATATAATCTGCTCTATTATCTCCAAATTAAAATTGCCGAATGACGTTATTGTGTTGAGAGATTATCATGTTGATAATTTGTTAAATTTAGATGATCGTATCGGAATAATGCAGGTATGATTACTGGATTTTCAAGATGCTTTAATGTGAAATAGCGCTTATGACCTAGTTTCATTATTGCAAGATGCTAGGCGTGATGTATCTGAAGAAACTCAGCAAAGTATGATAAATTATTTTCTAAATAATGTAAATGTTAATAAAGATGATTTCATAAATGACTATCATATACTTGGAGCTCAAAGAAATTTAAAAATATTGGGTATTTTTTCCAGATTAAAACTTCGTGATAGTAAAGAAAAATATCTATCTTTTATTCCAAGAGTAAAAAAATACTTAGAACAAGATTTGCAACATCCATCATTGGAGCAATTATATAAATTCTTAAAAGATAAATGCAATCTATAAAAAAATTTCATATTAATACATCATTAAATACTAGGATGAAACTAGTTACTGATAATAAAGAACTACTGAGAAAAGTGTAATAAACAGCTAAGAGGGTATAGTTGATTGAAGATGAACTAAAAGTTCTTCCATTACGCACTCAGATTTTTAATTTCTTTTTATAGGTTGACATTGAGTATATAATATTTATAAAATGATTACATTTTCTTAACAATATAAAAATTAATATCATGGAATTGTTCTTTATTAGTATGATTGTAATCGTAATTGGTTTTACGATATTTTCAACTATATTTATCATCGGTTTTCTTATAGTTGGAGGCAGAAAAGTATCTTTTGACTATATCAACCAATCTTTAGCCTTAAAAAAGCTGAAAATTAAATTATTCGAGATTTTAGCTTGGGTAGTACTCGGATCATTTGTTTTATCTATACTACCATTATTGGATTTTCTTTTGAACATTAATTGGTTCACCAATTATAGTTTCACTACTGGAATGAGAATATTGGATAGTTTCAGTATCTCTAATGCGTGGGTTGATTTTTACTTTTTGTATCTAGTTGTAGGTATCGTAGGGGCAAAATTTGCTCTCAAAATTATTGAGATTGCTCCCATATTAAAAATTAAAAAAATTGAAACCGTTAAGTTTGGTGCCTTATATCAAATAAAATAAGTTTCATAAACACGAGAGTCTGATTCAGGCTCTCTTTTTTTTTGTAAAGATCAGTTTACTAGCATACTCTACATACTATTTGCAATTGAGAATTAAATCATTACTATTAGAGTAATTTGATAATAAAGAACTCTCTGAAAATCTTGCTAAACGTTCTTGCTGTGCGTGTAAGCTATCCTATTTCTATGGATTTTCCTTTAAGACTACAATTACTATTTGATATTAAGGTGACTACCATTTCAAACATGAATTGTAAACTCGTGGACCATAGCAGTAATTCCAAGCTTCTCTCAATCTTTTCAGACTATTTTTTATATCTTAGTAAATTTTAATTTTTATAATATTTTTTCAAAATGACAGAACCAAAAGCAGAAAAGAAAAATACTATTCCTGACTCAACTACTCCTCAAAATGTAGAAGTATGAGCTGTAAATACTATCGATACTTCTACAGCTCAAAATCCTGAAGTTACACACAAAACATTTGATGCGACTTTACCTAAAAATGAAGAGCAAGCTTTCCTAGAAAAATCAAACTTAGGAGGAGTTAATTTCAATTTTCAGCCTAAACAAGCCAAAAAAACTAATGGAAATTTTCACAAAGATTTTCAAAAAAGACCAACAAGAACTACTGAAAATAGAGTAACAGAAGAAAACACACCAGTTGCATTTGATCCTAAAGGCGAACAACCAGTGAAAATTGGTTCATTACTCGGACTTGAACAAGTAGGGCAGTGTATTTTCATCGAATATGGTAATGATATGATCATGGTAGATTGTGGACTAGAATTCAATCAAACAATCACGATGGGAGCAGATTACCTGATTCCAGATGTTACTTACATCAAGAAAAACATCAAAAAACTTAAAGGTATCGTGCTTACTCATGGGCATTTGGATCATATCGGAGCGCTTAAGGATATCTTACCACAATTGGATTTTATCCCTACAGTGTATACGACTCCGCTTACGCTTGGATTATTGAAGAAGACACTCGAAGAGAGAAAAACAGTAAACAAACTTAAGTATAAAATTGTAAACCCTGACACAGATCTGGTGAAGATTGGATGCTTTGAAATCGAATTTGTAAGAGTGAACCACAATATTCCTGAAACTTTTGCCTTAAGTATCAATACTCCAAAAGGAGTAATCTTTACTTCAGCCGATTTCAAGATTGATCATTCACCAGCAATTGATAAACCAGCTGATCTCGCTAAGATAGCTAGAATTGGTACAGAAGGTGTAAAACTATATATCGGTGATAGTCTTGGTGCTGATAAACCAGGGCGATCAAAATCAGAAAAAGTAATTGGAGAAAGTCTTGATAATCTGATAAAAAATGCCAAAGGAAGACTGATTATTGCTGTATTTGCGTCAAACGTGGGAAGAGTTATACAGGCTATTCATTCTGCAGTAAAATATAATAAAACCACCTTTTTAGCAGGAAGATCTATGATTAATTATTCAGATGTTGCTAGAGAACTAGGGTATATAAATACACCAAAAGATTTCTTAAGAAAGTATGATCTCAATACTACAGATAGTATGACAGATGATAAAACGGTGATACTTTGTACTTGAGGTCAGGGCGAAGAATTTAGTTTTCTAGCGAGAGCTTCTAGAGGAGAAAATCCACAATTTAAGTTTAGAAAAAATGATTCAGTATTGATTTCATCAAATGCCATCCCTGGAAATGAAACACAAATGTCTCTCATGCTCAATAAACTTCTTACAGAAGGAATAAACCTTATTACAAATAATGATATGGATATTCATACATCTGGACATGGTCACGAAGAAGATCATAAGTTGATGTTAGGATTAGTAAAACCTGATTTCTTCTTGCCTTTCTATATGCCTGCAAAAGAAAGATATGCTCATCGTAAACTGGCTTTAGAAATGGGTCATGATTCAGCAAAAATACTTATGCCAGAAGGTAATGGAGTTATTATCGAAATGTACAAAGATATCGTAATTCAATCAGATAAGAGATTGAAACTCGATACAATTATTGTGGATGGGAAAGGAATTGGAGGTCTACAAGGGGAGTATGTAAGTAAAGCAAGAAAGATTATGTCTGAAAGTGGTATGTTGACCTTTATTCTCAAAGTAGATGTGAAAACAAGACAAATCGTTGGAAATGTTCAAATTGAATCAAGAGGGTTTGTATATACAACTGAAATCAGAAAAGTTCATACAGATATTGTAAAATATGTGGAGAAAGAATATAAAAATAGAATTGGCAAATATGATAATGTAAAACAATGTCTCAAAGATATAAAATCAGATCTTGAAATTGTATTACAAAAATCACTCGATAGACTTCCTCTGATTATCCCTATGTTCGTATACATGAACAGTGATGGTGAGATGATCGAAGATAGTGTAGAAGTAGTAGAATAATATTCTTATTTTCTGAATATTTTATAATCTGAAAATCTAATAAACTGAAAGGGCAGATATCTCTTTCAGTTTTTTTATTATTTAAATAAGCTTAAACTATCGTTTTTTCGTTTGAAAAACATATTAAAAGGATTAGTATGAGGTTGATATCCAGCTAATCCAATGGTATATTCAGAAATCAACCTTATTAACTGTCGATCGGAGATCGTCTAATGGTAGGACAACGGACTCTGAATCCGTTTATCTAGGTTCGAATCCTAGTCACCGAATTTCATCTGATAATTTTAAATATTACAATGCTTAAATCTTACCTCAAGTTACATGATGCTACTGTAAATCATAGACAATGTGATGAATTTTACTATACCTTAGTGGATAAGGCTGAAGGCTTGCCTTATAGATCTCAAATTCGTGTAGAACTTCACGAAATCCTATCTGATAGTCCTATTTATCACAGTATTAATAAGCGCAATTATGAAAATGAAGATTTAGAATTATTCTTTATGAAAGCGAATGGAAAAGGCATTAAAGATGAAATTATCAATTTGGAATTTAATAATATTTATAAGAGGGAGAATAATAATTTATTACTACCTCAAACCTCTACTTTTATAACTTCATTGTTTGATGCGATTGATATAATGCCTGGAAGTAAGCATGCCCATTATACCAACAACAAAGATATATATACGACTATAGCGAGTAATACTTTACAGAATTATTTTAAAATATCAGCTATCTCACTTATTGCATCAGCAGTTGATATTGATAAACTATTTAGTATACAACAAAGTAACTTTGCTAAACAAAATTAAAACTAGAATATTTTTTACTTATTATAATCTTACTACTATGGACAATCAATTATCAATTGGAGGGCTTATCAAGCATTGTTGGAATCTAATCTGGACGGGATCTTTTTCAGCAGGTAGAATATGAAGAGGTGAGTACTGGGTTTCTATTATGATCTTATCTTTATTGTCTTCGGTAATTTCATTTGTGTTCTTAAAATTATTAGGAAATTTGGGACAAGCGAGTATGATTATTATTTTTGTTGTTGCGATCATTACTACCTTACTTCAGATCAAATTAATTATTAAAAGATCTCATGATCTTGGGAAAACTGGACGATATGCATACATCCCTATGATTTTATTGGTATCATGTTTTATTATCGCTGGGGTAGTGGCTGGAAGTGCTGGTCTTTTTCAGGCATTTCAAAGTCAAAATGTTCAGGCTATTATAGATATCTTGAAAAGCGGTCCTTTAGCCTTAGCGGGTATTATCGGATTGGTACTTCTTATTCGATCTATTTGTAGAAGTTTTGTTATTGCTTTTTATAAAGGTAATGTAGGAGATAATAAGTACGGTTCAGATCCATTACTATCTCAACCAGTGAGTAATACAAATTATTGGATAGTAGGATTGGTAGCATTTGCTTTGAGTATGGTTTTATCAACTATGACAGGAGAAAATAATGAAATGATGCTCAACAAATATTTAAACCCTGCTAATACAGGAACTATTGAACAAGATCTGAATGTTGGCGAAGGAGATGATATGAATGATACAAAAGATATGGATGATGCAAAAGATATGGATGATACAGATACTGCTGTAGACACAGACGGATCTGATACTCAAAAAGTTGATATGACTGCAAGTGGTGTAGATATGGATAACTTACCAAGCGACACTCCAAATATGGATAATGATTCTGGGACTGTTCCTGCAATCGATCCTATGGAATGAGCTGGAGGAGGAATATAATATAATCTGAAAACGCATTTAACTATTCTCGTTTCCTATGGCAAAAATAAATGCTTGCAATTTGAATCAACCTGAATATATTGTAGATGTAAGTTTTACCAAACTTGGTCTTCCACTCTTCTGAGCTGGGAGATCTTTTCTTAAATGAATAACCCATTGGTATCACTAATTCTGCTTATTTATTATATTTATATACCCCACAATGAAATTAGATCCACAAAAGATGAAAGAAGCCATTATGGAAATGACAAAGGATTACAAACTCGATCCTGCGACAGTAATGGAGATTGTTAAACTCGGAATCAAAACTGCCTACAAAAAAGATTATGTGATAGGAGATAAGAAAATCCAGTTGCTCGTAAAAATCGGAGCAGACGGAGATATTCAAATCTACAAAGAAATGGAAGTAGTGGAAGAAGTAGAAGAAGCTGAAAAAGAAATCTCACTCAAGGATGCACAAAAGATGAATCCAAACCTTCAAGTTGGTCATAAGTTCGGAATTCATATCACTCCTGATGATCTTGATTTTACAAGAATCGCTTCACAGGCTGCAGTGCAAACGATCAAACAAAGAATCAAAGAAATTGAAAAGGAGAAATTTTATGATAACTTCTCTCATAGACAGGGTGAACTTCTCAGAGCAAAAGTTCTCAGATCAGTAGGTGAAACTGTGATCTTAGATATCGATAACACTGCGGTAGTATTGATGCCAATCGGTCAAATCCCAGGAAAACTCTATACAGTAGGAGAGGAAGTGTTCGTATTATTGAAAAAAATTGCTAAGGATGGAAGCGCTATTACTCTTGATATTACCCAATCTTCAAGTGACTTTATTGAAGCATTACTCAGAAAGGTTATTCCTGAATTGGAAGAAGAAAAAGTATTCATCGACAAGATTGTAAGAATACCTGGAAAGAGAACTAAATTGGTGGTAAGTACTTCCGATGATAGAATTGATCCAGTAGGAGTATTCGTAGGACAAAAAGGACAAAGAATTAATACTATCTTGACTCTTCTCGATGGAGAAAAAATTGATATTATTGAATATGATGAAGATGGAGGAGAAGAAAAATTGGTTGCAGATGCACTCAAACCAGCAAAGGTTACTTCTGTGCAAATTATGGGTAAGAAAGCAGTAGTACAAGTTCCAGAGGGAGAAAAATCAAAAGCAATCGGAAGATCTGCTTCAAATATCAAGCTCGCAAGTGAACTCACAGGATATATGATCGAAATTAAATAAAAAATAATCTGATTATTTATTATCTATTTTTACTAATATTATGCCACCAAAAAAAACTACAAGCACAACTGGGAAAACAACAAAATCAGAGTCAACTCATAAAGAAAAAGAAAGTTTTGTACAAAAGGTAGAAAAATTTTCTTCTGATGTAGATAAAAAAATACAAAGTTCATCAAAAACTATCGAAGGTAAAATGGACCAATATGCAGAACAACTCACTGAGCAAATGCATAATCCTAAATTTGAGAAACAAACTAAAGATTTTGGGCGCAAGGTAGACAAAGTAGGAGAGAAAATCGAAGATGTAGTGGAAGAAATTGAGAACCTTTTACCTAATACAGGTGCTAAAACTGCACTCAATGGAATCCAACTTCATGCTCAATTCCAAGAGAATGTTTCTCGTTTGTTCATTTTCAGATTTTTGTGGCTTATTGTGCAAATTCCAGTAATCTATGTTTGGGCTATTTGGATCGGTATCGTATGATTCATTCAATTTCTCAGTATGCTTATCTTGGGTAGAAGAAACAGAAATCTACGAGATAAAATCTTAAGATTTAAAAAACACATTACTAAATGGCAGGCGTATCTTTCTTGATTTGTAGATCAACAACCAAAGATTATTGAAGATTTGGATTAAAATATTACTATGTAGTACAACAAAAAACTGTGAGCAGATGCTGACAGTTTTTTGTTTATTCTTTTTGAGCGATAAGCACGCCATCGTCACTATCCAGTTGATGAAGCTCATACTGATAACCATATGCCTTTAGGCTTTCTGTAAGTCAGATTATTTTATCTTGATACTTAATGACATCATCAAAGAGCAGGATAGTCTTATCATCGATAAGTTTATTATCTATGAGATAGTCTATATAATTGGGATATTCTGATTTTTGAGCATCGATAAAGACAAAATCAAAGACTTTGGTCTGAGTTTGAAATTGATTGGGGGTAAAGCTCAGAAAAGGTCCGTATAAACACTCCAGATTGTGCATTCCATAGTACTTGGAAAGTGCTAATAGCTTTTGTATCTCTACCCAGTTAGGATATGCTCTTTCACAGCCTATGATGTTTCCTCACCATTTTGCAACGGTGCGACCTATGGTTAGCAAGCTATATCCATATGCTGTACCAATCTCCAGAATATGTTGAGGTTTATATTTTTCCAATAAAGGAATCAGAAAATCCTCGGTATTGCGAGAAATGCAGGGGACTTGTGTTCATTCACAAAATAATCTGAGATTGTGTGATATATTATCGATAAGGGCAGTATTCATATGTTCGGAAAGTCTGACTATAAAGTATGTTGTCGTTCGGCATAGTTGTACTCAGCTATTCAGCGGAGCGGGTCTCTTTATTCTCCAATTAAACTTGGATTACAAAGTATGTTGTCGTTCGGTATAGTTATAACCTTTGTTGAGAAAGTGAAACCACGGCATCGCAATTTTACAATGATGGAGAAAGAGGTTCATAAAATTTGGATCTGACATTTCCTTGTCTGTATAAGCGTGAGTAATTAGATGTTGTTTTTTCTTTATCAGCTCCAAGTGAGGAGTGTCTTTAAAAAATCCTTTTGGTGGTCTCGTGATACTTGTTCCACCTACCTTTCAAAACTCTTTTACGAAGTTCTTATTCTGGATTAGCTTATGATACTCATCTGCATATCTTATAAGATAATGTCTGAGATTGAGTAATTCTGAAGGTTCTGGTCGATAAGTTCCTCCACCAAAAAATGAATGTTTGGGCTGAATATGAAGATAGTAACCAGCACGTGAGTCGTTCTTTCCGCTCGGACTAATTGAGAAACCAAAATTTTTCTTATAAACTGGATCTCAGGGTTTGAGTCTTCTTGCATCACGATAGATACGAAACAGACATTTCTTTGCTGTTAAATCTTCATCTATACTCTCATCAAACTTCTTGATTTCCGAAATAACATCGTCTGTAAAAGCGATCAATTGTTCTCGTACTTGATCGTAGAGTGGTTTTACAATGGCAAAAAAGTTTCTATTATTATTTTCAGAAAGAGCTTTGAGAAAGTTGAGAGTATCTGGGTGCATTGTTCAAACTAAATGATAAATAAGATCTTTTTTATTTATAGGTTTGGACGTTTCTGAGTTTGTAATATAGCTGGCGAATAGGAGTGTAAAGCTTTGTCATTTCTCATCTGAAGTTTACAAGATCTTCAAGATAGGCGACCAAGCCGATGTGGATTGGGAAAGTAGAAATTAATTTTCTGATTATTTTGAAATCTTGCTGAATTGCTTGTGTGTTTACTTCAATTTCTACTTGAGTTTTCCATTGCTCTTTATCGAGAACTTCTTGAGTTATTTTCTTATCTTTACCGATAGTTAATGGTCAAAATTGTTCGCTACTTACCACATAATGTTTATAAAAATCCATAAACAATGAATAATATAAGAGCTCATTGAGTACTAGATGTTGATAATCAGCAAGTCCACAACCTTCAGCAGATCCGCCACCATCGCTTTGTTGAATAAACGTACAGTCAGTCGCTAATCCTCTTTGGAGGAGAGTCTTTTGTCCTTTTTCGAGTAAGACATTGTAGTCTATGAGAACATTATTCTTTACCTTATTCCTTGCGTTTTCCATAAAATTGCTGAGAACTTTGTAAGTATTCGGGTGGCTACAATAACTGTCTTCTCCATCAATTTGTTCTTTATTGGTATATATTACATCTCAATCAGCGGGTCCGCATAATCCAAAATAATAATTTGAAAACTGACCCAAAGCTTCAAAAGTAGACTTGGTATTTGCTTCCTTATTGCTACTCAAAGGCTTGGTATATCCATAAATTCAGGCTATTTTACTATTGGTGTAATCATTGATAATAAGATTAAGAACCTTGGAAAGATAAGTCGAGAGTGAACAGTTATTGAGATTACCTGCCCATGAACAGTTGCTATCATTTACGATATCTGGGATAGTAGTTTTCTTGAGATAGGGAGCTTCAAAATAAGGAATACTTTTCATATCTCCAAAAAATAATATATTTGTTAGGTTGTTAATTAAATTGTTCTTACTGATAGTCATAGCATTGATAGTAGTAGCACTTGGCTTAGATTTGGATTGCTCGGTTTTTATTTGTTCACTGAGCACAACAATGTTGGTCTGTAAAATTTTTATTGCCTCTTCTTGTTTATTAGCAGCTTTGATATTTTGTGCATAATCAATGATATTTGTACTCCCTTGTAGGCTATTGCACAACAAAAACATAAATAAAGAATCCTTGGGTGAGTATGGTCTATCCTGAAGATATTTACCTTCTGCGTTTGTTGGCATAAATCACTCAATCAATTTTTCATCATATACCGCCTTACAGAAAACCGCAATGAGACCTTTTCTGTTAGAATTATTACTCGTGATACCTCAATTATCTGCGATAGTACTGTTTATCATTTCTACATATTCCGCATGAGATATTCTCGGTTCTTGTACTTCCTGAGCAAAGGTTTTCTGACCTCCCAAAAATCCCAGTACTAGCATACCAAAAAGCATTCATACACTCACTATCTTTTTATTTCCAATCATCAATTTTCAAATATTAAAAATAATCAGACTGCGTTCCACCATTCTTATATCTTTATTCTTTCTTAAAACAATAAAATAATCTCGGGATAGTGAGACTCGAACTCACGACCACACGACCCCCAGCCGTGTATTCTAACCATCTGAACTACATCCCGAAAATTCAGATTATAATAAATAAATATCTTCATTACTCAAGAACAGGATGATTCTTTGCTTCTTTAAATTCATAGGTTTCTTGCTGATACAATTCTGGAAGCGGACGAGCTACCAATAAGTCACATAAATCTTCAACATACTCTGTTTTCTGATATATAGTCTCCACCTTAGAAAAAACAGTATCATCACCGAGAATGAGCATAATCTGATGAGGGATGAGCATAGTTCCTGTGTAAAAAAATTCATTGAGACCTTTGCAGTGTCTGGGGCGAGAAATATTGATGATGTTCTTTTCATTGGGAGTACCAACGATGAGACCAGATTTATTATTTCCTACAGAAAGTGGAACTTCTTCAAGTCCTTCAAGCACAAATCTATTATATTTTTTGGGATAATAAAACATTTGAAGCTTTCCATTTTTTACGGGTATTCCTCCAGATCTTCTCATCATAGGAAAAATATGATGTTTGGTGTCTATAATATCGTCAATTGGTTTTTGATGAGAAAGCAGGTAGCTTTCATTTTTGAGTATTTGATAAATATCTTTGGAAATATTCTTTCTATAAGTATTTATTGTATTTCCATACTGTTTGGGGTGATTATGATATTCTTCATATTCAAAATCATATATTTCATTGATAAGTTGTCTTGCTCCCAAGTAAATATCTTCATGGAGAGCATGCTGAGAAAGTGCTACTATCATTGCTAATCTTGCTGAAACGAAAATATCAGCTTCATTTTGTATTCCTTGAAAAAGATTGGGAAAAGCAAGATGATTGGGCTGAGGACGTTCAATCTCAAAAAAATTCCTATATGATTGAGGTTCTGAAGACATTATGTGAGAACTATAGGGTAAAGTAGGTTATACTTACTTGTTGATTCTTACTTCAGAATATTTTTTATTTAGTAGCTTTCTTCATTTCATTAGCTTTTGCCTTCGCTTTAAGGACATTCTTTACTTGTTGCGCAGGTACTTTTTGATCAAACTTGATGATGAGGGTTCCTTTCCCAAGTTCGTATCCATTTTTTGTAAGGAAGTCACGATCATCAAAGGGTAGTATACTTCCACCAAATCCAAAACTGACATGACTTTTATAAACCGCAAATCATCCGATTGAGCCATTATATTTGTAGAATGGAACGCCATAACTTATTCCTTCAACTACTGATGGTAGTGTAGATTTTATAATAGACTGAAGTTCTTTCATTATAGATTGAGCTTCGATAGGGGAGTTTGCAATATATTCTTCAACAGTTTCTACTTTTATAATTTCCATAATACAGTTCTTAAGCTAATAAAGTAAGGATTGAGATTTTTAAATTATCTTTATCTTAGCTTTATTTTTCTCTAATTCAATCCCAGCTCTTTATTTTTTCGCAAAATGAGCCATTTTCTTTACTTTTGAAGAGCATATCCATATAATCAGAATATGAAAACTTATAACTCTGATTTTTCACTTTCCGAATTACCTAGCATACTAAAATCTTTATATTACGAAGATTATGGAGTGTATGGTTTTGAGAAAATTCTTGCCATTTTTTTGACTGCAATCAAAATAATATTTCCTATGTTTTGGATACGCAATCGATCAAAAAACAAAGGATATGCTTTTAGAAATACGATGCTGGAGTTATACCTTATTTTTAAGTGCACAGTACTCTTTATGATACTCAAAATGTGATGGTTTGGTAATTTTGGGCTAGCGATAACCTTATACTTTTTAACTGACATTATACTGTATTTGATGGGTATTATGTTCTTGCCATCAATGTACAATCATAATTCCAATTTTAATAAAAACTTCCTACACTTGTTACTTAATCTTACAGAAATAGTATTTGGATTTTCTATCCTTTATCTTGCTACTTCAGCATTGAGTATGGCAAATGGAGCAGTTCCAAACTGGATTGACGCAATTTATTTTAGTATTGTAACTTTTGCTACGATTGGTTATGGAGATATTACTACAGCTACGCATGCTGGTAAGTTACTCGTATCTGGTCAGGTTATTATTAGTTTCTTATTTGTAACTATCATCGTGTCTCGTTTTATCTTCCAAAAAAATACACATAAAAATTTGGAATGAGAAAATGATCAGAAATTAGATTAGTGTGAGTCTGTAGTTTTTTTGATAATATATAAAGGCCTTGCCTTACTTTCTTTGTGAATTCCTGCAATATAGTATGCAATGACACCTAAGGCGCTCATGACTATTCCTATTAAGAAAGTATTTATCCCAGTAAATAATCAAAGATTGGTTATGCCTAACTTATGAAGATACAGCATATCAAATAGAGATATAACGATGATAATACTACTCATTACTGTTACTAGTACGCCGCATATTCATACAAATTTGAGTGGAGCGATACTAAAAGAAGTTAGAGCATCTAGACCCAAATCAAAAAGTTTTTTATAGTTATAAGAAGGTTTACGATTTTTATCTAATGGAAGTTCGCTATCAAAAATAAGTACTTTCTTGTCAAAACCAATCCAATCAATGATGCCTCTAAATAATCTTGTTCTTTCTCCAAATTGATTGAATACATCTACGACCGTACGATCAAGAAGTCTATAGTCTGTAGTTTGAGCTTCCAATTTAAATTCAGAAATAGTATTAAAGAACGTATAAAAAGCACGTGAAGCTATACTTTTTATCCATGATGCACCTTTTTGATTTGGTCTTTTATTGTAGACTATGCCAAATCCATTATTCCATTCTATTATAAAATTTGGAATTTGTGAAATAGGGTGTTGACCATCAGAATCTATAGTAATCATAGCGTCTCATTTTGCGTGCTCAAGACCAGCGCTCAAAGCTATTTCTTTGCCAAAGTTTCTTGAAAAATTGATGCCCTGTATACGATCATCTTTTTGATGTTGAACTTCAATAATCTGCCGGCTGTTATCCTGTGACCCATCGTTGACTACAATAATTTCCCATTGATAGGTCTGTAGCAATGGACTTTCATCAATAAATTCCAAAAGGTTTTTAAGAAAAATATCAAGTGTTTGAGCTTCATTGTATGCAGGAATTATGATGCTGATCATTTGTTTCATCAGATTATTATTTTATAATTAAAAGTTCATATTCATCTTGTATTTCTTGAGATTGCACAAAGCCATTGAGTATGAGATAGTCCAGTAATCAAGAAATTTTCTGATAATCTGACTCATAAAGATAAACAAAATGTGTAACGCCATGTTTTTTGAGAGTACTGATTCGCTGTCTAGTTTTTTCCTTCAAATACACTTTGTCTATCGGATCCGCTGACTTTTGTAATTGTTGATTTGCCCACCAAAACCCACTTGATGCTCACACAAATTCATCTACACTATTTCAAGTAGATCCATTCTGATCATATATTAAATTCCCAAACTCTACGTTATCTGCAGCTCGCACTATGTTCTTCCCAATAAATAAAGATAGGGGATTGCTAATTGTTCTACGAGCAAAATTAAATTCCATATAACTGTGCCATGGTAATGCCACAAGAGAATGACAAGGTTCTAACTCGCAACTAGCAGGAGAAACATTAAATTCAGATTTTAATTTTGACCAAGATTTTGGATAATTTGCAACATGAAGTTGACCAGCTCGTCACCATAATTGACTAGAGCTATATAGTAGAGGTACGATTATTAGACACGCGATAATGATATTGATATGATATGGCTGACTCAATTGAACGTTATTTTTTTCGCTCTCTATTTTTTTATGAATGAGTTCAAGTCCTCTTGATGTGCCTTTACTTGCAAAGATAGCGAAGAAAACCACAAGCACACTTAGCCATTTTTGTGGATCTCTCATACCTATATATCATGGTATATTCTCAAACAGAAAGTCATTAAATCAAGCAAAGATACCGGCTGAATTGTTTCCTTGAGCCAAAATCCATACTGCTATGGTAAGTCACAATGCGCTCATTGTGAGCTTCTTGTTTTTTCTCCATCAAGCGCTTATTCATAATCATATTGCTGACCAGAAAATAAAAAGCGCAATCCAGCCAAGTGTACTGTTGTCATGATGTTCATACATCCTATTTTGTATTTCTCCTCGATATCATCTTAATGCAAGTGGATTGAGATAAATTCATAGTCTCATGTCATGAGTTTGGAAGGCAGTGAGATGATTTTTGTCAAAATTTCATATGACTTGTGAGCTTCCTGTTTCTCATTTTAGACTTGGCAGCAATCGTCGACTATTTACTGCAATAGCGCCAATTATCACTAAAATTAAATTTCTGATTATTGATAATCTGAATTTATAAATAATCAGATATATTGAATACACTATCAATGTAACTCATAGACCAATTAGTAATCAATGAGGTGAAGCTCCTCCCATGATTCAAAATGCTAAAATTACTCCTCATATATTTGTATACAAATTTTTACTACTATATATTGAATTGTAGATAAAATATAACAACCAAGGCAATATCATTGTGATCGTAACAACATTGAGATGACCGTCAAGTGTTCTTGCATAAATAAAAGGATTGATCCAAAAATACGCAAGAAGTAGCACTCTCAAGATATCACTTTTTTGATCATCAAATAGATTGTATAAACGAATTATTCATAATCATCCCAATGCAAAAATACCAATCCGTAAGATTTTTTCACCAATCCATGTTGGAAAAATAAACTGTGTAAGATATAAAAATAAATTGAAAATGTTGGTATTAAAAATTACTGGATGAGCGATTTCAGGCGTTATTACTCGATCAAGCATAAATAGATAACCTTCTTTGAGAAGTGGAGCTCGCATCAATAAAAGCAAAAACAGGAAGCCTCGTTTGAGACTTTTTTTATTCAACCATTGATCAACTTTTGTTCAAACTATAGATAAAGAAATATCTCAAAATAATCTGATAAAAAGATTTTTAATAGCTATGAAAAAACTTGTTTGCACAATATAATTGAATACTTTTTTAAAAACCAAAACTAGAGCTTCCAAAATATTTATGCTTTCAGGTGTATTTTGTGAGGAACTCATATGAGAAAAGCAAAGGTTAATAATTAGCTGAAACTGTAAACATTCAATAGATTTTATCAAGTTATCTTAGTGATATTTTATGCTTATTTTATCGTATAAATCCTGCAATCCAAGCCTCCATTATTGATGTAGGTCCAGTCCCAATTACGATTTACATATTTTTCAATACCTGTAAAAGCAGTAATAATCGATGAACATGCTGATTTATTTCCCAATTCAATGAGAGTTTGATATAAGGTTCCTAGTTCTTCATCATCTCACATACGACTTCCGTAGGGCGGATTGGATATGATACTATAATCAGATTTGAGTAATGAGTTTTCTTTTCGGTGAATAATGTCTTTGTGAATCCAAGTGATCATATCCGCAACTCCTGCGATTTTTGCATTTTCTTTTGCTATATTGAGAACCTCCATATCGATATCACTCGCATAAATCTCATATGATTTATCTTTTATTATAATGGACTCCGCAAATAATTTTGCATCTTTAAGATAACGACTGTCGTACCAACTCCAATTCTCAAACATAAATTTTCTCTTCAGTCACGGAGCTATCTTTTTCGCAATCATTGCTGCTTCGATAGCGATTGTTCCACTTCCGCAACAAGGATCAAGAAAGAGGTTTCTGTACTTCCAATCCGTCATATGAATGATAGCGGCGGCAATGCATTCATTGAGAGGAGCAGTCCCTGACGCACTTCTGTATCCTCTTTTATGGAGAGAATCTCCAGATGTGTTTACCATAATAGTAGCCTTATTATTTTGTAATAAAATCCTCACCTCGAGTTTGTCTGTTTTTTCATCAAATTCTAAATTACCAGAACTAGAGTAGGCTTTTTGTAATTGACTAAAAATAGCTTTTTGCGTAATTGATTGAAGCGTAGGAATGCTTGTTAATACAGACTCATAGCTTACTATCGAAAATGTAATCGGAGCTAAAGGAATATGATATTTCGTTCGATCAATAGCAGTTATAGCATCAAACAGCGCATCAAAAGTTGTCGTTTCTTCTTCTCAGATTATAAGATATAATTTATTTCCATATCTTGACCAAAGATTGATCTGAGCCATGGCGCTTTCAGGAGCGTCTATATAAACTGAAGTTGTAGCAGCGTTACATTTATACCCCAATTTTTGTAATTCTTTCTTGGTGAGTTGTTCCAGTCATTTTTGGCAGGTAAGTTGATAGAGCATTAAGAAGCGATATAATTTTTTAAAAACAAGATGATGATAACTTTATGAAATTACTATATAAAGCTTATTTAGTGTTAATCTTCAAGTAAAGATTTGAATTAAGTTCAAACACTATAAAAATAATAAACAAGTGAAATTTAATCAAAAATACTTATATACTATACTTATTGTAATCAATTTATCAATTTTTAGTGAGTATGACTTCCAAAGTGTTATTACTATCTCGAAAGGATATCCACCATCCCAAAGCAGGCGGTGCGGAGCTTGTAATGCATGAATATGCGAAAGGACTAGTTCGCAAATGATATGAAGTGACACAGTTTTCTCCGCGTTTTGATAAGCCAGTATCCGAAGAAATCATAGATGGAGTGAAAATAATCAGACTATTTTCTATACATACCATTTACTTTTTATTTGGATTTTACTATCTATTTAATTTGAAATGAAGATATGATATAATTATTGATCATGCATGAGGAATACCATTTTTAAGTCCTTTATATATTAGGAATAAGCCGATTTATTTTATTATTCATCATGTCGGAGACAAAGAGCGGAGCGAATATTTTAAACAACGAATTGGATTAGCATTTTTATGAAATATTTTTTGATTTTTATACACCAATTTTATATTAGGTCTATACAAAAATAAGATTACTTTCACCGTATCAGATGGAACTGCCAATGAACTCAAGAAGCTTGGCTTTAAAAAAATCATAGTAATAAAAAATACCACGAATCGAGATATCATCGAAAAGCCGCATCTCAAAAATAAAGAACTTACAATTATTGGTCGCATAGTTCCCAATAAAAGAATTGATCATGCAATAAGAGTGGTAAGCGAATTAAAAAACCATGGACATAATTATATTTTGAATGTTGTTGGCAATATTCAGGATGAGACTGAATACAAGAATTTGCAAAAACTTACTAAAGAGTTATGATGTGAAAAAAATATTCGCTTTATGGGTAAATTAGAGAAAGATGATATAATAGAAATTCTTGATTGTACCCAGTATCTTTTGCTAACAAGTAAAAAAGAAGGATTTGGAATTACTGCGTTAGAAGCGAATACGAGAGCAGTACCAGTAATTGCTTATGACATACCATGAGTAAACGAAGCTGTTCATAATGGACAAAATGGTATTTTGATTGCAGATTGAAAATATACTGATATAGCTTCTTATATTATGAATAAAGAATCTGATTATAATACATTACAAAAAACGACATTAGCTTTCATAAACCAATATCCCAAATGGAATAATAATGTTGACGCGATGGAAAATATACTATTTAGTAAGTAACATGAAAATGAAAATTGTTCATCAGCTCGTGTCAGTTATTATACCTACTAAAAATAGTGATGGTACTCTGGAAGCATGTTTAAAATCAATCAAAGAACAAAGTTATCCTTTGTGCGAGATTATTATAGTAGATAATTTTTCAAATGATACTACTTTTTCAATTGCTCAAAAGTATACTGATAAAGTGTTTAGACAAGGCCCAGAAAGGTCAGCTCAAAGAAATTTTGCAGTAAGTAATTGTAGCGGTCAATATATCTTATTTATCGATAGTGATATGGTACTGAGCAAGCAAGTTATTGAAGAGTGCGTAAATGAGGTAAATAAAAACGTTGATATAAAAGGTGTAATTATTCCTGAAAAATCTTTTGGTAAATGATTCCGAGCTCAATGTAAAAAACTAGAAAGATCTTTTTATGAAGGAGTTGATTGGATGGAAGCGGCAAGATTTTTTGATCGTGATGTATTTGATGAAGTAGGTGGTTACGATGTAAATTTGGTAAGCGGAGAAGATCGAGATTTTAGTCAGAAAGTTGAATTTAAATATACTATTGGTAGAGTTAAAAGTTTTATTATGCATGATGAATGAACTTTGAGTTTACGAAAGAGCGTTAAGAAAAAATATTATTATGCGGGTAAGTTTGCAAAATATATGACGAAAAAAGAATGAATACATGTAATAAAACAATCAAAACAAACATGAATTATCTCAAGATATTCGTTATTTTTTTCACAACCATCCAAGCTATTTAAAAACCCTCTTGTGGGATTGTGAATGCTATTTCTTAAAACCTTAGAGTTTATGTTTGGATGAGTGGGTTATATGGTTGGTAAGATAAACAGTAAATTTGGTTTTTAAAATATATACCATGGACAAAGAACTTTCCATAATTGTGCTCAATTGTAATTGAAAAAAATGGCTTCAAAAATGCTTTGATAGTCTGCTTTCTCAATCATATCAAAATTTTGAATTAATCATGGTGGATAATTGAAGTACCGATGATAGTGTACAATTTGTTAGTTCAAAATATCCGCAAATTCAGATTATAAAATCTGCAAAAAATCTTGGTTTTTCATGAGGAAATAACCTATGAATACAGCACAGCAAATGAGAATATATACTATTGCTCAATAATGATACTTGGATGGCTGAAGATTTTCTTGAGAATTATTTATTAGCACATCAAAGTAGCAACTTAGATGTAAGCTCTCCTCTTGAATGTGATTATGCTTCAAAAGTCCGCGTTCATGATTATCATGCTATTGATTTTTTAGGTTATCCTGGGAATACTAAAAACAAAGAATTCGAGCTTTTCTTGAATGGATATTGTCTGTTATTTAAAAGAAAAATTTATGAAATAAGCGGAGGACTGAGTAGTGATTTTTTTATGTATTGTGATGAAGTAGACTGGTTTCGAAGAATTAAAAAAATGGGATATAAAATAGGTGTCATTAATTCTGTTACATTAAATCACCAATGATCATGATCTACATCTTGAAAATGAAGTTTATCTCTCAATAAAAAAAAATTCTTACGAAGAAATGAATCTCATCTTATTTTATTATACAAAAATTACTCTGGGCTTAAAAAATATACAATCTTATTACTGCTAATGCTTATTTATATTTTAGAATCATTGCTGTGTTTGTTGCTCCTCAAACCAAGTTTGTTTGTAAGTTATTATCAGGCTATTTATAGATTTTTAAAAAATCACAAGAAATATAAAATCACAAAAATCGACTCTCGTATAAAAGTTAAAACATTGCGAATTCCTTTTAGAATAAGTAATTATTTTGATTTTTTACTAAGAAAACCATAATTTTAATTTGCATCAAATATCATGATCAAAAAAAATATTTATATAATAATCTGATTTCTATTTTTAGGGCTAGTGTTCTGGAGGCGGTTTACCAGTTGAGCATTGTATACATCAGATACTCATTTTATTTCAAACGAGAACCTCAAAACGCTGTATAATTTTTATACCTGGGTTTGAGATTTGGATATTTGAAGTTCTTTCCAGGAGACACCTAGATTATTCATCAATGGTATAGTGTGATGATTTGCAAGTTTTTGATTCACACGAAATGGCGAGATCATTAGACGACTTTTTCTATTTCCATACCTTATCTTAGGTTTTCTAGGTAGTTATTTTTTGACTTTATGGTATACTAAAAATAAATTTTTGTCAATGATTTGAGGCTTGTTGTATACGATAAATAGTCCTATTATCTTATCTTTATCAATGGGCCACTTACACCAATTTGTAGGATTAGGATTGTTTCCTTGGATCATACTCCTTTTGGAAAAATATAAAAAAAGCTGATTTAGCTTGAGTTATCTGTTGGGCGCTATTTTATTACTTTTCATATCAACAGTGTATGAGTTTAGATTTGCTTATATTTCATTTCTCACGATGTCGCTCTATTTTTTTTTCAATTTTCTTGCTAAAGAAATTTCGCTCAAACGTTTTGTATTAAGCTTATGACGAATATGAATAGGATTTATTCTAGGGAATTTTTTCCGATTGTTGCCATACGTCTTTAATCATTCTGCTCAACCAATTGATTTTCTTGCTAGACCTCCATTTGGATGACAATTTCGAGATATACTCAATGGAATCTGACAATTTCATTCGTATCGAAACGGAGGAAATCCAGTAATTTTTGAAAAACAAGTGCTACCCATATATTTTCTGATTATTCCTTTTATAGCATTGATTTGATTATTTTGAAGAACTAAGAAGTCAACTTTCTTTTATTACTTATTACTTTTGCTTGGGATAATATTGGTAAAACAATCCTGACAGCCTTTCGCTGGTTTGTACGATCGGATATACAATAATCTTCCTGGCTTTAATATGTTTAGAGAGGGTTCGAGATTCTATCAGCTTATATCTCTAGCTTACGCCATTATCATTCCTTGCGTTCTCAGCGAATTTTATGATCAGTTTGAACTAAAAAAACATTGAAAAAATTTGTATGCATTTTTACTTTTTTGAGTAATTTTTTATCTTTTAGGTTTATCAGCACCAATATTTTTGTGATATAATAAGACCTTGTTCCAACCCAAGACTCCAGATCCTGAATTTGATGTTGCTAGTGACTTCATTGACGCGCAAAAAGATAGATTTAAAACACTTTATATTCCCAGAAGAGCAGATAGATTGGTGTATAGTCCATTGCATGGATCAATATCTTTTTCAAGTTCATTAGATGATATTTTCACTGGAAATACACAAATTTGATTCTCTAGGGATAATCTAACAAAAACTGAGTTTGATAATTTTATTGATTACGCCTGAATAAAGTACATTATTCTTAACAAAATAAGCTGATCGGGTGAAGATGATGACCCTTTTTATTTTTATGATTCTCAAAATAATTATAAAGCACGCTTGGACGAAAAACTAGATTTGAAGAGGGTAGTAATTACCTGAGCAGAGAATTTCACCGTGTATGAGAATACAGGCTATTACTCATTATTCAATCTTAGTAGTGAAGACCCAAATACTATTCTGAATTTTATCAAGATTAACCCTACTAAATATCATATCCAAATACAAAATATGACTATTTCTACGCTTTTTACCTTTCAGCAAGCTTTTGATAAAGAACGAAATATTTACCCGTATTCCACTAATTCGAAAATTGATTGTCCTTATCCCAACTTCAGTACTTCTTACGGTAGTTTACTTTCTCAAACAGGACTTCGTTTTGATTCTTTTGTAAGTTCTAAGCTCAATATTGTTGAATGCGTAGATGATAATTATACTTTTGCTGAAGATGAAGAGCTGGCGTACTTACTGAAACAACCCATGCGAGAAAATTCTCACGCCTTATCGCAGTGACTATTCAATAGTCGAGAACTTTCCCTTACAGGTGACAATGGAGAATTACTCTTACAAAAGTGACTTCAGCAATGATGGATAACGGTAAATGTTAACTGATCTTATGATGTATCTTTGATGCTTTATTTCCGCCCGCAAAGCTGGTTTTATTTAGGAACACTTATTACAGTAGCTTTTTGTCTGTTGCTTTTGGGGTATATAACGATAAGCTGAATAAGAAATTGGAAAAAGAATGATTAATAATTATAGTCTCAATGATTTACTTACATGAAAACCACATCCTTCCACCCACTTATCTGAAAAACAAAAAAATGGTTTGACACTAAAGCTGTATTTTCAGCCTTATTCATTGTTGTTTTAATTTTAGTTTTGACTCTGATCTTTCCTGATTCACAAGCATCGGTGATTAGGCTTTTTAATATCCCAATAGGAATATTATGAATTTATTTTACACTGGTATTTGTGATCTACTTTATAGATACCGACAATGGATTGCAGATAGACCGAAAATGATTAAGAAACGCATTGCCTTCTTTGCTTCTAGCTTCAGTCTTTTTCCTATTTCGCATAGATCGAGCTTATTATTTGTGTCTGTTTATTATGTTTATATTTATATTCATTAAAAATGATATAAGACGGTTGTTATTACTTTGAGTACGGAGTTTATCACAGATTTGACGGTACATCATTAGCAAACAACTAAATATGTCTATCGAATTTGGTCTACTATTTTATTTTGCGCTTGTATGATATTTATTTTTATCAATAAGAGTTAGCGAACATAAGATATAAATCCATTCAAAACACTACTTTATTATTTTTTAAAACTAAATCTTAGACTATGAAAACTCCTCTTATCTCTGTTGTTGTCTCTTTCTATAATTGTGAAAGATACCTCGATGAATGTTTAACAAGTACATTAAATCAGTCTTTTAGTGATTTCGAGGTTATTTTGATCAATGATTGTTCGACTGACAACTCTGATGCGGTGGTTCAGAAGTATCTACATGATAAAAGAATTGTATATATTATAAATGACACAAGAAAGTATTTATCACTAAATCTCAATTATGGGATATCAATAGCTAGAGGTAAATTTATAGCTAGGCTTGACGGGGATGACTACAATCCTTTAGATAGATTTGCTAAACAAATTGATTTTCTGGATACACACCCAGATATCGATATTGTATCTGGTTATTTACAAGTTATTGATGAAGATTGAAATTTTAAAAATATTATCACTAAACCTACTGATCCCGAGATAATTAAAAGTAAGATATTTTACTATCTTACTATAGCTCATTGTTGCTCTATGATAAGAAAAAAAGTATATGATCATATTTGACTTTATAGAGCAAAATATAATTATTGAGAAGACGTAGATCGAACATTTAGAGCACTTTACTCCGGTCACAAAGCAGCCAATTTACCAGAAGTTGTTTACTTCTATAGAAAGCATTCCAGCTCTGTAAATACTAATCACAAAATAATTGCAAAAATAAGCTTAGAATTAAAGAAAAACAATATAAAAGAACTAGGCATAAAAGTCTCACCTTTTGAATGGACAACTTTTTATGGACATTATGTATTTGGAATGCTGTTCAAGGGATCTACTCAAGATAAAATATTTCATTATATAAAAAAAATATTCAGAATATAATTATTATATTAATTAATAAGTATGGAAAAGAAAAAATACTATATTTTGATTAATGCGCTGTGAGGAGGCGGAGCAGAGAGAGCTGCCACAAACCTTGCTAATCAAATGAATAAATCATGATATGAAGTATTTCTTATCACTATATTAAATAAACTTTTTTACAAGTATGATGAAGGTGTACGCTATATGCCTCTAACAGGCTTCACGAAAGGATATATGCTTATGTTTGGTTTTCCTTATTATTATTGAAAATTTAAACAAATATTAAGAAAGTATAATCTGAAAGAAGGTATGAGTTTTTTACAAGCTTCAAATTTTCTTAATTTACTTACAGTAAAAAATGCTACAATCTCATATAGAGTGCATGTCACATTATTAAAATTTCCACACAACCTTTATTCAGAAAGGATATTGGGGAGACTACAAATCATAGGAATATTTTTGTTCTATCGCTTTGCAAAAAAAATAATCGTAAGCTCTCAAGAAAATAAAAATGATTTATCTGATTATTTCTATATCGATAAAAACAAGATAGAAGTGTTATATAATAAAATTGACAAAATGCGTATTGAAAAACTTAGATATGAAACTGTAGAAGAAGACTTAGACATTTCTCCGGGTATGAAAGTTTTTATTACTGTGAGCAAAGTAGAGAAAGAAAAATGACATATTAAAATTATAGAAGCATTGGGCAAAGTATACCAAAGTCTAGATAAAAATCGAAAATATATTATTGTGTGAGGTGGATCTGAAATACCATATTTACAAAAACTTTGTGAGAAATATGAGATTAACGAGCATGTTATTTTTGTAGGAGAACAAAAAAATGTGTTCAAATATTTAAATTTAGCTGATATATTTTTATACTCTTCCTACACGGAAAGTATTCCTAATGTTTTACTTGAAGCAAAAGGTATGCAAATACCGATTATTACTACAAACTTTAAAGTAGGAGCACAAGAAGTAGTAATAGGAGATTATCAAAAAGATCGTATATTGGATTATCCTCTAAAAGGTGAATATGGATATCTAGTTGATCCAGATAATTTTACAGATAATTTTATTCAAATATATAATAGTTATGTCCTCAAAAAATAAAATCATCCTAGTAACCGGCTCGAGCGGATTTATAGGCTTTCATCTTAGTAAAAGTCTTCTGGAAAAAGGATACACGATTGTTGGTGTTGATAATGAAAATGACTATTATGACGTCAATCTCAAAGAAGATAGAAGAAAAATATTAGAAAAATATTCAGATTTTAAATTTTATAAAATCTCTCTGGAGGATAATTTGAGTTTAGAGAAAATCTTTGATACTAAGAACATAGATATCGTTATTAACCTAGCCGCTCAAGCATGAGTAAGATACTCTTTAATTCATCCTGAAGCTTATGTCCAAACCAACATTGTAGGTTTCTTTAATATCCTCGAGCTCGTTCGCAAGCACAATATAAAAAAAATTATTTATGCATCTAGTTCAAGTGTATATGGCAAGGAAGAACCTACTTCTGTTCCTCATGAAGATAATACGAATGAACCAATTTCGTTGTATGCAGCTACTAAAATGTCTAATGAACTAATGGCACATGTTTATTCTCACGCATATGGAATTTCTACCATTGGCTTAAGATTTTTTACTGTTTATGGCCCTTTTTGAAGACCTGATATGGCCATTGCAAAGTTTACTAAAAATATCTCTAGCGGAAAACCTATTGATGTATATAATTTTGGAAACATGCAAAGAAGTTTTACTTACATAGATGATATTGTTGAAGGGATTATTAAAAGTATTAACTATGAGTGTGTATTTGAGATATTTAATCTTGGTAACGATAACTTAGTTCCCTTAGAAAGCATGATAGAAATTCTTGAAAATTATCTCAATAAGAAAGCTATTAAAAATTATCTTCCTTTGCAGATAGGTGATGCTCCTGGAAACAAAACAAATATTGACCACAGCCTGAAAAATTTAAAACGATCGCCTGGGGTGGATATTGAAACAGGATTAAGAAAATATATAGAATGGTATAGGGAGTATTATTTTGACAAATAATCGGATTATGTAAATTGTGATCTACTGTGCCATATGCTCAGCTAAATTTAAATTTTCTTAATAAACTGACAAAAATTAAAATAATAAGATTAAAATAATAAGATTAAAATAATAAGATTAAAATAATAA